>NZ_LJHO01000002.1:0-797841 GCF_001295765.1 Novosphingobium sp. AAP1 | reverse complement strand
CGCCGGCCGCGCGTGCGCCGGTCGTGCCGCCGCCGCCGCCGCCAGTTTCCCCCACCGCCTCGCGCGAGACGCGCCAGGAACTGCAGGCCCGCCTGCTGCGCCAGGCCGAGGAAGCCCGCCTCGCTTCGCTGGAAGCGGCCAACCGCCGCGAGCAGGAAGAACGCCTGCGCGCCATCGAGGAAGAACGCCGCCGCGTTGGGGAAAAGGAAGCAGCCGCTGCTGCTGCTGCCCAGGCTGCTGCCGCGCCCGAAGCCGCCCCGGCTGAACCGGCTCCGGCTGCTGAACCCGCACCGGTGGCGCCCACCGCTGCGGCGCAGCCCGCTGCCGAGCCGGCGCCTGCCGCCGCGCCAGTGGCGTCTGCTCCGGCTGCCGCGGCCGAAGAACCGGTCCAGGCACAAGCTCCGGCTCCTGCCGCAGCCGCTGCGCCGGCTGCGCGCCCGGCCCCGGCTGCTGCCGTGCCCGCGCCGCGCCGCTTTACCCCGGTGGTGGCGCCCAAGCGCCCCGAACCGGCCAAGAAGCCGGCGCATGCCCCGCGTGACAAGAACGCCAATGATCGCCGCCAGGCGGGCAAGCTGACCGTGACGCGCGCGCTCAACGAAGACGAGGGCGCTCGCGCCCGTTCGCTCGCCGCGCTCAAGCGCGCCCGTGAAAAGGAGCGCCGTGCGCACTTCGCCGGGCAGACCCAGGCGCGTGAAAAGCAAGTGCGCGATGTGATCGTGCCTGAAGCGATCACCGTGCAGGATCTGGCCAACCGCATGGCTGAAAAGGCCGCGGACCTGGTCAAGGCGCTGTTCAAGATGGGCATGATGGTCACCATCAACCAGGCCATCGACCAGGATACCGCCGAACTGCTGGTGACCGAATTTGGCCACAACATTCAGCGCGTGAGCGATAGCGACGTCGATATCGATACCGCTTCGGACATCGATGCCGATACCACGCTCAAGTCGCGGCCCCCGGTCGTGGCGATCATGGGCCACGTTGACCATGGCAAGACCAGCCTGCTCGACGCGCTGCGCGGCACCGACGTGGTGCGCGGCGAAGCCGGCGGCATCACGCAGCATATCGGCGCCTATCAGATCAAGACCAAGGGCGGCGATTACATCACCTTCCTGGATACGCCAGGCCACGAAGCCTTTACCGAGATGCGCATGCGCGGTGCCAATGTCACCGACATCGTCATCCTGGTGGTGGCTGCCGATGATGGCATCATGCCGCAGACGATCGAAGCCATCAATCACACCAAGGCGGCCGGCGTGCCGATGATCGTGGCGATCACCAAGGCCGACAAGCCCGAGGCGAACCCGCAGAAGATCCGCGAACGTCTGCTCGAACACGAAGTGATCGTGGAAGACATGTCGGGCGACGTGCAGGACGTGGAGGTTTCCTCCAAGACCGGCGCGGGTCTCGACACGCTGATCGAGAAGATCCTGCTCCAGGCCGAACTGATGGAACTGCGTTCCAACCCCGATCGCGCCGCCGAAGCGACCGTGATCGAGGCCAAGCTCGACAAGGGCAAGGGCCCGCTGGCCACCGTGCTGATCAACCGCGGCACGCTGCATGTCGGCGATATCCTGGTGGTGGGCACCCAGTCTGGCCGCGTGCGCGCCATGCTGGATGACAAGGGCCGCCAGGTAAAGTCTGCGCCGCCGTCGCTGCCGGTGGAAGTGCTGGGCATTGGCGGTGTGCCGATGGCTGGTGACACGCTCACCGTGGTCGAAAACGAAGCACGTGCCCGTGAAGTGGCGGCCTACCGTCAGGAAAAGGCCACTGCCAAGCGCACCGCCGTTGCCCCGTCGAGCCTGGAGAACATGTTCTCTGCGCTGGCGGCCAAGCAGAGCGTCATCGAGTATCCGGTGGTGATTAAGGCCGACGTGCAGGGTTCGACCGAAGCGATCGTCAATGCACTCAACCGCCTCTCGACCGACGAGATCAAGGTGCGCGTGCTGCATTCCGGCGTGGGCGCGATCACCGAAAGCGACGTGGGCCTGGCCCAGGCTTCCGGCGCGCCGATCGTGGGCTTCAACGTCCGTCCCAACGCCAAGGCGCGCGAGCTGATCGAGCGCAACAAGGTGCGGATGAAGTACTTTGACGTGATCTATCAGCTGACCGACGACATCGCCAAGGAAATGGCCGGCGAGCTGGGTCCGGAGCGCATCGAAACCGTTGTGGGCCGTGCGGAAGTCAAGGAAGTCTTCCCCGCGGGCAAGAAGGACAAGGCGGCCGGTCTGCTGGTGCTGGAAGGCTATATCCGCAAGGGCATCTACGCGCGTCTTACCCGCAACGATGTCATCGTCAGCAAGACCACGATTGCCTCGCTGCGTCGCTTCAAGGACGACGTTTCGGAAGTGCGCGCAGGCCTGGAATGCGGTGTGGTGTTGCAGGACACCAACGACATCAAGGCTGGTGACACGCTGGAAGTGTTCGAAGTGGAAGAGCGCGAACGCACGCTCTGATCTTCGGATCGGTAAACAACAAAAGGCGGCCTTTCCCACGGGAAGGGCCGCCTTTTTCGTTCATGGCGCTGGCGGTTGTAGCCTGTGTTGGGCGCGGGCTGTGGAGCACGACCCTCGCACGAAAAGCGGCGGCCTTTTGCAAGGCCGCCCCTCGATGTGATCCGGTCGCGCGCGGATCAGAACGTATTGGCGATCACCGAGGCGATCACGCCGCTGCCGATTGCCACCAGCAGGGCATCGTTGCCCGACCGCACCCAGTGATAGCCACGCGGCGGCGCCGACAAGCGACGGTACTGGTGGTAATCGACCACGCGATAGTTGGGCGCGCGGCGGTGGTCGAAGCGCTGCCCCTTGCGGAACGGGTTGGGCTTCATCTTGACCGGTCCACGGCGCATGTCCTGGCGCACGTCGTGGCGTTGATCGTGGCGCGCATCATAGTGCTGGGCGAGCGCAGGGGTGGCGGCGGGCAGGGCCACCGCAAGGGCGGCAACCGTGGCGAGAAACTTGTTCATGGCGGTCCTTTCCAATGAAACTGACCCTGCCTCAACGGCTCAACGCCGTGCCGGCTCCCACGACAAATGTCTGACTTTGTATCGATTTTGTTACCTAATCGGCCGTCAGCGCAGGGTGAGCCGCAAGTGGATGCCATGGCGCGACCGCAGGGTCAGGCGGCTGATCGGTTCCGGCGCGGAGCCTGCGGCGGGCGCCAGGCGAAATTCGCGCAGCAGCGTGGCCAGCACGATCATCGCCTCTTGCATGGCAAAGCCCTGGCCGATGCACACGCGTGGGCCCTTGCCGAACGGCAGCCAAGCCTCGCGCGCGGCCCTGGCATTCTCGGCGCGGGCAAAGCGGCCCGGATCGAACGCGTGCGGGCAGGCCCAGTTGTCGGCGTTGCGCTGGATCAGCCAGGGCGACACCACCGCGAGATCGCCCGACGCCATCGCCTTGCCGCGCATGATCTGCGGCGCGACGACCTCGCGCATCAGGAAGCTGACCGGGGGATAGAGGCGCAGCGCTTCCTGAAAGAGATGGCGCAGTTCGGGCAAAGCCTTGAGATGATCGGCGGCGAGCGGGCTGCCCCCCGTGACAGCGGCGATTTGCGCGGCCAGGCGATCCTGTAGCCCCGCGTCGCCAGCCAGAAGATAACTGGCCCAGGCCAGCGCGGATGCCGAGGTTTCGTGGCCGGCGAGGAAGATCGTGCCAAGCTGATCGAGCAGGGCCTCGCGCGAAAACGGTGCGCCGCTATGCGGATGGCGCGCATCGAGTAGCGCATCGAGAATATCGGCCGGCGGCAGGGGCTGGCCCAGGCGCGCGCGCATTGCCATCCGGGCATCGACGAGCGGGGCGAACAGCGTGCGGATAGCGGCGGCGGCCTGGGACAGCCGCTGGCGCTGGCGCATGAGCGGCAGGCGGTAGAGGCGCAGCATGGCATAGCGCTGGGCATGGCGCTGATAGCGATCAAAGGCGGCAAAGACGGTTTCGGCCGCATCGGCGGGCAGGCTTTGTGAAAACAGCGTGCGATAGATCACGTCTGCCGTCACCGCCGTCATCGCCTGTTCCATATCCACCGGCCCCCGCGCCGCCGCCTGGTGCAGGTTCCCGGCCATATCCTGCGCAACGGCACGCATGGCCGGCCAGGCGCGGCCAAGGCCAGCCTGGGCGAAAGCGGGATTGATCATCGCGCGCTGCGCCTGCCACTGCGCGCCATTGGCAGAAAACACGCTTTCGCCCATCAACGGGCGCAGCAGTTCGGTCATCAAGCCGTGCTTGGGCCACGGGCAGTGGCGTTCTTCCAGCACATCTCGCGCCAGGGCCAGGTCGTTGATCACGAAAAAGCGCAGCAGCGGAAAGCGCACCGTGCCCATTTTCATGCGATAGGATTTTTCGAACAGCGTGTGGATCCAACTGCCCCAGCCGATCACGAAACGGCGCAGCAGGCCCGCCTTGCGCCGCAACGGCGTAGGGAACGGCGGCACGACCAGCGCGGGCGGCTCGGTCATGCCCGCGATACCTGGCGAAAGGCGGCGATACTGGCGGCGAGTGGCTGGTCGCTGCAGGTGAGGCCGAGGTAATCGAGCGGTGACGGGCGATCGAGCCGGCGCAGATAATCGAAATGGGTGAGATACTTGTCCTTGCGCCGCGCGGCATAGGTCTGGGCATCGCAAAACGCGAACCAGCGCGGGGACAACTGCACCAGCCCAGCGTGGCGGGCTGGCGCGCGGCCCAGCCAGGGATCGACCAGCGGGGTGGCTGCGCCATCGGTGGGCGAGCCGATGTCGAGCCAGGCGAAACGGCCCTGCGCCAGCTTTGCCATGGTGCCGGCAAAATCGCGGGCGTCGCGGCGAGAGGCGAGCATCGGCAGGCTGGCCCCCAGCGTGACCAGCGCCACGCGGGAAGGCAGCACGCCGCCGTGGCGGGCAAGCAATCGGGCGATGACGCCCGCGGCCAGAACGGCGCCGTTGGAATGGCTGACCAGCAGCACCTCGTCCCACGGCGGATCGGCGGCCAGCGCGCCGTCGATAGTATCGGCAAAGCGATCGAGCCGGGTGGCGAGTGCCGGATCGCCACGCCCGGCGGCCAGGGCATCGTTGAAGATGATGAACTGCACCAGCCAGCCGATGTGGCCGCGCCCCCCGAGCATCAGCGCGAGCACGGCGGCAAGCGCCAGCCCGAACAGCGGTGCCAGCCAGGCCTGCCCGATCAGCATGGCAAATAGCGCTGCGCCCAACCCGGCCAGCAGCGGCAGCACCAGCAGCGCCAGCGCCGGCAGGAACAGCGCCACGCGGCTGCCGTGCGGCACGCGGCGCAGGCAGGCAAGATCGGTCTGCCACAAGAGGCGGACATAGGCGCGGGCGCTGGCCAGCAGCACGCGCAGGCCGCCCCTGATCCAGGCGCGGCGCACGATATCGTCCCACGCCAGGACGTGGAAAGCGCTGGTGATCGTGGTGGTGGCATCGGCAACCGTCCAGGCAGTGTCCCCATGTCCGGCGGCGTGCCGCGCCGACAGGATCAGGGAATTGCCTGCGCAATCACGCGCATTGTGTGCGGCGATCTGTTGTGCGAGCAATCCATGATAGAAACGCGCGCCCCTCGGGTCGAAACCACCAATATAGAACACTTTGCGCTTGAACATTGCCCCATCCACGCCAAATACATGGTCAGGTGATATCACAAGTGCAGGGGGCTGACGTGTGTGATCCAGGGCAGAGGGACTACTGTCTGTTCCTTAATGGATTTAAATACAACCGCAATGGATCATGCCGGCGCCATGACAATGCTTATGGCATTGCCGGGGGCGGCCGAGAGGCTGATCGCCGCCGCGCCGATGCCGCGTTCTTTCGCGGCCTGCGGCAAGAGGGCGATCCCATGGCCTGGCCGGTGTGGCTGGCGGTGCGTGCATTTGGCTGGTTCTTCTTCAATTATCATGGGTTTCCGTGGCGCGGCCAACTCGTGCGCAAGATCTTCCCCCGCTATTGACCCAAGGTTCTGGCGAAATCGCGGGCAATGCCCCATATAGGGCGCGATGAACCGCCAGAATGCCTCTCCCGAACAACGCTCGGTCCGCCTGCTCAAGGTGGGCGAGCAGGTGCGCCACGTATTGTCCGAACTGCTCACGCGCCAGTACGTCCATGATGATGTGCTCAGCGCGCATACCGTGTCGGTTACCGAAGTGCGCATGTCGCCCGATCTGCGCCACGCCACCGTCTTCATCAAGCCTTTGCTTGGCGAGGACGAAGAGATCGTGCTCAAGGCCCTGCGCACGCACACCGCCTATTTCCAGAAGGAAGTGGCCGGCCGGCTCAAGCTGAAATATGCCGCGCGGATCAAGTTCCTGCCCGATGAAAGCTTTGACGAGGCATTTCGGATCGATGCGCTGCTGTCCGATCCGCGCGTGCGCCGCGATCTGGGCGAGGATGCGGCGGGAGAGGGCGAGGGCTGATCGGCCCCGCCACCGCCTCGCGCCACAATGGCCAAGCTCTATTTCTATTATGCCAGCATGAACGCTGGCAAATCGACCAACCTGCTCCAGGCCGCGTTCAACTATCACGAGCGTGGCATGGCAACGATGCTGTGGACCGCCGCGCTCGATGATCGCGCCGAACACCTTGGGCCGGGGCGGGCCATTGCCAGCCGCGTTGGCCTTTATGCCGATGCCCACCGCTTTTCCCCGCAAACCGATCTGTGGCAGGCGGTCAGCGCCGAACTGGCCACGGGGCCGCTCGCCTGCGTGCTGGTGGACGAGGCGCAGTTCCTGACCAGGGCACAGGTATGGCAACTGGCCGATCTGGCCGATCGCGCGGGCGTTCCCGTGCTGTGCTATGGCCTGCGCACTGATTTCCGCGGAGACCTGTTCGAAGGTTCTGCCGCGCTGCTTGGCCTGGCCGACAGCCTGGTGGAATTGAAGGCGGTGTGCCACTGCGGCCGCAAGGCGACGATGAACCTGCGGGTCGATGCACAAGGGCATCCGGTGCGCGAAGGCGCGCAGACCGAAATCGGCGGCAACGAACGCTATCTTTCTCTTTGCCGCGCGCATTTCAGTGCGGCGCTTCGCCAGGACGAACACCCATGAGCGATGGCCTTTACGTTCCCCTGGCCCAGGGCAACCTGGCGCTGGAGCCGCTGGCAGAGCGGCACCGCGAAGGCCTGCGTGCCGCCTGTGCGCAGGATCAGGAGATATGGGCGGTCTATCCGCATGATTATCTGGGCGACAGTTTCGATCCGCAATTCGATCGCCTGCTTGAAGGCGGGACCGCACGGCGGATCTATGCCGTGCTGGCCGATGGCGTGGTGGTGGGCATGACCGGCTGGATCGAGCATGGCGCGCCAGGCTGGTCGATCGAGATCGGCAACAGCTTCATCGTGCCGGCGCTGCGCGGCACGGGCTTCAACGGCCGCCTCAAGCGGCTGATGCTCGGCCATGCCTTTGCCTGCGGACTGGAGCGCGTGGTGTTCAAGGTGGATCGGATCAACGCCCGCAGCCAGGCCGCCGTGCGTAAGCTGGGCGGTGTGGAAGAAGGCCTGATGCGCCACGAACGCCGCACCTGGACGGGCCGGGTGCGCGACACGGTGCTGTTTTCGATCCTGCGCGACGAATGGATGGCACGGCCATGAACGACACGCTGTACAGCCTCGCCACGGTGGCCATTCCGATGATCGTGGCCATCGTGTTTCACGAGGTGGCGCATGGCCGCATGGCCCGCCTGCTGGGTGATCACACCGCGCAGGACATGGGGCGGTTGAGCTTCAACCCGCTGCGCCACGTCGATCCGGTGGGCACGGTGATCCTGCCCGGCATGCTCGCGCTCGCCCATGCGCCGGTTTTTGGCTGGGCCCGGCCGGTGCCGGTCGATGTGCGCGGCCTGCCGCATCCGCGCCGGGCGATGATGCTGGTGGGCGCTGCTGGGCCGGCGATGAACTTTGCCCTGGCCGTGGTGGCGGCGCTGGGCTTGGGGATCATGGCGCGGCTGGCGCCGGGATCGGGCGCGGTGGCCCAGTTCGTGGCGGCGAACCTGGTGAATTTCCTGGCCATCAATCTGTTCCTGGCCTGTTTCAACCTGCTTCCGCTGCCGCCGTTCGATGGATCGCACATCGTCGAGGGCCTGCTGCCGCGCCCGGCGGCGCAGGCCTATGCCCGACTGCGACCCTTGGGCTTTCCGATCATGCTGGTCCTGCTGGTGGTCCTGCCCTGGATGATGCCATCGCTCGATCCGGTGCGTGCAGTCGTCGTGCCGCCGGTGACGTGGTTGGCCGACCATTACATCGCGCTGGCCGAACTGGTAGCAGGCCGCCCGCTGGGCTGATGCCGCGGGGGGATTAACGCCCTTTCAGCTTGGTCGCCAATTGTCGCGCCGGGCTTGATCGTGCGGGCGCGCTGCCCATGTCGATACCATTGGTTCGACATGACAAGGAGTTGGCCCATGATCCGCATTGCTGCACTGGCCGCGCTGGCGCTGGCCGCAACCCCCGCTCTCGCCCAGGCGCCGGCAAGCCCGGCCCGGCCGGCCGAGGCCTCGATCCCCTTCGTCAACCACGGCGGCATTCGCGATTGGCGCGCCCAGGGTGACAGCACGCTCTATGTCCAGGACCAGAGCGGCCAGTGGTATCGTGCCAGCCTGATGGGCCCGGCGTTCGATCTGCCGTTTGCCCAGGCGATCGGTTTCGACGCGCGCGGCACCGATACTTTTGACCGTTTCGCCAGCGTGGTGGTGCACGGGCAAAGCTATCCTGTGCAAAGCCTGGTCAAGGTGGCTGGCCCGCCGATGAAGGCTAAGACGGCGCAGGCAAAGCCTGCGGCCTGACGCGCCCTGCGCCAAAGGGCTGACAGAGCGGCGCGCAGCCGCTAGGGCGCGCGACCATGGCAGATGGCTGGATCATTCTCGACAAGCCGCTGACCCTGGGATCGACCCAGGGTGTGGCGGCGGTGAAGCGCAACCTGCGCGCGCGCGGCCTTGGCAAGTGCAAGGTGGGCCATGGCGGCACGCTCGATCCCCTGGCCACTGGCGTGCTGCCGATCGCCGTGGGCGAGGCAACCAAGCTGTGCGGGCGCATGCTCGATGCGCATAAAGCCTATGCCTTCACCGTGGCCTTTGGCGCAGAAACCGATACGCTCGATCTGGAAGGGGCGGTAATCGGCCACAGTACGGTGCGGCCCACCCGCGCCGCGCTCGATGCGGCGTTGGCGGCCTTTACCGGGCCGATTGCCCAGGTGCCGCCGGCCTATTCCGCGCTCAAGGTCGATGGCGAGCGCGCCTATGACCTGGCGCGCGCCGGGCATGACGTGGTCTTGGCCGCCCGCAACGTGACCATCCATGCGCTGCGCGTGCTGGAAACCCAGGGCAGCGACGCCGCGCTGGACAGCGCCACGCTGGAGGCCGATGTATCCAAGGGCACCTATATCCGCAGCCTGGCGCGCGACATTGCCCTGGCCCTTGGCACACGTGGCCATGTGACCATGCTGCGCCGTCTCAAGGGCGGGCCGTTCACCCTGGATCAGGCGATTTCGCTGGACAAATTGAACGATTGGGGCCAAGGCGCGCCCCTTGAGAACGTAATCTTGCCTGTGGAGGCAGGGCTGGTCGACATCCCGGCTCTTGACCTCAACCCCGAACAGGCCGGGGCGGTCCGCCAGGGCCGCGTTCTTTCGGGGTTGCCCTTTCCTGACGGGCTATGGTGGGCGCGGTGCGGCGGCAAGCCGGTCGCGCTGGTCATGCTGGCAGGCGGCGCCTTGCGCGTTGAACGGGGTTTCAACCTTTGAGCATGTCGCGGAGTGAATACTTATGTCGGTGACCCCGGAAAAGAAGCAGGAAATCATCCAGGACAACGCGCGCGCCGCCGGTGATACCGGTTCGCCCGAAGTTCAGGTGGCTATCCTCACCGAGCGGATCGTCAACCTCACCGAACACTTCAAGGGCCACCACAAGGACAACCATTCGCGTCGTGGCCTTCTGCAGATGGTGAACAAGCGTCGTTCGCTGCTCGACTACCTGAAGAAGAAGGACGTCGATCGCTACAACGCGCTGATCCAGAAGCTTGGTCTGCGTAAGTAAGTTCACAGACGGCCCGCCACCCGGCGGGCCGTTTTGTTTATAGATCCGCCAGCGAGGCTGGCGGCGGCCGCCACCCGGCCGACCGTTTTGTTTGTAGATCTGCCTATCAAGGCAGACAGGCCTGGATTGGCCACGATCCGATGCAAAAGGCATTCGGCGCTGGCGCAATCCATGGTAAGGCAAAGGCGCCTCGCGCAATTCGGCGCAGGCACCACGGGGCCAAGCCCCACACCGGACCGGGACGGCACCCCGGCAGCAAATCCCGCCGGCAATAGGGCCCGTGGGGCGAAGGAATATTCATGTTCGACGTCAAGACCGTATCGCTGGAGTGGGGCGGAAAGACCCTCACTCTGGAAACTGGCCGCATTGCGCGCCAAGCCGATGGTGCCGTGCTGGCTACCTATGGCGAAACCGTGGTGCTTTGCGCGGTGACCGCCGCCAAGTCAGTGAAGGAAGGCCAGGACTTCTTCCCGCTGACCGTGCACTATCAGGAAAAGTTTTCCGCAGCTGGCCGCATCCCCGGTGGCTTCTTCAAGCGTGAACGCGGCGCCACCGAAAAGGAAACGCTGGTCTCGCGCCTGATCGACCGCCCGGTGCGCCCGCTGTTCCCCGAAGGTTTCTACAACGAAATCAACGTCATCTGCCAGGTGATGAGCTATGACGGCGAGACCGAACCCGATATCGTCGCGCTGGTTGCCGCCTCGGCCGCGCTGACCATCTCGGGCGTGCCGTTCATGGGCCCGATCGGCGCTGCGCGCGTCGGCTTCAAGGACGGCGAATACCAGCTCAACCCGTCGCTGTCCGAAGCTGCCTCTGGCCGCCTCGACCTGGTGGTTGCCGCTACCGACGCTGCCGTGATGATGGTGGAATCGGAAGCCAAGGAACTGACCGAAGACGAAATGCTCGGCGCGGTGGTCTTTGCCCACAACGAAAGCCGCAAGGTGATCGGCGCGATCATCGAGCTGGCAGAAAAGGCCGCCAAGGATCCTTGGGAAATCGACCTGTCGGACAACACCGCCGACATCAAGGCCAAGCTCAAGAAGGGCGTTGGCGCCGATATCGCGGCGGCTTACAAGCTGACCGACAAGTCGGCCCGTTCGAACGCCCTGAACGACGTGCGCGCCAAGGCCAAGACGCTGTTTGCGGATGAAACCCCGCAGACGCAGATGGTGGCGATCAAGACGCTCAAGAAGCTGGAAGCCGAAATCGTGCGCGGCGCCATCATCAAGGATGGTCAGCGTATCGACGGCCGCACCGTCACCCAGGTTCGCCCGATCGAATCGATCGTTGGATTCCTGCCGCGCACCCACGGTTCGTCGCTGTTCACCCGCGGCGAAACCCAGGCCATCTGCACCACCACCCTTGGCACCAAGGATGCAGAGCAGATGATCGACGGGCTCGATGGCCTGAGCTATCAGCGCTTCATGCTGCACTACAACTTCCCCCCCTATTCGGTGGGTGAAGTGGGCCGCTTTGGCGCCCCCGGTCGCCGCGAAGTGGGCCATGGCAAGCTGGCCTGGCGCGCGCTCAACCCGGTGCTGCCGACCAAGGACGAGTTCCCCTACACGATCCGCGTGCTGTCCGACATTACCGAATCCAACGGCTCTTCGTCGATGGCCACGGTGTGCGGCGGCTGCTTGTCGATGATGGACGCTGGCGTTCCCATCGCGCGCCCGGTTTCGGGCATCGCCATGGGCCTGATCCTGGAAGGCAAGGACTTTGCCGTCCTGTCCGACATCCTGGGTGATGAAGATCACCTGGGCGACATGGACTTCAAGGTGGCCGGCACCAGCGAAGGCATCACCTCGCTGCAGATGGACATCAAGATCGCCGGGATCACCGAGGAAATCATGCGCAAGGCCCTGGCCCAGGCCAAGGAAGGCCGCGCGCACATTCTGGGTGAAATGACCAAGGCGCTGGGTTCGGCTCGTAACGAGCTGTCGGCCCATGCTCCGCGCATCGAGACGCTCCAGATCGACAAGTCGAAGATCCGCGAAGTGATCGGCACCGGCGGCAAGGTCATCCGCGAAATCGTCGCGGAAACCGGCGCCAAGGTCGACATCGACGACGAAGGCCTGATCAAGATCTCGTCGTCCGATCTCTCGCAGATCGAAGCGGCCAAGAACTGGATCCTTGGCATCGTCGAAGAACCGGAAGTCGGCAAGGTCTATAACGGCAAGGTCGTCAACATCGTCGATTTCGGTGCTTTCGTGAACTTCATGGGTGGCAAGGACGGTCTCGTCCACGTGTCGGAAATGAAGAACGAGCGCGTGGAAAAGCCGGGCGACGTCGTCAAGGAAGGCCAGGAAGTCAAGGTCAAGGTCCTCGAGATCGACAACCGTGGCAAGGTCCGTCTGTCGATGCGCGTAGTGGACCAGGAAACTGGCGAAGCGCTGGAAGATACCCGCCCGGCGCGCGAACCGCGTGAACCGCGCGGTGATCGTGGCGACCGCGGTGATCGCGGTGGTGACCGTCGTGGCCCGCGCAGCGATCGTGGCCCGCGCCGCGATGGCGATCGTGGTCCGCGTCGCGAAGGTGGCGATCGCCCCCGTCGTGACCGCGACGAAGGCCCGGCTCCCGATCACATGCCGGCGTTCCTCAAGTCTGACGACTGAGGCATTCCGGCCTGATGGCAACAAGGAAGGCTCGCACCACCCGGTGCGGGCCTTTTTTTGCGTCAGGGCCTGGCGCGTTGCCCGGCCCGCTGCGCGCGGTCGGTCAGCATCACGCGGTTACGCCCGGAATTCTTGGCAGCATAGAGCGCGCCGTCTGCCGCGCTGAGTGCGCTTTCCAGGTCGCCACAGGCCACAGCATCGGCAATGCCGCCGGAAATCGTGACCAAGCCGAACGGAACATCGGTGCTGCGGTTGATCATGCGTCGTTCGGCAACCCGGGCCCGCGCGCCATCGAGCAGGGCCAGCGCCTGGCCGGGGTTGTGGCCGGGAAACAGCACGCCGAATTCCTCCCCGCCAATGCGGCCGACAAAGCATTCGCAATCGCGCAGCGTGGCGATGGTTTCAGCAATCACCTTGAGCACGCGATCACCGGCAGCATGGCCGTGGCGATCGTTGATGTGCTTGAAATGATCGATATCCACCACCGCCAAGCACAGCGGGGCGGCCGTCCGGCGCGCCAGATCCAGCGCGGCGGCAAACTGGCGCTCGAACGCGCGGCGGTTGGCCAGCCCGGTCAAGTGATCTTCGTCCGCCACGCGCTGGACCTGTTCCAGCGTGCTCTGCAATTCGGCGCTGCGCTTGCGGCTGGCGGCAAGTTCGGCATGAAGCTGGCTTGCCTGAACCAGCATGGCGCGGGCGGCATCGGCCAGCTTGCGCACCAGTGCCTCGTCGGCCCCGGCCTGTGCCATGTCGGCCAGGTGGCCTTGCAGACTGTCGGAAAAGTCGTCGCTGGCCTGCATGGCATCGTGCGTGCTGCGATCGAACGCGGTCAGGCTTTCGCGCACGTGGCACAGCAGGGTGACGAGTTGTTCGGCGGCCATGTCCTGCGCCGGATGGCGTAGCGCCTGTTCCAGCCAGGCAAGGTCCATCGGCAGGCCGGCGGCGATGCGCTGTACCAGCAATTCGGCCAGGCGTGGGTTTGCGCCGGTGACGCAATCATGCGCCATCACCAGCGTGAACGGACTGATCGGCAGGTCGTGCTCCACCAGCAGCGCCGCCAGCCGTGCCAGCAAGGCCCGCCGACCGGCAAGCGCCTTGGCCGTTTCGGCAAGATCGCCGGCTGCGGCATTGTCTCCCGCCAGGCCAAGCCTGTGCCACAGGCGCTGAAATGGGCTCTCGGCCCGCCGGTGATCGTGTTTCCCCATGGCCGCCAAAACGACAAGGCCGCAACCCGGTTAAGGGTCGCGGCCTTGCGTAGAACCGTGGTAACCGGGTGTCAGGCCCGGTCAAGATAGCCTGGCTTAGCGCACGCGCGGCCCGCCAAACGGCATCGGCGGGGGTGGGCGGCGGTGGCCACGCGGCAGCTGCGCCTGATAGGCGCGACCACAGTGTTCCACGCAGTAGGGGAACCCAGGGTTCACCTTTTCACCGCAGAAATGGAAATCCGGCTCACCCGGGTGGCCCATCGGCCAGCGGCAGATGCGATCGTTGAGATCGAGCAGGCTGGTCTTGTCGGCGATTTCCGGGCTGGGCCGTGCCGGCACCAGGCGACGCGGCGGCGCAGGCGGGATCGGTGCCTGCTGATCGCCGGGGCCCTGGCGCAGGAAGCCGCCCGGGCCAACCGAAACCACACGGGGCGTCGGCGCTGCGGGCGCAGGCGCCGCGTCGCCGGCCGGAGCAGCGCTGGCGGCCGGCGGAGGGGAGGCAACGGGCGCGGCCGGCGCAGGGCGCGGCGCTGGCGCAGGGCGCGCTTCCACCGGCGCCGGTGCTGGAGCAGGCGTGGGCTTGGGCGCAGCCGGCCGCGCTTCGGCAGCCGGCGGCGCGGCTGGTGCTGCAGGCTTGGCCGGCTTGGGCGCGGCGGCGGCCGCAGGCTCGCTCTTGTCGTTGGCCTTGACCGGGGAAGGGCGCGCCTTCAGGCCCAGGCGATGGGCCTTGCCGATCACGGCGTTGCGGCTGACCCCGCCAAGCTCTTCAGCGATCTGGCTGGCGGTTGCGCCGCCTTCCCACATCTTGGTCAGTTTCTCGATCCGCTCGTCGGTCCAGCTCATCCGTTCGAAAACCCTTGCATGGGCCAAGGGGTGCGTCCCTTGCCCTTTCATCTTCTTGCCATCGGCCGCCGCGCGCGATACCGCGCCCGTCATGGCCAACCAATTCCCGTCCCCCACCGGAGAAACGAAACCGCTTGAACCGGCAGATGCCTTTGCGGGCACCGCTGCCGGTCATGCCTACGGGCATCTAGCCGGTTTTCCACCGCCCGGACAGCCGATTTTCCGCAGCTTCAACAGTGTCGGGCTCTGGACCCTCTATATGAAGGAGGTGCGGCGTTTCTTCAAGGTGCAGACCCAGACGATCTGGGCACCTGCGGTAACCACGCTGCTTTATCTGATGATATTTACCCTGGCGCTGGGCGGCGGTGGCCGCGTGGTGCTGGGCGTGCCCTTTGCCAGCTTCGTGGCGCCGGGCCTCATCGCCATGGGCATGATCAACAATGCCTTTGCCAATGCCAGCTTCGGGCTGCTTGGAGGCAAGATCCAGGGCACGATCATCGATTACCTGATGCCGCCGGTTTCCGAAGGCGAACTGCTTGCCGCCCTGGTGGGCGCCGCCGTCTCGCGCGCGATCCTGGTCGGCCTTGCCGTGTCAGCCGCCATGATGTTTTGGCCGGGCGTGTCGCTGGAAGTGCGCCATCCCTGGGCCGTCATCTGGTTTGGCCTGATGGGCGCGATCCTGCTGTCGCTGATAGGCGTGGCAACTTCGCTGTGGGCGGAAAAGTTCGATCACAACGCGGCTGTAACCAATTTCATCATCACGCCCATGTCGATGCTGTCGGGCACGTTCTACGTGATTGATCGCCTGGCGCCCGCGTTCCAGACGGTCAGCCGTTTGAACCCGATCTTCTACGTGATCTCGGGCTTCCGCTATGGCTTCCTGGGGCAAAGCGATATCGGCAGCAGCAACATGGCCGTGCTGCATGGCGCGATCGGTTTGGGCGTGCTCAACCTGGTACTCGGCCTTGGCCTCTATGCCCTGCTGCGCACGGGCTGGAAGCTGAAAGCCTGAAGGCTTCACATATGCGAAAAGGCGTCGCTTCCCCGGGGAAACGGCGCCTTTTTTGTTTGTTTCGGGCGGTCAGTGCGACAGGCTGCGCCGCAGGCGATAGCGCCCGTCGGCAAACCCGTCGAACATCTCGCGCAGCGACGGATGGTCTACCGGCCCGGCTTCGGCATCGGCGGCCAGGTTCTGCTGGCTGACATAGGCGACGTAGCTGCTTTCATCGTTCTCGGCGAGGAGGTGATAGAACGGCTGCTCGCGCAGGGGGCGCATGTCTTCGGGAATGGATTCGTACCATTCCTCGCTATTGGCGAAGACCGGATCGATATCGAACACCACGCCGCGAAACCCGAACAGGCGATGGCGCACCACGTCACCGATCGCAAAGAGCGCCTCGCTCACGGCCGGTACGGAAATCTGACGGCCGGCCTGGGGAGAAAAGTAGCTCGTATTTTCGACATGGATGGACATGGAACGAATATAGGTTTGCGGCACTTGCGAAACAAGCAAGGCTTTTGGGGAATATCAGGCTGGGGATAACTCCTCTTTCCGCTTGGCAAGGCCCGAATCGTACGCTAGTGGCGCGGTCCTCGACCGGGGCGGCACACGCCGCCTGACGCACGGCACTTCATGGAGAGGTGGCAGAGTGGTCGAATGCGCCGCACTCGAAATGCGGTGTACGGGCAACCGTACCGTGGGTTCGAATCCCACCCTCTCCGCCATGTGCCCCCTTCGGCAGTACGCCAGGCTACCCTAAAATGCGACGCAACTGCGGGCGAAATGCTGCCTGCTCTCGTGGACTCGAGTGGTGTCGAGACTTGACCTCCGCAATTGTGCACGTCTGGGCACTACTGGCCATGCTGCGGGTCTTACGTGTTTGATCTGCCACACCAAACCGGCCGGGCCAGGGCGGCCAGCAGCCCTCCAAGGTTTGCCAGATCACACAAGGTCCGGCCCTCCCGCGACATGGCGGTTAGCTGATTGCCGCTGACGCAGGTGTGGATGTGGGCGGGATCAATCTGCGCCGCAACGCCCCAGGCTTTGGCGTGGGCTTCCTTGGCTGTCCATCGGCGCAAGGCATCTTGCGCGGTGCCATGGCGCAGTTGATGCCTTTCGCCGATAGTCAGAGCATCAGGTGGCGGCGGTAGTGCCCCGATCGGTTCGATGTCCACCCCCAGGGGACAGCGGGCGATGGCTATGGCGGCATGAGGCCAGTGGCCTGCGACGCTGACATGCCAGCCTTCGGGCGCAGTGACCCGCAAGGCGCCTGCAGGAAGCCTCTCTATCGAAATGCTGTCAGGATGCGCTCCGCTGGCCAGCGCAATCAGCACCTTGGTCAATTGTCGCCGCAGGCTGCGCATGCCGGCCTGTGGGCGGCTTGCCAGGTCTGCCAGATCACTGGAGCGCAAGGGCGCCTGCCGCGCCATGGTCTCCACGATTGGATCGTCGAGCCGCACCACCCAGGCGAAAGGTGCGTCGCCAACGGCGAACCGGCGCGGCAGGGCTCCGGTGTGCCAGACCGGGGCGTGCACTACCCCTGCGCCAACCGCGCCGGTGAGCCTTCCCAGGAGGTGCCGGCCGGGAGGCTTTCGCCCTTCATCACCACGGACAGATCGCCCAGCTGCGCATCCGCGCCAATCTCCGCGTCATACAGCACGATGGCATAGGAGCCGATCGTCGCCCGGTCACCCACCGTCACGCCGCTGACCTTCATCACCCGGTCCTCGAAAAGATGGGTTTGCAGGCCTGCAAAATCATTGAGCGCCACATCATCGCCAATATCGACCAGATCGTATTCGGTCACATCGGTGGTGTCCATGTAACAGCGCTTGCCGATGCGGCAGCCCATCAGACGCAGATAAGCTGGCAGCCATGGCGTGCCACGCAGGGGTTCCAGCAGATTGCTGACGGCCAGGTTTTCATAGGTCGCTGTCACCAGTTCGGTGCGCCAGACAAAGGTGCTCCACAACGGCTGGGTGGTGGGCTTGTAGCGGCCCATCACCAGCCATTTGAGCAGCACCACCGACAGACCGCAGGCCAGCGCAAATCCGACATAGAGGATGGGGAACGCCATCAGGATCAACTGCCCGCCATGAGCCAGATCGTCGAGGTCGCCAACCAGGGACAGCAGGATGTCGAAGAAGGTGAGGAAGAGCGTGAGCGAGAGAATGACGCGCACCGCTTCGATCGAGAGGCGCGTGGCGATCAGCCTGGGGCCGGGCTTGAAGCGGGCGCCCTCGTCGAACATGCCCACCGTCTGGCGCACCGGCAGCGAGATCGGCGGGGAGCCGAACCAGGTTCCATCAGGGCTGGCGGCAGCGCCATCGCGGGGCGGGGCCGAGAGCACGCCAATCAGCACATTGTCGCCAATCGTGGTCCCATTGGGCAGCACCGCCGAATTGCCGATGAACGAGCGTCTGCCAATCCGGGTATGGGCCATTTCGATCACGCCCGGGGCCACGCGGGCCGCGCCGAACAGCACCGCATCGGCAATAAAGCTTTCCGGGCCGATATCTACCAGATCGGGCACGATGGCGGCTGCGGTGGAGATTTCGGCGCGGGCACCCACCTTCACGCCCAGCCCGCGATACCAGGGAGCCACATAGAGCGTCGCATAAATCGGGTGGAGGAGTTGGAGCGCGAGCCCGTTGATCTGCTGGACGAACCAGAAGCGCACATAGAACCAGCTGTAGATCGAATAGCGCCCCGGCTTCACTTTGCCGAGCAGCAGCCATTTGGCCGCAATCGTCAGAACGCACATCAGCACCACGTAGGTGATGGCCAACAAGGGTGCGAGCAGCAGATAGGAGTACCCTTGCGTGTTCCAGTCAATCTCGATCATGGCGATGAGGCCAGGCGCGATGGGCAGAATGGCGACGATGGGCAGGATGAAGGCGGCCAGGGCCAAGGCAATGCCACTCAGTACCCGGCGCATCGGGCTGGCGCCATTGTCGATATGGTGTTCAACCCCCTTGGCCACGCACGCGGCCGGAGAGCCGTTCCAGCGCTCGCCGGCGGGGATGGTGACGCCGGCGGCCAGCGAGGAGAGGTCATCGAGCACTGCGCCATCGCCCAGCGCGGCATTGCGCCCGACCACCGCCATCGAGCCTACCGCTGCCCCTTTGCCCAGAGTGGCTGATCCCAGTCGCAGCATGCCCCGCTCGACCGCGCTGGTTGCCAACATGGCCTGGTCGCTGACCACGGCATCGTCGCCCAATGTGACCAGGTCGGCGACATCGATCGGGCCCCGGCCAATGAAGACCCTCCGGCCGACTTTTGCGCCCAGCATGCGATAATAGAACCGCAGCATGGGTGTGCCGGCCAGATAGGGCGTGGCGATCACTTCGGAAAAGCGCCGCACGAACCACCAGCGGAAATAATAGGCGCCCCACAGCGGATAATCCCCCGCGCGATAGCGGCCGATCACCAGCCATTTGACCACAATCGAGGCGAGCATGGCCAGCGGCGGGATCAACAGGAAGCTGAAACCACTGAGCATCAGGGCGCTCAAGCGGCTCATGTTGCCCGAGAGATGGGTATACGCGAGATAGGGGAAGAACCATTGCAGCCCGGCCACCGTATAGATCGGCAGCAAGGCAATGGTCTGTGCGGCCCAGCAGAGCCAGCGGTGCAGCGCTGGCGTATGGTGAAAGGGTTGTTCCTCCTGGCCGGCTATCGGGGCCGTATCGCCCAGCCTTTGGGCCAGCCCGCGGATGGTCGGCGCCGCGTAGAGGTCCTGGATGGACACCCCCGTCAGGCCCGGTGCCTTGCGCAGTGCCGACACCAGCCGGGCCGCCTTGAGCGAATGGCCGCCAAGATCCTCGAACAGGTCGTCGGTGACCGAGATTTTCTGTGGCGCGAAGGCTTCCGACCAGATGGCGTGAAGCAGTTCTTCCATCGGCGTGGCAGGCGCGGTGACGTCGCGGTCCTCGGCCTGCTCCATGGCGGGGCGCACCAGCGCCTTGCGATCGACCTTGCCCGAGGCGGGCAGGGTGGGCAACGCATCGAGCACCTGATAGGCGGCGGGGCGCATGTAATTGGGCAGGCGCTCACGCACACGCGTGCGCGCCGCATCGAGATCAATCTCGGCGCCAGCACGGGCGACCAGGAAAGCGGCGAGAAATTCCGCGCCATCCTCGTCCTTGAACAGATGGACAACCGCCTGCGCAATGGCCCGGTCCTCGGCGATGACCGCCTCGATCTCGCCGAGTTCGACGCGGAAGCCACGGATTTTCACCTGGGTATCGATGCGGCCGATAAAATCGATGTCCCCCACCGCGTCGAGCCGCACGAGGTCACCCGAACGATAGATCAGGGCTTTCTTGCCATCGGGCCCGTCAAAGGGGGTGTGAACGAATTTTTCTGCGGTAAGATCGGGGCGGCCGACATAGCCTGGCCCCACGCCGGGCCCCCCGATGACCAGTTCACCCTCGGCGCCCGCGGCAACCGGCCACAGGTTCTCGTCCACGATCCACGCGGTATAGCCCGGCAGGGGCCGGCCGATGGTGACGCGGCGGCCCGGCTGTACCTCGGTCCATGTCGCGGTCACCGTGGTTTCGGTTGGGCCATAGGTATTGAGCATGCGCAGGCCCGGACGCGACCACCGCTCGACCAGATCGGGCGGGCAGGCCTCTCCGCCCAGGTTGAGCAGGCGCAGGGCTGGCATGGGTGTTTCAACCAGGGTAAGCAGCGAGGGTACGACGTGCCACACCGTGACGCCTTCGCGCGCCAGCACGATCGCGATATCCGGCCCGGCCTTGGCCAGTGCTTCATCGGCCACCAACAGTTCGGCGCCGACGAAAAAGGCGCTCCACATGGTTTCGACCGACATGTCGAAGGCAAGACTGAAGCCGCCGAATACCTTGTCCTCGGGCGAAAGGGCCAGAATGGCGCTTTCGCTGCGCACCAGATGGCAGGCATTGGCATGGGTGATCATCACGCCCTTGGGCCGGCCGGTCGTGCCCGACGTATAGATGATATAGGCCAGGTCGTGCGGGGTAGCGCCGGTTTCTGCGCGTTCGATGCCGACGGCGTCGAGCGCGGCCAGATCGCCCAGCGCCTCGTCGACCACCAGTGTGGCGACCGCCATGGCCCCGGCGCGCTCGCTTTCGGTGACGACCAGCACGGCTTGGCTGTCTTCCACGATGTAGTCGATACGGTCCTGCGGATAGGTCCAGTCGACCGGCACATAGCAACCACCAGCCCACAGCACCCCGAGGATGGCCATGTATTGATCGAGACTGCGCGGCAGGCAGATCACCACGCGATCGTCGCGCTTGATGCCCATCGCGCGCAACTGCCGGGCGAAGCGCAGGGCGCGGCGGCGCAACTCGGCATAGGTCAGCTCGGTCTTACGGCTGCTTTCCGGGTCGTTGCCCAATTTGCGCACAGCGCAGCGCGCCGTGTGGAGCAGATAGCTCGCCTCAAAGATCTCATGGAGCAGCTCGTCGCGCGCGTAAGGCTCGTCCTCACGCAGCGCGGGCGTAGGGGCGATAGGCGCAAATACCGTGGGTGCGGCAACCTCCTGGGGTACGGCCAGGATGGTTTCGCTCATCGGGTTCATCTGCAATCCTCTCGCCTCGTGGTCGTGCGCCGCGCTCTCGTTAGTCCAGTATTCCTGAATGTGCGAGGTCTGACCTGTTGTTTTCCATTGGCTATCCGGGGTGAGTGGAGGACAGTAGCCGCGATGCAGATGATGGCCGGGGCGTTCTCGGCCCAGAGCGTGTCCCAGCCCCGATCCTCTCACTGCAGTGTATAAGATCGACGTGCTGTCGGTACGGCGTCATGCGCGTCTGGCAAAGCTTTCGGGGTCGGCCTGGCGCCACCATGCCGCAAGGTGCGGATCCCGCGCGCCGTCGAGCAACTCACCCGGTGCCACGAACGGGTAGAGTTCGTCGAACGAGCGCATTTCCGAGGCGTTGATCCTCTGGCGCAGGCTGTCGGGGGTAAATTCGTCCGGCGTGTTCAGGCCGGCTGCCACCACGATATCGTGCAAGGCGTCGAGCGTGGCTTTTTGGAACCGGGCGACGCGTTCGGCCTTTTCCGGCACGACGAGCCCGCGTTGGCGGGCCAGTGACTGGGTCGCGATGCCCGTCGGGCACGTATCGGTGTGGCAGCGCAGCGATTGGACGCAGCCGAGCGAGAACATGAACGGTCGGGCCGCGTTGCACCAGTCTGCGCCCAGCGCCGCGTTCATCGCGATGGCCGCGCCGGAGTTGACCTTGCCCGATGCGGCCAGCTTGACGCGGCCCTTCAGGTTGGTGCCGACCAGGGCATTGCGGGCCAGCATCAGCCCTTCGCGCAGGGGCATGCCCACGCGATCGGACAGTTCGGTCGGGGCCGCACCGGTGCCCCCTTCGGCCCCGTCGATGACGATGAAATCGAGCAGTATCTCCGTCTCGACCATGGCCTTGACCACCGCGAACAACTCGTGCGGATAGCCGACACACAGCTTGATGCCGACTGGCTTGCCACCCGACAGGTCCCGCATCCGGGCGGCGAATTCAAGCAGGCCACGCGGGGTCGAAAAGGCCGTGTGATAGGCCGGCGAAAGACAATCCTCGCCTTCGGGAACATCGCGGATTTTCGCGATTTCCGCTGTGACCTTGGCTCCGGGCAGTAAGCCGCCGTGCCCGGGCTTGGCGCCTTGGCTGAGCTTGATCTCGGTCATCACGACCGCATCATGGCCGGCGCGCTCGCGAAAATGCTCGGGATGGAAATCGCCCTTGGCGTCGCGGCAGCCGAAATAGCCCGAACCGATCTCCCACACGACGTCGCCGCCATGCTTGAGATGGTAGGGAGACAGGCCGCCTTCACCGGTGTCATGATAGAAGCCACCGATCCTGGCGCCCAGATTGAGCGCTTCGATCGCATTGGCGCTGAGCGCGCCGAAACTCATGGCGGAAATGTTGAGCCGCGCCGCCTGGTAGGGCCTGCTGCACTGGTCCGTGCCGACGGTCACGCGCGTATAGCGTTCGGCATTGCGGGTCGGCGCGATCGAGTGGGCCAGCCACTCGTATTCCTCGGAATAGACGTCGAGTTCGGTGCCGAACGGATGGGTCGATACATCGCCCTTGGCTCTGGCATAGACCAGGGCGCGCTCATCATGGCTGAAGGGGCGCCCATCCAGATCGCTTTCGACGATGTAGGAGCGCAGGAACGGGCGCAGCCATTCGAAGAACCAGCGCAGGCGCGCAGAGCCTGGGTAGTTGCGGCGCAGCGAATGGTGGGTCTGCGCGAGGTCGATCACCGTGATCAGCAACAAGGGCAAGAAGAGCAACAGCAGCCACCACGCGCGCGGATGGTCCCAGCCTACCGCAATCGTCCCGATAGTACCGGCCAGCGCCCCGAACAGCAGCACGTTGCGCGACAGCGCATGATCGCGCCACAGCGCCTGGGTGAGGGTAGGGCGCCCGCTCACGCGATCAGGTTCCGGATGATCCCGACCACCTCGCGTCCGCGCCCGCCCAGCACGGCCTTGGCGGAATAGAGCGCCATTCCCGCGACTTGGCCGGGCTTGACCGCCGGTGGCATGACCAGTTCATAGCGGTCGGTGACAACGTCGAGCAGCGCTGTTCCCGGCTCCTGCAACCAGGCCTGGACGGCAGCCTCGAGGTCTTCTGCGCGTTCGACCCGCCGCCCGCTAAAGCCGATCGCTTCGGCAACGCGCGCGAAGTCGGGATTGACCAGCTCGGTATAGGCATCGAGCAGCCCTTCGACCTTCTGCTCGATTTCCACGAAGTCGAGCGCACCGTTGTTGAAGACCACGACCTTGATCGGCAGCTTTTCCTGCACGGCGGTCAGCAGGTCTCCTAGCAACATGGCCAGGCCGCCATCGCCGGACAAGGCAATGACCTGCCGATCGGGGAAGGCAGCCTTGGCCCCCAGCGCCTGCGGCATGGCGTTGGCCATCGTGCCATGGGTTAGGCTGACCACTGTGCGGTTCTGGCCTGTTGCGGCAATGTGGCGCAGCGACCAGACCATGGGCGAGCCACCGTCGGCGGTGAACACCGCGTCTGGCGCGGCATGGCGCGAAATGGTCTGCGTCAGATATTGCGGATGGATCGCGCCGCCCTTGCCGACCGTGGCGTGCTTCGCCTGTGCCGCATGTGCCTTGCGGTGATGATCGAGGCATTCGTCGAGAAAGGCATTGTCGTCGCACGGCGTGATCCGCGGCAGCAGGGCGTCAAGAGTTGGCGCGATATCGCCGACCACCCCCACGTCGACCGGATGCCGGCGGCCGAGGTGCGTGCCGTCGAGGTCGACCTGCAGGATCGTGGCTTTCTCGGGATAGAACTGCCGCCAGGCAAAGTCGCAGCCCAGGAGCAGCAGCACGTCGCAGGAGACCAGCGCGTGATAGCCTGCCTCACTGCCGAAGATGCCGGTCATGCCGACATCGAAGGGATTGTCGTACTCCAGAAAGTCCTTGGCGCGCGATGTCCGCACCACCGGCGCGCGCAGCCGCTCGGCCAGCGCCACGACCGCATCGTGCGCCTGCTCACACCCCGAACCGCCGTAGATCGCGATCCGCCGGCCGCTGTTGAGCGCCGCTGCCAGACGATCCAGTTCCGCGTCCGCAGGGCGAATGACCGGGGCGGCGCGATGCACGGCAAAGTCCGGTTCGTCGGCTGCCTTGGCGCTCGATACATCGGCAGGCACGATCAGCACCGCGACGCCGCGCTTGGCCAGTGCGGCTTGCGCGGCCATCGCCGTCATCCGCCGGGCCTGTCCCGGTGTGCGGATTTCCTCGCAGAACACGCTGCACGAGGCGTAGACTGCCTTGAAATCGACCTCCTGCGGAAAGTCGAAGCCCAGCTCATCCCGCACGATCTGGCTGGCGATCAGCACTACCGGGGCGCGGTTGCGGTGGGATTCGAACAGGCCGTTGATGAAATGCAGGCTGCCCGGGCCGCACGATCCGGCGCAGGCGGCAAGTTTGCCGGTCAGCATCGCATCGGCCCCGGCAGCAAAGCCGCCGGCTTCCTCGTGTCTGACGTGAACCCAGCGGATCGCGCTTGTCCGGATGGCATCGGTGATATGGTTTAGCGTGTCGCCAGGAATGCCATAGCAGCGCTCGACCCCTGCCGCTTCGAGTGTTTTCACGATCACGTCGGCGACGGTGGTCATAGGCTGTTCCTGCTATTGGCTGCTGTCTTGTGCCCGAACGCGCAACCCATGCTTTGGCTTCACGCGATGGTGCAAAAAACATCCGGCCACCGGGTGGAACCTGCCGCGAACGGCCCCAGGTTTTGCAAAGGCGATGGCCAGAGACCTACCCAGCCGCTCTGAGAGTTTTCTGTGGCTGCATAGCAGTTTGCTTCAGTGTCGGTCGGCCCAATGGCGCAGCCGGCCGCACCGGCGCGCACAATCTCCGACTTGATCATCACGCCTACTCTAGCGCGAGAGGTAGCCCGCTTCGGCCGCAAGATTGTGGCCGGTGATATAGCTGGCGGCATCCGAACAGAGCCGTGCGCTGGCTTCGGCGACTTCCTCGGGGCGACCAAAGCGGTTGAACAGGCTGAGTGCGGGCGCAAACTCTGCTTCGGTGTAGCCGCTCGCCTCCAGCGCGCCGCGCAGCATCGGCGTAGCGATCGCGCCGGGCAGCACGGCATTTACGCGTATGCCTTGTCATCGATCCGGAGTTCGACTTTTTTGCGGCATGGCAGCCCGATGACCGGATGATCGCCTTCCACAAGGAATTGCTGGCAGAATTGCAGCAGCAATTCGGATTGGCTTAGAGCGCGGCCCCGTTCAATCCAGCTTGGTGGGGCGGCGCGGGCGATCAAGTCGCGTCACGCCGCCATTACCATTCATATGCGCCGGGGCAGACCGTGGTCGATGATGATTGCGCCCACGCCGCCCAGGCAAGGCGCCATCAGGCCACCCTGCGCTGCCGGCACGTTATTTCAAGCCTTGCAGATAGGCGATGATCACCGCGCGCTTGGTCGGGTCCTTCTCGCCAAAGAACGACATTTTGGTGCCCTTGACCGCACTTTGCGGCGCAGTGATGAACGTGTCGAGCGTCTTGGCATTCCACGTGATGACGCTTGGAAGCCGCACCGCTTGTCTTCCTGCTATCAGGCAACGCGGAACAACCGCGCGCGCGACAAAGTAAAGGATGAGTTGGCGACAGTCTGGCTACATCGGCAAGTGCACGTTTTGCGGGAATAATTTACCCCTGTTTAACGTGTTTCAAGCAGTCTCTACCGATGGCAAAAGTTTTCGCCGCGTTCGGGAAGGTCTCCCGCGTTGCGCTACGCATGTCGCGCGCCGGCAGCACGTCTCACGCGGCGTTGCTGACTGTGCTGATAAGCCTTTCGGTGCTGACCTCGGTGCTTATCGTCACTTTCCTGGTGTGGAACGCCGATGCCCATGCCGACCGGCTGGCGGCCATTTCGATTTCCGGGGCGATCGATCGCGAACGGTCGCGCATCAGCAACGAAACCTACATCAATGCCCATTGGAACGATGCTTTCGCCCACGCCTATGGCACCATGGACGATCCGTGGATCGTGTCGCAATGGGGAACGCCGATCGGCCTGGGCTATGTGATCGATGCAAACGGACGGACGTTGTTTGCGCATCTCCCATCCGGACGGGCGCCCCCGCTTGCTGACCTGATCGGGCCGCGGACTCTCAAGGCCTTGCTGGCCCGGGTACCGGCGAACGAGGCCGCCGTAAGACAGCGCGGCGATGCCATGGTCTTGCTGGGCAAGGCGGGGGACACCCCGGCGTTGATTGCATTTTCGCCGATCGTCCGGGAAAGCGGCCCGGCGACGCTCGACACGTCGACCTATCGTATTTTTGTCGATATCCGCCTTCTCGACAACAAGCTGCTTGCAGAATGGGGCAAAGGCTTTGGCTTGCAGCATCTGCGGTGGGCACAGGGCGGCCGATCCGCGGGCGACGAAGCCTCCACCTTGGTGCGCGACTGGTCGGGTGCGCCGCTCGGCACGATTGCGTGGCAACGCCTTGCTCCGGGGTCTTTGGCCGTTCGCGAGTTATTTCCGATAATCGGCTTTTGCATTGTCCTGTTTCTGGCGGTTGCCGCCCTCATCGCGCGTCGCGTGCAAAGCCTGAACCGAGAACTGGCGATCCAGTCCCACAGCGCCATCGAGGCTGGCCGACAGGAGCGGGAGGCGCGCCTGCTGGCTGATAGCGATGAACTCACCGGGCTCTACAATCGGCGGCGTTTCTATGCCGATCTCGAGCATGCGGCGATCCCGGCCAACCTCGATGCCATGACCGTGGGTTTGATCGATCTCGATCGCTTCAAGCCGATCAACGACACGTTCGGCCACCTGGTGGGAGACGGCGTGCTGATCGAGGTTGCCCGCTTGCTGCGCGACACCGCAGGCCCCGACGCCACGCTCTATCGCCTGGGTGGCGACGAATTTGCGATGATCGTGCAGCTTGATGGCGCGGCCACCTTGCGGCTGGCGGAGACGATCTGTGCCGCGGTGGCAGCGCCGATGCGCATTGGCGACAGGCAGGTGAGCCTTGGGGTCTCGATCGGGCTTGCCCCGTTTGTCGACAGCGAACTCACCCCGGTGGACCTGGCCAAGCGTGCGGACCACGCACTTTACCACGCCAAGCGGGAGAGGCCCGGACAAGCGGTTCCTTTCAATCTCGAACTGGAACGCCGGCTGCTGGACGATCACGTCATCGAGGCGGAACTGCACGCGAGCGAATTCGAAAACGAACTGCATTTTGACGTGCAGCCGATCGTTTCCATGCAATCGGGCGCAGTGGTCGGCGGAGAACTCCTGGCGCGCTGGACGAGTGCGCGCCTGGGCGTAGTCGAGCCACAGCGCTTTGTCGAAATTGCCGAACGCAGCACCGTGATCCATGTGATTACGCGCAATGCCATGCGCCGCGCGTTGGAACTGCTGGACATGCTGCCGCCGGGCAAGACGCTCTCGGTCAACGTATCCGCCTGCGATCTGCACTGCGCCGAGACGGTGGATGCGATGCTTGACATGGTCAGCAATTCGTCTGCCGACCCACGCCGCCTGTGTATCGAGGTGACCGAGACGGCGGTGATGCGCAACCTTGACGCGGCGATCCATGCGCTTCACCGCTTCCGCGCCATTGGCATGCAGGTTGCTCTGGACGATTTCGGCACGGGCTATTCGAGCCTCAGCAATCTTCATCGCCTGCCGCTCGACAAGGTGAAGATCGATCGCAGCTTCGCCCTCAATTTCGACAACAGCTACAGCGTGTCGATCGTCGATGCGGTCGTCAATCTTTGCCATTCGCTGGGGCTATCCTGCATTGTCGAGGGGGTGGAGACGGCGTCACAAGCATTGAAGTTGCAGAAAATCGGTTGCGATCTCATGCAGGGCTATCTGTTCAGCTATCCGTTGAATGCCAACGTCTTCGTGACCTTTGCCGCGCAGTGGTTTGCGCCGAGAGAAGAAGGCCGGCCGCGCATAGCCGGCTGATCCGGCATTTCCGCGCTATTGTTCCGCGTGGCGCACGATCGCCTCGCACAGGCGGTGCGTCGCCAGGATCGCGGCCGTATCGACCGGTCGACGCTCGCGGGCAGCGAGCAGGAAATCGTCGCACATCGCTTCAAAACCCCGTTGCCGGCCAACCGGAACCCAGTCGCCGCGGCGTTGCAGGCTCTGTCTTCCACGCGTGTCGACACGGTCAGCCAGGTTGAGGACAGTGTGGCGGGCGCCGCCGCCGATGACGTCGAGGCGTTCTTCATCCAGGCCGCTGTCACGATGCATCATGCCGATGGCGCTGAACCCGTCGCCAGCCAGTGTCAGGGTAACCGCGTGCAGCAAGCCGTCGATGACGTTGGTTTCGATCGTGTGGCGAAGTACTGGCCCAGGCACCATCGATAACAGCGTATCCACGACATGGATGAAATCGTCGAAGATCACGCGGCGCGGTTGGTCCGGCTGCGCATTGCGGTGCTTTTCCATGACGATAAGGCTGGCGTTCGTGCCGCGCAGGGTGGCGTAGTCTGGCGCGAACCGCCGGTTGAAGCCCAACTGCAGCGGCGTGGCGCGGGTCTGTGCCAGCATGGTGAGCGCTTCAACCTCGGCAAGATTGTCGGCGAGCGGCTTGTCCACGAACGTGGCGATTTCACGTTCGAGGAGCAATTTCACCAGTTCGGCGTGTGCAGACGTGGCCGCGTGGACAAAGGCCGCGTCGAACGTGGTGGCAGACAGCGCATCGATGACGCTGTTGTGCCGATGCTGGATGCGAAACGTGCGACCTACTTCATCGAGCACAGATCGATCCCGCGTCGCCAGATGGATTTCGAGATCGGGCCGCGTGGCCATGACCGGAAGATACGCCTTGCGGGCGATGTCGCCCAACCCGATCACAAGAACACGCATGCACTTTTCCTGTCTTCACCGGGCCAAGACGTTCACCTGGCTGGGATATATCGGGTGCCGGGGCACCGCAACCGGCTTTCCCACGTCATTTGCCGGGGATGGGATCGGCTGCCGGCTTGGCGGCATGCATGCCATCCGCGTTCCGACCATGGCGGGGCAGCGCCAGTTCGAACGCGGTGTCCTTGCCGGGGAGCAGAGACAGATCGCCGCCATGGGCACGGGCGATCTGTCGTGCCAGGCTCAGGCCGATGCCGCTGCCTTCTTTCTTGGTAGTGTAGAACGGGCGGAAGATGCGCGCGCGGCCCTCATCGGGCACGCCGGGGCCGTTGTCGGCAACGCATATCGACAGGCGGTCGTCCAGCTTGGCGGAAAGGCGAACCTGTGGGGCGTCGGTTGCGGCCACTGCGGCCTCGGCGCCATTCTGGAGCAAGGCCCACAAGGCCTGGCTGATCTGGTCGCGGTCGATGAAGACCATGCCGTCTGGCGGCCCATCCGCCACGAAAGCGACGCGGCCGCCCCAACGCGCGGCGAACATGCGGCGCAGATCGTCGAACAGCACCGCCAGCGTCGTCGGCGCCAGGACCGGCTCGGGAAGCCGGGCCAGCTGGCGATAGGCCTGGGTGAAATGGAGCAGGCCATCGGCACGGCGAGACAGCGTACCGAGCATGTCGCGCAAATGCGCGACCGGTGGTGGCGTGTCGTCGAGCGTCGCCAGCGCGCTGTCAGCGAGCGAGGCGATCGGTGTAAGCGCGTTCATCACCTCGTGGCTCAACACGTCGAGCAGTTCGCGCGTCGTTCGCGCTTCGGCCAGGCGTTCTTCGCTTTCGATGTCGATCAGGGCGAGGATGGTGCGTGCGGCGCCAGCGCCATGGGCTTCGATCCGGTCGATGCGATAGGCCCGGCCGGCGTAGCGCAGGCGCGGTGCACTTTCCCGCAAGGCCTCGGGCACATCGATCAGCGCGTCCTCGATGTCGAACAGCATGCGTGCCGCCCGATTGAGCGCACGAACGCGGCCGCTGCGCTCCACGCTCAACAGAGGGGTGGGCGCCTGGTCCAACACGGCACGCAGCACCGCGCGATCGGTTTCGCCATCGGGCGCCGCCACCTGTCGTTCGGCGGGCAGGTGCAGCGGCATCGCGCGGGCAAGCGCGAGGCTGGCCAACCAGAAGCCGAGCAACAGCACCAGCACGAAGCAGGCATAAAACCCGCCGGTCCAGGCGGCGACCGTGGCCGCGCCGCAGCCGAACAGCAGCAGCTGTCCCGGCAGCGCGGTCCTTACGCTGCTAGAGGCCATGCTTGGCCATCCGGCGATAGAGCGCAGCCCGGCTCAGCCCCAATTCTTCGGCCGCGTGGCTGACATTGAAGCCGTGCCGCTTGAGCGCCGCTGCAACCAGCACGCGCTCGCTCTCTTCCAGGTTGAGCGTGGACGCGACCGCTGCTGGCGACGGCGCTTCGGCCGGGGAAGGGCCGAGACCCAGGTCAGCCTCGCTGATCAGCCCGCCATCGCCTAGCACCACGGCCCGCTCCACCGCTTGGGCCAGGCCGCGCACGTCGTCGCTCCAAGGCGTGACGGCAAGGGCCGTCTCGGCCTCTGGCATGAAGCCAAGCACCGGTTTGCCGTGCCGGCGTTCGGCCGCGCGGGCGAAATGGCGCGCGAGCAACAGAGCGTCGGCGCCGCGCTGGGCCAGAGGTGGCATGGCGATTTCCACCGTGCCCACCCGTGCCCGCAACGCCGGGATCAGCGGCTCGGCCGTGTCTGCCGTGGCGACAATGCGAATATCGGCCGGCAGGCGGGCGAGCAGGCGCCCCTGCGCGACCTCGGCCAACCGATCGACGTGGCGCAGCAACAGCGTGCCGCCGGACGCGCGCTCGATATCTGCCGCTGCGACATCGTCGCGCGGATCGGCCGCGGCGCGCGCGTCCAGCATCACCAGTTCGCCCGTCGCGCGCGGGGAAGCGTGATGGATCGCCCTGCTCGCCAGGGTGCGTCCTGAGCCGGCCGGGCCCAGGATCAGCACATTGGCGGTTGTCGGCCCGACCCGGCGGACAAGGTCGCGCACACGCTCCATTGCTGGGCTGGCACCGAGCAGACGCGGCGGATCGGCCGGGATGCCATCGTGCTGGCGCAGCGCCGCGATTTCCCGGCGCCTTTGGCGATGGGCCAGCGCCACGCGCACGCGCTCGAGCAGTTCGTCGTTGCGCCATGGCTTCATGACGAAATCGATCGCACCGGCCTGCATCGCGGCCACGGCGATGCGGATGCCGCTATGGCCGGTGATCACGACCACGGCCGCATCCGGATCGTCGCCCAAGAGCCGGGCCAGTGCGGCGAAGCCTTCCTCGCCGTGGGTGCGGCCACGTGTGAAATTGAGATCGAGCAGGATCGCGTCGGCTGGCGCCAGCTCCAACGCCGAGTAGGCCTCTTCGGGCTGCATCGCGCTGACCAGCTCGATCCCGGCGCGGCCGAAGAGGACGGCGACGGCCTGATGCACGTCGCGATCATCGTCGATCAGCAGGACGCGGGGCGGGCTTGACGGGGGCGTTGGACTGTCCATTTCCGGACAGTGTGTGCGATATCGCAACGAGGCTTGTCCAGCATGGTCTGATGTTCGTTGTATTATCAGTGCCTTAGGAAAGTCCGACAAGCTTTGCGATACTGTCCGCATGAGCACTGGAGCATCTTCCGAATCGCCACTTTCCCCTGGTGCCGGCATGGACCGTCGCGTCACGCGGCCTCGCATCAGCCGCCGCTGGCGCTGGGTAGCAGGCGGCGTGGCGATCGTGCTGGCAGCGGGACTGACCTGGCACCTGCTGCCGGCCGCCGGGTCGACCGATATCGCAGCGGCCACGATCGAAACCGGCACCGTGGTACGCGCCCCGTTCGAGGACTATCTGCCGATCCGCGCCTCGGTCGCGCCCAAGGTTACCACGCTGGTCGATACGCTGTCGGGCGGCCAGGTGGAGAAACTGCTGGTGCAGGACGGCGCCTGGGTCACGGCCGGCCAACCGCTGGCCACGCTGGTCAATCCCACGCTCAAGCTCGACGTGCTAACCCGCGAGGCGGAAATCGCCAGTCAGCTGGGCACCCTGACCGGCGATGAACTGTCGTTGGAGCGCAGCCGCCTCGACCGGGCCGCGCAGACCGCCTCGGCCAATTATGACCTGCTCAAGGCGCGGCGCGACCTGGCGATCCGCCAGCAGTTGCACGATCAGGGTTTCGTCTCTGACGAGGGTGTGAAAAGCTACCAGGAAGAGGCCGATTACCAGCGCAAGCGCCTGGGCCAGTTGCGTGCGGGGCAGGACCGTGAAGACCAGACCGCCGGGCTCCAGGCCTCGCGCCTGGCCGACACGCGCGCGCGCTTGAGTGGCAACCTTGCCGCAGTGCGCGCCGGACTGGATGCGCTGGTGGTGCGCGCGCCGGTCACTGGCCGCTTGGGCAACCTGGTGATCCAGCCCGGGCAGACGCTCAAGGCGGGCGACCACGTGGCGCAGGTGGACAGCGAAGGCGCCTGGAAACTGGTGGCCGACGTGGACGAATACTATCTCGGCCGCGTTGCCGTGGGCCAGCAGGCCAAGGGCGACGCCGGCATCGGTCTGGTCGTCAGCAAAGTCCTGCCCGCGGTCGCCAATGGCCGTTTCCACATCGAACTGGGTTTTGCCGGCCCCACGCCACAAGGCCTGAACCGCGGCCAGACGATGGATATCCGCGCCACCCTGGGCGCAACCAGCAAGGCGCTGGTGGCGCCGGTGGGCGGCTGGCTCGACAGCGGCGGCGGCACGTCGGCCTTCGTGGTCGATGCAGATGGCCGCCACGCCCGGCGCCGCGCGATCAAAGTCGGCCGGCGCAACCCCGCGCAGGTGGAAATCCTGGCCGGGCTGGACGCGGGAGACCGCATCGTGACCACCAACACATCGTCCATCACGGGCGACATCATCAACCTTCGCTGACCAAAGGGCCCAGCATGATCCGCCTAGAGAATATCCAGCGCCGCTATGTTTCCGACGAGGTGGAAACGACCGCGCTCGCCGACATCAACCTGGACGTGGCAGCGGGCGAATTCGTCGCCATCATGGGGCCGTCCGGTTGCGGAAAATCCACGTTGCTCAATACGCTGGGCACGGTCGATCGCCCCACGGCCGGGCGCTATCTGTTCGGCGATCGTGATCTCGTCGCGCTCAAGGAAGCAGAGCTGGCCCGCTTTCGGGCGATGACTTTGGGCTTTGTGTTCCAGAGCTTCAATCTGATCGACGAGCTGACCATCGCCGAGAACGTTGAACTGGGCCTGATCTATCGCAAGGACGCCGGTGGCGATCGCAAGGGCCGCGTCGCCGCCGCGATGGACCGGGTGGGCATATCCCACCGCGCGCGCCACTATCCGCACCAGCTTTCCGGCGGGCAGCAGCAGCGCGCCGCCATTGCCCGCGCCATCGTGGGCGAACCCAAGCTGATCCTGGCCGACGAGCCGACCGGCAATCTCGACACCGAAAACGGGCAGCAGGTGATGGATATTCTCACCAGCCTCAATGCCGATGGCGCCACGATCATCATGGTTACGCATTCGCCCAGCCATGCCGACATCGCGCGACGGCGGATCGACATGCTCGACGGGCGCATCGTCGCCTCGCTCGCCCGCGCGATCTGAGGAGGCACGCCGATGAACCGCTTTGCCTTCCTCACTCTCTATCGTTCGCTCACACGCCACCGGCTCTACGCCGCGCTCAATATCGGCGGTCTGGCCATCGGCATCGCCGTGTTTCTGGTGCTGGGCCTCTATGTCAGGTTCGAGACAAGCTACGAGACATGGCTGCCGCGTCACGACCAGGTGTACATCGTGCAAACGGTGTGGCACATGCCCGACAGCCCGTTCAACGGTGCCTATCCCAATACGATGGGCGGCCTGCTGGAGGAAATGAAGGCCGATTTTCCCGGGCTTTCAGGCACCAGCATCAATGGCGTGGGCGCCACAGTGCTGCGCGGCGGGATAGGCACGGCCGAGGACCTTGCCTGGGTCGATCCGCAGTTTTTCGAGGTGATGGACCTGCCCATGCTGCAGGGCGAAGGCGGGCGTGCGCTCGCCGATCCGTCCAACGTGCTGATCGATGCCAACATGGCCCGCAAATATTTCGGCAGCACCGATGCGGTTGGCCAGACGCTCACGCTCAACATCGGCGCCGGCACCGCATCCTATCGCGTCGCCGGGGTGTTTGCCCCGTTGCCACGCAATACCGATCTCAAGTTCACGATGCTCGCGCGCAGCCCCAAGGGGGCGCCCAAGGGCAACGAAGACTGGTGGTATCACTGGGGCAGCACCTCGGTGAACACCTATCTGCGCTTTCCCAACCCCGCTGCGGCCAAGGCCTTTGCCGCCCGGATGCCGGCCTTCGTGGTACGCCACGGAACGAGGGATCTGGGTGCCAATGCAGACAAGACCATGCAGCTCACGCTGCTGCCGCTCACCGATCTGCACCTGACCCCGGCGGGGCGCGAAATGGCGAGCATGCGCCAGACTATCGTGACGCTCGGCGTGGTCGGCGCGCTCACCCTGCTGATCGCGATCGTCAATTATGTGAACCTGGCCACGGCGCGCGCCGGCCTGCGCGCCCGCGAAGTGGCCATGCGCAAGGTGCTGGGCGCCAGCCGCAGCATGCTGGTGCGCCAGTTTGCCGGAGAGGCCATTCTCACCACGGCGCTTGCTGCGCTGGTCGCGCTGGCACTGGCAGAACTGGGCCTGCCGCTGGTTAATGCCGCAGCGGGCCTGGCATTGTCGATCCCCTATGCCACCGTCGTGCCGGCCTTGCTGGTGCTGTCCATCGTCGTCGGAATTGGCGCGGGGCTTTATCCCGCCGTGCTGCTTTCCCGCTTTCCCGCTGCTGCCGTGCTGGCATCGGCGCGTTCGCCCGGGGGCGGCCGCACCGGCGCCAGGCTGCGTGAAATGCTTGTCGTGTTCCAGTTCGCGCTGGCCACCGCCTTCATCACCGGCACCCTGGTGCTGGTGGCGCAGACCCGCCATCTGCGTCAGGCCGATCTCGGCTTCGCCCGCGATGGGCTGATCGTGGTCAAGAGCATGGCGGGGTTGAGCGAGGGGCAGCAAGACACCATGCGCGATGCCATCGCCGGTTTGCCAATGATCCGCGCGGTCGGGATTGCTGACAGTGCCGCCGGTGGCTTTGGCAACAACAATGCCAGCAACATCGAAATCCCTGGCCAACCTGGCTCTGGACCTTCGCTGCGCGAGATCGTGGTCGGTCGCGGCTTCTTTGCCACCTATGGCGCGCGGGTGATCGCCGGCCGCGTATTCGACGACCAGCACGGGGCTGACGATTCCTATGGCACCAAGAGCAAGGACAACCGCGCGATCGTGATCAACCGGACAGCCGTTGCCGTGCTTGGCTTCCGCTCTGCACAGGAGGCGGTCGGCAAGACGCTGGGCAAGGGGCAGCCGCGCACGATCATCGGCGTGGTGGACGACATGCGGTTCTTTTCGCCGCACGTGCCGATGGACGCCACCTATTACACCTATTGGAGCCATTACCTTGGCGCGCCGGTGATCACCGCGCGCTATGCCGGACGCATGGATGCCGCGATGGATGCGGTGCGCGACACATGGCGCAAGATCGCCCCGGAAGTACCGTTTGACGCGGCGCCTGCCGATCAGGACCTTGCCAAGCTGTTCGAGGCCGATGACCACGCCGCCAATCTCTTCACCATCGGCTCGGTGCTCGCTGTGCTGATCGGCTGCGTTGGCCTGTGGGGGCTTGCTTCGTTCAATACCTCGCGGCGCGTGAAAGAGATCGGCATCCGCAAGGCACTGGGCGCCTCCTCGCGCGACGTGGTCAAGCTGCTGGTCGGCCAGTTTCTGCGTCCGGTGCTGATCGCCAATGTGATTGCCTGGCCCCTGGCATGGGTTGCGATGCGGCAATGGCTGGCCGGTTTCAGCGATCGCATTGCGCTCTCGCCGCTGTACTTCGTTGCCGCAACGCTCCTGGCCCTGGCCATTGCCGTGCTTACGGTGATCGCCCAGTCTCTGCGCGCCGCGCGGGCGACCCCGGCCTGGGCGCTGCACCATGAGTAAGCGGCTTATGGTTGCCGTAGCGCTTTCCACCGCGCTGGCATCGGCGCCCGTCCAGGCGGAAACCCTGCGCGATGCGGTGGAAGCGGCCTATCTTGGCAACCCAACATTGGCCGCGGCCCACGCGCGGCAGGATGCGCTGGCCGAAACGCCCGAACAGGCACGGGCGGGTGGGCGGATCACTGCTGCAGCGGATGGGGCGGCCGGCTATGACCGCTTCGATTATGATCGCGGCGCAGGCGGCACCGTTTCCGCCAGCCTGCCGATCTGGACCGGCGGCCGGGTTTCCTCGCGGCTGCGCGCGGCGGAAGGAGACGTGGCAGCCGGCGAGGAAGGACTGCGCGACGCCGAGGCGGCGCTGCTCACGCAGGTGATCGGCGTCTATGCCGAACTGCTGTATGACCAGCAGGCCGTGGATATCGGCAAGGCGGATATCGCCCTGCTCGACCACCAGGTGGCAGAGGCGCAGGCGCGCTATCGCCTGGGCAAGGCCACCCGCACCGATGTCGCCCAGCTTGAGGCGCAGCGCGCCAGCGCGGGGGCGACCCTGGCCGCCGCGCAGGCCACGCTCGATAGCGCCACGGCAAACTATCGCGCGGTGGTAGGGCAGGATCCCGGACCCTTGGCGCCGCCGCCCGCGCTGGGCCCGATGCCAGCCACGCTGGAACAGGCGCGCGCCGATGCCCTGGCAGCCAACCCGCTGTATCAACAGAGCTTGCGCGCCGCCGATGCGGCCGGTGCGCGGATACAGGAAGCCCGCGCCGGCAGCGCGCCCACGGTGTCTGTGGGTGGTGGCTATGGCTATGACGTGCGCCTTGGTGGCGTTGGGGCGGGCAGTTCCCTGCGTGCCGCCAATCTCGGGCTAAGCTTGCATATTCCGATCCTCACCGGCGGTCTGGTTGCCTCGCAAGTGCGCCAGGCGCAGGCCACGCAACGCGCCACGGTGTTCGATGCCGCCGCCGCCGGCCGCGAGGCGACGCGCTCCACCGATGCCGCCTGGGCTGCCCTGGCCGGTGCACGGGCGCAGATGGCGGCCAACCAGGCAGGTGTGGACGCGGCCAATCTTGCGCTGGGCGGGGTCAGGGCCGAATACGGCTTTGACCTGCGCTCGACGCTCGACATTCTGGTGGCGGACGAAAGCCTGCGTTCCGCCCAGCTCGCGCTGGCACGCAACCGCAGCGACACGATCATCGCCCAGGCAGCCCTGCTGCGGGCCACGGGGCACCTCGATCTGGATGCGATCCCAAACGGATAGGGCCAAACGCATCGCGGCGCTGTGCAGATCGGTGTCTGCACAGCGCCGCGATTTGGGCCTATCGAGGGGCGGTGGCGTTAGATTGCGGGGAAGTCGACCGTGGTGGCGGCCACGTTGTTGATCAGGTTGGTAAAGAAGTTTTCGGCCACCACGGCAACGATCTTCACGATCTGGCCGTCGCCGAACCCGGCGGAGCGGAGGGCCGCGATGTCTTCTGCCGAAACCTTGCCCCGTGCCTCGGCCACCTTGCGGGCAAAGTGCACGGCCGCTGCAGCATGCGGATCGGCCGAGGTTCCCTGCCGCGCCAGGTCGATTTCGTCCCTGCTCAGCTTGGCGAAATTGTGGCCGGTGAAGGTGTGGGCGGCATCGCAATATTCGCAGCCGTTCACAGCCGCCACGGCAAGGGCGATGCGTTCACGGGTCTTGAGATCGAGCCCCTTGCCCAGGCCCTGGTTGAGCGCCGCGTGGGCGGTGATCGCCGCCGGGCTGTTCGAGAGCACGCGGAAGAAGTTGGGCACTCGACCCAGCTTGGCGTTGATGGCGCCCAGCGCGGCCTGCGAACCTTCCGGGGCGGCGGCAATTTCGGGAATGGTGATGCGAGACATGACGATATCCTTTTGCCTGTGAGTTTGTCCGCTGGCGCTCATGCGCCGGTGGGAATGGGGTTTTCGACAAGGCTCTGGTTGAAGGCGTCGAACAGGGCATGCTCGCCGGCTCCGGGGTTGTCGCGCATGGCGCGGATGCCTTCGACGATCACCTCGGGCGCGTCGGTTGCCAGCGCCACCAGGGTCTGCTCGATGAAATCGGGCAGCGGCATCGCGCGGGGATCGCCGCTCTTGTAGATGAGGTCGGTATCGACCCACGGCGGGGCGATTTCCTGCACGCGCACCGATGTGTCGCGCAGCTGGAACCGCTGCGACAGCGCGTAGGAATGCAGGGCCGCCTTGGTTGCGGAATAGATCGCGTTGCTGGCGATCGGCACATAAGCCAGCACGCTGCTGGTGTAGAGCACGGTCGCTTCGGGCTTGGTCTTGAGGTGTTCGATCAGGGCCGAAGTCACGCGGATCGGTCCCAGCAGGTTGGTGGTGATCAATTCCTGCGCGAGCTCGTCGTCAACCGGGCCGGAGACGTCGTCGAACGGCATGAAGCCCGCGTTGTTGAACACGACATTGAGATCGGGGTAGCGCGCGATCACGTCCCGCGCTGCGCGCTGGATGCTATCGAGCTTGGTGACGTCGAGCTGTACCGACGCCATGCCGGGATTGGCTGCCGTCACCTCTTCCAGCAACGCGGTGCGCCGCCCCGAGATGATGACCTTGTTGCCCAGCTTGTGGAGCGCTTCGGCCAGGCCACGGCCAATGCCGCTGGTGCCGCCAGTGATGAAGATGGTGTTGCCGGTGAGTTTCATGACAGTAGTTCCGTTTCCGGGAGGGGGGGGAAGAGCGATCAGGCCGCGGCGTGGAAGCGCGGCGCGGAATGGGTGGCAGAGAGCTGGGGGCCGAGCGCGGCGCGGGCGGCCTCGAAGGCATTCCACAGCGCCACGTCGCGCAGCGCAGGGATGGTGCTGGTTTCGCCCTGGTCGAGCCCGGCGAGCGCAGCGTCGACCATGTCTTGCGCGTCCATCACGATCTCGGTGGGCAGGTGCTCTACCGGCAACCCGCCGAGGGCCCAGAAATCGGTGCGGGTGGCGCCGGGCAGTACGGACTGGGCGCGGATGCCCTTGTCAGCCAGTTCATGGTTCAGCGACGTGGTGAAAGCCTGCACGAACGCCTTGGTGCCGCCATAGACCCCATTGAGCAGTTCCGGGGCCACCGCGACGATCGAGGCGATGTTGATCACGGTGCCGCCGCCGCGTGCCACGAACCCTGGCACCGCCGCATAAGTCAGCCGCATCAGCGCAGTAACGTTGAGCTGGACCATGGCGGTCATCTTGTCGACGTCGCTTTCCAGCAGCGCGGTGTGCGTGCCGATCCCGGCGTTGTTGACCAGCGCCGTGACGCTGGCATCTTCACGCAGAACCTTTTCGACGCGGGCGAGGTCGGCGCTGTCGCCCAGGTCGGCGGCGAGCACTTCGACCGAGCGGCCGGTCTTGTCCGAGATCTGCGCGGCCAGTTCCTGCAGCTTGTCGCGGTTGCGGGCGACGAGGATGAGGTCATACCCCCGCGCAGCGAGACGGTCGGCATAGATCGCGCCGATACCGGTCGATGCGCCGGTGATGAGAGCGGTTCCCTTGGTGGTGGCGGTCATGGTCGTGGTCCTTGTGCTTGTCGGTGCGAGCGTCATCGCTCGTGACAAGGACCTTATGGACCAGACGGCCTATGTCTGATATGACGTAGAAACTACGTTTTTCAGACATAGCTTGTGGAGGCCACATGCCGCACGTTTCCATGGTGTTGACCCCAGGCTTCCAGTTCCTTGCGCTGGGGGTGCAGGCCGCCTTTGAATTGGCCAATGTCGTGCAGGAAGAACCGTACTATACCTTGTCGATCGCCTCGGTCGCGGGCGGGGAGGTCTTGTCGTCCAGCGGGTTTGCCGTTCCTACGGTGCCGTTGGCGCAGGTCGGGCCGGTTGATACCCTGTTGCTGCTGGCGGGGCTGGTACCACCGCCGCGCCAGGACGAGGCAACGCTGGAAACCCTGCGCACCATGGCGCGCGAGGCGCGCCGCGTGGCTGGCCTGTGCACGGGGGCATTCCTGCTCGGGCAGATCGGCCTGCTCGACGGTCGCCGCGCCACCACCCACTGGGCCTTTGCCCGCCAGATGCGCGAAGACTTTCCCAACGTGCGGGTCGAGGACGACCGCATCTTCATCAACGAAGGGTCGGTGTGGACCTCGGCCGGGCTTACCGCCGGCCTCGACCTGGCTATTGCCCTGATCGAAAAGGATCTGGGGCGCGATGTGGCTGGCGCGATCGCCCGCCGCCTGGTGATGCACCACCGCCGTGCCGGCGGCCAGTCGCAGCATTCCGAACTGCTCGAACTGGCGCCGAGCAGCGACCGTATCCAGAAGGCCGTGATCTTTGCGCGGGCGCACCTGGCCAATCCGCTGACCGTAGAGGAACTGGCCGAGATTGCCGCCCTCTCGCCCCGCCAGTTTGCCCGCGCCTTCCGCGCCGAAACCGGGCAGACACCGGCCAAGGCGGTCGAGCAGATCAGGCTGGAAGCCGCCCGGTTGATGATCGAGGAAACCCGCCACCCGATGGACCAGGTCGCGCGCGAATGTGGGTTCGTCGACATTCGGCGCATGCGGGAGGCGTTCATGCGGCAATATGGCCAGCCCCCGCAGACAGTGCGCCGGCTGGCCAAGGCCGCTTAAGCGTTCGCGCCCGAACCCTACAGCCCGGCCGTCACCAGCGACGGTCAGAGTTCGGGTAGGGTTTGTCCGGCAAAGCCCCAGCCGCGCAAGGCGGGTTGCGCGGCGCGGTCGATCAGCCTCTCGGCATCGGCGATCGAGAAGGGATGGGCATTGTCCATGCCATCCAGTTCGTCCCAGGTAATCGGCACGGCAACCGGTGCCCCTTCGCGGGCGCGAGCAGAGTAAGGCAATACCGCTGTGCTGCCGCGCTGGTTGCGCAGCCAGTCGATGAAGATCCGGCCCTTGCGCTTGGCCTTGCTCATGGTGGCGGTGAAGCGCTCCGGTGCGGCCAGCGCCAAGGCCTCGGCAAAGCGGCGGGCAAAGTCCTTGTGCGTGTCCCAATCGTGGCCGGGCGTAAGCGGTACCACCACGTGCACGCCCTTGCCGCCCGACAGCATGGCAAAGCTGACCAGGCCGATGTCGGACAGATGACCCGCGATATCGTGGGCAGCGCGGCGCACTTGCGCGAAGTCGAGGTCCTCGTCGGGATCGAGATCGAAGATCATCCGGTCGGGCTGTTCCACCGCCTGCGCGCGGGCACCCCAGCCGTGAAATTCGATCGAGCCCATCTGCACGCAGGAAAGAAGTCCGGCGCTATCGGTAACGTAGAGGTAATCCTCTGTTCCACCGTCCTTTTCGGTGATGGGCACATGGTGGACATCGTCGCCGAACGAGCCGCTGTCATGCTTCTGGAAAAAGCACGCCTTGGCCCGCCCTTGCGGACAGCGCACCAGGCTGAGCGGGCGGTTGGCGGCAAAAGGCAGCATCAGCGGCGCGATGGCCTCGTAATAGTGCGCCAGATCGCCTTTGGTCTGCCCGCTTTCGGGGAACAGGACCCGATCGGGATGCGAGATCTTTACAGGGGCAGTTGGCGCGGAAAGGGGGGCAGGGCGTTCGGGCGTCACATTCTTGGCCTTTTTATCCTGCCGCAGCCCGACAAAGCTGGCATGGCGCACGCGGCCGTCGGCGGTGAACTGGGCAAACGCGATTTCTGCCACCAGCTTGGGCTTGATCCACTGCGCGCCACGTGCCTCGGCCGGAGGGACCAGCGCCCCGGCCTTGCCCTGCGCCAGCGGCGCCATCACTTCGGCCAGTGCCTGCAGCGTCTTGGTATCGAAGCCCGTGCCAACCTTGCCTTTGTAGACCAGCGCGCCGTTTTCAATCTGGCCCAGCAGCAGGGCGCCGAACGGCCGCGCCCGCGCCGGGCTTTTCGTCCAGCCCAGCACGACAAACTCCTGTCGCAGCGTGCATTTGACCTTGACCCACTGGCGGGTGCGGTCTCCGCGATAAGGCGCATCCACCCGCTTGGCGATGATGCCTTCCTGCCCGGCCTGGCACATCGCACCGAACAGTTTTTCGCCGGCGCCGATGACATGCTGGGCAACATGGAGCGGTGGCTGCGCCTGTGCCATCAGCGCTTCGAGGCGTTCCTTGCGCTCGATATTGGGCAGCGGCTTGAGATCATCGCCCGCCAGACGCAGCAGATCGAAGGCGAAATAGGCCAGCTTTGCGCTATGGCCCGACTTGAGAGCGGCCTGCAGCGTTGAGAAGCTGGGATTGCCCTGCGCGTCGAGTGCCACGGCTTCGCCATCGATCAGCGCGGGCGGAAGGTCGAGCGCGGCCAGGGCGTCGGCCAGCGGCTGAAACCGTTCGGTCCAGTCCAGCCCGGTGCGGGTCAGCAGCTTTACCTCGGCACCATTGACCGCGGCGAGCAGGCGGTATCCGTCGAACTTGATTTCGTGCATCCAGTCGTTGCCGGTGGGCACGGCATCGACCAGCGTGGCAAGCTGCACCGGCTCGAACGCGGGCAGGCGGGCGGCAGTTTGGCGTTTTGCGCGGCGTTTGGGCTTTGCCGCGGCCGTGGCATTGTGGCGGGCCGCATGCTCCATCGCCTCGGCAAAGCGCTTGCCTTGCTTGCCGGCCAAGGACTGGCTGCCCTGCTTGTCGGCAGCGATCTGGGCCATGGAGCGGCCAGTCAGAACACTGGTCAGCCCGCGCTCCACCAGGTGTTCGCTGCTGCCGGCATGATCATCCGCCACTTTGCGCAGCAGCCAGTTCTCCCGCTTTTCCTTGCCGCGCGGCTTCATCCGCACGAGCAGCCACTCGCCGTTCATGCGCTCACCAAACAAGCGGAAATGCAGGTGGCCCTTTTCCAGGTCCTTGGCGCTCTTGCCTTCGACTGGTTCCCAGCGCCCCTGATCCCACAGCATCACGGTGCCGCCGCCATACTCGCCCTTGGGGATGCTGCCTTCGAACCGCGCATAGGACATGGGATGGTCTTCGGTGCGCACGGCCAGGCGCTTGTCATCGGGGTTGAGGCTAGGGCCACGCGTCACCGCCCAGCTTTTCAGCACGCCATCGACTTCCAGCCGGAAATCCCAATGCAGGCGGGTGGCGTCATGCTTTTGCACGACGAAGAGCTGGCCGTGCTCGCTGGGCTCTTCCACGCCCTTTGGCTCGGCCGTGCGGGTGAAATCGCGCTTGGCGTTATAGGGCGCAAGGGGATCGGCGCGGGCCACGAGACTATGCCTTCTTGCGACGGGCGGCAGGCTTGCGCGCCGCACTCTTTGCGGGTTTTCGCGCGGGCTTGTCCTCTCCCACCGATTTCTTCAGGGCGGCCATCAGGTCGATCACATTGCCGCCATTGCCACCGGAATCGTCTTCGGCATCTTCGAGAATGCGCTTGCCAGTGCCCGCCTTGCGCTTCTTCTCGATCAGCCGGTGCAGCGCATCGACATAGCGATCGTGGAATTCGGCAGGCTTGAACGGTGCGGTCTTCTTTTCGATCAGCGTTGTGGCAAGGGCGATCAGATCCTCTGACGGTTCCGTCTCGGGGATGTCCTTGAAATAGCCCTGCGCGCGGTGAACCTCGTCGGCATAGCGGAGCACTTCCAGCACCAGCCCGCGCCCGCATGGTTTAAGCGACACCAGTTGCTCGCGCCCGCGTACCGACAACTGGCCAAGCCCTACCCGCCTGGTTTGCCGCAGGGCATCGCGCAGCACGCCATAGGCTTCTTCGGCAAGGTCGTCGGCCGGCACCACGAAATAGGGTTTTTCGTAATACAGCACGTCGATCTCGGATGGCTCGACGAACTGTACCAGTTCTAGCGTCTTGCGGCTTTCCACCTGCGCCGCCGCGATCTCCTCGTCGTCGAGCAGGACATATTCATCCTTGGATACCTCATAGCCGCGAATGATTTCATCGCGGTCTACCGGCCCCACCCCGGGCGCCACCTTTTCATAGCGGATGCGCTTGCCCGACGGCTCGTGGATCTGGTGAAAGCTGATCGCCGCGCCAGAGCGCGTGGCAGGGTAAACCTCCACCGGAATGGAGACGAGCGCGAGCCGGATCTGTCCCTGCCAATAGGCGCGAGCGGGCATGGTGTACCTCCGCCTAGCAAAAGCGCCGGGCGTGGCAGGGGTTCCCTTGATGAACCTATGTCAAGATTGATGCCGGCATGCCGAAGAGCCACTCAAAAAGGCGCGACACTAAATTTTCCGGGCCGCTCCAGGGTTAACGATAAATTTTTCATATCCCGTGCAGTATCTGGCCGAGCCGACCAGGACGCCGACATCCGACGATGACGAACACGCTTTTCACGATCTATCTGTTCATCGTCGTCACGCTGGTCGCCAGCGCCGGGATGACCCTGTGGGAACGCAACGCGCAGCCGGCGCGCCGGCGGTTCCTGGGAACCTGCGCGGCCGGCTATGCCGTGCTGGCCACCGGTTGCGTGATCGCCACGACGCGCACGCACATTCCCGGCATTACCGGCGCGGTGTTGAGCAACCTCGTCATGCTGTGCGGCTATATGGTCGTGCTTGATGCGGTGGCGGCGCTCGATGGCCGGCGGCACCGGGGCAAGTCGGCGCTGCTGCTGGGCGGTATGGCTGCGCTATGGGCCTGGGGCGGGGCGCAGTGGGCGGTGTGGACCTGGCTCTATGCCGCAGCGGTGCCGATCGCGATCGTGTGTCTTGCCACTACCTGGGAGGCATGGCGCAGCCCGCCGTTGCGCACGCTGCGCTCGCGCAATGTGCTGATCGCTGTGACCGGGTTCCACGGTGTGGTCTATGCCGCGCGGGCACTCGTACTGCCGGGTATCGTGGCGCGCTTTGGCCAGGGTGCCATCGAACTGTCGAGCACGGTGACGCTCTATACCGGTGTACTGTATTCAGTCGTGCTGCCGATGGTGATGCTGGCACTGGTGCGTGAAGAGGCCGATGCCGGTCTGGTGCGCCTGGCCACGACCGATCACCTCACCGAACTGGGCAACCGCCGCTGGTTTTTCAGCGAAGGCGCCGAGTTGATCGCGGCCGCGCCCGGCGACCTGGCGCTGCTGGCCTTCGATATCGATCATTTCAAATCGATCAACGATCGCTTTGGCCACGCGACGGGTGACAAGGTGCTGAAATCCTTTGCCCTGATCCTGCGCGACGTGGTGGGCCCGCATGCCCTGCTGGCGCGCATCGGCGGGGAGGAATTTGCCATCATGCTGCCCGGGTACGACGGCCAAGGCGCGCGTCGCGTTGGCCAGGCGGTGATCGACAGCTTTGCCGACAGCGCGGTGCTGTGCCGTAGCGGCGTTGCCGTCAGCGCGACGGTGAGCGTGGGGCTGGCCGAACTGGGCAACACCGGCCGCGATGTGGCAACCTTGCTCGGCCTGGCCGACCGCGCGCTTTATGCCGCCAAGACTCTGGGCCGCAATCGCCTGGAACCCGCGCTGGTCGCGCTGGTGCCACCGGCAATGGCAGTGGCCTGATCCCTCGGTTCGATCGAGCTTGCAGCGTGGTTCTGGGACGCATGCCAGACCAGCACCAGATATGTATTGATTAATCACCAACCTTCCTTCACAACGGCGGTGAAGGCGCAAGACTGCCATGGCAGCGGCGCAGCACGAGACAAGCGCGGCGCGATGCCGGGCGGAGGAGAGCGATGCGCAACGATGAAGACGAGCGGCTGTTGTCGCCAGGATACGGCCGCACTTTCATCGCCATGAGTTTCCTGGTGGCGACGTTCAACTTCGCCGACCGTTCGGTCTTTGCTGTCACCGCGCAGGCGATCAAGAGCGACCTTGCGCTCAGCGATTTTCAGCTTGGCATACTCCAGGGCTTGTCGTTCGCAGTGCTCTATGCGCTGCTCGGCGTGCCGATCGGCCGGCTTGCGGAACGCCGATCGCGCCTGGGCATCATCACCGCCGCCATCGTGTTCTGGTCGGGCATGACGATGGCCTGTGCCGCGGCCGGCAGCTTTGTCCAGATGATGCTGTGCCGCATTGGCGTGGGCATGGGCGAGGCGGGATCGCAGCCGGCGACCTCGTCGCTGGTTGGCGATCTCTTTCCCCGGCAGCGGCGCGCCTCGGTCATGGGGCTGATCCTCCTCGGGTCTCCGATCGGTACGTTTATCGGCGCTTCGGCGGGCGGCGCGGTGGCGGGGCTGTGGGGCTGGCGCACCGCATTCGTGGTGATGGGCCTGCCGGGGCTGCTGATAGGCCTGCTCGTCGTGCTGCTGCTGCGCGAACCGCGCCGCGGGCTGGCCGATGGCCTTGGCGCAACGCCGCGCCCGGCGCCCGATTTTCGCGCGTTCCTCAAGGTGGTGGGGCGCAAGCCGGCGCTGGTCTACGTGATCGCCGGCGGCGCGCTGGCCGGTTTTGGGATGAGTTCGATCTCGCAGTTCCTGGCCGTGTTCCTCAGCCGTGCCTATGATCTGCCGGCGCGCACGGCCGGCACGCTCTATGGCACGATTTCGGCACTGGCGCTGGGCAGCGGGCTGCTGATCGGGTCGTTCGGCACCGACTGGCTGGCGCGGCGGGGTGATGGACGCTGGCCGGCCTGGGGCGCGGCGATCGGCCTGCTCATCGCGCCGTTCTCCTATTGGATTGCGCTCAATGCCGCCTCGCCGGTTACCGGCACGGTGCTGCTGATCATCTCGGGCTGCTTCCTGCTGCTGTATTACGGCCCGACCACGGGCATGATCCAGAACCTGCTGGAGCCGCGCATGCGCGCCACCGGGGCGGCGGTGTTCGGCATGTTCTATACCCTGGTTGGCTATGGCGGTGGCCCCACGTTCGTGGGCTGGATGAGCGACTGGTTCGCCACGCGGGCCTATGGCGCGGCGGATTATCTGGCGCGGTGCCCTGCTGCGCGGCCCGGTATGGGGGCGCTTGATGCCGCGCACCAGGCCTGCGCGATGGCCTCGGCCAGCGGGTTGCGGTCAGCTCTGATGGCGTCGGTGTGCGTGTTCTTTGTCGCGGCCGCGATGTTCCTGCTGGCCGCGCGCACCCTGCGCCAGGACTATTTCGTGGCGGAACCGGCGGCATGAGCGCGGATCTGCGTGCCTGGTTCGAGGGCTATATCGCCGCGTTCAACCGCAACGATTTTGACGGCTTTGGCGCCTATTATGCGCCGGACGTGGTCTTTGCCGGCCAGGCTGCCCAAGTGGTGGGGCGCGCGGCGGTGCTTGATTTCTATCGCACCGTGAAGGCGCACCTCGATGAAACGCTGGACCTGTTGACATTTGTCGGCGCGCCGGATGGCAGCCGCATTGCCGCCGAACTGCGCACGAGCCTGGTAGCGCGTCGCGACTGGCCCGAAATGCCGACCGGCGCCATGCGCGCGGGCGATCGTCGGGAGAGCGTTAACTTCGTGATCTATGATATTGAAGACGGACACTTTGTCCGCGTGCGATCGGCGCGCTTTGGCAGGGGCGCAGCATGACGCCCGAGGCCCGCCTTGCCGCCTATATCGATGCGTTCAACCGCAGCGATTATGATGCCTTGTGCGATTTCTATGCGCCCGATGTGCGGCTGGTGATCGGCAACGGCACCCAGTTGGTGGGCCGCGAGGCGATCGTGGCGTTCTATCGCCCGATCAAGCAGCAGACCCAGCGCACCATCACCGTGCGGCAATGCTTTCACGATGGCCAGGTGCTGGCGGCAGAGCTGGAATCCGAATTCCTGGCGCTGACCGACCTGCCGGAATTTGCTGCCGGGCCGATGCGGCGCGGTGATCGGCGCTATCTCAACAGCCTGGTATTCTATGATTTTGCCGGGCCGCATTACACCCGCATTCGCGCGGCGGTGCTCAAGCGGGCTTATCGCCCCGTGGCGTGAGCCTTGCTGCCCGGCCAGGGAAAGCCATCGGCCGGTTCGGTGCTGGGCGCGGCCGGCGCGAATGAGCCCGCACGGTTGACGTCACCTCCCAGATAGCGCGTGCCCGTGGGATAGGCATAAAGCGGCCGTTCGCGCAGCGCACCATCGGCGAGGCGCGCCACCGCCGGCACTGCATCGGGCACATTCCCTTGTTCGACCCATTGCACCATCGCCCCCAGGAAATCCTGCTCATAGGGCACATAGCCGCCCTGGCAGTGATAGCCACCGGGCACCAGGAACAGCCGGGCGAACGCGCGCGTGGCGGCAAGGCCGCCCATGGTGTCGCGCACGGCCTGATAGTAATCGAGCATGCCGCGCGCGCCGGCGGCGTTGTCGGCCAGGCCCTGCCACAGGATCAGCTTGCCGCCATGGGCGCGAAAGCGGGTGAGATCAGGATCGGTGGCATCGAACGGCGCCCCGGCGGCAAGCAGCCGGGCGAGGCTGGCTCGGGTGAAGCGCCAATCGCGCCAGGTGAAGTTTTCCGGCAGCGCATCGGGCAGCAGCAGCAGCCGCGAAAGAAACGCTTCGGCGGCAAACTTGCCGGTCTGCGTGGCCGCGCCCGGACCGACCCAGCCCAGTTCGCTGCCATAAGGCGCGCCACCTGGAAACAGCGCCGTACCATCGGGCGCGGTCGGCCCCTGGTAATAGGCCCGCGCGGCATCGACTTGTGATGTGTTGAGGCAATCGCTGCCGTCCTTGTCGCGGCAGCGGAGCGTGGCCGGATCGAAATGGCAGCGGCGCGGATCGTCGATCTGGCCATCGCGAATGCCGTCCAGCGCGTCACAGTTGGTGATTACCGCCTGGTGGAGCAGGGCGACTGCGGCGGGGGTGAAGACCTCATGCCCGGCTGCGTCGAGCCCGTGCTGCGCTTCCCACAGGAACAGTTGCATCGCTGCGGGCATGGAGACCGAGGAACCAGCAACAATGCCGTCGAAATCGTCGGGGTAGCGTTGCGCCTCCATCAAGGCATCGCGTCCGCCGCCCGAGCAGCCGACGAAATAGCTGGCCGTGGGCGCGCTGCCGTAAAACCGTGTGACGATTGCCTTGGCTGCCATCGCCGTGGCGTGGGTTGCCTTGTGGGCAAACTGCATTCGCAATTCCGGGTCACTGGCCCAGGTGGCATCACCGATACCGGCCCCGGAATGGCCGCCATTGTCAAAGGCCACGGCAAAGCCACCGTCGGCGAGATGGGCGTTGCTGCATGACGGCACGATGGTGTTGCCGATCACGCCACACATGCCGCCGCATCCGCCCTGAAGATAGCGGCCGCGATAGCCCGCCAGCGGCAGGCGCAAGACGAACTGGGTTTGTGGCGCGGCATAGCCGGTGACGATGCAGGTGGCATCTTGTTCGCTGGCACTGATCACGCGATAGGCGATCGGGTCGGCCCGCGCTGTGACGGGCGTGACCAGCGCGGCGCAGGGAAGCACGGGTGCCTGCGTGGCTCTTTCCGGCAGAGCGAGCAGCGGGGCAGCGGGAACAGCGTTGGCCGTGGCGGCGCAGAGCATGCCCAGCCAAAGACCGAATGCGAGTGCAAGGCCGCGCATCATGCGGCGTACCGTGCGATCAGCGCCTGTTCGGCGCCCAGCGGATCGGCGCGCGCGCCCGATACTGCCGCGAACACCATGGTTTCCCGCTGGGGCAGCCGATAGGCGGGCCAATGCGGAACACCGGCACCGTTGGGATCGCCATGGCGCGCAAAGTGCGTCCATGCCGCGCTCATGGTGTCGGCAAGCGGCTGCGCAGCGGCAAAATCGGGTCCGATCGCGCCGGGTGCGCGCGCCAGGGTATCGAACACCAGCGGCAGATCGAGGCCGTGCGGGCTGCGCATGCGGCCACCCTGCGGCTTGACCGGCCAATCGAGCAGATAGGCAAAGACCGGCGCCCGGCCGAGCGCGGCATGGCGATCGGCGGCGATGCGGGCGTTGCGGCCCATGCCCAGCTCGGTCGTGATGGCGAAATAGGCGTCACTTGCGCTGGCGCCGGGATGAAGCGCGCGAAAGCCGGCAATCAGGCCTGCCGCGTCGTGGACGCTGGCGGGAAGCATGGCCGGCAAGCCCGGCCAATCGAGCGTGAAAGCGCCGGGCGGGGGAAACAACCCGGTGGTTTCCGTGGCAGTATGGCCGACAAGCAGGGGAACGTCGGGCGCCACCGGCGGTGCGCCGGGGCCAAAGGGGGTGTGGGGCACGACGGTGCCATCGGCCACCACGCCCGGCCCGCGGGTGGGGTCACCGCCCGTTACCTGGGCGACGGCATCGAGCAGGCGTTTCGCCGGCACCTGGCGCAAGGCATCGAGCGCGGTTGGCGCCAAGCCGAGCGCGGCCATGATCGCACGGGTCTGGCGTTCCGCGTCATCGGGCGCGATGGTGTAGGTGCCAAACCCGCTTTGCAGGATCGCACGCTGAAACAGGCCGCGTGCCGCTGGCATCGCCAGCAGCGCCGCCACCTTTGATCCCCCGCCCGATTGCCCGAAGATCGTGACCCGGCCAGGATCGCCACCGAACGCGGCGATACTGGCGCGCACCCAGCGCAGCGCGGCGACAAGATCGAGCTGGCCGACATTCGATACCGCCGTGCCGGACTTGGCGAGATCCCCGAAATGGAGGTAGCCAAACGCGTTGAGACGGTGATTGACCGAGACCACCACCACATCGCGGCGCTGACACAGCCGCAGCCCATCGTTGACCGGCGCATCGCCGGCGCCCAGCGCAAAGCCGCCGCCATGGATCCACACCATCACCGGGCGGCGCTGCCCATCGTTCACGCCCGGCGTCCAGACATTGAGGACCAGGCAGTTTTCGCTTTGCCGCGCGCCTGTTTCGGCAGGGGCGCCGGGTGGGGCAAGCTGCGGGCAGCGATCGCCGAACGCCAGCGCGTCGCGCACCCCGGACCAGCGTGGTGGCGGCACGGGCGGCAGGAACCGCCGCGCGCCATCCGTGTCGGCGCCATAGGGCAGGCCGCGAAAGACATGCACGCCCTGCTCGATCGATCCTCGCACCAGCCCGCTGGTGGTGCGCACCACGCCGCCCTCTGCAGCACGGCTGCCCGGGGCCAGGCACAGTGCGCCGCCGGCGGCAAGCGTGGCGCCCAGCACGGTCCGCCGGTTGACAGGGGTGGTTAGCGCGGCGTTGTCAGCCATGGCAGGCACTCCGTAAACAGGGCTGGTGGAGGCCCGCTCGCTGGTCGGCCTCCATTTGCCACGATCGGCAGGGTCGGTCAGAAGTTGTAGCGTACGCCCACGCGGTAGCGCCGGCCGATCACGTCGTAATAGACCGAGTTGTTGTTGCCGTTCCACAAGGGCGGCGGCATCACATCGAACAGATTGGTGACGTTGCCATAGACCTGGAGCGTGCGCGGCCCGTTTTTGATCAGATCGAAACTGGCGCCGATATTGGTGTAAAACCGTGATGGCACGCGGTTGATGTTGATGCTGTTGACCAGATTGACGCTATAGCCTGGGTCTTCCGGCCCGATCAGCGACGCATCGTATTTGCCGCCCGAGATGAAATGCCCCTGCAGGTTGAGCGTGAGGCGGCGCAGCGTCAGCGAGGCGAACCCGTCAACCACCCAGGATGGTACCCCGTTGAGGCCGTTGTCGCCAGCCCGGTTGACCGGCGTGGTTGTGCCCGGCATCAGCACCGCGCTATTGGTCAGCTTGATGGTATGTGTGGCGAGGCCGCGCAGATCGAGCGATGATTCCGCGCCCAGGTTGGTGTGATAGCTGGCTTCGAAATCCAGGCCTTTGAGATCCTGGCGGTTGAGATTGAGATAGAGCACCGACACCGACTGGAGAATGCCGCTGGAATTGCGTGTCACCAGGCCACAGATATCGGCAGCGCCGGTGGTGTTGCAGGTATTGACGATGACCTGCGCGCCCAGCGTGGCGATCGCGTCGCGGATGCTGATCTTGTAGTAATCCGCCGAAAGCCGCAGCCCGCGCAGCGCTCCGCCGGGTTGCAGCGTGATCCCGGTGGTGAAAGTGCGGGCCTTTTCCGGGCGCAGGTTGATGTTGCCGCCGGTGTAGATCGTGGCGAACACTTGCGAGCCGGTCTTGGTATCGGACAGTGCGCCCACGCCCGTGACCGGGGTGGTGAACAGTTCTGCCGTGTTAGGCGCGCGGATATCCTGCGATTCCGTCACCCGCAGCAGCACCCCATCGATTGGCGCATAGGTGCCACCGATCTTCCACGTGGTGGCGTTGAAGCTGTTGGATACTGTCAGGTTGGCGGTGTTGTAATGGGTGCGGCGGATTGCGCCGTTCAGATCGAGGCTGCGGCCGAGCGGGCTGTCCTTGAGCAGCGGCAAGCCCGCTTCGACATAGCCCTCGATCACGTTGACGTGGCCGCGCGTGGGCGTGGCGTTGTAGACGTAAAAGCCGTTGGCGGCCGAGATCGGGTCCACGGTGATCGACAACTGATCGCGCCGCGCTTCCACCCCGGTGGCGAGCGTCATCGGCCCGGCCCAGCCTTCGAACAGCGTGCCGTGCACGTTTCCGGCGCCCGCCCACTGGCTGAACCGCGTGTGCTGGTAGGTCGTGCCAAAGGCATAGGCCTTGGCCTCTGGCGAGAACTGCCCTTGGCCCAGGATATCGAGCGGCCGGCACGCCGTGTTGGGATCGGTGAGCGCGACGCGGCAGATCGGCTTGCCGGTGACGGGATCGGCCACGGCATCGATCGCCTTGGCATAGTTGGCCGTGATGCGATCGTTGACCGTGGACTGGGTATAATCGGTCACGCCATACTGGACATAGCCATCCCATGCCCAGGTGCCGCCCAGCTTGCCGTTGGCGCCCGTGACGATGCGGAAGGTGTCGCGCTTGGACACGCTGTCCATCTGCCCGAAATCGGTGCCGAGCTTGCCGATGACGAGGCCGGTAATCCCGTTGGCCTGCATCGTCTGCTTGATCGCGCTGGGCAGGAACGGATTGTCGATCCTGATCAGGCTGCCGTTGCCAGGGAAACCGCCATCGCGCACTTCGGGCCCGCTGGTATAGCCGGCGACATGGCCATAGCTCATGTCGATGAAGCCCGTGAAAGCGGGGGAGGCTTCGTATTCGAAATGGCCGAACGCGTTGTAGCGCGTGACCGGGATCGACAGCGCGGGATCGCCGAAGAAGCTGTTGAGGCCGGCACCCGTGCCGCCCTCCATGAACAAGGCCCCGGCGTTCTGGCCATAAGAGAACGGCACGGGGTTGCCATTGGCATCGAACTGCAAACCGCCGAGCGGCCCACCGCGCGCGGCCGAGCGCGTGCCGGCAGCATTGACGACGCCGGTGATCAACCCGCCCGGCGTGAGCGTGGCGGTGTGCACGTTATAGGCAATGTTGTTGGCCGGCCGCCCGTTGATACCAGCGGTCTGGGTCAGATTGCCCACCTCGTTCGAGCAGTTGGTGCGGGTGTAGCATCCGCCTACGCCCAGATCCTTGTCGTATTCCGCGCCGACCACGGCGTGGCCGCGGCCATCGGCAAAGCTGGTGCCGGCCGCGATCTGGGCCACGTAGTTGTTGCCATCGCCGCGATCGGTCACACCATATTCGAAATTGCTGCGCACCCCTTCGAGATGCTTGTTGAGGATGATGTTGATCACCCCCGAAACCGCGTCGGAGCCATAGGCGGCAGAGGCGCCGCCGGTGACGATATCGGCGCGTTCGATCAGCAGCGTGGGGATCAGGTTGAGATCGACCGTGCCGGTGGACGTGCTGGGGGCAAAGCGCCGGCTGTCGACCAGCACCAGCGTGCGGCTTTGGCCAAGACCGCGCAGATCGGCGATGCGGGCGCCCGCATTGACCGGGCTGATATTGGACCCCACGGTCGAATTCGATGGCGAGGACGATGCGCGGAACGAGGGCAGCGTGGCCAGGGCTTCGCCAATGTTGGTCGAGCCCATCTTTTGCAGCCGCTCGGTGCCCAGCGTGGTAACCGGCGTGGGCGCGTTAAACGAGGAGTTGGCAAGGCGCGAACCGGTGACGATGATCGCCTGCTCTTCGGCGCGTTCGGCCCCAGCGGGCTGATCAGCGGGCAGATCGGCGGAGGGGGCCGGCGTTGCGGCGGGGGCCTCTTGCGCCGCGGCGCATGATGGCAGCGCGGCAAGGCCAAGCGCGGCACTGGCGAGCAGCCTGGCGTGGCGGGCGGAAGCGTTGGCAGTCTTACCCTTCATGATGGCGTCCTCTCTCGTTCCCCGATTGCAGGTTCGGGGTTTATGGTTCTGATGATGGCATTCGTGCGGGGGGGGGGGGGTGGCTGGGCGCCTGGATCACCGCACGAGGTAATAGCGAAACAGCGAATGGTCGGGCGGATCGCTGGGCGATACGTGCGGCCGCCGCGCGCCCACCCCAACCAGCACGCTGCGGTTGAGCCATTCGTGCGGCCCGGTCGGCGCGCGGAAATAGGGCGTGCAGCGGAAATAGCGCGGAATGGCTGGCGCATCGTCGGCCATGCCGGGAAGCCGCAGCGGTCCGTGCACATAGCCACGGTTGTGGATGTAGATATGGGCGCCGTCGTCGGCCTCGATCATGTAGTGGGCGTTCAATTCGACTACGCCGTCGGCGCGCACGATCGGCCAATCCGCGCCACTGAAATCGACCAGCCGGCCGTTGAGCCGTGGCCCCGACACGATGCAGTCTGCGCCGACCGAGGTGTAGCCGGCGCTGGCTCCGCCCGAAATCGGCCAGACCCAGCGCTTGTCGAAATTGATGCGGATATCGAACGCGTGCTCGGCATGCAGCGCAAGATCGTCGGCGTGGTCCATGACCTAGTCCTCCCTGGCCGGAACAACCGGCAGCAGCAGGTGCGATGGGTGTGCCGCGCCCAGGTGCAGCACGTGGCGCCCGGCGTTGCGGGTCTGCTCGTGACGGGCAAAAGGCAGGCCGGGCAGGCCTTTGTCGGGAATGTCACGCCCCTGGATCACCAGGCGCAGGCTTTCCCCGGCGGCAAAGCGGGTGGACGACGGCCAGATCTCGATATCGACCGGCACGATTTCACCGGGGCGCAGGCGCTGCTCGGCCGTATGCGCATGAAACGGCTGTAGCGGGGTGCTGCGCTGTGGATCGGTGGCGCGATGGCTGGCGCGCAACCAGCCCAGGGCAACCGGCCCGTCTTCGAAAAAGGCGTAGAAGGTCTGCCCCACAGGCGCGCCGGTGGCGTCATGCTTTTGCAGGGCAACGAACAGGTCCATGTCGTCGGCGCCCTCGGCCTCCACCCACAGGCGCAGGGAGGCATGGCCGGTGATCTCGGTATCCTGGGCAAAGCGGTGCTCGAACACGGCGCTGCCGGTTTGTGCGTCATAGGCCGTTTTGCCTGCTGCGTGCGGTGCGGCCAGGTGCAGTCCACCGTCGGCGCCTAGCCACAGCGGCGTCGGCTTGATGCGGGCCAGCGGCCATTCGGCCTCGTCGCGCCACTCGGCAATATCGTGGCGATCGCGCACTTCGATCCGCACGCGCGGCCAGGCCGCCAGGCTGGTTGCGCGGCCAAGCAGGAAGTGATCGAAAAACGCTTCGCGCCCGGCCTGGCTCTCGGGCCGGTAATAGTTGGCCCACTTCTTTTGACCGTGCACGGTCAGCCATTTTTGCGGGCTGGCCATGGCCTTGAACGCTTCGAGCGTGCCACGGGTGTGCAGCCCTTGGTCCGACCAGCTTGCCACGACCCAGGCAGGGGTGCGGATCGCGCCGAGGTCGATTTCCTTGCCCTGCCAGAACGCATCGTGGAGCGGATGGGCCTGGGCATTGGCCCAGGTGTCTTCGGTTTGGCCCAGCGAATAGGCGATGTTGTCCGACGCGCGGGGCAGGAACCCGGTTTCGAGAATGCCGCCGTGATAGGCGAATTCGCGATACCAGTCGGTAAAGCCTTCCCACGGATTGATCGCTGCCAGCGCGGGCGGGGCCAGCGCCGCCACCCAGAACTGGATCGCGGCGAGATAGGAGACCCCGGTCATCCCGATCTTGCCGTTGGACCAGGGCTGCTCTGCCAGCCAGGCGATGGTATCGGCGCAGTCCTGCGCCTCTACCGCGCCATTGTGGTGGAAATCCCCTTCGGAAAGCCAGGCGCCGCGCGGATCGACTACTGCCACGGCATAGCCGCGTGGGCACCAGGCGAGGGGGTCGGCGCCTTCGAACGGCGTCAGCGGTGAAAGCCAGGCGGGATCGACGCCGGAATGGGGCCAGAACACCCGGTTGCTGCGGGCGTGCTTGCCATAGGGGCTCCACGACAGCAGGCAGGGCAGGTCTGCCAGGCCCACCGTTCCTGCCGGGCGATAGATATCTGCATAGATGCGCACGCCATCGCGCAGCGGGATCGCCACGTTGCGTTCGATCACCAGCCCGGCATCATGCTCTACCGCATGATCGCGCGGCGGCAGGGGCGGCTTGCCCGGCGCGCTATGGGGATCCTTGCCGGGGCGCATGAGCGGGGCGAACGCGGGCGCAACCATCACAGCACCACGAAGTAGTGAATGCGGTTGGCGTTGGGGATCTTTTCCGCCACGCCGATGAACACGTGCTGGCTCATCCAGGCATGAGGCCCCTCGGGCGCTTCGAACCGGGGCGCCACGCGCATGTAGTAATCGTCGGTGCCCACGTCCTCGTTGCGGGCCATGCGCGCCGCGATTTCGGGGCTGCGTGCCCAGCGATAACCGCGGTTCTGCATATAGATCACCGCGCCATCATCGGCTTCGAGTAAGTAGCGCGCATCGAAGTCGATCACGCCGTTGGGGCGCTGCAACGGGAAATCGCCACCCGACATCGGGATCACCCGGCCGTTGAGGCGTGGCCCCTCGATCGTGCCCTTGGCCGCATAGATCGCCGCGCGGGTATCGCCAATGGCAGAGGGTTCGATCCAGCGCAGACCGGCGAGATCGATCGAGATGGTAAAGGCAAATTCGCAGCGCGGCGCGAACGGATGGTCGGACGCAAGGGGGTGCGCCGACACCGGGGGGTGTGCCGGCGCGGGGGGGTGGGATTCGGCCAAGCGATCCTCTCCTGAATGGCTTTGCGAGTTGTTGATTTCTCACTATGTCAGGTGTTGATACATCCACAAGTCTGGCATGACAAGGGGCATTCTTTTGGCTATGGCGATGGGCATGGACACGGACAGCGCCAGTGAAAATCCCAGCTACGCGCGCGTCGCGGATGACAGTTCCCTCGTGCCGGGCCAGAGTGACGGGCACGCGATGCTGGCCGCGTCAGAGCGGCGCTGGCAGCTGTTCGGGCTGAGCCATCTGCCCTATCGGGTCCTGCTGCTGGCCAAGATGATCGACCGCGTCACCTCGCAACACGTGCGCGACCGCGCGGCCATGTCGCTGGCGGAATGGCGCGTCATCTCCCACGTCGAACTGATGAAGCAATGCAGCGCCGCCGAAATTGCCGAGGCGGCATTTGTTGATCGTTCCGAGGTGAGCCGCGCGGTTGCCGCGCTCGAGTCGCGCAAGCTGATCCAGCGCGATCCCAACCCGCGCAACCGCAAGAGCAGCCTGATCTCGCTGACGCCGGAAGGAAAGGCGATCTACGCCATGGTGCGTGAAGAACGCACCCATATGTACGAGGAATGGCTGGAAGACCTGTCGAGCGAAGACCGCGCCCAACTCGACACCGCACTGCGCACGGTGATGCGCCGCATCGTGCTGTCAAACCCGGATGCGCTGAAGGCGTGAAGCCAGCGACATCGCGGTTTCATGCGGTCGTTTCGACCTGGCCATAGGCCTATCCAATGGCATCAGAGGTAAAATGTATTTCTGGCTGATAGCGCGCTGCCGTATCGCGGGCCGATAAGGCGGTGCAGGAGAGGATGCATGCGGGCGATTATCCGTCATTCCGGCAGGCATGAGTCCGAGTGTCGCTACGTTCTCCCAATGCTCCAATACATTCAAAACGCTGAGCTGCGACGCGCTACGACGCGGCTTGCCAGCGCAAGGAATAGAATGATGCGCAAGGTAATTCTGGCCAAAACTCTCGCGGTCGTGGTTTGTGCGGCGATGGCGGGCAGCGCTGTTGCCTCCACCAAGCCGGCAACAGCGGCGGCGGCCAGCACCGCCCCCGCGCAAGCGTCAGATGGGCTGTTGCTGCTCGGGACGGCCGGCGGCCCCCTGGCGCGCGCCGATCGCGCTGGCATTGCCACGCTGCTGACGATTGGCGGCCGGAATTATCTCGTCGATGCGGGCGAAGGAGTGGTGCATCAACTGGGCAAGGCAGGAATGCAGGCTCCCGCAGCGCCGATCGTTTTCCTCACCCACTTGCACGATGATCACTATGCCGGGCTGCCAGGGCTGGCATCTTTCAGCTATACGCTGCGCGCGCCACGTCTTGATGTCTATGGCCCGGCTGGCACCGTCGATTTGGTCAGGGGTGTGGTCCAGGTCATGGTTCCCAACGCTCGCATCCGCATGGCTGAGCAGGGATTGAAACACACCCCCGCAGAGTTCGTGGTGGCCCATGAATATGGGGCGGGCACCATCTTCGACGATGGCAACGTGAGCGTGTCGGCCGTGGTCAACACGCACTTTGACTTTCCTGACGGAAGCCCGGCGGCGGTCAACAAGTCGTATTCTTTGCGCTTTGACGCAAAGGGGCGCTCTATCGTGTTCACCGGCGATACCGGTCCCTCTCAAGCAGTGGCGACGCTGGCCAAAGGCGCCGACGTTCTGGTTTCGGAAATGGCCTCGCACGCTGATCGTGCGGCGGTGCCGCCGTTTGTGCGACCACACATGGACCGCGAACATCTCTCGCCGCTGGAAGTGGGCAAGCTGGCCGCAGCGGCAGGAGTAAAGACCCTGGTCCTCACGCATATTGGCGTCACCGATCCATCGGACGTCGCTGAAATTCGCAGCGTTTTCAAAGGGTGGATCATCGTGGGTGCAGACCTGACCAAAGTTGCGCTTTGATCGGTTTCCACCGGCGAATTACCCACGCTTCTGCCATTTCACCGGGATGCGCAGATACGTAACGCCGTTCGCGTCGGCCGGTTGGAATTGGCCGGCCCGAATATTGACCTGAATCGAGGGGAGCAGCAGCTTGGGGACCGACAGCCCGGCGTCACGCTGCTCCCGCATGGCGACGAAATCGTCCTCGCTCACGCCGTCGTGAACGTGGATGCTGGATCGGCGCTGTTCGCCCACGGTCGTTTCCCAGCGGTAGTCATTGCGGCCCGGCGCCTTGTAGTCGTGGCAGAGGAACAGCCGCGTCGCATCGGGCAGGGCCAGCAGACGGCGGATTGAGCGATAGAGCGTGCGGGCGTCTCCGCCCGGGAAATCGGCGCGTGCGGTGCCATAGTCAGGCATGAACAGCGTATCGCCCACGAATGCTGCATCGCCAATGTGATAGGCCACGTGAGCCGGCGTGTGGCCGGGCACATGCAGCACCTCAACCTCCAGTTCCCCGATGGCAAAACGCTCACCATCCGCGAACAGCCGATCGAAATCCGAACCGTCGGTCTTAAGATCGTCAATGGCGAACACGGGCCGGAAAATCTTCTGCACGTCGCGGATATGCACGCCGATCCCGATCCAGGCGCCGGTATGTGCCTTGATGAACGGTGCCGCCGACAGATGATTAGCGTGGGCGTGCGTTTCCAGCACCATGGCGATCCGCCAGTCATGCGCCTGGGCGAAGGCCAGGATCTGCGCGGCCGAGCGCGTGTCGGCGATTCCGCCAGCCATGTCGAAGTCGAGCACGGGGTCGATCACTGCCGCTGTGCGCGTAGCCGGGTCTGCAACCAGGTAGCTGATCGTGTTGGTCGGTTCGTCGAAGAACGCCTGGATAAAGGGCTGTGCCATCATTTCCTCCGTTAGCCCTTGCTAATATATTGGGAGATGCTACTTTAGCAATATCTAATGGAACGGCGCTGATGCTCAAACCCGCAATGGATCTGGCGACGTTCGAGACCAAGGCCAGGCCAGTCGTCGATACGCTCGGGGCGCTCGGCAATGCACGCCGGCTGATGCTGCAAGGAGTGATGCGATGACGCTTGCCAACCTTTCCCCCCTAGATGCCCGCGCCGCGATCGATACTGGCGCGCGTCTGATCGATGTGCGCGGCGCCGATGAACACGCGCGCGAGCGTATTCCCGGAGCCGTCAACATCCTTCTGGACCGCATCGGCGATCTGCCGCGGGACGATCGGCCTGTCGTTTTCCACTGCAAGTCAGGAATGCGGACTGCCGCCAACGCAGCCCAGCTCGCCGCCGCAGCCGGGGGCGCACCTGCCTTCATTCTCGGCGGCGGGATCGATGCCTGGCGGCAGGCTGGCCATCCTACGGTGATCGACCGGGCGCAGCCGCTGGAGATCATGCGCCAGGTGCAGATTACCGCGGGCGCGCTGGTGTTTGCAGGGGTGCTGCTTGGCGTGCTCGTGGCGCCGGGCTTTTTCGCGCTGTCGGCGTTCGTGGGCGCAGGGCTGATGTTTGCCGGCGTGACGGGATGGTGCGGCATGGCCCATCTGCTGCGGGTGATGCCATGGAACCGGCGGGCTGGTGTCTTGCGGTGATCATGCACTCCGCCACTGTCCTCGCAGCGCTCCTGTCGGGCGGCGTGATCGGTCTGATCCTTGGCTTGGTCGGGGGAGGGGGATCGATTCTGGCCGTGCCGCTGTTGGTCTATGTCGTGCGGATTGGTTCGCCGCACGCCGCTATCGGCACCGCCGCTGTCGCTGTCACCGTCAATGCGCTGGCCAGTTTGGTCGGTCATGCGCTCGGCGGGCGGGTGAAGTGGCGCTGTGCCAGCGTCTTTGCCCTGTCGGGCATGGCTGGCGCGGCATTGGGTGCCGAACTGGGCAAGGCTGTTGACGGCAAACGGTTGCTGGTGCTGTTCGGGCTGTTGATGATCGGCGTGGGCCTGTTGATGTTGCGCAAGCGGCGTGGGCAGGAGGCGCCCGACGTGCGGCTGACCCGCGAAAGCGCGGTAAAGCTGTTGCCGCGCCTGGTTCCGATTGGCTTTGCGGTTGGCCTGGCTGCAGGGTTTTTTGGCATTGGCGGCGGGTTTCTGATCGTGCCGGGGCTGATTCTGGCCACCGCCATGCCGCTGCCGCTTGCCATCGGCACGTCGCTCGCCGTGGTCAGCGCGCTGGGCTTCACCACTGCGGCATCCTACGCCATGTCAGGGCTGGTGGATTGGAACGTGACGGCATTGCTGGTTGCCGGTGGCGTCATCGGTACGATGGCGGGCATCGCGCTTGGCAAGATCATCGGCACGCACAAGGGGCTTCTAGAGCGCGGGTTTGCCGCCGTGGTCATCGCGGTGGGCACCTATGTGACGCTGTCCTCGCTCTGACCGGCGCTGTTCCATAGCGGTTCGCCCGATCGCATTTTGCCCGTCGATTTTGGGCCAAAGCGCGATGACCTTCGGCAATAGCGGTAGCAGGCGTTCTGGCTGGTCCGTACACTGGCTCGCCTGAAATCGGAGCCAACTGCCATGATCAGACGCACCGTTGCGGCCATGCTGGCATCGGGCATGGCCTTGTTCATCGTTGCGCTGGTGATGGCGGCGCATGCCCGGCCGGCTGCCGATGCGGTTATCGCCTTTGCGGGGCGCGGCAGTGCCATCTTGGTTGCTGGCGCGGCCGTACTGCTTTTCGCGCAGGCGCTCGGAACGCGCCGTCGATCGTCGTGACGCGTCTGCAGTCCCGTGTGGCCGGGGCAGGCACTGCCTGGTACACGCGCGGTGTGGAACTGGCCGCATGAGCATTCTCGAGCGCGCCGAATACCTCTTCCATGGCACGGCGGCACGGGGAAGGGCTGACGAATTTCAACCCGTGCGCTGGTGGTTGACCGAGACGGACTGGCACCGACTGCTGGCCGAGCGGGCCAAGCTCGAGATCATGCCCGGCTATGCGCTGATGCGACGGCTGTTCGGCCTGCCAATCGCGATCGACTATTACAACCAGGGCTCGCGCCTGGTCACCCGGGACGGCACGGCAATCCTGTTCTGGCCCGTCGCCAGTTCGTGAAAGAACCGCTGGTGCCTGGGGGCAACTGCTGTAGTCCAGCTCATGTATCTGAACAGGCTGACTTTATGCGTGATGCGGCACTGCTTGGAATCGGGATCAGCCGCCGGTCGAAGGAATCGCGAAGCCTGCTCCCAGTCAATTGAGGGCTGGCTTTCGACGGTGTTGCCAAGCAGCCACAGCTGAAAATCTCTTGCGGGCGCTCCAATGAGCCTCTGGATCATCACTATAATATGTTATATAACATAACTTGATGGCGCGAAACGCGTTGCAGGTTTGGAGAGGGAAAATGACTGCATATCGAGTGAAACCTTGGCTGGCGTGCGCTTTGCTGGGCACCTCGGCCCTTTGCACGATCCCGGCGTTCGCTGCCGACGCGCCGGAGCAGGCAGCCGCTGCGCCGGCTTCCGCTGCCCCGAGCGATCCCGACGTCAAGGACATCGTCGTCACCGCGCAGCGCCGTCGTGAAAGCGTGCAGAGCGTCAATATCGCGGTGACCGCACTTTCGGGCGACGCCCTGACCGAAAAGCGCGTGACCCGTGCGCTGGATTTGCAGACCGCCGCGCCCGGCATCACCATTTCGCGTTCCGGCATCACCGACAGCTTCAACATTCGCGGCATCGGGCTTGCTTCCGCCTCGCCGCAGGTAACCAACGGGGTCGCCACCTATATCGATGGCGTGTTCCAGACCCCGATCGTGTCAAACGGGCAGTTCTACGACATGGCTGGCGCGGAAGTGCTGCGCGGGCCGCAGGGCACGCTGTCGGGTGCCAATTCCACCGGTGGCGCCGTCTACCTCACCACGCAGCGTCCGCAGCTGGGCAAGCTGGGTGGCTATGCCAGCGCCAATTACGGCAATTACAACAATGCCGGCATCAACGGCGCGCTGAACCTGCCGGTGGGTGATAACTTCGCCATCCGTGCTTCTGGCCTGTTCAATCGCCATGATGCCTGGTTCAAGGATATCGGGCCGGCCAAGAACCAGCCAGAACGGCTCAACGAAATCGATGGTCGCGTGCAGGCGCTGTGGAAGCTTGGCGGGTTTCAGGCCAACTTGAAGGTTGAGGCGGTGCAGCGTCGCACCGGCGGTTTTGCGCTGCAGCCGATCAACACCACGCTGGCCAACAATCCCTATGTCGTGGGCCGCACCAACACGCCCTGGACGGTGAGCTATGACTCGCCGGTCGCCAACTTCGAGCGTGCCTTCACCACGATGCTGGAAGCGAAGTACCAGTTCGATGGCGGGCTGACGCTGCGCTCGGTCACGGCCTATCAGAACAAGCGCCTGGCGGCTGTGTCGGAAACCGACGCCACCTCGATCAACCCCACCAACTGGGCCAGCTATCCCGCGCTGGCTGCGCTGGGCAAGGTGCAGAACCAGGTGGTTGGCGCCAACAACGTGCGCGAGCGCGTTTACAGCCAGGAAATCAACATCATCTCGCCCGACAGCGGCGCATTCAAGTATGTGCTGGGCGGCTATGCGCAGCGCAACAAGATTGATCTGCGCAACTGGAACAGCACCAACGGCGCGTTCACCACACTGCCCCAGCCGATGACCAACAAGGTGTTGCTGGGCGTATTCGGGCAGGCCAGCTATCAGTTGGCGCCCAAGTTCTCGGTCGATGCCGGTTTGCGCTATTCGCATTTCCACGTTGATGGCTTTGGCGCGGTCTATCGCGCCGCGCCGGGCTCCACCATCACCCAGGTGATGACGGTGCCGCCGGTAGGTGCCTCGGTGCTGGTGCCGCAGACCGGTAACGAGGGCGATGGCCGCATGACCGGCAAGCTCGCGCTAAACTTCAAGCCCGATGCCGACAACCTGCTGTTTGTCTTTGCCGCGCGCGGTTACAAGAATGGCGGCATCAACCCGCCGGGCGGCAGCTTTCGCCCGGAAACGGTGTGGGACTATGAAGCGGGCTGGAAATCCAGCTTCTTCGATCGCCGGTTGAAGACGCAGATCGGCGCGTTCTACATGAAGTATAACAACTTCCAGATGGACGTGATCAATCCGCTGTCGGGCCAGAGCGGCGTGGTCAATCTCGCCAACTCCGACATCAAGGGGTTTGAGGCCAGCTTCCAGGGCAAGTTCGATGCCCTGTCGGTGGATGGTGGCCTGTCGTTCGTCGACAGTTCGCTCAGCGCGCTCTCGCTCGTCAACAAGTGGGCGATCCCGGCTGGTGTAAGCACGCCGCAGTGCAATCCGGCAGGCACGCCGGGCACGGTCGGCAACGGCTGCTTCAACTATGTGATCACGAGCACGTCGGGCGGGCCGAACCTCTACAGCCCGAAGTGGACGTGGAACGTGTCAGCCGCCTATCGCATCGACCTGGGTGGTGAACGCACGCTGACCCCGCGCCTGGGCTATGCCTACATCGGGTCGCAGTGGGCCTATCCCACCTATCAGGCGGCTACCGACCTGATCGCGGCGCGCGGGTTGCTCCAGGGCAGCATCACGCTCGACATGGGGGGCTTCAAGGCCGAGGTCTATGGCACCAACCTGGCCAACAAGTTCTATGTCGCCGGGCAGAACGGCAAGAACGAACTCTATGGCGCGCCGCGCGAATATGGCGTTCGCTTCAGCAAGACGTTCTGATGGTGCGTCTCTTCCCGGCGGGGCGCTTGCCCTGCCGGGAAAGCATTATGGCGGGCACCACAATGCCCGCAGCAAAGGCACCAGTTCGGCCTTGAGATGCTCTGGCACCGCGGCATAGATGCGCGCTTCATGGGCGGAAAATTCTGCCACGATGCGTTCGGCCAGGTTTGTTCCAGCTGGGCTGAGGTGCAAAGTCTGGATGCGGCCGCGGCCCGGCCCGGTCACGACCAGTCCCCGTTCCACAAAGCGGCGGATGATCGGGTTGAGGTTGGGGCGCTTGATCGACAGCAGGCGCCCGCATTCGGCTTGTGACAGTCCTGGATTGCGGCCGATCAGCACCAGGATCGAGGCTTCCGATACGCCCACGCCCATTGGCTCGAGATGTTGCGCCAATTGGGCCAGGCGGCTGCTGGCGGCGCGGCGCAGAAGATAGCCGGGATAGGCGAGAAACGGATTGTCCATGGAAATGTTCATCTCGATCTGATGCCGCCTGGGCAAGCGGAGCGGCGGAATTTGCCCCCGCACAGGGTATGTTATTTAGCATAACGCGATGGCGATCAAGCACCGAGCAAAGGAGTGGCGATGAAGCACAATCTGGCGATGGCCCCGTTGACCTTGGCAATTCTGCTCGCCGGGATCGGCCCAGCGCGTGCGGCGCAGGCCCAGTCCACGCAGGCCCAGTCCACGCAGGCTCCTTCCGCACAAGCCCCTTCCGTACAGGACTGTGCCGCCTTGGCCAAAGCCACGTTTCCCGATGCATCCACCACGCTGTCGCTGGCCGTCTTTCGTGCGGCAACGGCACAGGAGATGCCGGTGGCGGATGGCGCCCGCCCAGCTGCTGCAATCCCGGCAATGCCGGCGCATTGCGAAGTGATTGGCAAACTACAGGAACGCGCGGGTGCCAATGGGCAAATCTATGCGATCAAGTTTCACATGCGCCTGCCCGCCGCGTGGAACGGCCGCTTTGTGTTCCAGGGCGGCGGTGGGTCTGATGGCAACCTGGGCGATGCGACGGGCGGCTTTTCCAGCCAACCGGGCGTGACCGCACTGGCACAGGGCTATGCCGTCGTTTCTTCAGACTCCGGGCATGATAACTCGGTCAACAACGATCCGGCGCGCCAGGGTGTCGTGACGTTCGGCCATGACGCGCTGGCGCGGCACAACTATGGCTTTGGCTACATCGGCCCGGTGGTACAGGCGGGCAAGGCCTTGATCCAGGCCTATTATCGCCGCGCGCCAGCGTTCACCTATTTCGTTGGCGGCTCCAAGGGCGGCCAGGAAGCGATGATGGCGGTGCAGCGTTTCCCGCAGGAATTCGACGCCGCGCTGATCGGGTATCCGGGCTTTCATCTGGCCTATGCGTCCATTGCACAGCTGTGGGATGAACAGGCCTTTGGCGCTGTCGCCAAGGCCATGGGACAATTGGGCAACGATGGCTTGCCACTCGTCAACAAGGCGATGAGCGACCAGGACATTCTCTTGGCGCAGGGCGCGATCCTGAAGGCCTGCGATGCGCTCGACGGGCGCAGCGATGGCATGATCGAGCATTTTACCGCATGCACCACGGCGCGCGTCGTGCCCGAACTGGCCAAGATCACCTGCCCAAGCGACGATCCGGTACGCAAGACTGCCACGTGCCTGCTGCCGATGCAGGTTGCGGCGCTGCGCAAGGTGATGGGTGGGCCGCGCACCCGTGATGGCAAGCCAATCTATTCCGAATGGGCGTGGGATGCCGGCATTGGTGCAGCCACGGCCCATGGCGTGACGCAGGGTTGGCGGATCTGGAAAATGGGGGGTTATGCCTCACCCATCAACAACGGCGCCTTGCTGCGCCTGGGCGCGCCTACCAATTCGGCAGTCTTCCGCTCGCCGCCGCTCGACGTAGCGGCCGATGTCACCTCGCTGACCCGCTATGCGCTGAGCGCAGACATTGACGAGGCCTATCGCGCAGCGCATGTCAAATGGGGTACATTGCACGAAGCGCCGGTGGATTTCATGCACGCTGACGCAACCGATCTTTCGCCGTTCTATCGGCGTGGCGGCAAGATCATCGTGTTCCACGGTGTCAGCGATCCGGTGTTTTCGGTGCTCGATACGATCCGCTGGCTGTCCGCAGTGGACAGGCATGAGCACGGCAACTCTGCACGCTTCATCCGTTTTTACGCGGTTCCGGGCATGAACCACGGGCGCGGTGGCCCGGCAACCGATCGGTTCGATATCTTCTTGTCGCTGGTCGCTTGGCGCGAAAAGGGTATTGCGCCGCAGGCGATCACCGCCACGGCCGGTGAGGACAGCCCGTGGCCAGGGCGCACCCGCCTGCTGTGCCCCTATCCGCAATGGCCGCATGCACGCGCAGGCAACAGCGAAAGCGCGGCTTCGTCAGTCTGCCGGTAACGGCGACGACCGGGGATTTGCTGCGCAACATCGAGCCCAATGTACCTGGCTAAAGTGTGACGGAAAACGTTGTCAGTCGTGCGTTAGGTTTGTATCAATCGGCCATGACCTCGTTTATCGGAGCAGACATGGGTTTCCACTCCAATGCCTCTCTTCGCCGCCGCGCCCAAAGGATCGGCGCGCGGGCGCTGCTTGCTGCCTCGCTTGCCATGGTGCTGGGTGGCAGCACCATGGCGCATGGTTCGAACCAGCCGCTCTACGTCAATCCCGACAGCACCGTTGTGCGGGCGGCCAAGGGGCTGACCGGACAGGCGGAGCAGGACGCGCGCCTGATCGCGCGCTTCCCCACTGGCACGTGGCTGACCAGCGGCACCCCCGAACAGGTGCAGGCAGAGGCGCACAAGCTGGTGGGCGATGCTGCCGCGAAGGGCGCGATTCCGGTGTTGGTGGCTTACAATATTCCGTTCCGGGATTGCGCGCTCTATTCCGCCGGCGGAGCGGCAGACAGCGCGGCTTATGCCGCCTGGGTTCGCGGTCTTGCCGCCGGCATCGGCAGCGGCCGTGCCATCGTCATCCTCGAGCCGGACGGCTTGGGCGTGATCCCTTGGAACACCACGTTGAATGGGCAGCCGGAAAGCTGCCGGCCGGCAGGCATGGATGCCAAGGCAACGGTCGAACGCTATCGCCAGCTGCGCGATGCTGCGGCCGTGCTCTCGGCCTTGCCAGGTGTGCAACTCTACATGGACGGTGGCGGCAGCAGCTGGCTGGCGCCCGGCGAAATTGCCGCACGCCTCCTGATGGCCGACGCAGGCAAGGCGCGGGGGTTCTTCCTCAACGTGTCGAACTATGAGAGCGATACCCGGCTCAAGCGGTACGCCCGCTGGGTCAGCGACTGCATGGCGCTGGTCTCGCAAGGGGGGCTCAGCCCGCGCGAGTGCCCTGGCACGCCGATCACCGGCGCGCGCGATTATCCGGGCGCCTGGGCGGATGTAGACGCCGCCTATGATACCTTGTTCTGGCGCCTGCACCTGAAACGCGATCCGCAGGCGCAAAAGCATGCCGTGCTCGATACCAGCCGCAATGGCCAGGGCGGATGGGTGCCCAAGCCCGGGCACTATCGCGATGCAGAGGTGTGGTGCAACCCGCCCGAACGCGGGCTGGGCCGCCGGCCGACCCTGGCCAGCGACGATCCGTACATCGACGCGTTCCTGTGGATCAAGATTCCCGGTGAATCCGATGGCCAGTGCTATCGTGGCACCGCCGGGCCGGGCGATCCCGAACGGGGCATGGTTGCGCCGGCAGCCGGCGCGTGGTTTGCGCAGCAGGCGCGCGAGCTGATTACGCTGGCGCGCCCCGGCGTGGAATAGGCGCGCCGGGCGTGGAAGTGGGGCTACTCTTGGTGAGCAGGCGGTGGCGCGGTTGAGCCGCGCACCAGCAGCGCATGGGCATGCTCGTGGCGCTGGTCGAGGGTGGGGCCATCTGGCGTGGCATCGAGCCGGGCGATCAGCCGGTCGGCCGCATCCCAGGCCATCGCGCTGACGGGTTGATGCACCGTGGTCAATTGCGGCCAAGCGGTGCGCGACACTTCCGAATCGTCGAATCCGGCGATCGACAGGTCATCGGGCACGGCAAGCCCCAGCGCGCGCGCGGCCGCGAGTGCAGCGGCGGCCATGTCGTCGTTCTGCGCCAGAATCGCAGTCGGTGCCGGATCGCGGCGCAAGAGATCGAGCGCGGCATCGTACCCCACGGCATAAGTGAAATCGCCGGTGACGATCAGGGTCTCGTCCAGGATTTTGCGGTGCTCGGCAAAGGCGCGGCGATACCCTTCCAGGCGGGCGAGGCTGGCGGCGTGCGCCGGGTCACCCAGGATGATCCCCACGCGGCTGTGGCCCATGTCCAGCACGTGTGACGCCACGGCCTGGCCGGCGGCGACTTCATCCATGGTGATGACGATCCCGCGTGCAAGATCCTTTTGCGGGGTGATCCGCGCATAAGGCAACCCTTGGCGGTCAAGCAGGTCGAGCAGTTCGATTTGATCGCAGGCTGGCGGCGCCAAGAGCACGCCGTCCAAGCCCGTGCGCAGCAGCAGTTTGCCCAGTTCCTCTGGCCGTTCCGACGCGTGGTTGAACGGCAGCACCACCAGCCGGTAACGCCCGTTGTGCATCCGATCCAGCGCGCCGTTCTGCAGATCGACGACGTAGCTCGGGCTCGGCCGTTCATAGGTCAGCCCGATCAGGAAGCTACGCCGCGCGATCAGGCTCTGCGCGGTCAGATTCGGATGATAGTCGAGCTTGGCGGCCGCATCCTTGACCAGTTGCCGAACGCGCGCGCTGACATGCGGTTCGTCATTGAGTGCGCGAGAGACCGTTTTGGGCGAAACGCCGGACATCTTGGCCACATCGATGATCGTCGTACGCCTGGAAATGTGGGCCTCCGTGCTGCTGCTGTCCAATCGGTACCTTTGGGAGCGACGGGTTTCTTAGCGGGTCTCTTGACTTCTGTCGATGTCCGCCGGTAAACGTTGTCAGGAAGACGGTAAACGTTGTCAGTTCCGCGCAGCAGGGCCGGTACGACATCAGGAGGGGTTTCATGGGAGTGAGGGGACGCAAGGGCTTGGCGCTGCGGATGGCATCTGTGGCGATGGTTGCGGCACTCGTGCCGGCCGCCCGTGCGCAACAGGCAGGGGTAAGCGACGGCGCTGGCGCGGCGCATCCTGACCTCTGGCCGCAGCGTGAAGGGCGAATCGCGCTCGACATCGCGATGGAAAAGCGGATCGACGCGTTGCTTGCGACCATGTCGCTTGAGCAAAAGGTCGGGCAGATCATCCAGGGCGATATTGCCAGCACCACGCCCGACGACGTGCGTCGCTATCATCTCGGTTCAGTGCTGAACGGCGGTAATTCCGATCCCGGTGGGCGTTACAACGCGCCAGCCAAGGACTGGCTGGCGCTGGCCGATGCGTTCTACGAAGCGTCGATGGCGCCCAGCGGCAATCTGCCGCGCATCCCGATCATGTGGGGCAGTGATGCCGTCCACGGCCACAACAACGTGGTCGGCGCAACGCTTTTCCCGCACAACATTGGTTTGGGCGCCGCGCGCGACCCGGAATTGCTGCGCAGCATCGGCGCCGTCACGGCCAAGGAAATGCGCGTTACCGGGCTCGACTGGACTTTCGCCCCGACGTTGGCGATCGTGCGCGATGATCGCTGGGGCCGCACCTATGAAGGCTTTGGCGAGGCGCCGGAGATCGCCGCCTCCTATGCCGCTCCGCTGATCGAAGGGCTGCAAGGCAAGATCGGTGACAAGGACTGGCTGCGCGGCCCGCACATCATCGCCACAGCCAAGCATTTTCTGGGCGATGGCGGTACCTATGGCGGCAAGGACCAGGGCGACACGCGGATTTCGGAAGCCGGCCTGATCAATACCTTCAGTGCGCCGTACATTCCCGCGCTTAATGCCGGGGTGCAGTCGGTCATGGTGAGCTTTTCCAGCTGGAACGGCACCAAGATGCACGGCAATCAGTCGCTGCTGACCGGGGTGATGAAGCAGCGCTGGGGCTTTGACGGCTTTCTGGTGGGCGATTGGAACGGCCACGCCCAGGTGAGCGGCTGCACCGCCACCGATTGCGTCCAGGCCGCCAAGGCCGGCCTCGACATGTATATGGCGCCCGATAGCTGGAAAGCGCTGTGGCAAAGCACGCTGGCCCATGCGCGCGATGGGTCACTGCCCATGGCACGGCTCGACGATGCCGTGCGGCGCATCCTGCGCGTCAAGCTGCGTGCTGGCCTGTTCGAGGCGGGCAAGCCGTCGAGCCGGCCCTTTGGCGGCCAGTTCGACCTGTTGGGCAGCGCAGAGCATCGCGCCGTAGCCCGCCAGGCCGTGCGGGAATCGCTGGTGCTGCTCAAGAATGCCGGGCAGTTGCTGCCGCTCAAGCCCATGTCCAACGTGCTGGTGGCTGGCAACGGCGCCGACAACCTGACCAAGCAGACCGGCGGCTGGACCTTGAGCTGGCAGGGCACCGGAACCAAGCCGGCCGATTTCCCGCATGCCCAATCGATCTGGTCCGGCATCGCCGAACAGGTAAAGGCGGCGGGCGGTTCGGCCACGCTTTCGGCCGATGGCAGCTTTACCAAAAAGCCTGATGTGGCGATCGTGGTCTTTGGCGAAGATCCCTATGCCGAATTCCAGGGCGATCGCCCCGATGTCGGTTTTGACGATGCACGCAGCCTGGCCCTGCTGCGCCGCCTCAAGGGCGCCGGCGTTCCGACCGTGGCGGTGTTCCTGTCGGGCCGGGCGATGTGGGTAAATCCGTTCCTCAATGCCGCCGATGCCTTTGTCGCGGCATGGCTGCCGGGTTCCGAAGGCGGCGGCATTGCCGACGTATTGTTCGGCAAGGCCGATTTTCGCGGCACCTTGCCCTATAGCTGGCCGCGTTCGAGCGATCAGACCGCCGTCAACGTGGGGGACAAGGATTACAATCCGCTGTTCCCCTATGGCTTTGGCCTGAAATATGGTCAGCCCGGCGATCTGGCACCGTTGCCCGAGGCGCGCGCCACGGTCGCGGCGGCTGATCCCGGCGTGCTGTATACCGCCGGGCGGCCGGGGGCGGGGCGCCAGTTGCTGCTGGGAGCGCCCGGTGCGCTGTCTACCAATCCTGGCCCGGAATTGATCGACGCGCGCCCCGCCGATCACCATGCGCAAGAGGATTCAGTGCGACTGCACTGGACCGGTGCTGGCCCCGCCATGGCGGCGATTGCCGGAGATACGCCGGTCAATCTGACGCGCGAGAGCAATGGCGGTCTCGCTGTCGAGCTGGAATTCCGCATCGATGCGGCACCCACGGCCGATGTGAGCCTGCTGATGCAATGCAGCGGTGAAAAGTGCGGCGGCGGCTTCCCGGTCGGCAGCGTGTTCAAAGCGGTGCAGGCTGGCCAGTGGTCGCGCCTCGCCATTCCGCTGCACTGCTTTGAAAAGGCCGGCGTGGACATGAGCAAGGTGACCGTACCGATCGCGCTGTCCACCAGTGGCGCGATGACCGTCACGCTATCGTCAGCGCGGATCGTATCGCCGGTCGGGCCGGTGCTGACCTGCAACTGACCGCGCCGCGCCAGGGAGCGGCGCGGCACCGGTCCAAGACCCATGAACCAATCGACATTTCATTCAATCGCCATCCAGTCAGGAGAGGAATACATGAACAGGGGAATCTGGAAGCGCAGCATGGTGCTGGCGCTGCTTTCGACTTGCGCGGCAGCGCCGGCCCTGGCGCAGGAAGCGCCCGCTGATCAGTCGGCCGCCAAGCCGGCAGCGGCTGCGCAGCCCAAGGATGGTCCGGGCGACATCATCGTCACCGCCAACCGCCGCGAACAGAACCTGCAGGATGTTTCCGGCGTGGTCCAGGCGCTGGGCTCGGACCAGCTGCGCAAGGACGGCATTGTCGAACTGCGCCAGTTGCAGCAGGCCGTACCGGGGCTGAGCATTGCCAACCAAGAAGGCAATGTCGAAATCTTCATCCGCGGCGTCGGCTCGGCCAACAACACCGAACTGGGCGATCCCGGCGCTGCGCCGCACCTCAACGGCACCTACATTCCGCGCCCGCGCGGCCTGGGCCTGATGTTCTATGACCTTGAACGGGTGGAAGTGAACAAGGGGCCGCAGGGCACGCTTTATGGCCGCAATGCGCTGGCCGGTACGCTCAACATCATTACCGCCAAGCCGAAGTTTGACAGCTATTCCGGCTATATCCAGGCCGAATTCGGCAACCGCAATTCCTATGCCGCCGAAGGCGCGGTCAATATTCCGATTGCGTCGAACTTCGCGATCCGCGCGGCAGGCTATTACGTCAACCGCGACTATGGTTTCCGCAATGTCTCGACCGGCGCACCAGCGATCGGTCTCAAGCCCGCTGGTCTGGAAGAGAACTATGCCGGCCGCCTGTCGATGCTGTGGGAGCCGACCAGCCGCCTGACCATTTCGGTCATCGGCGATTATGGCAAGGAAACCGGCACCGGCTATCCGGGCGCCAACATCTACAGCGCGGTTGAAGCCACTGGCCTGACGGCCAGCGACCTGGACCTGCGCCGCGTGGTCTATCGCGGGCTCCAGGGCAAGATGACCAACGAGCTGTGGGGCGTTCAGGGCAAGATTGCCTATGATTTCGACAAGGTGGGCATGGAACTGACCGGCAGCTACCGCTCGGTCGATTTCAACCAGGTCAACGCGTCGAGCGATGGCATCGATTACCCCGGCCGCAACCTGGCGACCGAGCAGTACGACAATTTCTCGGGCAACTTCTGGCAAACCAAGTCGCAGAGCGAAGTCTTCGAACTGCGCGTCTTTGCCAAGAAGGGCCAGCGCTTCCGCTGGAACCTGGGCGCGTTCTATTTCAACGAAGACCAGCAGGTTGGCTATCTCGCGCTCGCCGATCGCGGCTATTGCTGCTATTCGGGCACCGAATTCACGATGCCTGACGTGCGCGGCAAGAGCCATGCGTTCTATGCCGATGGCACCTATGACGTGGCTGATCGCCTGCGCGTTCTGGGCGGCATCCGCTACACCGAGGAAAGCAAGTCGCGCTATGGCATCGGCGGCAACTGGGCGTTGACGCTGGGCGGCGCCAACTATGCCTGCTGTCTCGCCACGCGCCTTGGCACCGAAGGCTTTGTGCCAGCCTTGCTCAGCCGCCCGAATTTCGACGTGTCCAAGATCAACACCCCGCAGGGCATGGCGCAGTTCCTGATCCAGGGTATCGCCTCGCCCGGTGCGCGCGACACGCTGATCAACCAGATCGGCGCCATTGCCAATGGCACCAATCCGGCCGGCAACTGCTTTACCCGGCCTGATATCGACAACGGCTTTGTCACCTGCCCGACCAACACCAACGGCGGTTTCAGCTATGCCAATCTGACCATCCCCGGCCAGCAGGTGGGCAGCGCTGCATTCAAGTATGCGGATTGGCGCCTTGGTTTCGAGTATGACCTGAGCACCGGCCACATGGTCTATGGCAAGGTTTCAACCGGCCACAAGGCGGGCGGTTTCAACGACAGCTTCAACGGTTCGACCGTGCCGGAAACCTATCGTCCGGAAAAGCTGATCGTGTACGAAGTTGGCAGCCGCAACACGTTTGACGTGATGGGCCGCCGCGCGGTGTTCAACCTCACCGGCTTCTATTACGACTACAAGGACCAGGTCTTCCAGGACCTGACCTGCATCAACCTCGACACCACGCAGACGCCGAACGTGTGCAACGGCTATTCGCTGGTCAACCGCAACATCGGCGCCTCGCGCCTGTTCGGCGCTGAAGCCGAATTTCGCGTGGCGCTGCCCTACCACTTCTCGGTCGACGTGAATGCGGCTTACCTCGATACCCGCATCACCAATGGCGAAGTCGCGGACGTGCGCGCGCTGGATAACAGCGCGGGTGGCAAGTCGCCGCTGATCAGCCTGGTTGGCAACCAGCTGCCGCTGGCCTCAAAGGTCAACGTCAGCGCGCATATCGCGCAGTGGATCGATGTGGGCCGTGGCCGCTTCGATTGGCAGGTTCTGGCCAACTATCGCTCGGCCTATTACCTGACGCAGTTCAACAACAAGGACGTCGTGTTCCTGAACGGCACGCGCCAGACCGCGCTCCAGGCCGGCTTCCCGGACCGTCAGCCCGGCTTTGTCACGCTGAACCTGGGCGCAGGTTACCAGGTCAACAACGTGCGGATCGAGGCATGGGCCAGCAACCTGCTCAACGTCCAGGCGTCGCAAAAGGAACTGGCGGGCTCCGCGCTCAACATTCGCTTCCTCAACGACGCCCGCACCTATGGCGCGCGTCTGCGCCTGACGTTCTGATCGGGTTCTGAGCGCAGCAAGAGGCCCGGCTTGCCACACGGCAGGCCGGGCCTTTTTGCGGGCGGAATTGTGCCAGCGTTTATCGCGAGGCTGACGACAGGACCGGGCTGGCTTCCGCTTCTGCGACAAGGCGCGCGGCATCGTCGGGCAGCAGCCAGCCTTGCCGCACGCGCTGCGCCGCAACGGACCGGACCGCCGCGACAAAGCCGGCGTGGCTGCCATAGCGTTCTTCCAGCGACGGGCGTGGATCGCCCTTGGCGAGGCGTTCCACCTTGGTGGCGGCAAAGGGAATGAACCCACCGGCAAAGCCGCAGGGTCCGCCCGCGCCATATCCCTTGGCCAGCACGTTCCAGCCCAGATAGGTGCCCAGTGGCACGAGATGCTGCACCGAAGGGACGCCGCCGCCGGTTTCGTTGCCATCGCGGTCCACGCGCGGCACTAGCGAGGGGATGGTGCGGCGGATCGCCGGGGGCTGCTGTGTGATAACGCCAGACAGATCGGGATAGTCGAACCCGGGGCCGTAATCGTAATCGAGCAGATCGTTCATCTTGCCGTCCGGCACCGGCGCGCCGGGGATGGCTGGCCAGTGCATGGCGGCGGCATGGGGCGGGACAAGATCGCCATGGGCCAGCGTGGGATACTGGCTGGGCGGCGGCGCGCGGCCGGTGCTGACCCATGCCACCAGCCGCTTCATCAGCGCGCGCATCGTCGGCAGCGATGGATTGGGATTGTTGGGCAATGCGCAGACCGGCGCGCCGGGCCAGGGCTTGTCACCATCGAGCGAGATGCCGCCGGTGTAGGAACCGCCATGGGTCACGCCAGGGAAGTAATATCGCCGCACGTTGGCCGGGATCGGCACATCGGCGCGGGCATCCGTGCCGACCAGCGCCGGGGATAGTCGCAGGCCCCAAAGTTCGGTGGAACCGAATGTTTCCATGATCTTGGGGCAGGTCTGCGTTGCCGTGCAGCGATCGAGCAGGCTGTGCGTGCCCCGGCCGCGCACCCGATCGGCATAGCGGCTCCACCACAAGGTGCCTTCGCTGCCCGGTTCGAACAGCGTGGCGGCCCCGCCCGGCACGGCAAAGCGCAGGTTGAGCGGCACCTGGCGGGCGGCGATATTGGGATTGGCGCCATCAAATACGCGATGGCCCGCTTCATCCTGGTTGAAGCCCAGGTTGATGAAGCTCTTGACGAAATTGCCCGATTGCGAGGTGCCGCTGACCACGCTCCAGTGCACCTGGCCGGAAAGGGGATTGGGCGTGCCATGGTCGTCGACCGTCGCATGGCGCAGGAAGCTGACCAGATCGCGCGTGGCGGCAAAGCCAATGCCCAGCACCAGCGGATCGCGCGCCTGATAGACCAGCGTATAGGCCAGCGCCGGGTCAAAGCCGCCTTTGAGGCAGATGCGCGCGGGATCGGGCGTGCCGGGAAACGGCGTGGTGCGGCAATCGCCAAAGGCCCATTGGCTGGTAGCAATCGGCTCCAGCGGCGCAGCGTCGCTGGCCTGGCGATAGAGCCTGGCGTGCGCGGGATCGAGATCGACCGGAAGCGGGCGTGGCACGGGGCGGCCGATCCCGCCGGTCAGGCCCCAGGTGCTACCGGAAAGATCGGTCACGCGGGCCAGCGCCGGCCCGGTCAGGCCCTTGGCCACGGGCACGGTGGCGGTTTGAAGGCCGGGTGCGGGCGCCAGGTCACCCTGCCAGCCGCTGATCACGCGGATGTGGCCATCTTCATCGGGGGCCACTTTGCCATTGCCCCGGTTGGGCACGTCGTAGAACAGCACGCCGCTGCCGCGCGCCAGGGGGCGGGCGATGGCAAACGTGGCGCTATAGCCGATGCGGCCGTTGGCCTGGCGCGGGGCTTGGGCAATGTCGGTGATGATCGCATCGCGCGTTGGCGAAAGATCACCATCGAATGTCCCGGTGATGATCTCGTAGGGGCGCTCGCCCGGCTTGGTGGGGGCGGGGGTGCGCGTCTCAATATGGATGGCGGTAACCCGCGCCTGCGCGCTGGTGGCCAGGGCGAGCAGGGCAGCTCCGCCCAGCAAGCAGATCTTACGCATCGGCGATCTCCATATCCAGCAGTTGCGCGCCCAGCGTCTTGCCATGGGCATCGAGGGCGAGGGAGCGGGTGACGCCGCCCGAAAGCACCCCATGCAGCACGAAATTCACGGCCTGAAGGTTGGGCAGCACGAACCGTTCGATCCGGCGCGGGCGCAGCGCGGCGAGATGGGCGGCCACCCGCTCAGTCGTCAGCGCGCGCTCCAACTGGCTGAACTGCGCCGGGCCGCGGGCAAACACGCAGATCTGCGAGGTATCACCCTTGTCGCCCGTGCGGGCGTGGGCCAGATCACGAAGTCGCATCAACTCACTCCATGAACGATGGAGGGCGCAACCGCGCCGCGCGGAACGAGGACGGAGGCAACCGCGACCACTTCGCGCAGGGTGGTGGTCACGCCCCCACCACCCGACGGGCCATTGAGATAGAGCGCCTCGACCTCCGCACCAATTTCGGCGGCCGTGGCGCGATCGGCGCAGCGGGCGGCAACGCGCGCGCGCACTTCGGCCGGTTCGGGCGCGCGGCCGGTGGCATTGACGGCATTCACGCCGATCAGGTCATAGCGGATATCATCCACCGCCAGGCGCTGCATCGCCACCCGCTCGGCCACGATATCGAGCGCCAGCTGGCCGCGCGCCACGGCGCCGGGCCCGGCGTAGCTGATCTGCCCTTCGCCAATGAAGCCGTCACGATAACCGACCGATACCTTGAGGCTTTCGGGGCGGGGGTGGCCGGTCGCGCCCGATACGGCAATGCGATCCGGGCCTGCCTCGGCCAGGTTCAGCGTGGTGAAGTCTGCCACCACATCGGCCTGAAGATAGCGGGCCGGATCAAGGATTTCGTACATCGCCTGTTCGCGCGCATTGGCGAGCGAGAGGCGCCCGCCCGTGCCGGCCACCTTGGTAAGCATGGCCGTGCCATCTTCGTTCACTTCGGCCAGGGGAAAGCCCAGGCGGGCCAGGCCCGGCACATCGTTGTAGCCGGGATCGGCGAAATAGCCGCCGGTCAGCTGGCCAGCGCATTCCAGCAGATGGCCGATGGCAGTGCCGCGCGCCAGCCGCGTCCAATCGTCTTCGGCCCAGCCGAACGCATGGATCATCGGCCCGAGAAACAACGCCGGGTCGCACACCCGCCCGGTGAAGATCACCTGCGCCCCTTCGGCCAGCGCCTGGGCAATGGGAAACGCGCCGAGATAGGCGTTGGCCGAAATCGGCTTGAGATCCAACAGCGATCCCGCGCGGTCCAGCAGGGGGAGGTCTTCGCCCGCGATGCTGGCGAGCACATCGTCACCCAGCACCGCCGCCATGCGGATGCCGGTCAGGCCCTGCTCACGCGCAACGGCGAGCGCGGCTTCCATGGCGGCGAGCGGGTTGGCCGCGCCCATGTTGGACACGATGCGCACACCGCGCGCCATGGCCGGGCCCAGCACGGCGCGCATGCGCCGCTCCAGCCGGGGATCATAGCCGGCGGCCGGATCACGCTGGCGCGCCAGTTGCGCCAGCGCGATAGTGCGCTCGGCCAGGCATTCAAAGCACAGGAAATCGAGTTCGCCTTGTTCGACCAGTTCAACGGCCGGCTCGATCCGATCCCCGGCAAAGCCGGCACCGGCACCGATGCGTATGGTTTTCATGCATGTCTCACTCATAGGCCGATCAGGCCGATGGCCAGCGCTGCCAGTGTCATCACCAGGGTGGCGCCCAGCAGCCAGGGAAAGGCAAAACGCTGATGCGCGCCTAGGTCGATGCGGCTCAGGCCTGCGACCAGGAATGTTGCGGGGGTCAATGGGCTGATCGGAAAGCCGACGGTATGCATGCCCAGCAGCGCCGCCTGCGCCACCTGCACGGGCGGCACGCCAAAATGGCTGGCGACTTGCGCCACCACCGGCAGAACCCCGAAGTAGAAGCTGTCAGGATCGAATACGACGCTGAGCGGCATGCTGGTGACCGCCACCAGCAGCGGCAGGCTGCGGCCCATGCCGGGCGGCACCAGGGCCACGCTGGATTGCGCCAGGGCGTGGATCAGCCCCGCGCCGTTCATGATGCCGGTAAACGCGCCAGCGGCAAACAGCACGCCGGCCATCATCATCGCCGGGCGGGCATGGGCCTCGATCCGGGCGCGCTGTTCCTCGGCATTGGGATAGTTGATCGTCAACACCAGGGCAAAGGCGACCATGAAGATCACGGCCGGTTCGGCCACGCCGCTGACCATCAGGCCGATGACCGCCAACGTGATGGCCAGGTTGAGCAAGAACAGGCGCGGGCGATGCAGCGGATCGGGGCCGGAGCTGGCTGTTCCCACGGCATCTTCCGGCTCGGTTTTTACCAAGGGCATAGCAGCGAGGCGGCGTTCTTCCCGCCGGCCCATCCACCACGCTGCGCCGAACACGAACACCAGGCCAACCAGTTGCACCGGCAGCATCGGCGTGAAGATCTGCACCGTGGGAATGTGCAGCGCCGCGCTGGCGCGCAGTGTGGGGCCGGTCCACGGCAGGAAATTGACCCCGGCGGCAAGCGAGGCGCAGCAGGCCAGCACGCGGCGGTCCATGCCCAGTTGATCGTAAAGCGGCAGCATCGCCGGCACGGTGATCAGGAAGCAGACCGCGCCAGAACCATCGAGATGGATCAGCAACGCCAGCAAGGCCGTGCCCATCGTGATCCGCGACGGTTTGCGCCCCACCAGGCGCAGTACGCCGCCAACCAGCGGCGCCAGCAGGCCAGCATCGCTGACCACCCCGAAAAACAGGATGGCAAAGACGAACATGCCGGCAACCGGGGCAATCTTGGTGACGCCGGCCAGAATCCAGCCCGGCACGCCGGCGCCCAGGCCCAGCGCTGCCGCGCCGATCACCGGCACCAGGATCATCGCGGCAAGCGGGGATAGCCGGTTCGTCAGGATGACGGCCAGCATGACACCGATGATGGCCAGGGCGCCCAGTGCGAGGGCGGCTGGCGGCAAAGCAGCAGCGGCCAGCATCAGCACGCCCCCTTGGCCGAGAGCACGCGCAGCATGTTCTGGGCCGCGGGCGAGGGGCTGCGCGCAGAAAGATGGGCAATGCCGATCACGCGATCGGCGGCGCTGTCATCCAGCAGGTGCCATTCCAGATCGTGCGCGCCAACCATCGGGCGGCAGGACAGCGGAAGCGCGCTGATGCCCAGGCCCGCCGCTATGAAGGCGCCCAGCGTGGCGGGCTGGCTGCATTCAAACAGTGGCCGCGGCGCCAGGCCGGCGCGGGCAAACGCGGCGTCAGTGATCTGGCGCACGCTGCTGGTGGGGGCCATCGCGATGAACGGGGCATCGGCAAAGCTGTGCCAACCGGGGTCGGCCGGCGCATGTCCGGCGCGGCAGACCAGGGCGCAAGGGTCGGTGAACAAGGGCAGAAAGGTGAAATCCTCAGCCGCGTCATCGGGTGGGGTCATCACCGCCAGATCGATCAGCCGCTCGCGCAGCTGTTGATAGATGGTCCCCGCCAGTCCTTCGCGCACGGTCACGTCGACGCCTGGCCAAGCCTCGCGAAAGCGGCTGAGCACGGCGGGCAGATCGCCCACGGCGTAGGATGGCAGCACGCCCAGGGCAATGCGGCCACGCTGGCCCGACAGCGTCTGGCCCAGGAGATCAAAGGCATCGTCGAAATCGGCGATCAGGCGCTGTGTCAGGCGGAGCAGGTCTTCGCCGGCCTGCGTCAGCGACACGTGGCGGCGGTTGCGGTCAAACAGGCGGGCGCCAAGGTCTTCTTCCAGCAGGCGGATGGTGCGCGAGAGCGCCGGCTGCGAGACATGGGCAAGTTCGGCCGCGCGGCTGAAGTTCGCCGTCTGGGCCAGGATGCGAAACTGGCGCAGGGTGGAAAGACTGGGAGTGCGGGCCATGCGGAACCTGTGCGCCAGAGGGAGCCGCCGATAGGTCTGGGCAGCAGGCGCATGGTGGCGGGCGCCACGCCCGGCGTCCAGCCGGCAGGTGCGCTTGGCCCCTGCCGGCACTGGCGCCACGTGTGGAAACCCGCCACTCACGATCAGAAGCGCGCCGCGATGCGGGCGTAGACCTGCCGCCCGAACGGATCGGCGATCGAGGGCAGATAGCCGTTGTACTTGGCAAAGCCGGGCGCGGTGTTGAAGATGTTGATCATCCCCAGCGTCAGCGCATAGCGATCGTCGTGGCCAAAGTTCAGGCTGTATTGCGCATCGAACACCGAAAACGCGCTGACCTTGGTAGTCACGGCGGGAACGACGGCGCCGGTGCCCGAGGTGTTGAGGCTTTGCCCGTAATCATCCTTCACGCCGGCGGTATAGCGCCAGGTCAAAGACAGGGTGTGCGGGCCATAGCCGGCATCGATGCCAGCCACGCTGCGCCAGCGCGGCGCGGCCGAGGACGAGGTGGGCGACTGCACGAACGCGTTGCGATAGCCCACGCCATCATAGACCACCGAGCCGGCGATGTTGCCATTGGCATCGCGGCGCAGAATGCCGGTGTCGACATCGTAGGCCAGCAGATAGGTCAGCGTGTCGCGCAGCGTGAGATGCAGTTGGCCAGCGTCAAACGCATACTGGCCCTGAATGTCGATGCCCGATGTCTTGGTGCCGCTGGGCGCGTTGAAGCTGGTGACGACCACCGATTGCAGCGTGCCGGTCAGCGGGTCGCGCAGCACCGCGGCGCCGTTGGGCGCGGTATTGACCACCTGCTGCGGGTTCTGCGTCGAAATCTGGTTGTTGAACTGATACTTCCAGTAATCGATCGAGAACCGCGCGCCGCGCGTCGGCACGAAGGTGGCGCCCAGGTTATAGACCGTGGACGACTGCGGCTTGAGGTTGGGATTGCCGTAGGTCTGGATCGTGCGGAACGAAGTGGTGCCATCGACCGGATCGGTGACGTTGACCACGTTGGTGCCGATCAGCGAGGCGGAACCGTTGGCCAGCGAGGGAGCCTGGAACGCCTTGCTGTAGGAACCGCGCAGCGAGAACCAGTCGACCGGGTGCCAGTTGGCCGCCACCTTGGGCACGGCCTTGCTATAACCACCGGCATCTTCATAGCGGCCGGCCACGTTGAGCGTCAGGCTGTCGATCGGCTGGTAATTGGCTTCGGCGAACACGCTCTTCACCTCGCGCGAGAACGCGGTGTTGAGGTGCTTGCCGAGGAAGCCGCCATAGCCCGACAGCAGCAGGTCGGAATAGTTGGTGATCGATTTCTCGCGGCGATACTGCGCGCCAAGAGCCACGTTGATTTCGTGCCCGGCAATGCTGGCCAGGGGGCCATTCACCACCGCTTCGGCGATATAGTATTCACGCTTGAAATCGGTGAAGACATCGCTTTGCAGATTGTAGATCAGCGACGGATCCATCTGCGACAGGTTGGCCTGGAACGGGCTGTAATAGAGGCAGCTGCCCTTGCCGGGCACAGCGCCGCTGCCGCCACCCAGGAAGTTGGTGTTGCAGTTCGGCCCGCCATAGCCGCGCAGCGCGGCCTGGAACATGTTCATATCGGTATCGCGATCGCGGGCGATCGTTTGCGAGGCGGAATAGGTGGCCGTCGCCAGGTACTTCCACCGCCCGACCAGATTGCCGCGCGCGCCGAGCACGTAGTGCTGCTGGTTCACCGTATCGCGCATCACGCGATATTCGTATCCGCCCGGAAAGCCCTGCGCCCCGATCGCGCGGCCATAGAACAGCACATCGACGCCAAAGGGATTGTAGGGGTTGGACGCCGGCATCGTGGCGTTGCCCGCGTTCTGGGCATAGGACGGCACGCCAAACCGTTCGGAATCCTGGTGGTAATAGCTGAGTTCGGCAAACAGCGTATTGGCGTCGTTGATTTCGAACGTGGTGTCGTTGTGGATATTGACGCTGCGCGCACGCGGGCGGATCGGGTTCTTCGGCTGGAAATTGTAGAGGCAGTTGCCAAGGCCAAAGGCCGCGCCGCCAGTGGGGGAATAGACGCTGTTGGTGCCGTCTGCGCCGCAATTGGGATCGACCACCTTGAGCGTGCCCGTGGCCGACTTGTTGGCATCATAGAGCGCGGTGTAATCGTTGCCGTTGATCACCACGTGACCGCCGGTGGCGGTGAGGGGCCGGCCGGTCAGCAGATAGCTGCCGGGATAGCCGGCTGCGGTGGGATTGAAGAAATTGGTGACGGCGCGATCGGAATTCTGGAGATTGTCCTGAAACCGATAGGACGCCGAAAGCACGGTGTGGAAGCGATCGTTGCCCACACCCATCATCGCCTGCACGTTCCACGCCGGGGAATCGGCCATGCTGGTGAACTGGGCGCTGGTCTTGAACCCGTTGAACTTGGTGTCGGTCAACACGTTGAACACGCCCGCCACGGCATCGGCACCATAAGTGGACGATGCGCCATCGAGCAGAACCTCGACGCGCTGGATGGCGATATCGGGCGTCAGGCTGTTGAGGTTGACATAATCGTCACCGGCCTGCGGGGTCACGCGGCGGCCGTTGAGCAGCACCAGCGTGGAGCCGGCGCCCAGGCCGCGCAGGTTGGCCGAACGGGTATCGCGCGTATCCGCACCGCCCTTTGACAGATCCTGCAAGCCGCCGGTGCTGCCCACGTTCTGCGGGATGAAGCGGGTGAGATCACCGATCGAGGACGAACCAGTGCGCGCGATCGCGGCGTTATCGACTGCGAGAATGGGCGAGGCGCGGTTCTCCTGGCGGATATTGCCGAGGTAGGAGCCGGTCACCACGATTTCCTGCGGCTTGGCTTCCGGCGCGGGTTGATCGGCAGGCGGCGTTGCATGTGCTGGCGTGGCCTGCGCGGCTGCCGCGCCGTGCCAGCCCATCACGCCCATGGCGAACGCCGTGCCGACGAGCAGATTGTGCTTGATCCCGTGATAGCCCTTCATGTGCACCTCCTGATCACCATCGCCGGGGAGGCGCAGCCAGGGATGCCGCCGCAAAACGCGGCGTGCCATCGTTGCTCTCCCCACCATGGCGGTGTTTTCTTGTGAAGGCGCAATGGCGGACGGCCACGATCAAGTGAAATACAATTGGTCTATCGTCTTATAACGTGAAGTTATAAATCCATGGGGTTGGTCGGTCACGCTGATGGCACCGATGGCGACCCGCCAAGGGCGCGGGCGCAGCTTTCCAAAATGGGCCGCTATTTAAATCCCGCGTGGCCGGGCAGACACGGGCCCGCAACGTTTGGCCGCGTCAAGCAGGGCCGAAAAAGGGAGAGGGGAGCACCATGCTTCAGATTCACGGTAATTTCCGCGCGCATGCCGCAGCCTCGCTGGGCGCGATGGCGCTGGCGTTGGTGGGGACCAACGCTTTCGCGCAGGCCGCCACCGAGGCGGCGCCAGCTCCGGTGCCCGCGCAGGCCAGCCCGGCACCGGGCGAGATCGTCGTTACCGCGCAGCGCCGCTCGGAAAGTTCGCAAAAGGTTGCCATCGCGCTCACCGCGGTGGGTGGAGACCAGCTCACGCAGAAAGCCGTGCTGGTGCAGCGCGATCTGCAGAACGTGGCGCCCGGCCTTACCATCACCAAGGCAGGCCTCACCGAATCCATCAACATCCGCGGCATCGGTCTGTCGAGCGGATCGCCGCAAGTGGCCAATGGCGTCGCCACTTATGTCGACGGGCTGTTCCAGCCGCCGATCGCGCAGAGCTTTGATCTCTACGACATCCAGAGCATCGAAGTGCTACGCGGGCCACAGGGCACGCTGGTCGGCTCCAACTCCACCGGTGGGGCGATCTTCATCAATTCCAAGCGCCCCAAGCTGGGCGATCTGGGTGGTGACGTGACAGCCGAATACGGCAGCTACAACAATGTCCGCCTCAACGGCGCGATCAATGTGCCGGTGGGTGACAACCTGGCCTTGCGCTTTGCCACCAACCAGCATTGGCGCGATTCCTATTACACCGATCTTGGCCCCTACAAGAACCAGCCCGACAGCCTGAAGGAACACGATGAGCGGCTGTCTGCGCTCTACCAGTCCGGCGGCTTTACCGCCTATTGGAAGGGCGAACTGGCGCAGAAGAGCACGGGCGGCTATGCCTATCAGCCGATTGCCGGCACGCAGTTCGCCGCCGGCCGCCAGGCGACGCCCTACGAACTGAACTACGACACCAAGACCGCGAATTTCGAGCGCGCGTTTACCACGGCGCTGGAATTGAAGTACCAGACCCCTGGCGGTCTCGTTGTCCGGTCGGTGAGCGGATACCAGAACAAGCGCGTCTGGAACGTCTATGATCTGGATGGCACCAATCTGGCGCAGGTCGCTGGGCCGTTTGGCGCGCAGTATGAAGATCAATATGTGCGGGAAAAGGAATATTCCCAGGAAATCAATATCATTTCGCCGGATTCCAAGCCGCTGAACTTTATCCTGGGTGGCTATTACCAGCATAACGATATCGACGTGCTGCTGCACTATACCGGCACCGCGCCGTTCCCGATCGTGGTCAATCCGATGAACAGCAAGACCACGCTGGGCGCCTTTGCCCAGGTGAACTACCGCATTACCGAAAAGCTCGAAATCCAGGCTGGCGCGCGCTATTCGCACTATCATGTCGATGGCACCGGCGGCGTTTATCTTGGCGGGCCGCCGCCTTCCGCCTTCCTGACGATTCCGCAGACCGGCACCGAGGCCGATGGCCGCATGACCGGCAAGATCGCGCTTAACTACAAGCCCGATGCCGACAACATGCTCTATGTCTTTGCCGCCCGTGGCTACAAGCCGGGCGGGATCAACCCGCCTGGTGGCATGTTCAACCCGGAAACGGTGTGGGACTTTGAAGCGGGCTGGAAATCGAGCTTCCTTGATCGGCACGTGCGCACGCAGATCGGCGTATTCTATAACAAGTACAATAATTTCCAGATGGACGTGATCAGTCCGGCATCTGGCCAGAATGGCGTGGTCAACCTCGCCAATGCCACGATCAAGGGCTTTGAAGGGCAGCTTCAGGCGAAGCTGGCTGGTTTCGGCCTCGACGCCGGCGTGTCGTATGTGGATTCGCAGCTCAGCAGCGTGACGGTGATCAACAAGTGGCAGCCGGGCGCCGCCACCGCGCAGTTGCCGGCCTGCGCCACCGGGGTAACCAGCAACTGCTTCCCCTACCAGTTCATCACGTCTGACGCCGGGCCGAACCTGCTGTCGCCGAAATGGACCTGGAACGCCGGCCTGGATTATACCTATTCGCTGGGCGAGGGGCGCTCGATCGTGCCCCGCGTGAACTATTCCTATATCGGGTCGCAATGGGCCTACGTTACCTATCTGCCGCAGTTTGACCTGATCAACGCGCGTCATCTCGTCAATGCCAGCGTCACGCTCAACTGGGACAACTTCAAGGTGGAGCTATACGGCACCAACCTGACCAAGGAATATTTCGTGACCGGGCAATCCGGCCTCAACGAATTCCGCACCGCGCCGCGCGAGTTCGGCGTGCGTCTGGGCGCCAAGTTCTGATGGTGGCATCGCTGCCTGGCAGCATCGGTCGGGGTGACCCGGCCGATGCTGCATCGCTGATGGAGCGCCTGCCATGCCGTTGATTGCCGATACGATCGCGCGGGTAATGCAGCGGATGGTGGCGCCACGGCTGGCCCAGCCGGAAAGTGCGCTGGCGTTTCCCGAAGTTCCTCGGCGTTGCCGCACGATCACTATTCCAACCGCGCAAGGCAGTGCTGCGGCCATGGTGTTCGCGCCGCAGAACACGGCGGGTCCGGTGCCGGTTCACGTCAACTTTCATGGCGGTGGCTATGTCATGGGCCACCCCGAGCAGGACGATGCGTTTTGCGCATTCCTGGCCGAGCGGGCCGGCGTCTGTGTCATCAATGTCGATTATGCGCTGGCGCCGCAGCGACGCTTTCCGATAGCGGTAGAGCAAGCCTGCGAGGTGATCCGCTGGGTGGCGGCGCAGGCGGGGGCGCAGGGGTGGGACGGCGATCGGCTGACCGTGGGTGGGCAAAGTGCCGGTGGCGGTTTGGCTGCTGCTGCCAGCCTGCTGCTTGCCCAGGCGGGCGGGCCGCCCATCGCCGCGCAGATCCTCCATTACCCGCCGCTCGATCTCGTCACGCCGCCTGCGCACAAGCAGGCCCGGGCGGCGCGTCCGGTCATTTCACCGGGCGTCGCGCGGCTGTTCAATGCGGTCTATGTGCCCGATGCATCGATGCGGGCAGATATGCGCGCGTCGCCGTTGGTGGGCGCGCCCGATGATTTGCTCGACAAGGTGGCGCCGGCGATCGTCATTGCCGCAGGGCTCGATCTCTTGCGGGCAGAGGCTGCCGCCTATGCCCAGCGCCTGCACGCGCGCGGCCGCCTGCTGGAATATATCGAGGTGCCCGATCAGGACCACGCCTATAACCTGCGCGGCGGCACGCGCGAGGTGGTAGAGGCAGTCTATCTGCAGATCGTGCGGCATCTTGTGCGCCTGGGGCGCTGATTGTCCCAGCCTTACCAGTAATCCTGCAGGGCCAGTTGGCAGCGCCACTGCGCTTCGTTGGGGGCATCCTGGCTGCCGCCAATCAGATGGGCATGGATCTGCCGGCTGGCCTCGAACAGTTCGCGGGCGGCGGCTTCGGGCAGGTCGGCACTGCGGGTGCGCCGAATAAGGATCGATCCCGCCATGGCGCGGGCGATGAAGTGCAGCACGCCGTTGCCCGACATATCGGCAATATCGCGGATGAAGCCATACCAGTTCTGGCCCAGCACCGTGGCATTGGGCGCCTGCTGCATTTTCTGGAACGAACGCTCGACTCGGTCGAGATAGCGGGCATCCTGTCGCGCCCGCGCCAGATCGATCATCCCGATATTGGCGCGGTTGAGCACGGCGCGGCAGCGATCGGGCGAGACCGCGTTGGCAGCGATAAAGGCGTTGATCATGTGCAGCGCCCGGCCAGCTTGCGGTTCGCAGGCAAACACGCCACCGCCGCGGCCGCGCCGCATCACCACGTGCTGGGCATCGGCCAGGATGCGCACGGCTTCCACCGCCACTTCCAGGCTGGTGTCATGGGCTTCCGCGATGCTGGCGAGCGAGCCCAGGAACGTTTCACCCGGCGGCAGCAGAGCGATCTGCTGGCGCAGTTTCGCCGCCAGGCGATGCCCGCGCGAGGCCGGCTCTTCAAGCTCGGACCAGGTTGGAAGCGACGCCTGCGTCTGGCACGGCGCACGTGTTTGCTGTACCGGTGCGTCTTGCAGCATGGCCCGCACCAAGCGCCCCAGCGGATCATCGTGCCCGGCAATTTCCGCCTGCAGCCATTGGCGCGCATCTTCCATCGCGGCCGGCGAATTGCTGGCAATGATGTCACTGCGGATGGTATCCAGCGTCTGGTCGAGGCCGGGCAGGCACACGCGCAGCCCACCCTTGCCCTTGCCGCCGCGCCGGGGTTCCATCACACCGCGCAATTGCAGGATGCGGCTGGTCTGCCGCGCCACGCGGCGGCCAACGCCAAACGTCGCGGCAACACTGCCTTCGGTCAGCACGACGGCGGGGCTTGGCGTCAGGCAGATCGACTGCTCGATGCGGTCGGCAACGGTGGCTGGGGTCGATCCGCCCAGGTCATGGCCATTGATCACGCGCCCGAACAGGTCGCGCGCGCGTGACAGCGTGGGCGTGTCGGCGATGGGTAACGCGCTCTCCTGCAAATTGGCCACGGCCGATATCCCACCCCATGCAGCCGCCAATGCGGTCTGTTGCGGCACCGTGCCTGACAAAATCACAGCGGGCAACACCCAGGCAATGGCAAAATCGGCGCCTTTTAGGGTGGAATACCGGCGGGGTGCCGGTGAAGCGTGCCGCGCCAGTACAGTGGTGGCGCGGCGCGCTGTGTTTCAGGGGATCAAGCGTTCGGCGCGCAGCTGGGCGAACAGATCGAAAAAGGCAGTGTCCGTCGCCTGATAACCGGTAAATCCCAGGCTGCGCGAGCGCGCCATGTCGGTTACTACCTCGATCGGGCGGCCCAAGTCTGCGTCAGTGTGCCAGGGCGAGGCGAGCCGGGTGAGGTCTGGTTCTGCCAGGCCTTCGCGCGCGGCGATGCTGCGCCACACCGGAGCATCGCCCGCCATCTGATCGGCCAGTGGCCGCACGCTGCCGTCAAACCCGGCCGGTTCCACGCCAAACCATTGCGCCAGGCGTGGCCACATCCAGCGCCAGCGGAAGATATCGCCATTGGCGCAATTGAACGCCTGGTTTGCTGCAGCGGGCGTGGTCGTGGCCCACAGCAGTTGCTGCGCCAATTGCCGCGCATCGGTCATGTCGGTAAGCCCATTCCACTGCGCCGCGGATCCCGGGAAGTGGAATGGACGGCCCAGTTCACGGCACAGCGTGGCATAGACCGCCAAGGTGGTGCCCATGTTCATCGCGTTGCCCACGGCCTTGCCGATCACGGTGTGGGGGCGGTGCACGCTCCAGGCAAAGCCGCTGCGTTGGGCGGCGGCGAAGAGTTCGTCTTCCTGGGCATAATAGAAATTGTCGATCGGCAGGCGGGCTTGATCCTCGCGAAACGGCGTATCGGGCAGGTTGCCCTGGCCATAGGCTTCGAACGGGCCAAGATAGTGCTTGAGGCCGGTGACCAGTGCCACATGCCCGACGCTGCCAGCCGGCTCTACCGCGCGCAGCAGGTTGCGCACCATGGCCGCGTTGACCGCGATGTTTTCCTGTTCCGTGGCGCGGCGCAGCCAGGTGGTGATGAACACGGCATCGGGCCGATGCCCGGCAAGCGCAGTGGCGGTGGCAGCGGCGTCGGTAAGATCGGCGGCGATCGGCTCCACCCCGGGCAGCGGCAGCGGATTGCGCGCCAGGCCCAGCACGCGCCAGCCTTGGGCATGAAGCAGCGTGGCAATGGCCTGGCCGGTGATGCCGGTGGCCCCGGCAACAAGGGCAGTCTTGGTCATCGATGGTTCCTTGTTGAGCAAAAACCGCTAATTGGGGCGCCGCTCGCCCGGCGCCAAGAAGGCACCAGATGGTAACCACTGGCGTTGGCGGCGCAGCGATATCGTTGGCAAAGCAAGGAGTGCCGCCGTGATACCGGGCAGCCCGGAAGAGGAATGGCGCGAGGATTGTGCCCCGCGCCGGATCCTGGAACTGTTTGCCACCAAGTGGACCAGCATGGTGCTGCACACCCTGCATGCGCGGCATGACGGGCGGGCCCGCAGCGCGGCGCTGCTGCGCAGCCTGCCGGGCATTTCCAAAAAGATGTTTGCCCAGACGGTCAGGGAAATGGAGGCGAGTGGCTTGCTGGCGCGCACCACGCGCGATGATGTCGCGCCGCCCGAAGTGGATTATGCGCTGACCGCGCTGGGCCGCCGCTTCGTCGTACCGGTCGAGGCGCTGTATGGCTGGGCGCGCGACAATGCCGATGCGCTCGACGCGCTGACCCCGCGCGCGCGATCGCGGCGGCGCGGCTGATCAGGCCATGGCGGTCACGCCGGCTCGCCCAAGCGTACCAGATCGGTGACCAGTTCAAGGGTGGGAGCAGCAAGGCCATGGCGGGCAGCAACGGCCAGCACCGCGCCATTGATGGACTCGACCTCGGTGCGCCGGCCGGCGAGCCGGTCTTGCAGCATCGAGGGCTTGTGCCCGGTGTGATTGGCCAGGGCAAAATCGACCTTGGCCATGGTTCGGGTGCGATCGAACGCGATGCCCTCCGCCCGGGCAATGGCGGCGATTTCGTCCATGATCGTGCCGACGATGCGGCGGATCGGTGCGCTGTCCAAGCGGCCGACGGGCACCTGGCCCAGAGTGCAGAGCGCGTTGAGCGCGCTGTTGAAGGCCACCTTGTCCCACACCATTGCCTCTACCTCTGGGGCGAAGCGGGCGTTGAGGCCGGCGCCATCGAGGATATCCGCCACGTGACGCGCCCGCGCGTCGGCCGCCGGAATCAGTCCTGCCAGCCAGACATGGCCTTGCCCATGTGAAGAAACCGCATTGGCACCGTGCAGGTCCGCGGGAAAGTCGGTCACGCCCCAGACGATGCGCTCACGCGGAAACACCGTCGCGATTGCGTCGGTATTGCCCAGCCCGTTTTGCAGGGTCAGCACGGTGCAGCCGGTATCTACCAGGTGCGCAGCAGACGCGATTGCTGCGGCACTGTGCATGCCCTTGGTGAACAGGACCAGCAGATCGACCGGCCCGTCCACCGCAGCGATCGGGCAAGCGCCGACCCGTGCGGCAAAATCGCCATCGTCCAGTGACAGGGCAATGCCTTGCGCGGCGATCGCGTCCATCCGCGCCTGGTCCACGTCGGCCACGGTCACCCGATGTCCGGCCAGGGCCAGCTTTGCCGCAAACAGGCAGCCCATTGCGCCTGCACCGATTACCACGATCCGCTGCATCCCGGAATTCTCCCACGTGTGCACACAGGCACGTGTGCCTGCACAGGCACGAGTATCCGGATCGGGATTTGACAGTGTCAACCCGCCGGTCGGGCAGGGCTCATAGCGGCACGATGGGGAGATAACGGAGGAACCGCTGCGCGGCATCGGGCAGCACGCCCGCCCTGCGGCGGTAGACCCAGAATTGCCGCCAGGTTTCCAGCGCCGGCACGCTGAGCTGGCGCAGGCGCCCGCTGGCGACATAGGGTTCGAGCAGCGGGACCGGCAACCAGCACAGCAATTGGCTGGCCCCGGCAATGGCGATCATCGTTTCGACCGAACTGGTACGCGCCACGACGCGGGCCTGGTGCCCCAATTGCGCGGCCAGGATTTCGAACCGGATGCGCGGGGTTAGCCCCGCCTCGGGCATGACCCAGCCATGGGCAAAGACGCTGGCGAGATCGGGGCTGTCGGCGATCGGGTTGTCGGCGGCGCAGAACACAGCAAACATGTCGGCATGGTCGCAGCGGCCCAGGCACTGCGCATCGGCGGCGTCCTGCTCCACCCGGCCCGAGGTGATCGCCAGGTCGATCTGCCGCTGCTCCAGCGCGCGCACCAGGCCGCTGTCGACGTCTTCGATCGCCTCGAACGCCAGGTCGGGGTTGTCGGCCAGCATCTGCCCGGCGTGCGTGGCCACCAGGGTGCGCATCACGGCGGCGGTCGCGCCAATGCGCACCACGCCGCGCCGCAGCCCGCGAAACGCCGCCAGTTCATCGCGCAGCGTATGCATGTCGGCCAGCAGGTGGCGGGCATGGCGTTGCAGCAGCGCGCCGGGATCGGTCAGCACCATGCCGCGCGTGGTGCGATCGAACAGCGGCTGTTGCAGCCGTTCCTCCATGCGGTGGATCAGGCGGCTGAGCGCGGGCTGGGTCAGGTTGGCCTGGCGTGACGCGCGCCCCAGGCTGCCGCATTCGGCCACGGCCAGAAAGGCTTTCAACTCGCGCTCATCAAAATCCATGTGCCAATAGTATGACTTTCCCCGGGATTTGCAATTGAACTTATCGCCAAATGCGCGAGACTGCGGCAAAAGATCGGGAGATTTCAGGATGCGGACCGTCCGCGACGTGACAATCGCGCTGTTGCGCGAGCTGGGCATGACCACGCTGTTCGGCAATCCCGGCTCCACCGAACTGCCGCTATTTCGCGATTTTCCCGATGATTTCCGCTATGTCATGGGGCTTCAGGAAAGCGTCGTGCTGGGCATGGCCGATGGCTTTGCCCAGGGCACCGGCCGCGCGGCGTTCGTCAACCTGCACAGTTCGGCCGGGGTGGGCCATGCCCTGGGCAACCTTTTCACCGCCTGGAAGAACCAGACCCCGCTGGTGGTTACCGCCGGGCAGCAGGCGCGGGCGATCCTGCCCTATGAACCGTTCCTGTTTGCCGAGCGCGCCGCGGAATTTCCGCGCCCGTTCGTGAAGTGGGCGTGCGAGCCGGCACGCGCGCAGGATGTGCCCGCGGCAATCGAGCGGGCCTGGCTAGTGGCGATGGAACCGCCCTGCGGCCCGACGTTCGTCTCCATCCCGATCGATGATTGGGACCAACCTTGCCCGCCGCATCAGGCCCGGCGCGTCGTTGCCGATCGCCTGCCATCGCCTGTGGCCATTGCCGAATGCGCGGCCGCACTCGATGCGGCGCGGCAGCCGGCGCTGGTCGTGGCGGCCGGCGTGGCGCGCGACGGTGCGTGGGAGCAGGTGGTTGCCCTGGCGGAACGCCAACAGGCGCGCGTCTATGTTGCGCCGATGGCGGGGCGCTGTGGGTTTCCCGAAGACCACGCGTTGTTCGGGGGCTTCCTCACTGCCAGTCGCGAGGCGATCGTGGCCACGCTTGCCAGCCACGACGTGATCCTGGGGCTGGGCGGGCCGGTCAATCTCTATCATGTCGACGGGCAGGGGCCGCACATGCCGCCCGAGGCAGATCTCTGGTTGATCGGTGACAATCACGTTCACGCCGCCTGGGCGCCAGCGGGGCGGGCAATCGTGGCGCAATGCCACCATGCGCTCGATGCCCTGCTTGCTGCCTCCCGTCCCGCGCCGCGCGCCCGGCCTGCGCCCCCGGTACGGCCGGCGCGGCTTGATGGCGTGGCCATGACCGATGGCTATGTGCTGCAACGGCTGGCCGACCTGCGCGCGCCGCAGACGATCATCGTGGAAGAGGCACCGTCGAGCCGCGGGCCGATGCATGATCGCCTGCCGATCCTTTGCCCCGATACCTTTTACACCACCGCCAGTGGCGGCCTGGGCCATGGCCTGCCGGCAGCAGTCGGCATGGCGCTCGCCCGCCCGCACGACAAGGTCATCGCGGTCTTGGGCGATGGGTCGGCGATGTACGCGATCCAGGGCCTGCATGCCGCCGCGCAATGGAACCTGCCAATCACGTTCCTGATCCTCAAGAACGGGCGGTACGAGGCGCTGCATCACTTCGGCCGTCATTTCGGCATGCAGCATCTGGTCGGCACGCAGTTTCCCGAGCTGGATTTCGTGGCGCTGGCGGCCGGGCACGGCGTTCCGGGCCGATCGGCCGGCGATGCTGCCACGCTCGATGCCGCATTGGCCTGGTCGCTCGCCGCGGCCGGGCCGACGCTGGTGGAAGCGGTGATCGATTGAGCCGGGTGGGAGACAAGGCGATGGGCACCTTTCAACTGGACGACCTGATCGACGATCGGCCGGACGAGGGCATCTTCCGCGTGAACCGCGCGATCTTCACCGATGCCGATGTCTTTGCCGCCGAACAGCGTGCGATCTTCGAGCAGGGCTGGGTGTTCCTGGGCATGGAATCACAGGCTGCCGGGCCGCACGATTTCTTCACCACCACGATCGGCCGCGCCCCCGTGCTGGTCCAGCGCGATGGCGAGGGGCAGTTGCGGGCCTTCATCAATTCGTGCCCCCACAAGGGCGCCCGGTTGGCACAGGTGCGCCAGGGCAACGCGCGCCTGCATGTCTGCCCCTATCACAGCTGGAGCTTTGACAGCGCCGGCCGCAACCGCGCGATCAAGTGGAAGAATGCGGGCTGCTATACGCCAGCGTTCGACAGCGAGGACCATGGCCTGGCGCCGCTGCCCCGCTTTGGCAACTATCGCGGCTTTCTGTTCGGCAGCCTGGCGCCTGGCGAACTATCGTTGGCCGATTACCTGGGCGAGGCGGCCAAGCTGCTCGACCTGGTGGCGGATCAGAGCGAGGATGGACTGGAACTCGTGCCGGGGCAGGTCACCTTCACCTTTGCCGCCAACTGGAAACTCCAGCTCGAAAACTGCTCGGACGCGTATCATTTCACCTCGGCCCATCCCTCCTACATCAGCGTGCTGGAGCGGCGGCAGCAGGAGATGAGCGCCGATGTGGTCGCATCGGTCTGGGAAAACAGCGATTACTGGAAGGAAGAAGCGCAAGGCGTGGCGGGAGGCAGCTTCAGCTTTGATCACGGCCATGTGCTCAACTGGGGCATATTCGGCATCACGCCGGCGATCCCCCTGTATGAGCAGGCCGGTGTGCTGGGCGCGCGGCTGGGCGAGGGCAAGCGCGACTGGATGTTCAACATGCGCAACCTGACGATCTTTCCCAATCTCCAGATCGCCGAAAACGCCTCGAGCCAGTTGCGCGTAATCCGCCCGATCGGCCCGGGGATGACCGAGATGCGCACCTGGTGCATCGCGCCCAAGGGCGAAAGCGCCGCGGCGCGGCGCCAGCGCATTCGCCAGTATGAAGATTTTTTCAATCCCACCGGCATGGCCACGCCCGATGACACGGTGTCCTATGAAAACTGCCAGGCCGGCTTTGCCGGCACGGTGCAGCCCTGGCTGCAAGGACACGGGCGGGGGATGACCGCGACGCAGCCGGGCGGCAATCGCTTTGGCGACCGCATTGATCTCAAACCCGCGCACAATGTGCTGGCGGATTCGCGGCTGAGCGATGAAACCCTGCTGCAGAACTACTATCGCGCCTGGGCGGCACGCATGGCGCCGGAGCTGGCCGCATGAGCCAGGCGCTGACATACGAGGCCGCGCGCGACCTGCTTTACCGCGAAGCCCTGCTGATGGACTCTGGGCGCTATGCCGAATGGCTGGCGCTGTTCACGCCCGACATCGAATTCTGGATGCCCACCTGGCGTGACGAGGTGACGCTGTCCGACGATCCGGATCGCGAACTCTCGCTGATCTACTATCGCGGGCGGCGCAATCTCGAGGATCGGATCATGCGCCTGCAATCGGGGCTGTCGGTGGCATCCAGCCCGACGCCACGCGTGGTCCACCAGGTGTCGAACATCCTGGTGACCGACGCGGAACTGGGCACTGTCTCGGCGGCGTTCACCTGTCATCGGTTCGATGTGCGGATGGACCGGGCCGACGTGTTCTTCGGCCGCTATGAATATCGCCTGGTCCACGCCGAAGCGGGGTGGTCCATTGCGCGCAAGAAGATCATCCTGCTCAATGATACGATCCCGACGGTGGTGGATATCAACGCCATCTGATCGCCGCGCGCTTGCGCCGGAGCTGGCCAGCGTCGATGGTGCCTTGCTGCGCGCCGCGAACAAGGCAGCGGGTCGCCAAGAGGATGCAGGATGATGGATTTCCAGACCGTGCGCTATGCCCGCGAGGGCGACGTGGTGACGATCACGCTCGATCGCCCGGATCGGCTCAATGCCTTGAGCGAGACGATGTTCGTCGAACTGGGCCAGGCGCTTGACCTTGCAGTGGCCGATGGCGCGCGGGCGGTGGTGCTGACGGGCGAGGGGCGCTATTTCTGCTCGGGCGCCGATCTGGGCGGCAATGCAACCGATGACCTGGGCGAGACGCTCGACACCTATTATCATCCCGTGGTCACGCGGCTGGCTGCGCTCGACGTGCCACTGGTCACTGCGCTCAATGGCCCGTGCGCCGGCGCGGGGATGAGCCTGGGGCTGGCTGGCGATCTCGTGGTGATGGGCGAGAGCGGCTACCTGCTCATGGCCTTTGCCAATATTGGCCTGGTGCCCGATGCCGGCGCTACCTGGCTGGCCGCTCGCAGCATTGGCCGCTGTCGCACTCTGGAGTTGGCCCTGCTGGGCGAGCGGCTTGGGGCCGCAGAGGCCAAGGCGGCTGGCCTTGTGACGCGGGTGGTGCCAGATGACGATGTCATGGCCGAGGCCATGGCCCTGGCGCACCGGCTTGCCGCTGGCCCCACGCTCGCGCTGGGCATGATCCGCCGGCAGGTTGCACGTGCGCTGGAATGCGATTTTTTGACGACGCTGGAGATCGAGCGCGCCAACCAGTCGGCCGCTGGCCGCACTGCCGATTTTGCCGAGGCGATCGATGCCTTTGCGCACAAGCGCAAGCCGCAGTTCACCGGGCGCTGAGCGGAAGGGACGCTATCGGGCGGCGCGCAGCGCCAGCTCAACGCGCAAGCCACCCTGGGCACCTTCCGCCAGGTTCAACGTGCCGCCGTGCAGCGCCACAAGATCGCGAACGATCGCCAGGCCAAACCCGTCGCCCTGCGGCGCTTCATCGAGGCGGACGCCGGGTTGCAGCGCCAGTTCGCGCTGGTTGGCGGCAATCCCCGGGCCATTGTCTTCGATCGCCACGCGTGTGTGGTCGCCGTCTGCCCAGGCCGTGACGGCAATGGCCGAACGGGCGTGGCGGGCCGCATTGTCGAGCAGATTGCCGACGATTTCCGACAGGTCGTGCGCATCAAGCGAGACGGCCAGCGCGCTGGGCACATCGACCGACAGCGCCAGGCCGGGGTGAAGCGAGCCGATCACCTGCGCCACATCGGCCACTGCCGGGGCCAGGGGCGTGCGGGCGCGCTGCGCCACCGCTGCGGTACGGGCACGGGCGAGGTGACGGCGGATGACCTCTTCGATCCTGGCGATTTGGCTGGTCGCGCGGACGTCGCCGTCCACCGTCAGGGCCAGCGTCGCCACAGGGGTTTTGAGCGCATGGGCAAGATTGGCGGCAGATGCGCGGGCCGCCTGCAAGGCAGCGGCGCTTTCACGGGACAGCGCGTTGAGTTCGACCGCCAGCGGTTTCAGTTCGGCTGGCTGATCCTCGTCCACGGTGGTGCGCGTGCCGTGGCGAATCTGGCCAAGCTGATCCCGCAACGCGGCAATCGGCCTGAGCGCCAGGCGCAGCTGAAACAGCGCGGCCAGCATGAACAGCACGGCCAGTACGGCAATGATCGACAGGAGCGGGACAAGCGCGGCGCGGATGGGCCGGGCAATCACTTGCGATGGCGCGGCGGCGATCAGGGTTACTGCACCCCGGCTGGTGCGGATCACCGCCTGCCGGGCATGAACCCGGCCGCCGCTATCCTGGCCATCGCGTGGGACAGGGGCGAATGGCGTGGGCACGCCCTCCGCCGCCGGAGCGGGCGCACCGGGGGGCGGCGGCGGCAAGAGCGGGGGGTGGGGCGGGGCCAGAGGTGCCGGATCGAGCGCGGGGAAATCGGCCGAGCCGATCTCGCCGTCTGGCCCGATGATCCGCCAGCGCCAGTCGGGGCGCAGCGTCATGACGCCGATCTGGTTGTCGATGCGGGCGCGGTCGATCGTGCCATCGTCACGCACGGCACTGGCCATCACGGCGATCTGCGCGTCGAGCCGCTGGTCCAGGCCTTCGGTTACGAAACGGGTAAGGATGCCGGCGATCGACCATGCCGCGATGACGAGCGCGGCCAGGGCGGCGATCGCCGACAGCGCCAGCATCCTGGCCCGCAAAGACTTGGGTTTCATGCCGCGATGCCGCTCGCCGTCAGGCGATAGCCCCGACCGCGCACGGTTTCGATCAGGCTGGCGCCGATCTTGCGCCGCAAACGCCCGATGATCACGTCGAGCGTATTGGAATCGACATCGGCATCGCCTTCATAGATGCGCTCGATCAGGTCGAGCCGCTCGACCACTGCTTCGCGCCGCATCATGAGTTGCGACAGCACGCGCCATTCGAACGCGGTCAGCTTGAGCGGAAGGCCATCCAGTTCGAACTGGCCGGTCTGGCTTTCGAACACCAGCGGGCCGCAGACCATCTGCGGGTTGGCATGCCCGGCCGCGCGCCGCACGATGGCGCGCAGGCGCATCATCAGCTCCTCGATGCGGAACGGCTTGGTGAGATAGTCGTCGGCGCCGGCCTTGTAGGCAGAGACCTTGTCGGCCCAGGCCTCGCGCGCGGTCAGGACGAGGACGGGCACGGTCTTGGCGCCCTTGCGCCATTCCGCCAGCACCGCCGCGCCGGTTTTGCCAGGCAGGCCAAGATCGAGGACCACCGCATCATAGGGTTCGGTCTCGCCCAGGTGCTGCGCGTCGATGCCGTTGTCGACCAGGTCGACTGCGCAGTTCTCGCCGCGCAGCTTGCGGGCAATCGCCTCGCCCAGGTCGGGATCGTCTTCAACAAGCAGGATGCGCATGGCCGCTCAATACCGCCGCAGGTTAAACCGAACATGAAACGCCAGCTTCAGGCTGCGTCGGAAGGGGCAGCATAGAACGGGGCCATCGACAACCCAAGGAGTTGAAAGATGGTCGATTGGAAAAATCCGGTTGGGCACATCCCACACCGTATGAAGCTGGCCAGCGGCGTGGCCGTGTTGCTGGCCCTGGGCGGCGCCGCGGGGGCGGGGGCAGTTGCCTATACCCGTCCGCCGGTGGAAATGGCGCCGACCGTGCCAACCGCGATTGCCCAGGTGCCGCAGCGCAGCGGGATCACCACGGTGAAGGGCAAGGTCGCCGAGGTCTATGGTGATCGTTTCGTTCTGCAGGATGGCACGGGCCGTTTGCTGGTCGATGTCGGCCGCGATGGGGCGGGCCAGGTCCGCTCTGGCAATGCGCTGATGGTGCAGGGCCGGTATGATAATGGCCAATTGCGCGCCTCGTACCTGGTCGATCCACAGGGTGGCGTAACCCAAGTCGGTGCGCCGCCTCCGCCTCCGCCTCCGCCGCCTCCGCCGCGTGGCCCCGGCCGTGATGCGCCGCCGCCCCCGCCACCGCCCACTGGCGCAGGTGCGCCGCCTCCGCCCCCACCCCGCCGCCGAGCGATGGTTCGGCTCCCCCGCCTCCGCCTCCACCGCCGGCTGCCGGTGCGAATGGTGCCGTCGGTCAGCCAGGGCCGGGCACGCCGCCGCCCCCGCCGCCCGTGGCGCCAGGCGCAGCGACCAAGTAACCCTGTCGCACAGCCGCGCCACTTGCTGGCGCGGCTGGAGCGCGTTCAAAAGCTTACGGCGGCAGAGAGGCGCAGTGTCCGCGCCGCGCCGACATAAAGCGTGCTGCCGCCGGTGGCCCAGTAGCGGGTGTTGGTCACGTTGTCGGCATTGGCGCGCAGCGTCATCGTGCGGCCCGCCGCGAGGGCCAGCCGATAGCTGGCGCCAAGGCTGAGCGTGGCATAGGCAGGCAGCACACCCTGGTTGAGCACGTCGGTAAAGCGCTTGCCGGTGTAGTAGACGCCCGCGTTCAGCCCCAGCGGCAGCGCACCGACGGGCTGCCAGTTGACGAAGGCCGAGCCTGACCAGCGCGGCGCGTTGTCCACCAGCTTGCCGTCTTGCGCGGCCACCCCGGTCTGCCGCTGGCGAGCGACAAGATATTGCCCGGCCAGCGCCACCGATACGGTCGGCACGATCGTTCCCTGGACCGATGCCTCGATCCCCTGGTGCAGGGCGCGACCGTTGACGACATAGGTGTTGGTGGCCAGATCGGTATAGGCCAGGCCCCGGTTGATGCGGAACCAGCCCAGCGACAGCAGCATGCCGCCCGCTTCGGCCCGCGCGCCCAGTTCCAGCTGCCGGCTGCGCACTGCGGGCAGGACGCTGCCGGCATTGGTCGTGCCATCGGGCGCGGTGCCGGCGCTTTCCAGCCCCTCGATATAGCTGAAGTACAGGCTGGTCTTGGGCGTGGGGCGCAGGACCAGTGCACCGGTGGGTGTCCAGGTGCGCAGGGCAAAATCGGTGTTGCTGGTGCGGGTGCGATAGTCCACGTGGCGCACGCCCGCGATCACCAGCAGTTTTTCACCGATATGCGCCTGGTCCATGGCATAGAGACCGGTATCGATGTTCACGCTGCCGGCGGTAAGCCGCACGGTGGTGGGGGTAAGTGCCGACAGCGGCAGGGCCAGTGGCGCATAGAGGTTTTGTTTTACTGCGGCATAGCTTTGCGGGTGCTGGTCTTCCTGCACCTGCCGGTTGCGGGCATAGCCGAGCAGCAGTTCGTGGCGGATGCCCAGGGTTTGCGCCTCGCCGGCCAATTCCGCCCGCCAATAGAGATTGGCGTATTCCTGATCGGGGGTGTAGGTCGCAGCGATCGTGCCGGCGCCGGTCACCAGGTTGGTTTTGCCGATATTGGCGATCATGCGCTGTCGGCGGGTGTTGGCATAGCCGCCTTCGACGCGCACCGACCACGTGCCGGCCAGCCGATAATCCATGCGGCCCAGGGCGTTGGTTACCCAGGTGCGATAGGGCGCATTGACCGGGGCATAGCGGTTGTGCGGGTTCGGGATTTCCGGCAGGGTGATCACGCCGTTGATCGCGGTGGGCAGCGTGATGCCGCCCGGCTCATCGGTTGCGCGGCGATAGTGTTCGACATCGAGCTTGAACGACAGCCGATCGCTCGCCTGCCAATCAAACGCCCCGCTGGCGAGATAGCGATAGCCGTTGACCCCATCGATCGGTGTTTCAATGTGCGAGCCATAGGCGTTGATGCGGATACCGATGGCATCGCCTGCGCCCAGCTTGCGGCCGATGTCGAACCCGCCGCCCACGCTGCCTTCGGCATCGCCATCGACATAGAGGCTCGTCACCGGGCGATCGCCAGCGCGCTTGGTTACCACGTTGACGATGCCTGAGGGCGTGCTGAGGCCGTAATAGAGCGCGGAAACGCCCTTGAGCAGTTCGACGCGCTGCTTGTTTTCCACCGGGATCGGGCCAAGATTGATGATCTGCAACGCCCCGTTGAGGCGATAGTTAGTGCGCGCATTGAGCAGCACGCCGCGCGCGGCAAAGTTGTTGCTCGTGGTCGGGCTGGTCGATTGCTGGGTAATGCCGGGGGTGTTGCGCAAGGCATCGTCGAGGCCCTTGGCGCCCTGGTCATCGAGCATGGCGCGGGTGATCACCGCGACATTGGCCGGCGTATCGAGTGCGGATTGGTTGCGGAACGCGCCCACCTGCACCACCTGCGCGCGATAGGGCGCTTCTTGCCGCCCCGTTACCACGATCTCTTCGTCGAGCTGGCGTTCGGCCTGGGGGTCCTCGCCATCCGGCGCAGCAGGAGCGGGAGCAGCGGTGGCGGCAGCGACGCTTGCGGCGGCCGCCGACGCGAACAGAAACAGCATGATACAGGTCCCCTTGGCGAATCCCTCGGGTGGAATTCACCGCTGCCCTAATTGATATTGATATTGGTTTGCAATAATTGATCGCAATGAGACCGACGATTCGCCCACCCGGCACCATCGCCCTGCGCAAATGGTTGCAACGGCTGCATAGCTGGCTGGGGCTCAGCCTTGGGCTGGTCCTGGCCGTGATGGGCGCGACAGGTGCCATGCTGTCTTTCCAGGACGACATCCAGGCGCGGCTGATCGCGCCGCTGCCCCTGCGCGCGGGTGAGGCGGTGCTGGCCCCAGCGGTCTTGCTGCAACGCGCCGCACTGGCGGAGCCGGGCAAGGCGATCGCGCGGTTCGAGGTGGACAGCGATCCCACCGTGCCGGCGCGGATCAGCTATGTTGACAAGGCAGCTGGGGCCAAAGAGCGTGAAACCGTGCTGCTGGACCGCCGTGACGGGCGCATTCTGGGGCCGCTGCCCGCTGCTGCGCTGTTCGATACGGTAGAGCGGGTGCACCGTTGGCTGGCGATGCCGGGCAATGGCAAGGGTTGGGGGCGGATCGTGACCGGTAGCGCGGCGATCGCGCTGATCGTGCTGGCGCTGGGTGGGCTCTATCTGCGCTGGCCGACCAAGCCGCGTGACTGGCGCGCGTGGTTGACCATTCCGCCGGGGCGAAAGGGCCGCTGGTGGTGGCGCGAGGTACACCTGCTGCTCGGCGGGCTGATGATGGCGGTCTATCTGCTCAGCGCGCTGACCGGGCTGTGGTGGTCGTTCGATTGGTATCGTGGCGGGGTTCAGCGCCTGTTGGGCGCAGAGCAGGCCGAGAAGGCCAAGGCGCGCGGCAAACCTGATTTCGCCCTGGCTTGGCAGGGGTTTGACGCGGCAACTGCAGGTCATTCCTATCAGCGGATCATGCTGATCGTGCCGGAAAAGGGTGCTGCCTTGCGCTATCGCGCGCTGCCCGTGGCGGCGCGGCACAACCGGGCGGATGATGCCGTGACGATCGACGGGGCGACCGGCAAGGTTCTGGCCACCGATTTTGCCGCGCAACGGCCAAGCGGTGCTGTCATCGTCGCCAGCATGTTCGAAATCCACCGCGGCGCGTTCTTTGGCCTGGCCGGTCGGATCGTGCTGTTCGTGACCAGCCTTAGCCTGCCGTTCTTTGCGATCAGCGGCGTGTGGTTCTACCTCGCCCGTCGCCGCATGAAGCGGAAGGGGCGGGCACGCCGCGTCGCCCCAGTTCAGCCAATCGCAACGCCCTGAGGCCCTGCTGCCGCCAGACTTTCCACCAGGGCATCGAACACGGCGCGATGGCGGGCGCTGGATCGCAAGTCTTCGTGCATGACGACCCACAGCGGCAGATCGAACGAAAACGCATCGGGCAGTACACGGATCAACGCGGCATCGCGCGCGGCCACGGCCACCTGGCAGATGCCGATGCCAAAGCCCGCGCGGATCGCGGCGAGTTGCACCAGCGCGTTGTCGATCCGCAGCGCGAAATCGCTGTGCTCCAGACTCGGCAAGGCGTCGAGCACCGCGCGGGACAGATCGCCAATGCTGTCGACCCCGATCAGGTCATGGCGTGCCAAATCGGCAATGACCTTAGGGTGGCCATGCCGCGCGAGATAGTCGGCATGGGCATAGAGCCCAAGTTCTAGCGTGCCGAGCTTGCGCGCGAGCAGGGCCTGTTGCGTCGGGGCGACCATGCGGATGGCGATATCGGCATGGCGTTGCAGCAGGTCACCGATCGCGTCACTTGCCACCAATTCGATGCTGAGTTCCCGGTAACGTTGGCGCAGCATGGTGAGCACCGGCGGCAGATGCTCGGCCGCCACCACCTCGCTGGCGGTAATCCGGACCGTTCCGGCAATCGCGTCTGCGCCCGCCGTTGCGGTGCGCAGCAGCGCGGCCGAGGTGGCCAGCATGGCTTCCGCATAGGGTTGCAGGGCAATGGCCCGATCGGTGGGCGAAAGGCCGCGTTGCGAGCGCAGGAACAAGGTGCCACCCACCGCCTGTTCCAGTGCCTCGATATGGCGGGCGACGCTGGGCTGGGTTAGCCCCAGGGCCCGCGCCGCCGCCGAGAGCGAGCCTTCGCGAAGCACGGCGGCGAAGGTGCGGTAGATATCCCAGCTTGGCTCTCGGTTCATCTATTTCCGTATAGCCGCTTGCCGCATTCAGTCAATTTCATGGATCGTGCTCTTGCGCCAATCCTGTCGCCGTCAACACAGGAGAGCGACATGGAACGGATTGCGCTGGTTTTGGGCGTGACGGGGGGCATCGGCGGCGCCGTGGCCCGGCGGCTGGTGGAACGCGGGTGGAGCGTGCGCGCACTGGTGCGGGCGCACAGCGCACACCGGGTGCCGCAGGGCGTAGCGGCGGTGATCGGCGATGCCATGGATCGGGCGGCGGTTGCGGCGGCGGCAGAGGGCGCAAGGGTTATCGTGCACGCCGTCAATCCGCCCGGCTACCGCAACTGGGACACCGTGGTCTTGCCGATGCTGGACAACACCATTGCCGCGGCGCGGGTCAACCGCGCGCAGATTTTGCTGCCGGGCACCATCTACAACTATGGCCCTGACAGCTTCCCGCTGATCGCTGAAACCGCGCCGCAGCATGCCGTCACGCGCAAGGGCGCGATCAGGGTTGAGATGGAGCGCCGGCTGCGCGCTGCTGCCGATGCTGGAGACGTTCGCGCGCTGATCGTGCGGGCCGGCGATTTCTTTGGCCCAGGCGCGGCCAACAGCTGGTTTGCCCAAGGCCTGATCACGCCGGGCGCCCGTCCGCGGATTATCCGCAATCCCGCCACGCGCGGCGTCGGGCATCTCTGGGGCTATCTTCCCGATGTGGCCGAAACCATGGTCCGCCTGGTGGAGCATGATCAGGTGCCGGCCTTTGCCAACTATCACATGGGTGGGCACTGGGACGACACGGGCACCGCGATGGTCGAGGCCATTGCCGAGGCGTTGGGCGCGCCAAAGGTGCGGATTGCTCCGTTCCCGTGGTGGGCGCTGCGCCTGGCCGCCCCATTTGCGCAGATGCCACGCGAATTGATGGAGATGCGCTATCTTTGGCAGCAGCCGGTGCGGCTGGACAATGCCCAACTGATCGCGCTGCTGGGCGAAGAGCCGCACACGCCGCTTCCCCAAGCCGTGCGCGCCACGCTCGCCGCGCTGGGCTGCATGCCCTGATCCGCCACGGCAGCGTTGCCCCGATCAAGCGCCGGGGCAACGCCGGGATCAGAAGCTCTTGCTGATGCCTACGAAAATGCCGCGCCGCGCCCCGAACGAGGGCGCCCCGACACCCACGCCAGTCCCGTCGCGGATTTCATAGACGTGGTCGAACAGGTTCTGCACATCCACGCGCACGTCAAACCCGCTGTTGCCAAACTTGTGGCCGGCCGAAAGGTTGAACGTGACATAGGATGGCAGCGAGGCGCCGTTGGGCACGGTGCTGCCATCGGCCAGGACCAGGTCGCTGCGCAGGCCAGAGCCCAGGATCGCGCTGGCGCTGACGCGCGAGCCGGCCAGGGCGCCATCGCGCCAGTTGTAAGACGCGCCCGCCGATCCCGACCAGGTCTGGTTGTGATCGAGGTAGATGTAATGGTTGGCGATATAGGCAAGGTCGGCAGCGGCAAAGTTGTATTCGTTGGACACGATATCGGTGCCCTGGGCCTTGGCATAGGCGATGTTGCCATAGGCGTTGAAGCCGCCGTGGCTGTAGTTCAGCGTCAGTTCGGTGCCGAAGATGCGTCCACGCGCATAGTTGAACGGGGTCAGGATGATCGGGGCGCCGAACTGGCCTTCGTCCACCAGATGGGTGGAGCGGCGGATATAGCCATCGAGGCCCAGCGTGAAGTTGCCGATCTTCTGCTCGAAACCCGCATCCCAGTAGTTTTCGCGCTGGGCATAGGTGGTGTTGTTGGTCCGCACGTTGGGCGAGGCGGTGGTGTTGTAGACCTGTGCCAGGTTGCTGTCGGCAATGAGTTCGAATGGCGCCGGCGAAAAGTAGCGGGCATAGCCGGCATGCACTGTCAGCCCATGACCCGGCGTCCATACCATGTTTGCCCGCGGGGAAAGCTGCCGCTCGTTGCGCGGGCCGTCGTTTTCATCGAACCGTGCGCCATAGTTCAGCACGAAATGCGGCGTGATGTGCCATTCGTCCTGAAGATAGGCGCTATAGGTGCGCTGGGTAACGCCGATCGCGAACGGCAGCGAGATCGGCTGGGCGTTGGCCAGGATCGCGCCTTGCTGCCATCCCTGGTCGGGCTGGGTGGGATCGAACGTATCGCCGGTGGTTGGGAACACGTTGGTGTTGGTGCTGCTGGTCGAATGATCGTGCTCGAACAGCAGCCCGGCGCGCAGCGTGTGCTGGTCCGACAGCTTGTAGGCGCTATCGACCTGAAAGGCGAAAGTAGTGTCCTTCTTGTTGGCGTACTGTGTCTCACCATTGAACAGCAATTCGCCGGTGTAGTCTGGCCGGTAGGTGAGGGTCGCCACGCGGCCGATGGCAGAGGCCTGGAACGAGAACGGGCCGGCGGCATGCAGCCACGACAGCGCGCCAAAGCCGAAGGTCTGCAACTGCCGTTCGTTGAGGTTTTCGCTGTTGAAGCTCGTCTGCCCGTTGACTGACACCGGATTGCCATTGGCATCGGTCTGCCCGCCCACCAACCCGGTGGGATTGGGGATCTGATAGGCCTGGTTGGTATAGCCACCGGTCAGCGCGATGCGGTCGTTGGCGCCCAGGATATGGTCGATATAGCCAAAGCCGTTGAACTGGTCGGTCTGGTCGTGGATGGCGTGGCGATTGCCGTTGACGTTTTCGATGCCCAGGTCGGAATGCTTGTAGTCGCCCGAGGCGAACCAACTGGTTGCGCCAGAACTGCCAGCGATCTGCACGCTGGGTTCGATCGTGCCCTGGCTGCCACCATAGACACTGACCGTGGTGCCGTCCTTGAGGCCGGACTTGGTGGTGATATCGATGATGCCGCCAGTGCGCAGGCCATATTGCGCCGGCAGGGTGCCGGTTACCAGGCTTATCTTGTCGACCAGGCGGGGTGAGAGCATCTGGCCGAACACCGCGATGCTTTCGGGAATGATCACGCCGTTGATGCGGTATTGCACGCCGTTGTGTTCATCCCGCACATGGAACTGGCCGAACTGGTCCTGGCTGACGCCGGGCATTTGCAGGATGATATCCTGGATCGGCTGGTTGTCGGCGCCGGGCAGGTTCTGGATCGCCTTCTGGTCCAGCGTATAGGTCGATGCGCCCAGGCTGGTCTTGATACTTTCGCGCGCATCGTTGAGCCGCTGGGCGGTGACGACGATTTCGGACGGGGGCGCGGCGTCGCTTTCGGCAAACGCGGCCGGGGCGGCAAAGGCGGCATAGAGACCGGTAGAGGCCAGAAAGCAGGTGCGAAGGGCCTGACGCGAAAGCATGGTTTCAATATCCCTGGAAAGGTCTCGTGTTCTTGCCAGGGTGGTTAGCGGGGGCGCTGCAACGCGAACATGGCAGCCTTTCCCGATTTTCCCGGGAAAAATTCCCGATCGCGTTTGCAGGCCTTGCCATCGCGCAGACTGTGCTAGGCGGCGTGAACCATGTCTCTGCGTCTGCGCGTCATCCTGCTTATCACCCTGGTTCTGGCTTCCAGCCTGACGCTGTGCGCGCTGCTGGTGGGCTATCAGGTTCGCCAGGAACTGGCTGCCGAACTGCGCGCGGCGATGGCGGGCGCGCGGCAAACCGCCAGCGGCACGTTCGAAGACCTGCCTCGCTCCGATCATTCGCTCCGCGATATGCGGCAACTCGTCCACGCCTTCGATGGCAATCGGCATGTGCGCATGGCGGTGGTCGATCGGCAGGGACAGGCCCTGCTCACCTCGCGTCCCAGTGGAGAGGCGCCACCGCCAGCCTGGTTTGGCCGTCTTGTGGAAGTGGAGGCGGCTGCGGTTGTCTTGCCCATTCCCGATGCGCCGGGACAGGGTCTGGCACCAGGCCTGCGCCTGGTCCTGACGCCCACGCCGCAGTCTGATGCGCGATCGGCCTGGAACGAGGCGTTCACCATGCTCAAGGTGATCGCCGGGGTTGCCTTGATCGGCGGCGTGCTGATCTGGCTGGCGGTGGGGGCGGGGCTGCGCCCGCTGGTCTTGCTGGGTGAACAGTTCGCCAAGGTGGGGCAGGGCGATTATGCCGCCGCCGTGCCAGAGGCGGGGCCACCGGAATTGCGCCTGTTGCAGCGCGGGTTCAATGCGATGACCGGGCAACTGGCAGCAACGATGCGGCGCAACCGCCAGTTGGGCGACCAGATCGTCCGCCTGCAAGAGGAAGAGCGCGCCGAAATCGCGCGTGACCTGCATGATGAGATCGGCCCGCGCTTGTTTGCCGTGGGCCTCGATGCCGCACTGCTGGCGCAGCTGTGCGAAGCGGGCAAGCCCGCAGAGGCGATCCGCCATGCCCAGGAAATCCAGCAGGCGGTGGTGCATATGCAGGGGCAGGTGCGAGACCTGCTCGGTTGGTTGCGCCCGGCGCGGCTTACCGAATTTGGCCTCGCGGCGGCGATCAAGGATCTCGTGGCGTTCTGGGCAGGACGGCGCGGGGACATAGCCTTCGCGCTCGATCTACCCGAAACCGCACTGGATGAAAGCACGGCCGAGGTCGCCTACCGCGTGGTGCAGGAGGCCTTGAGCAATGCCATGCGCCATGCCCGGCCCGCCCGCATTGCCATCACGCTTACACACGAAGCACCGGATCGCTTGACCGTGCGGATCGAAAACGACGGCGTACCACAGGCCGCGCCCGATGCATCGCGCAGTGGCGGGTTGGGCCTGCTGGGCATGCGCGAGCGGGTGGAAGCCCATGGGGGGCAACTGGCCTATGGACGCGAAGCCGCTGCGGCGGTGTGGCTGGTGCGTGCGCAACTGCCGTGCCAGATCCACGCAGTGCCGGCGGCAAACGGGCAGGAGCAGGCGTGATGAACATTCTGCTGGTTGATGATCACGCGATCGTGCGGGCCGGACTTGGCCGCATGCTGATGATGACGCCGGGCACACAGGTGTTCGAGGCGGCGACCGGGCGCGACGGGCTGGCAATCGCGCGGGCCAACACGCTCGACCTGGTGATCCTTGATCTCAACCTGCCGGAACTCGGCGGGATCGAACTGGTCGCTCGCCACCGCCAGATCGGCGCGACGCCGATCCTCGTGCTGTCGATGCACGCCGACCCACTTTATGTGGCGCGGGCGCTCAACGCCGGGGCGCAGGGCTATGTCAGCAAGAATGCGTCGCCCGATGAACTGCTGCTCGCCATTCGCAAGGTGGCGGCGGGGGAACGCTATGTCGAACAGGCAATCGCCCAGGAACTGGTGACCCAGGCCTATGTCCCGGCCACGACCCTGGCACAACTGGCGCCGCGCGACCTGGAAATCCTCCGCCACCTGGCCGCCGGGCGCAGCCTGAGCGAAATCGCCGATATCCTCGGGCTGGGATACAAGACGATCGCCAACAACTGCAGCCTGATCAAAAGCAAGCTGGGCGTGGTGCGCACCGCCGATCTGCTGCGCATCGCGCTGGAAGCCGGCCTGTCCTGAATCTGCCAGAGCGTGGCACGGTTCATCGCTCTGGCCAGTTGGGAAAGAACAGCCGCTGGCGATTGGTCTTGAGACGCCCGGGCTGGGTGTACTCGCCCAGCCAGCCGTCGCTTTCGTCCAGGAACTTGGCTTCGGTCAGCGGCTTGCCTTCGGCAGCGAGGCGGTCGATCACCTGACGGGCATAGAAGTGGCGGAAGATCCGGTCGAATTCCGTCAGGTAGACGTCGGCCACATCGGTATCACCGCGGATCAGCAGCATGTTCTCGTCGTTGGCTTCCAGCGATGATGTCGAAAAGTTGGCCGATCCGGTGCAAACCAGCGGATTGTCTCCCAAGGGATCGATCAGCAGGAACTTGGTGTGGATGAAGAACACGTACCCCTGCTTGCGGAACAACTCTTCCTTGAGGAACCACGCGTCGAGGCTTGAGGGTGGGAACACCTTCTTGCTCTTGGCATAGTCACCCAGGATGGACCCATAGGCCGCCACCACGTCACGGTCTTGCGCCATCTTGGCTTTCAGCAGCTTGTCCGGCTCATCCTCCAGCAGGATGAAGCGCACGAATGGCCGATCGATACCGAACTGCGCGGCAAGCAGTTTGTTCACGCCGAAGGCGGCGGTGAACATGACCGTGCCGGTCGCGGCGGCAATCTGATCGGCATACCAGGCAAGCATTACGTCGTTCTTGCGTGGGGAGAAGAACGTGGTGATGCCAGGCGGCGCCGTCAGCGCATCGAGATCGTCCTGTGGCGTCTTGGCCTGGGTCCAGGTGGAAAGTTCCGGCGTTGTCGGGTCTTTCGATAGCTCGGTCCAGTAATCGAGGTAGTCTTGCGCGACATCGCGGTTGCGCACGATATGGACCACGTTGGTCTGGCCGATGAAGCCCGAGGCGGTGAAATTTGCCGATCCGGCGAGCACTTCCACGGCTTCCCCGCCGCGCAGCCACACGATGAACTTGTTGTGCGGGATATTGCGGCGGCGCGTGCGCTTGATGAGCCGCAGGTTGGGCTGGTTGGCCAGGCCGAGCCGTTCGATCGCGTTCTTGGCGGTCGTTGTTGCGCTTGTCGGTACTTGTGTGTGGGTCTTTTCGTCAAGTTCGGTTCCCGCCTCGTGCACGATGCGCACGTCCACACCGCGCGCGGCCGCCGCGCGCAGCGCCTTGAGGATGGGGGTATAGGTGAATTCATAGGCCGCAACGCGCAGGGAATCCCCGTCTGCCGCCTTGGCGATGAAATCCAGCGCCGCCTGCAACGCCCCCCGCGAAAGCCACTGCACCTCGCGGTCGGCGGGATCGTCCTCGTCCTGCGGCTTCTGGTTGTGGAAGGTTTCGGCAAACGCCTGGGAGGCGACTGCACCAAAATTGAAATAGATGCCGTGGGCGCCGGCCGTCGGGTCAATCGTCGTTATCGTAATCTCGGCAGCATCGCCCAGTGTGACGGCCGCCACCGGTCCATACACCGGATGCACCCGATAGGTGATGTCCTGGCCGGGGGCGGCGTTGAAGTCTGACCAGATCAGGCTTTGGATCGGGTAGCGGTTGCTGGGATAGCTTTCGGCCGGATCGGGGTTTGGCTCCACGCTGGCAAAGACCTTGCGCCCTTGCAGCCAGACCGGTTCCCCGTTTTCCAGCCGGGCAATGGCAAAGCCCAGCAGTCCGTCGCGCGCCTGCTCGGCAATATCGATCGCCAGCAAAACCACGCGCGTGCCGGAAATGGCCCGCAGCCGAAGAAATCCCGTTTCCGTGGTGACCCGCATGCCCTGTCCCCCGCCCTATTCGCAGTCCACAGTAATATTCAGATCGCGAATCAGAACATCATGAATCTGGAAATATGGGGCAATAAATAGCGCCGGCGTGGAATGTATTGATCAATGCATTGATTTTGACCGGAACGACTGGTCAGGTAATCGTCACCTTTTCATCACGGCCCCGCGCTGCTGACGCGCTTAGACTACTGTGCCCACCAACCGGCCGATACCCGCCGTAACGGCCAGCGCCAGCGCCCCCCAGAACGTGACGCGGGCCGTGGCGCGCCATACATTGGCGCCGCCGGTGACGGCACCGATTGCACCGAGCACGGCCAGGAACAGCAGCGAGCCGACGATTTCGATCGGGATCAGCCATGCACGAGGCGCGATCGCCGCGATCAGCACCGGCATGGCGGCGCCAAAGGTGAATGTTGCTGCCGAGGTGAATGCGGCCTGGATCGGCCGGGCCGTATTGGCAACTGTGATGCCCAGTTCGTCGCGGGCATGCGCGGCGAGCGCGTCCTTGGCCATCAGTTCGCGGGCGATGATATGCGCCGTTGCGTCATCGATGCCGCGCCCGCGATAGATGCTGGCCAGTTCTTCCAGTTCGCCGGAAAAGTCTGCGGCCAGTTCGGCCCGCTCGCGCGCCAGGTCGGCCTGCTCGGTATCATGCTGCGAACTGACCGAGACATATTCGCCCGCAGCCATCGACATCGCCCCCGCGACCAGGGCCGCCAGCGCTGCAATCAGCACGCTGGACCGCGTGCCGCCGGCCGCAGCGACGCCCAGGATCAGGCTGGACGTGGAAAGAATGCCATCGTTGGCGCCCAGCACCGCGGCGCGCAGCCATCCGATCCGGTCGACGAGATGATATTCGCGGCCCGCTTGCTTGGTCATCGCCACAGGTACGTTTCCTTTGTCAGCAAGGTTGCCCTGCGCAATGCCTGGACAGACGCGAGCGGCACACGGCAATAGGCGGGAAAACGCCCTTACCTTGTCGCCGTTCCAGGCTGCTGTCACGCCCCAATTGTGGCGCGGGGCAGGGCTTAATCGGCCATGGCCATGCTTTCCCCCCAGGCGGGAAAGGGATCGGGCAGCGTTGCCCATGCATCCGGGGTGAAGGCCTGAGCCGGGACCAGGCATGCATCAAGATCGCGGCGGATGCGGGCCTCGTCCATGCCGATGCCGATGAACACGAGTTCCTGGCGTCGATCCCCCCACTGCGCATGCCAATGCTGCGCAACAAACTGTTCGAAGCGATCGTCGGCAGGCCATTGCTGTTTGGGAATGCTGCCCCACCAGCGGCCCATCCGCGCGGTCATCGTCTGGCTGCCGGCCACGGCCAGTTCACCGACCCAATCCGGCCTGGTCGCCAGCCAGAAATGGCCCTTGGCGCGCACCACCTGATCGAGGCCGTTGGTGGTCAGAAAGGCGTGGAAGCTGGCGGGATCGAACGGTTGGCGTGCGCGATAGACGAAGCTTTCGATGCCGTATTCCTGGGTTTCGGGAACGTGGCTGGCATAGCCATAGAGTTCCTTGGCCCACAGCGGATGCTGCGCCGCCTTTTCTTCGTCGAACAGACCCGTGGCGAGAATATCGGCAAGTTCTATCCGGCCATGATCACACATGCGGATGCGGGCATCGGCATTGAGGCTTGCCACCAGCTTGCACACCAGTTGTAGATGATCCTGTGTCACGGCCGACGCCTTGTTGATGACCACCACGTCGGCAAATTCGATCTGCTCAACCAACAGGCCCACCAGGCTGCGGTCATCCTCGTCGCCCAGCGCCTCCCCGCGGTCGGCCAGGAAATCCTGGCTGGCGTAATCCTTGAGCAGGTTGATGGCATCGACCACCGTAACCATCGTATCGAGCCGCGCCACGTCTCCCAGGCACATGCCGGCCTCGTCACGGAACGAGAAGGTAGAGGCAACCGGCAGCGGTTCGGAAATGCCCGTGCTTTCGATCACCAGGTAATCGAACCGCCCGGCTTGCGCCAGCGCCCGCACTTCGTGGAGCAGATCATCACGCAAGGTGCAGCAGATGCAGCCGTTGGTCATTTCGACCAGCGCTTCCTCGCTGCGCGACAGGGCCGCCTCACCGCCACGCACCAGGTCGGCATCAATGTTCACTTCCGACATGTCGTTGACGATGACGGCAACGCGCAGACCGGCGCGGTTGGCGAGGATGTGGTTGAGCAGCGTAGTCTTGCCCGCACCAAGGAAGCCCGACAGCACGGTGACGGGAAGGCGGGAGTCAACGACGGGGGGCATAGCGGTGGGATCGGTCATCGTTTCTGTCCTGCGAATCATGATATAATGTATCATCCAGGTTATTTCGCAAGGACGCAAGCGTGGTTTGTGGCCAGGGCTCGGTGAATGGTGGCGGTGCCCACTTGCCTATCGCCGTCGCCGCCGCCAAACTAACCCGATGAAACGGATGCCTTATCTTGCCGCCGCGTTATCTCTCCTGCTTGCCGGGTTTGCGCCTGTCCCGGTGCAGGCCCAAACTGCCGATGGCGACGTTCCGCTGACCCCGCAGACCTTGGGCGATGCGCTGTCATGCCGTTCGCGCGATGCGCTCGAGGCGTTTGCCGGGGCGCTGTTCCTGGCTGGCGATGCGCCGCCGTGGATGCACGAAATCAAGGATGACAAGCAGACCGAGGGCATGCTCGGCCTGTATGGCTATACCCTGGCTAAGCCGGCGATGCTGCTGGGCGAGCCGGTCGACCGCGTCTATTTCATGCAGAACTGGGTGGTAACGCTGTGGCCGCGCAAAAAGGCCGAGGCGTTTATCGCAGCACACCACCTGGAGCGTGCGCCGATCAAGGCGACCGAACAGTATTATCATTTCATCGATCCCGAAAGCGGGCCGATGCTGGGCGCGTTCGAACCGACCGGCAATGCCATGGCGGCGATGCTGGCCAAGGCCTTTGGCGGTGAAGCACCGCATTCCGCGCCCAGCGACAGTCTGTTCGTGGGCTGCAACTATGCCGTGGCATCGCAAGAGATGTTCCTGGATGCAGCGCGCCAGTCTGACGCGATCGTGGGCCGCAAGGCGCATGAGATTGGTGAGGCGGTGGCACCGAAAAAGCCCTGACCTTTGCAGCCCCGGTTGCCTTGGCCGAACCCATGGATTAGGCCAAGGTAACCGGGGCCGTGCGACCTCCCGGTCAGGCGCGAGCCCAAGCGTTGCCTTTCGCTCGCCTGCGGTTTCGTGGGCGCAAAAGGTGTTGGCCTGGCCATGAACGAGACGTCTTCTCCTCCTGATTTCCATGAACTGGTGCGCGTGGCGGCGCGGATCGGTTGCCTCAGTTTTGGCGGCCCGGCCGGGCAGATCGCGCTGATGCACCGTGAACTGGTCGAGCAGCGCAAGTGGATCAGCCAGGATCAGTATCTGCACGCGCTCAATTTCTGCCATCTGCTGCCCGGGCCCGAGGCGCAGCAACTGGCGATCTGGATCGGGTGGAAGCTGCACGGCATTCGCGGCGGACTGGCCGCCGGCTTGCTGTTCGTGATCCCCGGGGCGCTGGTAATCCTGGCGCTGTCTATCCTCTATGCCTCTGCCGCCGGACTGGCGTGGTTTGCGGCAGTATTCCTGGGGATCAAGGCGGCGGTATTGGCCATCGTGGTGCAGGCGCTGGCCCGTGTCGCCGGGCGGGCGCTCGGCACGCCGTTTCGCAAGGCGGTCGCCGCCCTGGCGTTTCTGGCGCTGTTCCTGTTCAACGCACCGTTTCCCCTTGTCGTGATCGGGTGCGGCGGGCTGGGCGCGATGGTGGCGCGCTATCGGCCCGCCTGGCTGGGCCTGGGAACGGCAGCGCCGTTTCCGCCCCGTTCGCCGCGTCCCTGGGCGCATAGCCTGTGGTCGATCGCCATCGGCGCCGCCGCCTGGGCAGCGCCGATGATCGCGGTTCTCGCCCTGTTGGGGCCGCACCATGTGCTGTGGCGCATTGGCCTGTTCTTTTCCAAGCTTGCCGTCGTGACCTTTGGTGGTGCCTACGCCGTGCTGGCCTACATGGCGCAGCAGGCCGTTGGCGCGCAGCACTGGTTGAGCGCGGCCGAGATGGCCGACGGGCTGGGCCTGGCGGAAACTACGCCGGGGCCACTGATCCTGGTTACCCAGTTCGTCGGCTATCTCGCCGCGTTTCGCGCGCCGGCCCCGTTCACGCCGCTGCTTGCCGGGATACTGGGCGCGGGGTTGACCACCTGGGTCACCTTTGCCCCATGCTTTCTGTGGGTCTTTGCCCTGGCGCCGTGGATAGAGCGGCTCGAACATGCGCGCCTGCTCAAGGGAGGGCTGGCACTGATCACCTCGGCCATCGTTGGGGTGATCGCCAACCTCAGCGCGTGGTTTGCGCTGCAGGTGCTGTTTGCGGTGCTCCGTCCCGTGCGGATCGGGCCCTTGGCGCTGAACGTGCCGGTTCTGAGCAGCTTTGACGTGCGGGCCGGTTTGCTGGTGGCGGCTTCTGCCTGGCTGATTTTGGGCCGCAAATGGAACGTCGCCGCCACCCTGGGCGTCGCCGCGCTCGGCGGATGGCTGCTCTCTCTTGCCTGACTGGCGAGTGGGGTAAGGCTATGCCGGATCGATCCGCAGCAGGGCAGTGATCGTCAGGCGGTCACCACTCGCCCATGATCCGGCCACGTCGCCGCAGTGCAGGCAGTTGGCAGGATAGACGATCAGCCGATTGTGCCGCAGCGCGGCAGCGCCGATCCGTTCGAACATGGCGGTGTCGCTGGTGTGATAGGCCGCGGGCGGAAGGCCGTGCCTTGCCGCATCGGCGGCCAGCGCCTGGCGCCAGGCCGGCGCGCGTGCCTTGGTTACCCGTTCGAACCCGGTGGCGCGCTGGCGGTGGAAGCTGGTGCCGCCATGGGGCGGATGGCACAGATAGTGCACCACGGCCATGATCGTCTCGTCCGCATCGTCAAAGTGCGGGATGCGCTGCACCGGGGCAAGCGCCGATGGATCGCGCGTGGCAATGGCGAAATCGGCGCGCAGCACGCGCGCCTGTTCCAGGCCGGGCCAGGCCTGGACTGCGCGATTGAGCCAGTCTGTCCAGGCGCCCGGCGCTGGCGCGCGCACGCCGGGGTAAAGGTCGTCCGTGGTGGCGGCCAGGCTGGCTGCGGCGGCTGCGGCATGGAGTGCCTGCGGCGCGGGATAGGCATCGTCGATGATCCACAGCGGGACAGCCTCGCGGCCCAGGCGGATCGGAGGCTGGACCGGCATCGGCGGTCTTTCAGGCGCCGGGCGTGAACCAGTCGGCCTGCGCGGCCAGGCGGGCATTGCGCCGCCGGACCAGCGCGCCGACATGGTCTTGCGACAGGCACATTGCGGCCATGATCATCAGATCGGCGAAATCGGCAATGCCATCTCGGGCGCGGCCGAGCGCAACCTCGTCTATACCATAAAGGCCCGTCAGCAGGCTGGTACTGCCGTCGTGAAACGCCAGGTCCAGCTTGAATTCGCGCACGACCTTGTGTTCGAGCATCAGATCAACCAGCCGACGCGTGGGCTCCTGGCCTTGCACCAGGCGGCCCAGGATCGCCTGGACCGAGCGGAAATAGTCGCTTTCGCCGCCCTCGGCGGTGACGATCGGGCAGGGGCCGGCCGGATCGATTGCGGGGCTTTCGGTATCGATGCAGATCACCGCCTCGGCCCCTTCGCCCCCCACGAAGAAGGGCAGGCGCAGCAGGTTGAGCGGCAGGACATCGGCATCGATCGTGCTGCCGTTCCAGAACAGGTTTTCGTGCGGCTCAAGCCCCATCAGCGCGGCAGGATAGAACGCGCCGGTTTCCCCGTCCTTGGCCAGAAACACCGGGAACTGGCGCGCCACGGTGCGGATTTCGTCGGCTACCAACGGCACGAGGTGAACGGTGGCGGCGCTGGCCGCCGCGCGCGCGGGATCGATGCGGAGATCGGCGTGGTCGGTGCGGGTGAGTTGCGCAAGCTTCATCGTGGTTCGTCTCGTCTCTGCTCAGAGCGGCGGAAAGCGGTGCTGCGCCAGCTTGTCGAGCAGGGCGCGGTTGGTGGGCATCATCTGGCCAAGCTTGCGCTTCATCGCAGCGTTGCGGGCAAAGGCATCGTCGGCCATGTCACGCTGCGCCAGTTGGCCGGCGCGGGGCCGGGTGCGGAAACCCATGCCATAGAGCACGTATTGATAGCTGGCAGCGGGGAACATCTCGTGCGCACTGGCAAAGTCGTGCTCGCCAAGGGGCGTGTCGCGCCAGAGTTCGAGCTGATCCTGCAGGTCTTGCGGGATCGTGGCGGGATCGCGGTTGTCGCGCCAGAATGCCGTGTCGCTGCGTTCGGACAGCACATAGTGCAGCTTGAGGAACTCGATGATGCGATCCCAGCGATAGCGCGTCATGCTGTTGAAGCGGCGGGCGACAAAGTCCATCGCCTGGCGCGTGGCGGGCATGCTGGTGGCGATGTAATCGGCCGATAGCTCGATCAGCACCAGGGCCGATGCTTCCAGCGGTTCGAGGAAACCGGCCGCGAGCCCCACCGCGACCACGTTGTTTTTCCAGAACTGGGCGCGATGGCCCGAACGGATCGGGATTTCGCGCGGGGTCAGCTTGGCAAAACCGGGGCCGACATAGGCGGCGAGTTCTTCCTCGGCGCGATCGGCGCCAGCGTGGCGGCTGGAATAGACATAGCCGATGCCGCGCCGGGTAGGCAGGCCGATGTCCCAGATCCAGCCATGCTTTTGCGCGGTGGAAATGGTGTGCGAAGCGATCGGGCTGTCTTCCTCTACCGGCAGTTGCACGGCCAAGGCGCGATCGATGAACAAGACATCGGACCGGTCGATGAACGGCACCTCCAGTGCCTCGCCCAGCAGGCGGGAGGAAAAGCCGGTGCAATCGACAAACAGGTCTGCAGCGATCGCGCCGCTGTCGCGGCCGATGACGGCAGCGATATCGCCATCGTCGCGCCGCGTGACGCCCACGATCTCGTCATCGATGTGGTTGACGCCCAGCTTGCCGGTGCAATGCGTGGCAAGAAGCTCACCCAGCTTCACCGCATCGAGATGATAGGCATAGTTGGCAATGCCGGCGTAATCGGGCGAGGTCATCAGCTTGGGCGCAAGGCCCTGTTCGCACAGGTATTCCTGAAAACAAACGGCATCGGAAAACGAAGGCCCGCCATTGCCGTTGCCCTGGGCGGCACTGTTCCAATAGGGCGCGAGGTCAAGATCGGGAAACCCTTCGGGCAAGACCAGCGGATGATAGTAGAAATCATCCGCCGCGCCGGTGCGCCAGCGGGCGAACTTGGCGCCTTGCTTGAACGAGGCATGGCACGCGCGCATGAAATCGGTTTCGGCAATGCCGATCTTGCGCAAGGTGTTGCGCATGGTTGGCCAAGTGCCTTCGCCCACGCCGATCGTGCCGCGCGAGACGCTTTCGACCAGCGTGACCGCAAGATCGCGCCCATGGCGTGCGGCGATCAGCCCGGCGGTGAGCCAGCCGGCCGATCCGCCGCCAACGATGCAGACCGAACGGATCGCGCGGGGCGACGTGCCGGACATTGCCATGTATCTCCCGTCGTGTGTGCCCGGTTTCCCGGGCAGGAGGGGCGCGCACGGACAGTTTCCCGTGGCGCGCCCCCTTTGTTCATCCCGTGATGCTACACGGGTTTGCCTTAGAAGTTGACCCGTGCCCCGAACTTGAAGCGCCGGCCCGAATCCTCTGCATAGAGGAACTGGTTGGTATAATAGGCATATTTCAGCGTGCGGGAATTGGTCAGGTTGGCGCCTTCGACAAAGACCGAAAACTCTGGCGTAACGTGATACGTGGCGCTGGCATCGATCTGTGAATAGGGGCGAACCTGGGTAACCGCCTGGCCCGCGCCATTGAGCGGCGGCGGGGCGAGGTATTGCAGGAACCGGTCGCGCCAGTTCCACGCCACGCGCGCTTCGATCCCGTTCTTGTCATAGAACAGCACCGCGTTGGCCGAGTTGGACAGGCCGGTCAGCGCGAACTTGTTGGCCAGGTTCTGGGTATCGAGCTTGCGATTGGAGCCGACCAGCGTGCCGTTGAGCTGGAAGCCGAAGCCGCTGTTGCCCAGGGTATGCTGCCAGGCCGCCTCGATACCCTTGACCGTGGCATCCTGGCCGTTGACGGGCGCGGTCACCGTGAACTGCGCCGGCAGGCCGGTCGCCGGATCGAGCAGCGGGCCGCCAGAAGCGTTGGCCACGGTGCCGGTGGTCTGGTTCAACACGATGAAGTTGTTGACGCTCTTGAGATAAGCACCAATCGAGATGTAGCTGCTCGGCGCGTAATAGTATTCGGCCGAGAAATCGAGATTGCTTGATTTGAACGGCTTGAGATCGGCGTTGCCACGGCTGGCGGCAAAGTTGCCGGGCCGCAGCGTGACCAGCGTGGTCACCGGCGAAAGCTGTTCCAGCGTCGGCCGGGTGATCGTCTGCGATGCGGCAAAGCGCAGGGTTACCGCATCGGTCAGCTGCCATTTCAGCGCGATATTGGGCAGCACGTCGAGATAATGCGCCTTGCCCTCCGTGCGGGTGGTGCCAGACGATGCCGAACCGTACTGAGTCTGGTCGTTGGCCAGCTTGACCAGGCCGGTATAGGCCGTGGCCAGGCCGTTGACGCTGGTCTGGGTATCCTCGAACCGCACGCCGGCCACGATCGACAGCGGCCGGCCGCCGACATCGCCCTTGAACTCGGTTTCGAGATAGGCACCCAGCACGCGTTCGGTCACGATCGTGTCGTTCACCAGGGGCGGCGCAAAGGTGAAGTTCGGGTTGGTCACGCGCTGCTGCGCGGTGATCGCGTTGAACAGCGTGGGGCCATCGAACGTCAGCCACTGCGTGGCCAGGCGGTTGGCGCCGCTCAGGCCTGACAGGAAACCGCTGCCGGCGTTGAACGTGGTGATCGGCACCCCGGCCGGAGCCGGCGCGTTATAGCCGCAGGTGGTGCAGCCCGTGCCGCCATCGTTGGAATAGAGCGACGTATCCTTTCGGTCACGCGAGTAATAAAGGCCGAAGTTGGCGTTCACCAGGCCTTCGCTGCCATCGCCCTTGTAGGCGAAATCAGCCCGGCCCTGCGTGACCTTGTCGCGGATGCCATAGCCGCGCAGCAGCATCACGTGCTGGCACATCGGCTGTCCGGCGCCCACCGGGGTGGTGCTGCCCGGCTGGCCCGAATTGGTCACTGCGCTGCCGCAAGGGCTGGCGGGATTGGCAAAGGTGGGCAGGGTTTCGGTCTGCCAGGGCAGCACCGAACCATCCGACTGATAGCGCGACGAGCCGGTAAGATACCCAAGCAGCGCCAGATAGGCTTCCTGCCCGCCGTTGGGGTCTTCCTTGGCCAGCGAATAGGTGCCGTCGAACGAGGCGGTGAGGTTGGGCGTGACCTTCCATTCCAGGTTGAGCCCGAATTCGCGGGTGTTGGTGCGCTTGTCGAACTTCTTGTAGTGGAAGTCGGTGGCGATGCCGCTGGCCTGGGTCAGGTCGGTTGCGGTGCCATTGGCATCGGTCACCACGTCGGTCAGGTTCGAGGCGGTGAACCAGTGACCGTACGAGCGCGTTTCGGTCTTGTTGGTGAACTTGGTATAGAGCGCGTCAGCGGTGATCGTCACTGCATCGCTGGGCCGGTATTGCAGCACCACTGTGCCACCAATGCGTTCGCGGTCTTCGCGCGTCACCTTGGTGTCGTAGTTCTGCGGGATGAAGATGTTGCCCTGCGGATTGTTGGCGCTGATCGTGCCTTTGCCGCCGTTCACCTCTGCCGCCGGCACCGCCGGGTTGACCAGCCAGCCGTCGGTCTGCGCCTGCGCCAGCCGCGTAAAGCGATGCTGGTAGCTGCCCGAAACGAGGATGCCGAACTTGCCATCGGCCAGCGTGTCGGCAAACAGGAACGAGGCGTCTGGCGCTATCTTGCGCGCGTTGCCGTCATAGTTGCCGTCAACTGTCGCGGAAAACTTGCGCCCCTTGTAGTCGAAAGGGCGCGCGGTCTTGATGTTCACGGTCGAACCGACACCGCCCGATTGATAGCGCGCGGTGGACGACTTGTAGACTTCCACGCCCGAAACCAGTTCCGACGCCAGCGTATCGAACGAAAAGGCCCGACCCGAGGCCTGGCTCGGGTCGGTAGGGGTGGCCACCTGGCGGCCATTGACCAGAACCGTGTTGAATTCCGGGCCAAAGCCGCGAACCGTGATAAAGGCGCCTTCGCCGCCGGAGCGGTCGATCGAAACGCCGGTGATGCGTTGCAGGGATTCGGCAAGGTTGGCATCGGGCAGCTTGCCGATGTCCTTGGTGGAAATGGCATCGACAATGCCCGACGATGCGCGCTTGATGCCACGCGCACTGTCGAGGCTGGCGCGCAGGCCGGTGACGATGATCGCCTGCGGCTCGGGCTCTGCCGCGGCGGGTGCTTCTGGGGCCGGGCGGGGCGCGGCGGCCGGTTCTGGCGCGGCGGCCTGGCTGGCCAGGGCAACGGTTTGCGTGGCAAGCGGCGCGCGGTTCGACAGCGGGCGGGCGATTACCGCAAACGTCGCGGGGCCGGTCTGGCGGGCGGCGAGGCCGGTGCCGGCGAACATGCGCTCAAGCGCGTCGGACACGGTAAGGCGGCCGCGCACTTCGTTGGTGCGCACCGCGCGGGTGACCTTGCGCGAGGCAATGATCTGCACATTGGCCTGATGGCCCAGGATACCGATGGCGGTTTCGGCCGATTGCGCCGGAATGGCGAATTGGCGAAGTTCGGTGTTGGCCTGTGCGGCAACGGGCATGGTTGCCATGCAGGCAATGCCAGTCGTCGCAAAAAGAACGCCACGCAGTGTGGTCGTTGTCATATATCCCTCCCATCAGGATTTCATTACGCATCAGATCATTTCGATCTGTGTTGGCCTAGAGACATGCTCTGGCGATTATCCTTCTTCGATTGTGAAAATTTATTTCTAGAATCCTGTTTCGGCTGCGCGTTCGATACGGATGGTGCGCGGATCGCTGACATCGATCTTCACGGCCAGCGTCGCCTTGAGTGTCTGGGCAAAGCCGTCTGGGTCACCGATGCGAAACAGCCCGTCGAACTGCTCGGCCGCGACTTCGGGATCGGCGATCACGATCTGCCGCTGGTTATAGCGGTTGAACTCGTCAGCCGCCTCACGCAGCGTGGTGCCGTTGAGATCGATCATGCCGTTGCGCCAGGCCAGCGCGCGGTCGACCGGTGCGGTTTCGCTCGCCTGGTAATGCACCAGGGCGCGGGCGTTGACCATGGCACGCTCGCCCGCCACCACGCGCAGGCGCTGGGTGGCATCGGCGGCAGACCAGGTTTCGACCACGCCCTCGGTCACCAGGATTTCCACCCCTTCCTCGCGCTTGCGCACCGAAAAGGCCGTGCCGATCGCCTGGGCGCGCACCGGGCCAGAGGCAACGACGAACGGGCGTTTGGCATCCTTGGCTACCTCAAACCAGGCTTCGCCCTGATCGAGTTCCACCTCGCGCGCGTGCTGGCCCAGATTGACCTTGAGCGCGGTATCGGAATTGATCGTCATGACCGAGCCATCGTCGAGCGGAACGCGGCGGATCTCGCCCAGGCGGGTGACGTATTGGGCGCCATTGGCAAGCACCAGGCGCGTGGCGGCCGCGCCGGCGATACCCGCTGCCACCAGGCCGCCCAGCACGCCACGCCGTGCCCAGGCGCCGCGATCGTTGGCAGGCTCGATCGCGTCATCACCTGGCGCGCTATCGACCGCTTCGGGCGCGGCCGGCGGGGTGACCACGCCGGGCAGTTCCCATGCGGCCTGTACCTGCAGCAGGAGGCCATGGCGGAGCGGATCGCCTGCCAGCCAGGCTTGCAGTGCGGCTTCGTCGGCGGTGCTCCAAGCGGCAGCATCGTCCATGCGCGCCACCCAAGTGGCAGCGGCATCACGATCGGCGGGGGTAAGGGGGCTGGTTGTGGTCATGACGCCCTCCGTCCGGTGGGCAGCATTTCGGGCTCGCGTTCAAGCCGGTCCCAGCCTTCGCGGATGGCGCGCACACCCACCCACACCTGCTTTTCGACGGCCTTTTCGGTCATCCCCATATGCGCGGCGATTTCCTTTTGCGACCAGCCTTCGAACTTGCGCAGTTCGACGATGCGGCGGCAGCGTTCGGGCAATTGCGCCAACAGGCTGCGCACCCGCTCGAACGCCATGCGCGTGGCGACCTGCTCCTCGGGCGTGGGCATTCCGGTGTCGCGATAGCTTTCAATCTCGCTGATCGCCTCGAATGGGGCGATCACCTGGCGCTTGAGCCGGCGGGCCAGCAGGTTGCGGCAGATAGAAAAGAAATAGGCATGCCCGCAGTCGATATGGTCGACAGTATCGAGCATGGCGATGCGGCAATAGGCGTCCTGCATGAGTTCATCCACTACATCGGGCGCAATCCGCCGCTTCACGAACCATGCCCGCAGGCGCGGTTCGTGCGGCATGATCTCTTGCGCCACCCATCGCGCCAAGGCGCGGCGACGCTCGAGTTGCGCTCGCAGATCCGGTCCCGTCCCATCCTCCATCGGCTTTGGGTTTTCCCTCTTTCACAGGCCTAGAGACCGGCCGGCGCCATTTCCTTCCGCTTGCGGCAAAATATTTCGCGACGATAGCGCCGATCCGGCGATATCCGCAAAAAACGCTGGCGCTTGGCCCGGCCAGATCAGCCTAGAAGACGCGATGTTGCACATATTTGCGATATTCATCAATCCGTCACGGGTCTTACCGCGAAGCGTCATGATTGCCGCCTAGGGCCGCCCCCGAAACGATAAACGTTCTTCGGGGCAATCATAATGCGCATCACCAAACTGGCACTTGTATCGTCGGCATCGCTTGTGGCGAACCTCGCCCTGGCTTTGCCAGCCATGGCGCAAGCCGCGCCGGCCACGGCACCCGCACCTGTCGCAGCCGCAGCGGATGCGGCGGCCGATGCCGGGGAAATCGTCGTGACCGGCACCTATGCCCGCAGCTTGAATGCGGCCACCCAGGTGAAGCGCACGGCTGCGTTCCAGGTCGATTCCATCGCCTCGACCGATATCGGCAAGTTCCCCACCCAGAACGTGGCTGAGGCGCTGCAACTGGTGACCGGCGTGGCGATCACCCGGCCGCGTGGCGAGGGGCTGTATGTCAGCGTGCGCGGGCTGGGGCCGCAGTTCCAGAACACGCTGCTCAACGGCAGCCCGGTGGCCGTCAACGAAGTGATCGAAAACGGCGGCGCGGCGGGGCGGCAGTTCCGCTTTGAAATGCTGCCGGCCGAGTTCACCTCGCGCATCGACGTGGTCAAGACGCCCACCGCTGACATGACCGAAGGCGCGCTGGGCGGGAATATCAACGTCAAGACGTTTGAACCGTTCGACGTGGGCACCAAGACCACGCTCAACCTGCGCGGCACCTATACCAGCAAGACCGATCGCGTGCGCCCCAACGCCACGCTGATCACCAGCTGGGTGAACAAGGACGATACGTTCGGCGTGCTCGCCGGGGCCCAGTATTGGGCCAAGGACGTGCGCAACGACCGCTTCCTGAACTTCGGTTGGTACAAGGATCGCTTCGCCTCCACCCTGGGTAGCGGCTATTACCTGCCCACGCGCACGCGCCCCACGGTGGAAACCGAAAAGCGCAAGCGCATTTCCGGCATGCTCTCGCTGCAATGGCGCCCCAGTGCCGAGGCGACGACCACCCTCAACCTCATGGCGACGCGGCTGGACGTGGCCTATGACGAGTTCGGCCTGGATATCTATCCCGACGACAGCAGCGTCGCGGGCCACAAGCCGGTGCTGGTGCCGAGCAGCGTGGTGCTGGATGGCGATACGGTGGTCAAGGCCACGATCAACGACGTGCGCTTCATGGCCTCGCGCGAATATAGCCTCAACCGCCACGACCTGTTCAACGCCAATCTGCGACAGACGTGGGACAGTGATGGCTGGCACGTGGTGGGCCTGGCCAACTGGTCCTATGCCCACAGCTATCACCCCAGCTATGACGTGGGCACCGTGCGCAGCCGCGCAATGTTCTTTGCCCCGCTGACATATGACGCCACGGGCGGCTACAAGGCGGTGCCCACCTTCACCACCACGGTCGATCCCACCAATCCGGCCAATTACCAGCTCTATCAATTCAACATCGCGCCCAAGAACAGCAAGGACTGGAACTTCTACGGCCGTGCCGACGTGGCGCGCGATCTGGGCGGTTTCATCTCCAAGCTGGCAGCCGGCGGCGAATACCAGTTCCGCAAGCGCGACTATTCGCGCCGCGATTTCCTGGTCAACCCGGCCGCCGGCACGCCGCTCACTAGCCTGGGCAGCGGCGCCTATCAGCAGCTGCCGTTCGACGATTACCTGCAAGGGTTGGGCGGCAATATCCCGCGCCAGTTCCTGGTGCCGGTGACCAGCGCCTATCTCAATGCGTTCTTCACGCCGGCGGTGCGCAATTCGGCGCTGACGGCTGCCGACCTTGCTGCCTCGTTCCACACCACCGAAAAGATCGCCAGCGTCTATGCCCGCGCCGATTACACCTTTGCCATCGGCGGCGTCGCGATCACCGGCAATCTGGGCGTGCGCTATGTCCACACCGACCAGGTGGCGAGCGGCAACCTGCGCAGCGGCAGCACGACCACGCCGGTCAGCTTCCCCAAGACCTTCAACAACCTTCTACCCAGCTTCAACCTGCGCGCAGAATTTTCGCGCAGCCTGATCGGTCGCCTTAGCGCCAGCCGGGTGTTGACCCGTCCCAACGTGACCGACAGTGCGCCGCGCATCACCGTGTCGACCGACGCGCCCACGGCGAGCGGCGGCAACCCGGCGCTGGTGCCGTTCCTGGCCACCCAGTTCGACGGGTCGCTGGAATGGTACTTCAACCCGACCGGCTCGCTGACGGGCGCGGTGTTCTACAAGGCGATGGATAACTACATCACCCAGCAGAACGTGCCGATCGACATTCCCGGCCGCGGCACCGTGCAGTTGAGCACCCAGGTCAATGGCGGCAATGCCAAGGTCTATGGCCTGGAAGCGGCCTATCACCAGGTGTTCACGTTCCTGCCCGCGCCGTTCGATGGGCTGGGGCTGCAGGCCTCGTACACCCGCACCTCGGTCGAGGCGAACTACACCGCCGGCTCGCGCCCGATCGTCAACGAGCTGATCGGCTTGTCGAAGAACAGCTTCAACGTGGTGGGCTTCTATGAAAAGGGCCCGCTGTCCACGCGGCTGTCCTATGTCTGGCGCGATCGCTATCTGTCGAACACGGGCAGCACCACCCAGGCGCCGGTCTATACCGCTGCGTTCGGCTCGCTCGATGGCTCGATCGCGGTGTGCGTGACCGACAATGTCACGCTCAGCCTGGAAGCGATCAACATCGCCAAGGCGCGTCAATATACCTACAACGACCGCACCATCCGCTTTGGCGAAATCAACGATTACGGCCGCACGATCCTGTTCGGCGCGCGGGCGGAATTCTGATGCGGCGGTCTTTCGCAACAGGCGCCAGGCTGGTGCTCGGTGGGGCCTTGGCCCTGCTGGCGCCGGCTCTGGCCGGGGCGGCGGACGCGCCGCTGCGGATGAACGACATTCAGGTCGTTGGTTCGCACAACAGCTTCAAGGCGCAGATTCCGGCGCCGATCATGGCCCAGTTGCGGGCGCGTGATGCCAAGCTGGCGCAGGCGCTGGATTACTATCACCTGCCGCTTGCCGCGCAGCTCGATGCCGGGGTGCGCCAGGTGGAGATCGATATCTTCGCCGATCCGGCCGGCGGGCGCTATGCCCACCCGGCCGGAGAAGCGCTGCTTCCGGCAGATCAGCAGGGCAAGGGGCAGGGGTTTGACCCGGCGGTGATGGTGCGGCCGGGCTTCAAGGTGCTGCACATTCCCGATATCGATTATCATGCGGTGTGTCCCACGCTGGTCAGCTGCCTGGGCGAGATCGATCGCTGGTCACGCGCCCATCCGCGCCACTTGCCGATCATGATCACGATCAACGCGGCCGACAGTGCCGACAACCGCCTGGCCACCCAGCCGCTGCCGCTCGACAATGCCGCGTTGCTCGATCAGTTGGACGGGGAAATCCGCAAGGCCCTGCCGGGGCGGCGGCTGATCACGCCTGACGAAGTGCGCGGCAACGCCAGCACGCTGGCCGATGCGGTGCATCGCCGTGGCTGGCCCACGCTGGCGGCGGCGCGCGGGCGCATCTTCATCCTGTTCGATGTGCGGCCCGCGGTGTCTGACGCCTATCGCGCGGGGCATCCGTCGCTGCGCGGGCGGCCTATGTTTGGCTAGTATCCCGATGGCCAGCCGGAAAGCGCGATCCAGATCGTGCAAGACCCGCTGGTAGATGGCGCGCGGATCAAGGCACTGGTCAAGGCCGGCGTGATCGTGCGCACCCGCACCGACGCCAACACGCAAGAGGCGCGCGCCCACGATCTGGCCAAGGCCCGTGCCGCGCAGGACAGCGGCGCCCAGGCGATCAGCACCGATTACTATCCCGGCGCGCCCGATCCGTTGGGCCTTGGCTTTGTGGTAACCTTGCCGGGCGGCACCATGGCGCGCTGCAATCCGGTGCGGGTTGCCGGACGCTGCACTCTGGCGCCCTGACATCTCTCGGGCATGGCACTGCGCGGGCACTTGTGCCATCGCGGTGCCATGACGATACGCCTGATCTGCCTCGATGCCGATGATACCCTGTGGCACAACATGCGCCACTTCAACGGGGCCGAGGCCGCCTTTACCGCCATGCTCGAACCCTTTGCCGAAGCAGGCGTTGCCCGGCGCGCGCTGGAAGCGTGCGAGGCGCGCAATCTCAAGGTCTATGGCTATGGCGCCAAGGGTTTTACGCTGTCGCTGATCGAGACCGCGCTGGAACTGTGCGGCGCTGCGCTCACCCCGGCGATGATCGCCGATCTGCTGGCGGTGGGGCGAACCTTATTGCAGCATCCGGTGGAACTGCTCGATGGCATTGCGCAGACCCTGCCGGCCTTGCAGGCGCGCGGGGAACTGGTGCTGGTGACCAAGGGAGACCTGCTGCACCAGGAAACCAAGCTTGCCGCCTCGGGCCTGGGCGAATGCTTTTCGGGCGTGGAGATCGTCAGCGACAAGACCGTGCAGACCTTTACTGGCCTGTTCGCTCGCCACGGTGTTGCCCCGCACGAAGCGATCATGGCCGGGGATTCCCTGCGTTCGGATATCCTGCCGGCGCTCGGCGCCGGGGCCTGGGCGGCCTATGTGCCGCAAGATGGCGCCTGGTCGCACGAACAGGCGCCGGTGCCAGACGGGGCAGAGCGCTTTGCCACCCTCGCACGCTTGGCTGAGCTGCCCGCGCTGATCGATCGGATCAACGCGGGCACTGCTGTTTAAGCAGCCTGGCCCTTGCGGCTGGTGAGCACGATCGCGATCAGTCCGATGGCCGAGGTAGCCGCGCCGGCCAGCGCAATCACCGGATAGCCCCAGCCCAGCGCGATCACCCCGCCGCCCAGCGCGGCACCCAGGGCATTTCCCAGGTTGAACGCACCGATGTTGACCGATGAAGCAAGGTGCGGCGCATCGGCGGCGGCACTCATCACCCGCACTTGCAGCGGCGGCACCAGGGCAAAGCTCGCCACGCCCCACAGGAACACGATGACCGCCACGGCGCCGGCATGGGGCATCAACGCGGCAAAGGCGATCAGCACGGCGGTAAGGCTCGCCAGCGTGACAATCAGCGTGCGATCGACCGAGCGATCGGCAAACTTGCCGCCCAGCCAGTTCCCCACCGTCAGGCCCACGCCATAGGTGACCAGCATGGCGGTGATGAACCCCAGCGAGGCATGCGTCGCATCGCGCAGGATCGGGCTAATATAGGTAAACACGGTGAACATGGCGCTCGATCCCACCACGGTCAGCGCCAGGGCGCCAAGCACCTTGCCGCGCATCAGCACGCGCAGTTCAGCCATGGGATTGGCATTGTCCTGCGCCGGCAGGGGCGGCAGCGTAAACCGCAGCGCGGCCATCATCAGCACGCCCAGCGCGGCGATCGCCCAGAACGGCGTGTGCCAGCCCACGTTCTCCCCGGCCCAGGTGGCGAGCGGCACGCCCACGACATTGGCGATCGTCAGCCCCATGAACATCGTGGCCACGGCCCCGGCCTGCCGCTGCGGCGGCACCAGGCTGGCTGCCACCACCGAGCCCACGCCGAAGAAGGCGCCGTGGTTGAAAGAGGTTACCAGCCGGGCCAGCAGCATCATGTCATAGCTGTTCGCCAGCGCGGCCATCAGGTTGCCCAGGGTAAATATCCCGGCCAGGCCCACCAGCAGCGTGCGGCGCGACACCCGCCCGGTGGTCAGCGTCATGATCGGCGCGCCCACCACCACGCCCATGGCATAGGCGCTGATCAGCAGGCCAGCGGCCGGGATCGAGACGCCCAGCCCCGTGGCGATCGCGGGCAACAGGCCCATCGGGGCAAATTCGGTCACCCCGATGCCAAAGGCACCCAGGGCCAGGGCCATGAGCCCGGCATTCCATTTCATTGCGATGATCCTGATCTGTTTTACGGCGCCCGAGCGCCTTGCCAATGAATGCACAGATGGCGCAGACTGATCCCCGTGTTTAGAGGGTTTGAACGCGAAGGATTTTTGCAATGGGTGCAAAGATGCCAGCCAATCCTGCAGTGGGCGGCGAAGCCGCACACGGCGTGGACCGCGCGCGAGAGATGGCGCTGTTTGCCGCAGTGCATGATTGCGGCAGCTTTTCGGGCGCAGGACGCGTGCTGGGCCTGAGCCCTTCGGCGGTGAGCCGGGGCATCGACCGGATCGAGGCGCGGTTGGGCGTGCGGCTGCTGCTGCGCTCTACCCGCGCCTTGGCGATGACGGCCGAGGGGCAAGCCTATCTGCGCGCGGCGCGTCGCATCCTCGCTGATCTTGACGAGGCAGAGCAGCAGATCGCCGATCGCGGCACGCCGCGCGGGCGCCTGCGCGTGAGCGCGGCACTATCGCACGGGCGGCTGTGCATCGTGCCGCTGCTGGGCGCCTTCGTGCGCCGCTATCCCGATGTGCTGGTCGATATCGCCCTTACCGACACCTTGGTGGACGTCGCCGCTGGCGAGGCGGACGTGGCGATCCGCTTTGGCCCATTGGCCGATAGTGCGCTTACCGCGCGCAAGCTGGGCAGCAATGGGCGGGTGATCGTCGCCTCGCCCGATTATCTCGCGCGCCATGGCGTGCCGCAGGTGCCCGAAGACCTGCACGCCCACAATTGCCTCAACTTCAATTTCCGCCGGGCCGAACCGGTATGGCCGTTCCGCCGCGTGCGGGCCGATGGCACGGTGGATGATTTCGCGCTGGAGGTGCGCGGCACGATCGTGGCCAACAATGGCGAAACCCTGGGCGATTTGGCCCAGGCCGGCATCGGCATCGCGCGGGTGGGGACATTCAGCGTGACCCAGGCTCTCGCCGATGGGCGGCTGATCCCGCTGCTCGAAGCGTTCAATCCCGCCGATGAAGAGCAGATTCATGCCGTGTTTGTCGGCGGAACGGCCACGCCGGCGCGCGTGAGGGTCTTTGTCGATCATCTGGTCGAAAGCCTGCGGCCTACAAAAAATCCCGGCGCATGAGGTCATGCGCCGGGATCGTTGCCTGCCGCAAGGCAGGGATCAGTGGCTGGCGGAAGCCGAGCCGGTAACCGAGCCGCTGGCGCTGCCGGCGACGCTGCCGGAGGCCTGCTGGGCCGCGTTGCGCGTGGCACTTGCTGCACCATTGGCTGCGCCCTGGCCGCTGGCGGCGGCATTCGCCGCATAGCCACGGGTGGTGTTGGCGGCGCTCTGCGCCTTGGCCTTGCCCGCTTCAGCCGCGTTGGTGGCGGTGCTGCGGGCCTGGGCGACGCGCTCGCTGGCGGCATCACGCGCCGTTTGGGCGGTGCTGGTGGCACGGGCGCGGGCCATGTTCGCGGTGTCTTCGACGCGGGTGGCCGCGCCGCTGGCGGTGGTGCGCACCGTGTTCGTGGCCGAACGCGTGGTGCTGGTCAGCTGGTCGGTGCCGATGGCCTGGGCATTGGCGCTGCCACCCACGGTGCCGCTGCCATTGCCAGCCAGCGAGCCGGTCAGCGATCCGGCGGGAGCGGTCAGCCCCTGGCTGGCCGAACCCGCAGCGTTGCCGCTGGCGGTGCGATCGGCGTGAACCTTGCCGTTGTGGCGGTTCACGCTGGTGTTGCCGCTGGTGCTGCCCGAGCCGTTGGCGGTGCCACGGGTGGTGGAGCGCACGGTGTCGAGCGTGGAGGAACCGTCAAACGCGCCGTCGAGCGTGCCGCCCACCATGCCGCCACGGCCGATGGCGCCGCCCATCACGCCGCCAAGACCACCCCCAAGACCGCCACCCATCCCGCCGCCAAGGCCACCGCCGCCCAGCAATTGGGCGTGGGCCGGCATGGCGATGAGGGTGCAGGCAACAAGCGAAGTGGCAAAGAGCTTACGCATGATCTGATCCTTTCCTGAACTGTGGGATCGACCTTCCATCTTTGTGGCCGATCATGATCCCGTTGTTCTGAAAACGGACCTCCGCTCGGGTTTAATCCATCCTCGCAAATTTTTTTCGATCGACCGGAAGATCAGCGGCAAATCGTGCACAGCAGCCCGCGCCCATACTGCTGATCGGGGCCGCGCGGGCCCAGGTCGATCGCCTCCCGGTCCAGCGCCTGGAGCACGGAGGCATGCGCATCGCGCGCCGCCGCCACGCGCGATGCGACGAGCGGCGCTGCAAACGACGTGCCACGCACCGGCACCATTTGCCCCCGCGCATTGGCGGCCCGCAATCCGGCGCCGGGCGCGGCATAGTCGAGGTGCAGGGCACGGCCAGCCTCGATCAGGGCGCGGTTGCGGGCGTCAACTGCGGTCACGGCCAGGATGCCAGGATAGCTGGCGGGATAGGCCGGCGGCGCGGCGGGGCCATCGTTGCCCACGGCAGCGACGATCACGGCGCCGCGCTGCAATGCCGCCGTCATCGCCCGCGCCAGCAAGGGATTGGCCGGGCCAACCAGGCTGATGGTGATGACGCGCACCTGCCGGCCAATCAGCCAGTCCACCGCGCGGGCAATGGCCAGGGCATTGCCACCGGTGGGGCCGCGCCCATAGACGTCTGCCGCCAGAATATGCCGCACGCCGGCGCCGGACAGCAGGTTGGCCACGGCGCTGCCATGGTCCGATGCTGCCGGCGCGCCGGGGGCGAACCCTTGCAGGGCATCGATCGCCTGCGCCGGGGCGCCATCGATCATGCCCACCGGCGTCTGCAAGGCAGGCATCGTACCCAGATGCATCACGCCGCCACGCGGGCTTGCAGCGCCGGCGGTAAAGTGCAGCACATCGGCGCTGATCGTGGCATCGGGCAGCGCCTTGCCCAGCGCGGCCTGCGCCTGTGCCAGGCTCATTCCCGATGGAATTGCCAGCCGCGTTACCGCTAGATCGAGCGAGGCGAGGCGTTCGTTGCCAATAACGGCAAATCCCAGGGCGCGTGCCTTGTCGAGCATCGCCGCCTCTGGCGCCATGATCAGCAGTTCGCCCTTAACGGCCGGATCACCGGCCGCGTCCCGTTCGATGCTTGCGGGGTTTTGCCGTAGCAGGCGATCGATCCGCTCCACCCGCGCTTCGGCAAGGGCCCTGGCGCTTTGCACCATAGTGGTGGTGGCATTGTCGAGCGCCTGGGCCACATCGCCGGGCACGCGGTCCACCGCCTGGCGCGCGCGATCGATCACGGGATCGAGCCGGTTGTCGAATGGATTGCCCAGTTGCTGGCCCATTCCCTGGCCGATACCGGGCATCACGCCCTGCGCCAGGGCAGGCATGGGCAGCGTCGTGGCGCAAAGCATCGCCAGCAGGGCAGGGGTGATCTTGCGCAAGACGGTTTCCCAAGTCAGGCGGAATTGCCTATGGATGAAACGAGCGACATGGTTCGTTCTATCCATCGGAAAAGGCAAGAACGCTGACCGACCGTTTTGAAACCGCCATGCTGGCCCTGCTGCCCCGGCTTCGCCGGTTTGCCCTGGGCCTTGCGCGCGATGCGGCGCGGGCCGACGATCTTTGCCAGATGACCGTGGAACGTGCGCTGCGCAGCCGCCAGCAATGGCAAGAGGGCAGCCGCCTGGATAGCTGGATGTATCGGATCATGCGCAACCTGTGGATCGACGAGGCCCGTGCCGAAAACCGCCGTGGCCAAACCTTTGTTGACGAAGACGCTGGCGTGACCGTTGGCGCCGATGGCGGGCAGGAGGCGCGCGCGCAGCTGTCCGACGTGGACCGCGCGATGGCGCGCCTGCCCGATGAACAGCGCGAGGCGGTCCTGCTCGTGATGGTCGAGGGCTGGTCCTACAAGGAAGCGGCCGACATCGTCGGCTGCCCAGTAGGCACGCTCAATTCGCGCCTGGTGCGCGGGCGCGACGCGCTTCTCGGCATGCTGGGAGACGACCTGTGACGCCCTCTCCCGAAACTCTGGCTGCCTATGCCGATGGCGAACTCGATGCCGCCATGCAGGCAGAGGTGGAGCGCGCCATGGCCGCCGATCCCGCGCTGGCCCGGCAGGTTGAGCGTCATCGTGCGCTTAAGGCCCGGCTTGCCGCGCATTATGACCCGGTGCTCGACGCGCCGTTGCCGCCCGGTTTGCTCGCTGCGGCCAGCCAGCCACAAACCAGCGCCGAGGTGATCGATTTCAGCGCCGCCCGTGCGCGCCGCCCGAGACGCCTGGTGTGGGGCGGGGGCATCGGCTTGGCGCTGGCGGCATCGCTGACGCTGGCGGTCGTGCTGCAGCATCCAGGCGGGAACGGCGCGGGGCCGGGCTATGCCGATGGCGCGCTGGCCAGCGCGCTCGATACCCAGTTGTCTGGTCAGGCGCCGGCGGGCGCATCGGCGCGGGTGGTGATCAGCTTTGCCGATGCATCGGGCGCGCTGTGTCGCGGCTATGACAGCGGGCAGGGTAGTGGCATTGCCTGCCACGACGCGCGGGGATGGAAGCTGATCCGGCAGGTCGGCGGCGGCGCAGCGGCGGGGCCCGGCGACGATGGCGCCTATCGCCAGGCCGGCAGCCATGATGCGGCGCTGATGGCCCTGGCGCAGGACATGGCGCAGGGGCCTGCCCTCGATCCCACTGCCGAACGCGCGGCACGTGCTGCGGGCTGGCGCAAGCGCTGACGCGTCTCGCCGGCATCCGCCGCGCCGCCGTGCCAGAAGCAAGGCAGCGCGACGGATCGGCCGATCAGAACGTCTTGCGCAGCGTCACGCCACCATAGCGCACGTCATCACGCGGCACATAGCGCACGATGCCGGCCACCCCGCCATTGACCAGATAGCTGGCATAGTGGGTGTTGGTGATGTTCTTGACATAGGCGCGCAGCTGCCAGCCATCGTCGTGGCCCAGCAGCGCGACGCTGCCGTTCCAGATGGCATAGGCGGGCTGGATCGTGCCCGGCGTCTGCGTCAGCTGGTACTGCGTCTCGCTCTTGAAGGCGATGTCGCTCTGCAGTTCCAGATCGACTGCGTTGGTCAGGGCAAAGCGATAGGCGGCATTTGCAAACAGCTTGACCTTGGGCGCGAAGGGCAGCGGCTGGCCATTGATGTCGCAGCTGGCGGGCAGGCCCACCGGGCAGTTGAAGTTTACCACCTTGGCATCGTCATAGGCGGCCGACAGATCGACCGTGAAGCCCTTGGTCGGCACCAGGGTGACATCGGCCTCCACCCCTTGGGTGCGGACCTTGCCGGCGTTGATCAGGCGCGTCACCGCCGTGCCGTTGACCAGATCGGCCACGTTCGCCTGATAGTTCTTGAACGTGGTCGAATAGACCGCCAGCGCATAGTGGACCGAGCGATCGGCCGTGCTGCCCTTGATGCCCACTTCGAATGAATTGGAGGTTTCGGGCAGCAGCGCGATTTCATCGGTCGGCTGCATGTTGAAAAAGGCGTTGTAGGCCGGCCCCTTGTACCCGCGCGACCAGGTGCCATAGACCTGCGTGTGGCTGCTCACGTCCCACTGCAGCCCGGCGCGCCAGGAATCGCCACGGGTCGACGTGCTGCCGTTGCTGTTGTGATAGGCGCGGATGCCCGACACGTTGAATGCGGCACTGCCGGTGTTGGCCGGATCAGCCGTCGACGTGCGCACGTGATAATAACTCAGCTTGTCCCAGGTGGAACGATAGCCGGCGATGGCGCGGAAATTGCTGGTGAAGTTGATGTTGGCTTCACCAAACAGGGCATAGTTGTTGGCGCGGATGCCATACTTGGCAACGCCCGTCGTCAGGCCAGACGTGCGCGTCAGATCACGCTGATAGCGCTCGTCGGTTTCCGCGCGCAGGGCATAGGCGCCGATGACATAGTCGATCAGCTTGCCCTTGGGCGAGGTGAGGCGCAGTTCCTGCGAATACTGGTTGGTGTTGACGTCACCATGGTCGTCGCTCTGCGGCTGCACGGCGGGCGAGGCCTGCGTGGCATCGAGATCCTGGTGCTGGTGGTTCTTCCAGCCGCGCCAGGCGGTGATCGAGGTGACCTTGTAATCCCCCAGCGAGAGATCGGCGGTCAGCGATGCGCCGAAGTTCTCGTCGCGCACGTTGGTATCGAACGTGGTGGCGGCGGTGCGGTTGCTGGGCCCGGCAGTAATGCCGTAGCCGGCGAGGATGCCGACCAGCGTGGGCGAGGCGGTGACGGCGTTGGTCGGATAGGCGATCTGGTTGGTGTTGGCATAGACCCCGTTGGAGGTCGGGTCATAGCTGTGTAGCCAGTCACCCGCGAGCGTCAGCGTCAAGGCGTCGCTCGGGCGCGCCTCGATCTTGCCGCGCAGGCCATAGCGTTCAAACCCGTTGACCTTGTCCTTGGTCACCGCGTTCCACACGTTGCCCTTGTAGTTGGCGTAAACGCCGTCGATCCGCGCCGCGACCGTATCGGTCAGGCCGCCGGTGACGCCCGCCTTCACGCGGTATTCGGCGTCGGTGGTGGCGCCGCCTTCGACATAGGCATGGAATGCCTGGGTGGGCGCGGCGGTGACGATGTTGATCACGCCGGCCGAGGCGTTCTTGCCAAACAGCGTGCCTTGCGGGCCGCGCAGCACTTCGATGCGCTCAACCTCGCCCACGTCGAGCGTGGCCTGGCCGGGGCGGTTGAGCACCACGCCATCGAGCACGGTCGAAACCGAGGATTCGACACCCGGCGAGGTGGTGATCGTGCCCACGCCGCGAATGAACACTGTGCGGTCCTTGTTCGAGGCGCCGCTGCGGAAATCGACCGTGGGCACGCTGGCCGACAGGTCCTGGAGATTGTGGATGCCGCGATCGTTGAGCGACTGGCCGCTGACCGCGCTGATCGCGATCGGCACTTGCTGCAGGCTTTCGTTGCGGAAACGCGCGGTGACGACGATTTCGCCCGGTGCCGGCGCGTTTGCTTCTGCCGGAGCAGGCGCCGCGGGCGGAGCATCCTGGGCAGCGGCGGCGGCTGGCACGATCAAAGCACCGGCGAGCAAGAGCGCGCTGCGCAGCGAAACGGAAAACTTGGGCATCGATTTCTCCCTTGAACGCGGCGGCGCTATACTCAACCCTATAGGTAGAGAAGAAAGTTTTTCTTTAGTGCCCCAACGCCATGCCCATGGCGCTTCCTTCGGTCCCTTCCTCCACCGCGACGATGCGCGGCATGCCCAGCCTGATCAGCCCAAGGGCAAGCAGATAGGAAACCGCCGCGAACGCAAAGAGCGGGCCATAGCCCAGCCCGGCCGCCAGGGTGAGGCCGGCAATCTTGGTGATCGCGGTGCCGCCCATATTCCCACAAAACGCGGAAAAACCGGTGACACGGCCCACGCGTGCGCGCGGGGTGACATCGGCGATCAGGCCAAACAGGCTGGTGGAAAAACCCTGGTGCCCGGCCAGCGCCAGTGCCAGCACCGCAGCAGCGCTCCACGCGCTGGGGGCCAGCAAGGCCAGCGGCACAGGGGTCACGACCAGGGCAGAGGCCAGCATCACGAGCTTGCGCACGCGGTCGATTGGCTGGCCGGCGCCGATCCAGCGGCTCGACAGCGTGCCGGCCAAGACCGATCCGACTGCCGCGCCGGCATAGGCGAGGGCCAGCGGCGGGCCGAGTTCGGTGCCGGCCAGCCCAAACGCGCGGTGGAAATAGTCCGGCATCCAGAACAGCATCAGGAACCAGGTGGCATCAGACAGCACCTTGGCACCGGCGATGATCCAGGTGCGCCGCTCCCGCCACACCGGCCTGGCGCCATGATGATCTTGCGCCTTGGCCATCGGCGTATCGGCAAAATCGATGCCGCGCGTGGCCAGCCACCAGGCGAGCGCCCAGACCAGGCCCAGCGCGCCGGCCATGACAAACGCCGCGCGCCAGCCCCAGACGGCGGCAACGATCGGAATGGCCAGTGGCGCCAGGATCGCGCCGATCGAGTTGATGGCGTTGGACAGGCCGATGCCGGTCGATCGCTGCTCGGGCGGAAAGATCGCCGCCATGGTCTTGATGCCGGCCGGGGTGCCCATCGCCTCGCTCGCGCCCAGGCTGATGCGGCAGGCCATGAACGCGGCAAAGCTGCGTGCCCAGCCATGCGCCATCGCGGCAAGCGACCAGGCCGCCACGCCAAAGGCATTGGCCCGTCGCACGCCCAGACGATCGACCAGCCAGCCCGCCGCGAGAAAGCCGAACGCCGCCCCGGTCTGGAACAGCGCCGCCAGCGTACCGTAATCGTCGTCGCTCCAATGCAGGTCGGCGGCGATGGTTGGCTTGAGCACCGCAATGATCTGGCGATCGACCAGATTGAGAATGCCCGCCGTCAGGGCCAGCGCAAACAGCAGCTGGCGGCGGCGGGGGCTGAGCAGGGCAGTCATCGGTGGCGGCACTCCTTTGCCATGCCTGTTACGGGGTGCGGCAAGGGAGTGCCAGAAAGTTCAACTTTTGCAGTAGAGATTAAAACGGTGCGTGGTCGATATGCGGCAAGACGTGGCGAGCAAACAGATCCGCCTCGCGCGCATGGGGATAGCCCGAAAGCACGAAGGCATCGATCCCCGCCGCGCGATAGGCGTTGAGCTTGGCCAGAACCTGGTCAGGATCGCCCACGATCGCCGCGCCGCAGCCCGATCGGGCGCGGCCGACCCCGGTCCACAGATTGTCTTCGACATAGCCATCGCCAGCGGCTGCCTCGCGCAGGGCGGCCTGGGCCTGCACACCCACCGATTGGGAATCGAGCGACTTGGCGCGGATCGCTGCGCCTTGCGCGGCGTCCAGCTTGCTCAGCAGGCGATCGGCGGCGGCGCGGGCCTCGCTTTCCGTCTCGCGCACCACCACGTGCACCCGATAGCCGCAGCGGATGGTGCGGCCATGCCGCGCCGCGCGGGCTTTCATATCAGCGACGATGTCTTTCACAGCCTCCATGCGGTCGGGCCACATCAGATAGACATCGCAGCCCTTGGCGGCGGTTTCGCGCGCCGGTTCAGACAGGCCACCGAAATAGAGCGCCGGCACGCGCGGCGCGGCCTGCAGCATGCGTGGCGCGTCGAGCTTGAGGTTCCAGAACCGGCCTTGGTGATCGAGTGCCTGCCCGGCGAGCAGGGTGCGCAGGATGGCGATCGCCTCGTCGGTGCGTTCATAGCGCGACGCCCCGTCGAGCGTTTCGCCCGGCAGGTCGCTGGAAATGATGTTGACCGTCAGCCGCCCGCCCAGGATCTGGTCGATCGTGGCGATCTGGCGCGCCAGTTGCGCTGGCCACATTTCGCCGACCCGCACCGCCATCAGCAGCTTGATGCGCCGCACCTGCGTGGCGATCGCCGCGGCAAAAGCCGTGGTATCGATGCCCAAAGCATAGCCTGAGGGCAGCAGGATATTGTCAAACCCGCCATCTTCGGCACCCAGCACGATATTGCGGCAATGCTCCCAACTGGATTGCAGCGCCGGGTCGCTTTGCCCAAGATATTCATAGTCGTCATCGCAAAGCGCTGAAAACCAGCTGATTTCACAGGAATTTTGGGTCACGGCATGGATTCTCCGCGCGATGCCTCCAGCACCGCGTACCATCCGCCGCGCGTCCATTCGACCTTGAAGGCGTCGCGCAGCGCGGCAATGCGGGCAGGTTGCTGCGAACCGACGATGGGCACGATCCGCGCGGGGTGCGCCATGATCCAGCTCAATGCCGCCGCGCTCGCGTCGGTACCATAGGCGGCGCCCTGCCTGGCCAGCAGCGCGCCGACCGGGTGTGCGGCATCGGTCAGCCTGCCACCGCCCAGCGGTGACCAGGCCAGCACGGCCATCTCGCGTTCCATCGCCTGGTCCAGCGTGCCATCATAGAGCGGGTCAAACCGCGCGGCAGAATATTCCGGCTGGGTCGACACCAGCGGGAAGGGCAGGAAGGCCTGCAATGCCGAAACCTCGGCCGGGCTGTAGTTCGATACGCCCACGTGCTTGACCTTGCCCGCCTCGACCATCTCGACCAGCGCGTCGGCCACTTCGCGCGGATGGGTGAGGAAGTCGCGGCGGTGGATCTGGTAAAGGTCAACGCTGGGCAGCCCCAGCCGCGCCAGCGAGGCATCGATCGCGCTGCGCAGATAGGCGAGCGTCGAATCATAGGGCTTGCCCAGCCAGATGCCGCCCTTGGTGGCGATGACCATGCGCTCGCGCCAATGCGGATTGGCCGCCAGCGCCTTGCCGAACAGGGCTTCGGCCCCGCCAAAGCCCACCGGCGCATCGCAACCATAGATATCGGCGGTATCGAACAGGGTTACGCCCGCATCCAGCGCGGCTTCCACACGATCGGCAATGGCACCCAGATCATCGTTGCCGTCGGGGCTGGCCAGCCGCCACATGCCCCAGGCAATCGGGAAAACGGCAAGTCCGCTCTTGCCGAGCGCGACGGGTTCGGTCTTTAGGCTGAGGTTCGTCATGGAGAGCGCCATGGCACAAGGAGCTTGGTGATGGTAGAGAAACTGCGTTACGGCTTGGTCGGCACCGGCATGATGGGGGTGGAGCATATCCACAATATCAAGCTGTTGCCCGATGCCGAAATCGTCGCCATCGCTGATCCCGAAGCAACCTCGATCGAATGGGCGCGGGCCGCGCTGGGCGATGCCGGCCAGGATGTGGCCGTGCATGCCGATGCCGCCAGCTTGGTGGCCGGGGGCGGAATCGATGCCGTCGTTGTGGCGTCGCCCAATTTTACCCACCGCGCCGTGTTGGAGCCGCTGCTCGCCAGCAACGTGGCGATCCTGTGCGAAAAGCCGCTGTGTACCACGATGGCCGATGCGCGCTGGGTGGTGGAGCAGGCAGCCGCGCGCGGCGCCCCGTTCTGGACCGGCATGGAATACCGCTTCATGCCGCCCGCTGCTGCGTTCATCGATGCCATCCACGCCGGCCAGGTGGGCGCGCTGCATATGCTCTCGATTCGCGAGCACCGCTTCCCGTTCCTGGTCAAGGTGCGCGACTGGAACCGCTTTTCGGCCAAGACCGGCGGCACCATGGTCGAAAAATGCTGCCACTTCTTCGATCTGATGCGGCTGATCACGCAGAGCGAGCCGGTGCGGGTCTATTGCTCGGGCGCCATGGACGTGAACCACGTAGACGAGCGCTATGACGGTGCACGGCCTGATATCATTGATAACAGCTTTACCACGGTGGACTTTGCCAATGGCACCCGCGCGATGCTCGATCTGTGCATGTTTGCCGAAGGCGCCGAACACCAGGAAGAAATGAGCGCGACGGGCGACAAGGGCCGGCTGGATGTGTTGATCCCGCCCGGAGACCTGGTGTGGTCGCCGCGCGTGCCCTGGCCGGGGCCAAAGGCGGTGGAACGCCGGCACGTGGCGGTGGACGAAACCGCGCTGGCGGCCGGATCACACCACGGATCGACCTATTACCAGCACGCGGCGTTTGCGCGCGCGGTGCGGGGCGAAGGAGATGTGCTGGTGACGGCCCATGACGGGCTCATGGCCGTGGCGATAGGCACGGCGGCCGAGATGAGCGCGCGTGAGCACCGCGCGGTGGACATGGCAGAAGTGCTGGGTTGATGGACCCGGCAGTGAAGGCGTGAAGGAAAACAACTTAGGCCGGGCAGCGGACCCTCTGCCGCCCGGCACTGGTTGGTGGATCAGTTGGCGGCGCCGCGGCGCATGTGCTTGCCGCCATAGCGCTGACCAAGATAGGCAGAAAGACGGCGCAGGTAGCTGACAGCCTCGGTCGCGCTGCCATTGTTGCACGGCAAGGGATTGCGGCTGGTGCCGGTGGCACGACGCTCCACCTTTTCGCACAGCAGTTCGATATCGCTGCGGCTCAGCAGATTCTTTTCCCGCATCAGACACAGCAGCGATTCGAGGATGATCAGGCTTTCATCGCCCGCATCGGTTACGCCGTCACGCATGCCTTCGTTCATCGCCAGACCTCTTCCGCATATATGTTATGCAACAGATACTATTCTGGTCTGGCGCTTTGGCAAGCGATTCAATCGAGGCCGCCTCCCAAGGTGCGATAGAGCGTCACCAGGTTGTTGGCCCGGGCCAGGCGCGTGGTCACCAACTGCTGCTGCGCGGCATAGGCGCTACGCTGCGAATCAAGGGCGGTGAGGAACGATTCCACCCCGGCGCGGAACCGCGCGTCAGACAGCATCGCCGCCTGCTGGGCGGCCTGAACCCGGGCGGTTTGCGCCGCCATCTGTTCGTCGATCGTGCCGCGCTGGGCCAGCGCATCGGAAACCTCGCGGAATGCGGTCTGGATGGTTTTCTGATAGGTCGCCACCGCCGCATCGCGTGATGCCTTGGCATAATCGAGATTGGCCTGGTTCTGCCCGAAATTGAACAGCGGCAGGCTGGCTGAGGGCGAGACGGTGTAGGTTCCCGTTCCCGACGAGAACAGGTTGCTCAACGTCGAACTGATCGTGCCGATCGTGGCGGTGAGCGAGATGCGCGGGAAGAACGCGGCCCGCGCCGCGCCGATATTGGCGTTCTGCGCGATCAGCTGATGCTCGGCCTGGAGCACGTCGGGCCGGCGCAGCAGCACGTCGGAACCAAGATTGCCCGGAAGAGCATCGATCGTTGCCGGTTCGGTTCCCAGCCCCTGCGGTTGCAATTCGGTGGGCACAGGCGCACCGGTCAGCAGCTGTAGCGCGTTGAGATCCTGCGCCACCTGGGTTTGCAGCACGGCAATGTCATTGCGCGCCGATTGATAGCTGGTTTCCGCCTGCTGCATTTCCAGGGCAGAGGTCACGCCGATACGGAACTGCGCCTTGGTCAGATCCAGGCTTTGCGCGTAGGCCTTGAGCGTGCGTTCGGACGTGGCCAGCTGATCGCGATCCGCGCCCAGCGTGAGCCAGGCCGCGGCGATTTCACCGATCAGGGTGACGCGCGTGGCGCGCCGCCCTTCCTCGCTGGCCAGGTACTGCTCCTGCGCCGCCTTGGAAAGGTTGCGCAGGCGTCCGAATAGGTCGATCTCGAACGAAGACAGCCCGACGTTGCCAGTGAAATACTGGATGTCGGCCGGGCCCGAGCTGGCCGCGCCACCAGCGCTGGCGGCAAAGGACGCGGTGTTAGTATAAGTGCCCGATCCGCTGGCGCTGATCGCCGGGAACAGGTTGGCGCGTTGCGAGCGATATTGCGCGCGCGCCGCCTGCACATTGGCCACGGCCAGGCGCAGGTCCTGGTTGTTGGCCAGGCCCAGCTCTATCACCTGGCGCAGGCGATCGTCGCGAAAGAATTCGCGCCAGCCGATCCGGGCCAGGTCTTGCGTCTGGGCAGCGTCAGCCGCCGGATAGACGCCTTGGCCCTGGGGCAGGGCCGGCGGCACGGCTGGCGCCGGCCGGGCATAGCGCGGCGCCAGGTTGCAGCCCGACAAGAGCAGGGCAGGCAGCACGGCCGCGAGCACGGTTTGGGATTTGGTCACGACAGTCAGACTCCCTGGGGCGCGGACGCGCCCTCGTCGTCTTGGGTATGGGTTTGATCGGCCTGCTTGCGCCGCGTGAAGAGGTTGAAGACCACCACGAAGAACATCGGCACAAGGAAGATCGCCAGCACCGTTGCGGAGAGCATGCCGCCCACGACGGCACGACCGATGGCATTCTGGCCGCCAGCACCAGCCCCGGTCGCCACTGCCAGGGGCAGCACGCCGAAGATGAAGGCAAGGCTGGTCATCAGGATCGGTCGCAGGCGCAGCCGGGCGGCACTGATCGCCGCGTCGAACGCGCCCATGCCGTCGCGCATGCGCTCTTCGGCAAATTCCACGATCAGGATCGCGTTCTTGGCCGACACCCCGATGGTGGTGATCAGGCCCACCTGAAGGTAGATATCGTTGTTGAGCCCCGTCAGCGTGGCTGCCAGCACCGCGCCGATCACGCCCAGCGGCACAACCATGATGACGGACAGCGGAACCGACCAGCTTTCATACAGCGCGGCAAGGCACAGGAACACGATCAGCAGCGACAGGCCATAAAGCGCCGGCGCCTGCCCACCCGAAAGCCGTTCTTCATAGGAAAGACCGGTCCATTCCAGCGCGGTGCCGGGGGGCAGCTTGGCGTGGATCGCCTCCATCGCGGCCATGGCGCTTCCGGTGGCGACGCCCGGTGCCGGTGCGCCGAGAATTTCCATCGAGGGCAGGCCGTTGTAGCGGGTGAGCTGCACCGGCCCCTTTTCCCACGAGATCGTGGAAAAGGCGCTGAAGGGCGTCATGCTGCCGTTGCTGGATCGCACGAACAGCTTGTCCATGTCTTCGGGCGCCATGCGATAGGGCGCATCGGCCTGGACGTAGACCCGCTTTACACGGCCACGATCGACGAAGTCGTTGACGTAGCTGCCGCCCCACGCCGTGGCGATCGTGCTGTTGATCGTGGACAGATCAAGGCCGAGCGCACCCGCCTTTTCCTGGTCCACCGTCACCTTGAGCTGCGGCGCATCGTCGAGCGAGTTGGGGCGTACGCCGACCATGCTCTTGTCCTGCATGGCCATGCCCAACATCATGTTGCGAATTTGCAGCAGCCGGGCATGCCCCAGTCCGGCCTGGTCCACCAACTGCAGGTCGAACCCGGTGGCATTGCCCAGTTCCTGCACGGCGGGCGGGGTGATCGCGAAGATCAGCCCGTCGCGATAGGCGGCAAACGCGCCCATGGCGCGCCCGGCGATCGACTGCGCCGCGTTGGCCTTGCCAGAGCGTTCGCTCCACGGCTTGAGCGGCACGAACGCCAGGCCGCTGTTCTGGCCCGATCCCGCGAAACTGAAACCGTTCACCGTGAACACGCCGGCAATGTTGGCGCTTTCCTGCTTGGTGAAGTGGTCACGGATCACGGTGAGGCCCTTTTCCGTGCGCGCGGCGGTAGAGCCGGCTGGGCCTTGGACCAGAGCGATGACCATGCCCTGGTCTTCATCGGGAAGGAACCCGCCGGGCAGCCGCACGAACAACAGCGCCAACCCGCCCACGATCAGGGCATAGACCACCATCGAACGTTTCCAGTTGCGCGCGGTGGAGCGCACGCTGCGTTCATAGCGTTCTTGGCCGGCATCGAATTTTTCGTTGAACCAGCGGAAGAAACGGGCCAGCGGCCCATTGCTTTCCTGCTCATTGGGCTTGTGCGGCTTGAGAATGGCGGCGCACAGCGCGGGCGTCAGCACCAAGGCGACGAGCACGGAAAGCGCCATGGCCGACACGATCGTGATCGAGAACTGGCGATAGATCACCCCGGTCGATCCGCCGAAGAACGCCATCGGCAGGAACACGGCCGCCAGCACCATGGCGATGCCGATCAGCGCGCCGGAAATCTCGTTCATCGATTTGCGCGCGGCGTCGATCGGACTGAGGTGCTCGGTCACGATCAGGCGCTCGACGTTTTCGACCACCACGATCGCGTCGTCGACCAAGAGGCCGATGGCCAGGACCATCCCGAACAGCGTGAGCGTGTTGATCGAATAGCCCGCTGCCGCCATGACGGCAAAGGTGCCCAGCAGAACGACCGGAACGGCGATCGTGGGGATCAGCGTGGCGCGCCAGTTCTGCAGGAACAGGAACATCACGAGGAATACCAGCACCACGGCCTCGACCAGGGTGTGCACGACCTGCTCCACCGAAAGGCGGACGAACGGCGTGGTATCGTAGGGATAGATGACCTTGATGTCAGACGGGAACTGCGTGGAAAGCTCGTTCACGCGGGCCTTGATGGCGTCAACGGTGTCCAGCGCGTTGGCGCCAGGCGCCAGCTTGATCCCAAGACCAGCGGCAGGCTTGCCATTCCACTTGGATTCAAAGCCGTAGTTTTCCGCGCCAACCTCGACGCGGGCAACGTCGCCCAGGCGAACCACGGCGCCGTCGCTGCCGATCTTGAGGCGGATCTTGGAGAATTCCTCTGGCGTGGACAGGCGTGATTGCACCGCCACGGTCGCGTTGAGCATCTGCGTGCCCGGTGCGGGCAGGGCGCCGATCTGGCCGGCCGAAACCTGGGCGTTCTGCGCTTTCAGCGCGGCCGTGACATCGGCGACCGACAGGGCGTACTGGTTCAGCTTGAGCGGATCGAGCCAGACGCGCATCGCGTATTGCGACCCGAAAATCTGCGTGTCACCCACGCCCGAAACGCGCGACAGGGGATCCTGCAGCTTGGAAACGAGGGTGTCGGCCAAGTCCGCGCCGGAACGCTTGCCGCTCTCCGAATACAGGCCAACGAACATCAGGAAGTTCTGCGTCGCCTTGGCGACTTGCAGGCCCTGCTGCTGCACTTCCTGCGGCAGGAGCGGGGTGGCCGCCTGCAGCTTGTTCTGCACCTGCACCTGGGCGATATCAGGGTTGGTGCCCTGCTCGAACGTGAGAGTGATCGTCACCGTGCCCGCAGCGGAGGACGAGGACGAGAAATACCGTAGGTGATCCAGCCCCTTCATCTGCTGTTCGATGATCTGGGTGGTGGTCTTCTCCAGGGTTTCGGCGTCAGCCCCGGGATAGGTGGCGGTGATCGACACCGCCGGTGGGGCAATTGCCGGAAACTGCGAGATCGGCAGCGTGCGGATAGCCAGAACGCCGGCCAGCATCAGCACGATCGCGATGACCCATGCGAAGATGGGTCGGTCGATGAAAAAGCGTGACATGCGGGATTACTTTCCCTGTGCCTGGCCGGAGGGCTGGCCCTTTGCCTGTCCGGCAGGTTGGCCCTGTGCCTGGCCGGGTGCTGTGCCGGCCGGGGCGTTGGGGTTCCAGGCCTGCGGATTCACCGGCATCCCCGGCTGCAGCATCATGCCACCTTCCACGATCACCTTGTCGCCGCTGCGCAGCCCGCCGGTAACGATCCACTTGTCACCCTGCGTGCCGCCGGTCTGCACCGGGCGCGCTTCCACCTTGTTCTGCGCGCCAACCACCATGACCACGGCATTACCATGTTCATCGCGGGTCAACGCCTGTTGTGGCACCAGCATGGCATTCTGCACCGTGCCCTGCACCAGGCGGGCGCGAACGAACATGCCCGGCAGCAGCAGGCTGCGCGGATTGGGGAACACGGCGCGCAGCACCTGCGAACCGGTCGCCTGGTCCACGGTCACGTCGGTGAACAGGAGGTCGCCTTGCAGCGGATAGGTGCTGCCATCTTCCAGGATCAACTGGACCTTGGCCTTGCCGTCCTTGGTCAGCTTGCCGTCCATGATCTGGCGGCGCAGCTTGAGCAGGTCGGCGCTGGATTGGGGAATATCCACATAGACCGGATCGATGCGCTGGATCGTGGTGAGCGCGGTGGCCTGTGCGGCCGAAACCAGCCCGCCCGTGGTGGTGAGCGAGCGGCCGATGCGCCCGCTGATCGGCGCGGTGATGGTCGTGCGCGCGAGGTCGATCTGCGCGGTCCGCAGGGCAGCTTCCTGTGCCGCCACATCGGCCCGGGCCTGTCCGGCGGTGCTCACCGCGTTGTCATAGTCCTGGCGGGCGATGGCGTTGATCTTGACCAGTTCGCCATAGCGGCTCGCCTGGGCCTGGGTCGAGGCGATCGCGGCGCGGGCCTTGGCCAGCGCTGCCCGCGCGCTCATCACCTGGGCCTGATAGGGCGCGGGATCGATGCGATAAAGCGGCTGGCCGGCGCGCACGAAATCACCCTCGGTGAACAGGCGCGACTGGATCAGGCCGTTGACCTGGGGCCGCACGTCCGAGGTTTCGTAGGCCACCGTCCGGCCCGGAAATTCGGCCGTGATCGGCAGGGGCTGTTCCTGCACCGCCACCACCGAAACGGCAGGCGCAGCGCCGCCGCCTGGCCCGCCGGGACCACCCGCGCCTGGGGGTTGCGATCCGCATGCCGCAAGGGCCAAAGCCAGCGCCGGGGTGACGCGTCGCAAAAATGTCATGCAAAATCCTGCCGATCAGTGTATGAGAGTGAACGATCACTCACAAATTTGCGCTACTGCGCCGGGGGGCCAGTGGTCAAGCAGGAAATTTTGGGTAGAGAGAGGCTATGACTACGGATCAGGCGCAAGCGTGCCTCAGGGCGGGGGGCAAGGCGGCGCAGCGGCGGGAAAAGATCATTGCTGCTGCGCGTAAGCTATTTATAGAAAATGGTTTTCATTCAACTGGCGTTGCCCAGATTGCCAAGGAATCGGGCGTGGCCGTAGGTCAGCTCTATCGCGATTTCGCGTCCAAGGAGGCGATCATCGCCGAGATCGTGGCGTCTGACGCCGGCGAATTCCTGGAACGTGGCGATATCGTGCTGGGCGTTGCCCTGCGTGACGAATCGGCCGTGTGGCAATGGTTGCACGATTTCCTGATCCCCGATCCCGATTGTCCCAACGTGCTGATCGCGGAAATCGTCGCCGAGTCTGCCCGTAATCCAAAAGTGGCCGAAATCTTCAAGCGCTGTCACAACACCGTGCATGCCGGCCTGCTCCGCGCGATCGAAGTGCTGTTGCCTGGCGATGACGTGGCATCGGCTCGCGGTTGCATGGCCGACATGCTGCTGATGCTGTCGCTAGGCCTGATGCAGCACGATCTCATCCGGGGCGAGGCCGAGGCGCGGCGCATGGCAGAGATGGCCTTTGCCTCTTTCCGGGCACAAATCCTTGCGCTGCGCGGCGCAGACCAGACGCCGGCTGCCATGGCCGGCGTGGCCTGCCGGCCAAGCGTGGTAATGAATACCGAGCTCGCCTGATCAGAGCATTGCAACCGATTGCATAGCCTGCTGCGCCGTGCCACGCTGTGTTTCATGGCGAGCGCTGTGCAATCGGCAAGATCCGGCGCTGGCACGTTCCTGTCGTTGCTTTGGCGGAGACCGCGCGCATGATATCGTTGCATCACCATCTCCGGGCTTTTGCCACCACGCTGGCAGCGGGAACGGCGATGTGCGCGCTGGCCTTTGTCCCTGCCGTCGCGGCGCGCCGCCTTTGGCGATGGGGTGCACGATGATGCGATCGCGCGGCTGACGGCGGCGATGACGCTGACCGCCGGCGGAACCGCGCTGATGTATTACGGGGAAGAGATCGGCATGGCCGATCTGACCGCAGCGGAACTCAAGGACGTGCCGCTCGGCCCCACGCGCGTGCTGCTGACCAGCCAACCCGATGCCACCGCTGACCTTGCCAATCCAGTGCTGGCGCCCTTTGCCACCCGCCTGGTGGCGTTCCGCGTCAGATAGACGGGCGCATCCGCTGCGTCAGGCGCGCAGGGCCAGGCTGATCCGGCACTGCACGCCGGCCGGCGCAAAGTACAGGTCCACGCGGTTGCCACCGGTGCGGGGCAGGGCGCGTTCGATCAGGGTGGTGCCAAAGCCCTTGCGGTCTGGCTGGCGCACGGCTGGGCCGCCGCTTTCATGCCACAACAGTTCGACCCGGTTTTCCGCCGGGATGGTTTGCCAGGTGAGAGACAGATTGCCGCTGTCGCATGACAGCGCGCCATACTTGATCGCGTTGGTCGCCAACTCGTGCAGGATCAGGGCCAGCCCCTGTGCGGCAGCGGGCGCGATTTCGGCGCTGGGGCCCTCCATGGTGATGCGGCCGAACAGATCGACATGCAGCTTCATCACCGCCATCACCGTGAGTGCCACGTCGGCCGGCGCCAAGTGCCCTTCGATCAGTGCCGGCTGCGTTACCGACAGCACGCTCAGCCGGGCCAGGATATCACGGCGTGCGGTGACCATGTCATGCGCATCGCGCAGCGTGGCGGAAACCACCGCCTGGGCCATGGCCAGCGTGTTCTTGATGCGGTGCACGCTTTCCCGCATGATTGTGGCCATGCGCTGTTCGGCGCGCTGCTGCTCGGTCACGTCCACGCCCTGCACGAAAACCCCGTGCACAGCGCCGGCGGCATCGCGCAGCGGCTGATAGGCGAAATCGAGATAGCGTTCTTCCGGCGGAAGGCCCGGCGCCAGTTGCAGCGAGACGAGCGCGCTGCGCCCGATATAGGGCTGCCCGGTGCGGTAAACACCGTCCACCAGGTCGACAAACCCCTGTTCCACCACTTCGGGCAAGGCCTCGCGCAGCGGGAGGCCCAACAGCGGTCGATGCCCGACCAACTGGTTGTAGGCCGCGTTGGCGATTTCGAACACGTGGTCCGGCCCGCGCAGGATGGCGATGAAGCCTGGCGATTGATCGAACAGATCGCGCATCCGCTCGATTTCGGCCTGCACCTTGTTGGCGCGCATCAGGATGCCTGCCTCGAGGATGGCTGCCCTGCCCGTATCTGCGGTTTGGGTCAGCAGCGCAGTGATGTCGGCGGTGTGCTGCAGGATATAGCGCAACCTGCCGTCCGCGCTCATGATCGGTACGTGCGTCGCGCTCCAATAGCGCATTGTCGGCACTGTCCCCGGATCGCCCACCGCATAAGGGATGAAGGCAATGTGATCGGTTTCATGGGCGCGCTGCACGCGATGGAGCGACTTGCGCAGCAGGCGGTAGCTTTCGCTGTCCGGATCGGCCGGAAAAGCCTCGAACAAGGGCAGGCCGACGAAGGTTTTGCGCGGGCGCCCCACGGCCGCGACATAAGCGTCGTTGCAACCCGCGATCGTCAGATCGGGTTGGAACAGCACATAGGCATTGGGTGCAGCGCCGATCAGCCCGCCCAGACGGCCATCGACGATAGTGATCTCGTCGATCGGTTCAAAGGCTGCGTCAGTTGGCGTGTGCGGGCGATCCATGCCGTTTCCTCAACATTGTGCACGGCGGTCCCGCAGCGATGAATCTGCCGCTGTGCAGACGGTTTTGGCAGATGTCATTCCGGGCGATAAAACACCAGATCGCCTTTGTCTGCCGACTTCAGCTTTCGGGCATGCTGTAAAACATTGCAAAGGGATTTTGCGCTATCTCGCTTTGCGCGCAGGCATTGCTAAGGAGGCGGTTGGTCGCCCGGGAATTGCGGGCGCAGAAGGGCCGCCGTGCGCATAGCGATTTTGGAAGATGACGTGGCCTTGGCCGGGTTGGTGGAAATGACCCTGGCCGAGGCGGGGCATAGTTGCGAGGTGTTCGGCGACGGGCAGGTGCTGACGCGCGCCCTGCATCGGACCACCTACGATCTGCTGATTCTCGATTGGAACGTGCCCGGCATGACCGGGCTTGCCATCATCGAATGGACACGCGGCAACCTGGAAGTGCCGCCGCCCGCACTCATGCTCACCAGCCGCTCGGCCGAGGAAGACATCGTGGCCGGGCTTTCTGCCGGCGCAGACGATTACGTGATCAAGCCGGTGGCGCCGGCCGTGCTCAAGGCGCGGGTCAACGCCCTGGTGCGCCGCGCCTATCCTTCGACCAGCCCCATGGTCGAACAGTTCGGCCCCTACAAGTTCGACACGCGCGCCGATACGGTGGAACTGGAGGGGCAGCCGGTTGCCCTCACGGCCAAGGAATTTGCGCTGGCGCTCCTGCTCTTCCGCAACATGCACCGCGCCTTGTCGCGCGCCTATATCTTCGAGGCGCTGTGGGGCCGCAATCCCGATCTGCCCACGCGCACGCTCGATGCGCATATCTCCAATATCCGCACCAAGCTCAACCTGCGGCCCGGCAATGGCTTCAAGCTGGTGCCGATCTATGCCTATGGATATCGCCTTGAAGCGCTGGCTGCCTGACGCCGTGGCCCGGCCACGCCTTGCGCTCGCCCTTGCGCAGTCGCTGTCGCTGGCGGCGTTCCTGGCGCCTTGCGCCACGCACGCGGCATCGGCGCCCGACAATGCGTCGTTGACGCCCGCCCCGGATGACATGGTGCGCTACCTCGTGCGGCCGGGTGACAACCTGTTCCGCCTCGCCAGCGATTATCTGATTCGGCCCGAAACCTATCGCTCCGTCCAACAGCTCAACCGTGTAGCCGATCCGCTGCGCCTGCCCATTGGCAAGACCCTGTTGATACCGCGCGTGCTGCTCAAGCAGGAAGCGGTGCGCGGCACTGTGTTGAGCTGGCGCGGCGCGGTGCGCATCGATGGCCGGCCGGCGGCCAATGGCATGCCGGTGACCGAGGGCATGCTGCTCGAAACCGGGCAGCGCTCGTTTGTCACCGTCACGCTGCCCGATGACACGAGCATCGCGCTGCCATCGCAATCGGCCGTGCGGGTGCGCCGCCTGCGCAAGGTGGTGCTGGATCGGCATGTGGAGCGCCTGTTCGCGATCGAGCGGGGCCGGGCGAGCGCCGCTGTCACGCCGATGACCGATCCGGCCAGCACGTTTCAGTTCGCCACGCCCGGCGCCGTCACCTCGGTGCGCGGCACCCGTTTCCGCATGAGCTACGACGCCGATGCGCACCGTGCGACGAGCGAGGTGCTGGAAGGTAAGGTCGGGTTCGATCCCCAGGGGCGCAGCGCGCAGGTGCTGCCTGCCGGCTTTGGTTCCGCGAGCGATCTGGATGAGCCGATCGCGCTGTTGCCGCCGCCGCTGCTGGCTGATGCGGCAGCCCCGCAAACCGGAGCGGATCTGCGCTTTTCCTGGCAGGCCTTGCCGGGCGCGCGGGCCTATCACCTGCAACTGGCGGCCGATGCCCAGTTCCTCAAAGTGCTGGATGAAACCGTCGTGGCCGGATCTTCGGCGCAATTGGCGGGTCTGCCCGATGGACGCTATTTCGTCCGCGCTACCGCGATCGATGGCCATGGGCTGGAAGGCAAGCCGGCGCTCGCCGAATTCGAGCGGCGGCTGGAAAACAGCCTGCGCCTGTCGGTGGAAGAAAGCTGGAATGGCCCGGTGCGCCAGTATGTGTTCCACTGGGACCCGGCGCATGAAAGCCGCGCCACCTTCCGCTTCCAGTTGGCCAAGCCAGGCCGCGAAGACCGTCCGACGATCGACCGAGCCGGTCTTTCCAGCCATGCCCTGGTTGGTCTGGCCCTGGCACCGGGCGGCTATCGCTGGCGCGTGTTGATGGACGAGGTGATCGACGGCCACACCGTTTCGCGCTGGACCGATTATCAGGACGTGCGGATCGAGGCATCCTGGTGAGCCTGGGCCATCAGCTGAAACTGCGCACGCAGTGGTGGCTGATCCTGCTGGTGGCAAGCGTGCTGGTCATCGTGCTGACCGCCGACCGCACGATGCTGCGGCTCGACAACGCATTCTACGATCGCCTGCTGCAACTGGGCGCGCCGGCGCCGGGGCAGTCGGTGCTGATGGTTGAAATCGACGATGACAGCATTGCGCGGCTGGGGCGCTGGCCCTGGAACCGGGGCATCCATGCCGCGCTGATCGACCGGATCAAGGCAGGGCAGCCGCGCGCGATTGCCTATGACGTGCTGTTTACCGAACCGGGCGATCCGGCCGTCGATGCACTGCTGGCCGGCTCGATCGCCGCAGCCCGGCCGATCTTCCTGCCGATGGTGCCGCCCGCGCCCGGTCTTTCCGGTGTGGCCGCGACGCCTGTGCTGCCGATCGCGCCCGTGCGTCAGGCCGCAAGCGGCATCGGCTATGCCACGATCGATCCTGACGCCGATGGTGTGGTGCGGTCCGCTACGGTTGCTGCCGGGCCTGTGCAGCACCTCATGGCCCTGGCCGCCTTGGCTGCCACCAGCCCGGCAACGCCCGCTGATCATCCTGCGATGTCGGTGGGCGCGCGCCTGATCCCGTTCGGTGCTGGCGGCGGACACTGGCCGGGTGTTTCGGCTGCGGCCGTGCTGGCCGGGCAAGTACCGCCCGAACTGCTGCGGGATCGGGTGGTTCTGGTCGGCGCCACTGCCACGGGGCTCGGCAGCCGCTATCCCACACCCACCGGCAGTGTCATGTCTGGCCTGGAGATCGAAGCCAATCTGGTGAATGGCCTGATCAGCCGCACGATGATCCGCCCGGCCGGCATGCCTGCGCGGCTTGGCCTGGGGCTGATGCCACTTCTGGTGCTGATGATCGGTTTGGGCCCATGGCGACGGATGCCGGCCATGGTGGTCTTTGCTCTTTGCGCTGGCGTGGTGGTCGCGATCGCGGCGCTGTGCCTCTTGGTGTGGCGCTTGTGGTTGCCGCCCGGGGCGGCGCTCGCCGGGCTTGCCGTTGCCTATCCCCTGTGGGGCTGGCGGCAGCTTGCCGTGATCGAGCAGTTCATGCGCGTCCAGTTGCTGCGGCTTGAGCAAGAGCCATCGATACTGCCCCGCGTGGCCTTGGTGGGGTCGGTCAGGCACGGTGTCGCCGGCACCATCGCGCTGTTGCATGCGGCCATCGCCCGCAACCGCGAGATGCAGCACTTCGTGGCCGATCGCCTGGACCAGTTGCCCGATGCCACATTGGTGGCCGATCTGCCCGGGCGCATCGTGATGGCCAACGCCGCCGCCCATCGCCTGTTCACCACCTTTGGGCATGCCATTATTCCCGGCGCTACCCAGGCCCAGGCCCTGCTATCGGCGGTGCGCCTGGTTGGCAGCGGCAACCCGGTGCCATTCCCGCCGGAAGCGGAAGAGCCCGCGACGCACGAAGTGCAGCGCGATCAGGCGCATTTCTATCTGGTGGGCATGGCCCCGCAGACGCAGGCCGATGGCCAGCGTGCCGGCTGGATCATCCGCTTTGTCGACATCAGCGAGTCCAAGGCCGCACAGCGCCAACGTGACGACGTGGTGCAACTCCTGACGCACGACATGCGCTCGCCTCAGGCCTCCATCCTGGCGGTGCTGGAAACCGCGCCGGCCGATCGCATCGCTCCGGTAGAAGCCAGTGCCATCCGCCATTATGCCGAGCGCACACTGCGCCTGGCCGATGGTTTTGTGCAACTCGCCCGCGCGGAATACCTTGAGTACACGCTGGAAGAGGTCGATCTGGGCGACATGCTGATCGACGCGATCGATGATCTCTGGCCGCAATCGCGCGCCAAGGCGATCGAGATCGTTACCCACGGCGACGAGCAGATGCTGGTGATGGGGGAGCGATCCCTGCTGACGCGCGCGCTGGGCAACGTTATCGGCAATGCCATCAAATACAGCCCCGATGGCACCACCATCACCTGCACGCTGACACGCCAGGTCCGTGCCGATGGCAGCGCCTGGGGTCTGTGCACGATCGCCGATCAGGGCTGCGGCATGGATGAAGACCTGCGCGCGCGCATGTTCGAACGGTTTGCCCGTGGCCCGGTGGGCCTTGGCCCCAAGACCAGCGGCGCGGGTCTTGGCCTTAGCTTCGTACACACCGTGATGGTGCGCCACCACGGCGTGATTTCGTGCGAGACCGAGCCGCGGAGGGGCACCACGTTCACGCTGGCGCTGCCGATCAAGGATTGAGCGGCTGGACCCCGGCCCATGCCTGGTGTTAGCTTTGGTCACCTTAGGGCCAGTTCCCACAAAGGGGAGGCGTGCATGCGGTTGGCGATCATGCTGGCGATGGCGATTGCGGCTGCAAGCACACCAGCCTGGGCTAAAGATTTGCCCGTGCCCTTCGTGGGGTGCCGGTCAGACGGGCAAACCGGCCCGCTGGCGGCCCCAAGGAATGATGACCATGCCCCTAAAGTGCCAGCGCAACTGGCACCACGGCTGGCCTGGTATGCCAGCAATACCACCGGCGGCGTTCTGGCGCCGCGCGGCTGGCGCTGCTTTGAACTCTATGGCTCCAACGGTTCCGTGCTGATGCTTTCGCCCACGGGGCTTGGTGCCGATCCATTTTCGGCCAAACTGATCGGGCCCGCCATCCAGGTCAGCATCTCGCTGGGCGATACGTCTGGCCGGTGCGAAGCGGCGCGCATTGCGGCCCGCCTGTTTCCCGATCGCAAGGCTTTCGTGGAATCCGTCATAGCGGAGGGCATCGCGCCGCGTCGCCAGTTCCCTTTCGGCCCCTATCCGCATGATCGCATCCTGCGGATAAATCGGAATTATGTGACGTTCGAAACCCCCGCCCATCGCGAAGGCCTTGGCACCATGACACGCCTGCGTCCATCGGCGGACCCGATTAACGGGCTGGTGTGGATGGATGCGGACAACAACGCCACCATGCTGGCGGTGCGGCTCGCGCCGGCACAGCGGAATCTGGTAAACTATATCATCGCCGCGATGATACCGCGATAGCTGTAGGCCTGAATTTGCAACGCGGCGAAGGTAGCGTAATTTTTCCAGGCAGAAGTAGTGCCGCAGTATTGGGTCCAGGCTTGATACATTGCTGGGCACGGCAAGGCGTGTTACGTCAGTAGCATGTTGACTTTGATGATCTGGGGCATTGCGATTTTAGGCGACAGTGCATAGTGTTTGGCGAGCGCGATCGCTGATTTTCGCGCGCGCAAATTCGTCTGGGGTGCTTTGGGCCTGGTAAGCGTGGTGGTGTTCTGGATGCTCTCGATCCAGACACATCCGGTCATTGTCACCTTTCCCGAAGCCCGACCTTAGCTGTTTTCGCAACTCCGATTTGCGTCGTGGGGGGCGGCACTGGTGCAGGCGAGGTTCTTGGCATCGCCCGTCACGCAAACATCTGGCAAACCAGCGCCTTGATCCGGTGGAAAGGCAACAGGCGGTTGTTGTCGCGTTGCGTCAGCCGTGCGCCACGAGCCAGGCTGCCACGAGCATGGCGCCCCACAGCGCCATGTTCAGGGCAACGATATAAGCCAACTTGCGGCCATTGGGTGCCTTTGCGCGAGACGCCAGGGCGTCATCCGCGCTGGCGTGTGCCCAATCTGTGCTGTGCCAATCCGTGCTGTGCATGCTTGTAGACACTACCGATACCCCGATCCATCCCCTCCGATTGCCATCGCACATCGGTCCGGCTCGCGCTTGTAAAGGAATGTCAATTTCGGATCATTTGGCTGCGAACATCATCCGATCAGGAGCAGTTTGGATGAGCGCTGCGCCAGCGTGGCCGTTCAGGCCGGTGTTTCCACCAATTCGGCAATCTCGAACCTGTGGCTTTTCCAGCCGCGCATGCGTGCTGCCTCGCGCGCCGGGGACTCCTTGCGGCGCGCCTCTGCCAAGGATCGGGTGTGCCCCCAGAATACCTCGGTCTTGCCGTTTTCCAGCTCCGCCACGATCCGCCAGTAATGGGTAAAGCTGTCGGTGGTCGGGCCGATCGTCTTGACGTAGCCATCGTGCATCGTGGCAGTGAGATAGCGGCGTTTCTTCTTCATCGCGGCGGCCTTGTGCCCAAAGCTACGCGCCATCGCAACCGCGCTGCGCCGGCAAGATCGCCGGGCGCTTGGAACCAGGGCAGGTACGCGGCGTAGTGCTGGCAAGGCAAGCCGCCTGTCACTCCCCGCCAAGCCCGGAGCCACCGATGCGCCCGTTTGCCTGCCCTCAATGCCTGCGCCTCAACCATTTCGAAGTGCGGGTTTGCCCTGCCTGCACTGCAACGCTAGGCTATGACCCAGCGATCGATCGCTTTCGCTATCTGGCGGAAGAGGGCACCACGTGGAAGGATCGCACCGAGACTTCGGCCGATCTGGTGGTCTGCGCCAACAACAACGATTTCGGCATCTGCAACTGGCTGACCACGCGCGATGCGCCGGGCGGCATGTGCCGTGCCTGCCGGCACAACCGCACCATTCCCGATCTGGCCGATTCCGCCGTGCCGCCACTGTGGGCCAAGGTGGAAGAGGCCAAGCGCCGCCTGTTCCACACGCTGATCCGCCTTGGCCTGCCGCTGGAGACCAAGGCAGAGGAAACGCCGGAACGGCAGGGGTTGGCTTTCGATTTCCTCTATGGCGAGCCCGGCGCTGCGGGCAGTGGCCCAAAGATCATCACCGGCCACGACGAAGGCCTGATCACGTTGAACGTGGCCGAGGCCGACGATGCCCATCGCGAGCAGGTCCGTCTCGACATGGGAGAGCCCTATCGCACTTTGCTCGGCCATTTCCGGCACGAGGTGGGGCACCATTTCTGGTCACGCCTGGTCGCGACCGATCCCGCGACACTGGAAGCCTGCCGCGCCCTGTTCGGAGACGAACGCGCCGATTACGGTGCCGCGCTCGCCGCGCACTATGGCGGTGGCGCGCAGCCGTGGACCGAGGACTTCGTCAGCGCCTATGCCACCAGCCACCCGTGGGAGGATTTTGCCGAAACCTTTGCCCACTACCTGCACATCGTCGATGTGCTGGCAACGGCGCGGGGCTTTGACCTGTCGCTCACGGCGTTTGGCGGGCATGATGGCGACGGCCAGGTGGCGGTGGAGTTCGATCCCTATCGCGCCGATGCCGCCGCGCTGGCGGCGGAAATGGCGCCGGTGTCCTTTGCGATGAACGCGGTGAACCGGGCGATGGGGCAGGCCGACCTCTATCCCTTCCACTTGTCTGACGCGATCATCGCCAAGCTGTCTTTCATCCAGCAAACCGTTGCAGCCGCGCGGGTCAGCTAAAGCCTTTCGCTGCCAGGATGGGCGAGAGCACCTGCTCCATCACGGCATAGCCGGCCTCGGTCGGGTGCACGCCGTCATAGGCGAGGCCCGGCCGCATGCCGCCCGCGCCATCCTGCATCGCGCCGTGGTAATCGACAAAGGTGTGCCCGTGCGTGGCGGCATAGCTGGCCAGCCACTGGTTGATCGCCGCAATCGGGGTCACCGTATCCAGGCCCGGGCGCCAATAATACCGTGCAGCCGGTGGCACCGAGGCCAGCAGCACGGCAATGCCGCTGGCCTTGGCGAGCATGGCCATCGCCGCGAGGTTGTCCTGCGTCTGCTGCAGGGTCATTGGGCCGGTGTTGCCGGCAATGTCGTTCGTACCGGCCATGATGTGCACCGCGCGGGGCTTGAGCGCGATGACGTCGGCCATCATGCGCAGCACCATCTGCGGCGTGGTCTGGCCGCTGATTCCCCGGCACACGCGGCCCTCTGCCGCAAAGAAGGCGGGGTGCTTGTCGGGCCAGCCCTGCGTGATGCTGTCGCCCATGAAGACCAGCTTGACCGGCGTGGCGGCGGCGGTGATGCGTGCATTGTCTTCAGCATAGCGGGCGAGCCAGGGAAAATCGGTCAGCCGCCGCCGCTCGTCATCGGTCAATGCCACGGCGGCAGGGGGTGGCACAGGGGTGGGGGAAACGGGTGCCACGGCTTGCGCCGCGCGGGCGGCGGTGCTGGCGCCAGCGACACCCAGCGGCGCCGTTGCGATCAAACCCAGGAAGCGGCGGCGATTGGCAGGAATGGTCACAGATAGCGGCTCCAACGGCAGGGAAGGTCGGCCAGCGCCTCGCCAGTGCTGACGCCTTGCGGGCTGATGACAAGATGGGTGCGCTTGGGCGCATAGGCTGGCCATCCCGCGAGTGGCGCGCCGTGTTGCGCCAGCGCGATCCAGTGGGCTTGCAGCGTGCTGCCATCGGCCAGCGGCGTGGCATTGTGGATATAGCCGATGTCCGCACCGTGGAAGCTGCGCGCGCCACCTGGCCCGATATCGAATTCGTACCGCCACACCGGCCAGCCATGCGCGGCCAGGAGATCGGCCATGCGCCCGGTGGGGCAGCGGAACAGAATGTCGGTAGCGATGTGCAAATCGCGGCTGCCCAGGCGTGGGTCTTCGGGCGGATCGGGTTGATCCAGCCGATAGAACGCGCGCACCTGCGCTTCATTGGTGCCAAAGGCCATGGCCACGTTGGCATCGCGATGCGGGCGGCCACCGGGCAGGCCAAATTCCGCGCGATTGGAACCCAGGATCACCGGGCGCGGTGGCGCGCTGGCCAGCAGGGCTTCGGGTACGGCAGGAAGCACGGCGCCATCCACCGTGGCGCGCAGCCACATGAAATCGTCGCTTTCCAGCGCGCTGTCGTGCAGCGCCTTGTCTGCATCGAGTAGGGCATGCGGCGATGCCGCGCGCAGCGGCGCGGCGCTGCCATCGGTTCCCAGTTGGGCGTCGAGCTGGTCACCCAGGCGCAGCGCCTCGGCCAACGGTCGCGGCGGCAGGCCAAAGCCAGGGGTGCCGCTTTGCAAGGCGGCGGCCTGGAACAGGCCGGGCGTTTGTGGGCTGGCAAGGAGATAGCCCACGTCTTCGGCGCCGGCGCTTTCGCCAAAGATCATGATCCTGCCAGGATCGCCGCCAAACCGGGCAATGTTGGCCTTGATCCAGCGCAGCGCGGCGATCTGGTCCATCAGGCCATAGTTGCCGGTCTTGCCATCGCGCTCTGCCGCCAGCGCGCGGTGCGGTAGAAAGCCAAAGATGCCAAGCCGGTACTGGATGGCCACCAGCACCACGCCGTGGCGCGCCAGGTCGCTCAACACCGTGCCACCGGCCGATCCCGCGCGGTTGCTGCCGCCATGGATCCACACCATGACGGGGCGCTTGCCCGCCAGCGCCGGGCTGGCGATATCGAGCGTGAGGCAATCCTCGTTGCCGCGCACATAGTCGGCGTGGTTCCAGCCGTAATCGTTTTGCAGGCATGCTGCGCCTGGCGCGGTGGCGTCGCGCGGGGTCTTCCACACCGGCGCCGGCTGCGGCGGTTGCCAGCGCAGCGGGCCCAGTGGCGGCGCAGCATAGGGCACGGCGCGAAAGCGCGTCACGCCATCGGCGTCGGCCGTGCCGACCACCGGCCCGCTTTGCGTCAGCGCGACAGGGTGCCCGGCGCCGGGCGCTGCCCATGCCGGGGCAGCGGCCAGCGCCAGCGCGGCCAGGCCATGCCGCAGCCGCATTACTGCGACAGACCCTGTTGCGCGGCCGGCACGTTCCATCCTTCCAGCGTCACTGCCGCTGCCGTGCCGGCGCTGGCCGGCCAGCGCACCGTGATCGTGCGGCTTTCGCCCGGCATGACCGCAACATAGTTGTCGCTGTAATAGGCCGGCAGGATTCGCTTGCCAGCCGCATCCACCAGCGTGGCGCGGGTGTTGAGAGCCGGCGTGCTGCTGCTGTTGGTCAGCGTGATGGCCATTTCCCGTTCGCTGCCGCTGTCCTGCGGGGTGCCGGTCTTGATCGCGAGCGGCGCGGAACCCATGGCATTGAGCGCGCGGTAGGCATCCTCGTCCTTGCCGCGCCAATAGACCGTATCGCTGACCGCCTTGCCGGCACGATCGGTGATCTTGAGGCTGACGAGCACCATCGGCGCCGACGCAAAGATCGTGTCGAGCGGCAGGGGTTTGAGCGTGGTATCGCGGTTGGCCAGGGCATCGGCACGGTCGCGCCGCGTGAACAGCACCTTGCCGGCCAGGTCTGTCACCGTGCTGGTCACGGTCAGGCCCCTGGCATCATCTTGCGTGGTGTTGACCAGCACCAGCGCATTGTCGGGCAGGTTGAGCTGCGCGTGCAGTGGCCGGGCGGCCCGCTGCGCGCCGTAATAGGCGGCGTGGGTGTCAAAGTCAGAGCTGTAGATTTGCCAGGCGTTCGATGGCCAGGACGGATGGGTCATCCAGAACAGGCGCCCGCTGTTCTTGGTCCAGAGATGGCCCAGGAAACCCTCGATCATGGCCTGGTGGGTTTCCAGGTTCATCATCTGCGCCTTGCGTTCGAAATCGGCAAAGCTGGTTGCCGCGCCAAAGCGGCGGTTCAGGCTTTCCATGAACGTCTTGGTGTCGCCATTCCCCGAAAAATGCCAGTCGTGATAGGCCAGCGTATCGCTCAGCGGCCAGCGATCGGCTTCGGGCACATATTGCGCGATTGCGGCCGCCGTAGCCAGCGAAGGCGTGCCGGTTTCCACCGAGAAACCGGTGGCCAGATCGGTGAAATAGCCCTGCGGCTGGCGATAGTTGTAGGGGCCAGAGCCCTGCAGGTTCACCGTGTTGGAGCTGCCGGTGTACCAGCGGGTGCCGTCCAGCTTGAACAGCAGGTCGTCCAGTCCCTCGTTCAGCGTGGGGTAGGGCACCCCTTCGTTGCGGCCGAACCAGATGATGATCGAGGGGTGGTTGCGATAGCGCTTCACCACGTCTTCGGCATTGGCCAGGAACAGCTGCGGGTCTTGCGGCTCCACCTGGAAATTCTGGGTCGATTGCCAGAAATCGTTGAGCACCATCATGCCGTACTCATCGGCCAGGTCATAGAATTCCGGCTCGGTGCTGGTGCCCATCCAGTTGCGGATGATGTTGAGGTGGGCTTCCTTGTGCAGGCGGAAGGCCGGCTCGAGCCGCTCGCGCGAGACGCGCTTCATCGCATCGTCCATGCCCCAGCTGCCGCCGCGCGCGGCAATCTTCACGCCGTTGACGCGGATCGTCAGGTGCGGTTCGGGCAGTGTGTCGGCCGCGCCCAGCGCTTGCACGCCAGACGATGTTTCACCTGCCAGCGTGAGCGATTCTACCCAGCCGCGCGGGGTTTCCTTGATCGCCTCGTGGCGCACGTCGATCAGCTTGGTGCCGGCAAGGCGCCCATCGGTGGGCTGCACGTTGACACGGCGCAGCGCGCCGGCATGATCCATCAGCGACAGGTCATAGGAAACCTCGCGAATGCCAAAGCGCGTCTCGGCACGGTCAGACACCGCGCCATCGACCGTGGCGGTGATATGCAGCGGGTGCAGGGCCTGCTCGCCATAGCCGTTGGGCCACCACAGGCGCGGGTTCTTGATGCGCAGTTGCGGGAAATCGGCGGGGGTAAAGCGCACTTCGCCTTCGCCAGGGGCAAGCGTGACGCTGCGTTCCACGCTGACATCGTCAAACGCGGCGCGCACCGTCACGGTGCGCGGTGTCGTGCCATCGTTGCGCAGGGGCACGGTAATCAGCACGTCAGCGCTGTCGGTGCGGGGCAGGGGCAGGTCGGTCACCACCTGGCTGTCGAGCAGGCGCACGTCGCCACGGGCGCGCAACTGCACGTCCTGCCACAGCCCGGTGTCACGATCGCGAATGCCCGGGATCCAGTCCCACCCTTCGGTGGCCACGAACGTGGGGCCATCGATGGCGAGTTGGCCGCCGTTTTCGCCCACCCCGGCCGCGATCGACTGCTCGTGCGGAATGCCCGGATGCGGCGGCGGCGAAACCCGCACGGCGATCACGTTTTCGCCGGCCACCGGCACCAGCGTGAATTCGCCGCGGGCAAAGGCGCCCTTGGTCTGCCCCAGCTTCTGCCCGTTGACCCAGATTTCGGCGGCATAGTTGATGCCGTTGAAACGCAGCGCCAGGCGCTTGCCCGCCGCATCCGCCGGCACGGTGAAGCTGGTGCGATACCACCAATCCTGCCGCGCCAGGCTTTCGGGAATGCGCAGGTTGTTGAGGCCGTAATAGGGATCGGGATAGACCCCGCGATCCACCAGCGTGGTCAGCACCGTGCCTGGCACGGTCGCCGTGCGCCATTGGCCCTTGGGCGTGCCGGGGCGCGAAAGCGTGGCCCCATCGGCACCCGGCACATCGGGCGCGCCAGCCAGTTGCCAGCCGTTGATCCGCCACACGCCATCGGCCAGCGGCTGAACCACGGCGGCAGCCGGCACGGGCTTGGCCACCGGTGCGGAGAAGCCGCCTTTGGCCTGGGGCAGTGTCCAGGGGTCCTGCTGCCGCCAATAGCCGGTATTGGCGGTCTTCTGGAATTCCCAACCAACCCCCACGTGCCACATCTGCACCAGATCGAAATCGGGCCGGGTGGCAACCAGCGCCTGCACGGCGGGCAGCGGCAGCGCACCATCCTCGATCCGGGCATCGACCAGGTCGCCGCCAAAGTGCGGCGCGCCGGGCATGGCAGGGGCGACTGCCAGGCGGGGCGCCAAGGCACCGGCATCGGCCAAGGCGCCGCGCGCCATTTCCTGCCCATCGACATAGAGCGTGGCGCGTTCACCATCCCAGCTGGCGGCCACATGGCTGAACCGCCCGGCGACAATCGCACGGGGCGCCACGATCATCGCCGATCCGATGCGCAGCGCTGGCTTGCCATCGATCAGGGCCAGGCAGCGGCAGGCCGTGGCCGGATCGCCCAGCGACAGCAGCACCACAGTGCCACTCTGTATGGCCTGCGGACGCACCCAGGCGGCCAGGGCCGTGGGGGAATGGGGGGCAAGCACCGCAGCCGTAGTCGGCACATCGCGGGTGATGCCGATGCCGCCTTGCATCAGGGCAGCATTCCACGGGCCGCCGTTGGTCACAGGCGCAGCACCCGCGACCGGGGCCAGCATTCCACCCAGAATCGTGGCAGCAAGCAGGCTTGTGGCAAAACGCATCGAAAATCCCTCTCCTGGTCGGCGCGTCACCCGCTTGGCCGGGTGTTGGCACCAGTGTATGAGATGGCCCGTCGTCGCGGTCGCCAGCCCATCATCGTCGGTTCCTTTCTGACGCAAACCGAATTAATAAGTCAAATTGAATTAATGATTGGGAGAGCGCGATGCATGCGAATTTCGAGGGCGGTAGCGGCCCGGGGGAAGGGGCTCTGCAGCCTATGCCGAAGGCGGCCGTAAGGGCAGCCGTCGCGGCCAGCCTGGCCGGCCTGCTGTTCGGGTTCGACACGGCGGTGATTTCCGGCGTGACCGAGGCGTTGCGCCAGCATTTCGCACTTTCCGCCACGGGGCTGGGCATTGCCGTTTCTGCCGCGCTGTGGGGTACCTTGGTGGGGGCCAGTATGGCCGGCGGGCTGGGCGATCGCCTGGGCAGCCGCCGGGTGTTGACCTGGATCGGTGTCGCTTATCTCGTTTCGGCGATCGGTTCTGCCCTGGCGGGCGGGATGGCGCTGTTCGTGGCCTTTCGCTTTCTGGGCGGCCTTGCCATCGGCGGCTCGTCGGTGCTGGCGCCGGTCTATATCTCCGAAGTCAGCGCCGCGGCCCGGCGTGGCCGGCTGGTGGCGATGTTCCAGTTCAACATCGTTGCCGGCATCCTGCTTGCCTATTGCAGCAACTGGCTGCTGGCGCTGGCGCTTCCGGCTGACATTGCCTGGCGGGCCAAGCTTGGCATCGCGGCCCTGCCGGCGCTGTTCTTTGCGGTGATGCTGCCCGGCATTCCCGAAAGTCCGCGCTGGCTGGCGAGCAAGGGGCGTGGGGCGCAGGCACGGGTGGCGGCAGACCGGCTTGGCCTCGATGCCATGGCGCTGGCCAGCACCGATCAATCCGATGCACGCCTCGATTGGCGGCGCCATCGCCGGCCGATCCTGCTGGCGATCGCGATTGCCGCGTTCAACCAGCTTTCCGGCATCAATGCCATTCTCTATTACCTCAACGACATTTTCGCTGCGGCCGGCTTCACCGGCGTGTCCGCCGATCTTCAGGCGGTCGCCATCGGATTGACCAACCTTGTTGCCACCATGGTGGCGATGACGGTGATCGATCGCGTGGGCCGTCGCCCGCTGCTGCTTACCGGCGCGATTGGGACCACGCTGGCGCTGGCGGGCGTGGCGGCGATCTATGCCTCGGGCAGCGGCGCGCAGTTCCTGTTGCCTTTGCTCGTGCTGTTCATCGCTGCCTTTGCCTTTTCCCAAGGGGCGGTGATCTGGGTCTATCTGTCGGAAATCTTTCCCACGCCGGTGCGCGCACGCGGCCAGGCGCTGGGCAGCACCACGCACTGGGTGCTCAACGCCGCGATCAGCTTTGCCTTCCCGGTGGTCGCGCAGTTCACCCAGAGCCTACCTTTCGTGGTCTTTGCCCTGGCCATGGCGGTGCAGGCGGTGGTGGTCTGGCGCTTCTTCCCCGAAACGCGCGGCGTCGATCTCGAGGAACTGGCCGCGCGGCTTTCGCACTGACCGTGCATGGGCGCGGGCCGGGGATCGTCCCGGCCCGCGTCATGCGTCAGGAGGGCTTGGCGCGGCGATCAATGCGTGGCGCAGGGCAGCCGCACTTGCGCATCCATCCCCAGCTTCACCCGGGCCAGACTGATCGTCATCGCCCCGCCGGTTGACAGGATCAGCGGCGCGTCGACCGCATCCATCCGCGCCCCTGCCGTGCGCAGGCATTGCAGCGGAATGCCCAGCGTGGTCCAGGTGCCGCGCGGCAGCATGTCGAGCTTGCCCAGCGACAGGCTGGTGGCCTTTCCGGCGCTGTCCATCGCCAGGGTAACCGGCGCGGTGGGCGCCGTATCCACGCGGATCGTGGTCACCAGCATCATCTCGCCGTTGGTCTCGCGCGAGAGGTCTGCCGGGGCGTGGGTGGTGAGCGCCAGCGCCGCGGTGCCCTTGCTGCCGGAAAAGGCAAAGGTCCGCGCCCCTTCCTGCACCTGGTAATCGCTGGCGGTGATGGCCACGCCGCTATCGGCCACCGTGGCGGGCACGCTGGTGATCCGCGTCACCCCGCCGGTGCCGGCGTTCTGGATTTCCAGCGACCAGCCTGGCGTGGGCACGCCTTTCTGGAAATACTCGGTGGTGCTGCCGGCGCTGTCGTCCACACCCGATTGCTCGGGCAGGGGCACCCACCGGGGCGCCTTGGCCTTGAGCGACAGGCCGTGGCCCAGCGGATAAAGCGTTGCCCCGCCCGGCACGGCCGTCATCGGCCAGCGGAACGGCAAGCGCCCGGTGAAATCGTGGGCCACGCTGCCATCGCTGCCGCGCAGCAGCACATCGGCCACGCCTTCGCCTTCCGATCCCGGCAACCACGCCACGACAAAGGCATCTGCCAGGTTGAGGAACGGGTTGGTATAGAGCGGCCGGCCGGTCAGCATCAGCGCAACCACGGGAACCCCAGCGGCCTTGAGCTTGCGCATCGTTTCCAGCGGCGCGCGCAGATCGGGCTTGAGTTGCAGGCTGCGCAGATCGCCCTGGAATTCGGCATAAGGCGTCTCGCCAAAGACCACGATCGCCGCGTCGGGCTTTTGCCCGGCAAAGCTGCCATCGGGCGAAAGTGTGGCCTGCCCGCCTGCCGCGCGCACTGCTGTATCGATGCCCTGCCACAGCGTGGTGGCGCCGGGGAACAGCTTGGGATCAAGCCCGGTGCCTTGCCACGAAAGCGTCCACCCGCCCGATTGCCGGGCAATGTCGTTGGCGCCATCACCGGCGACCAGAATGCGCGCCTTGGGCGACAGCGGCAGAATGCCAGCCTCGTTCTTGAGCAGTACCAGCGATTCCCGCACGGCCTGGCGGGCAATCGCGCGGTGGGGTGCGCTGCCCAGCAGATCGAACTGCCCGGCATAGGGGCGGGAAGACGGGCGCCCGGCGCCAAACAGACCAGCGCGCATCTTGACGCGCAGCACCGCGCCCACGGCCTCGTCCAGTCGCGCCATCGGCACCGTGCCATCCTGCACTTGCGCTATGAGGCTGTGATAGAGCGCCTTCCAGCTATCGGGCGCCATGAGCATGTCGATCCCGGCGTTGACCGCCTGCGGGCACGAGGCGTTGCTGCACCCGGCCACCTGGCCATGCGCGTTCCAGTCGCTCACCACCAGGCCGGCAAAGCCCATGCGCTTCTTGAGCACGTCGGTCAGCAGGCTCTTGTTGCCGGTCATCTTAACGCCGTGCCAGCTGGAAAAGCTGGCCATGATCGACAGCACGCCGGCGTCGATCGCGCTGACATAGGGCTGGGCATGCACCTTGATCAGCGTCGCTTCGTCGATCACGGCGTCGCCCTGGTCGCGCCCTTCGAACGTGCCCCCATCGGCCAGGAAATGCTTGGCCGTGGCGATCACATGCGGCCCGGCCAGTAGCGGGCCGGAATTGGGCTTGCCCTGCAGCCCTTCGATGAATGGCCGGGCATAGCTGGCCACCAGCGCCGGATCTTCGGAATAGCCTTCAAAGGCGCGGCCCCAGCGGGTGTCCTGCGGCACGGTGATGGTCGGGGCAAAGGTCCAGTCGATGCCGGTCACGCGCACTTCGGTGGCGGTCACCGCCGCGATGCGTTGCAGCAGCGCGGGATCGTGCGTGGCGCCCAGTGCGGAATTGTGGGGAAACAGCGTGGCGCCCACGATGTTGCTGTGCCCGTGCACGGCATCGGTGCCCCACATCACCGGGATGGCCACGCCGCCATCGCGCTTGTCGACAGAGGCATCATAGAACGCGTCCGCCAGCTTGAGCCATTCGGGCGCCGGGGCATAGTCATTGCCGCCCGGCCCGGCATTGCCGCCATTGAGCACCGATCCCAGGTGATAGCGGTGCACGTCGTCGGGCGTGACGGTGGAAAGATCGGCTTGAAGAATCTGGCCAACCTTTTCCTCCAGCGTCATCCGCTTGATCAGCGCATCGATGCGGGCTTCCATCGCGGCATCCTGGCGCCAGGGCCAGCGGGCCTGGGGCCACAGCGCGGGGTGGGCCACGGCGCTGGCAGCGGCCGCGGGAAGGGCAGCCTCGCTCGGCGCAGTCTGCGCGCAGGCCGCGCCGCCCCACGACAGGCCCAGGCCAAAGGCCAGTGCGGCCGCTGTCGACAGGTAAGTTGATAGGCGAAAACGATTTACAGGCATTTCGGGCATCCTTAATTAAAACAAGTTTAAATATTTTTTGGTTTTCACGAGGGGCTGTGCCAAAGTCGGGCATAACCGACAGGCTGATGCATGAAATTTGCGCGCAAATGCCCCGCTTTTCGCATTTGTTTCGCAGGCCGTGCGTGGCAATAGAAACACATGGGATCGAGGCACGATGAACAGGTTGAAACCGCCCCGGACGGCAACCCCACAGGGGCGGGCGGCATAATGGCCAGCGATCAGATCCGCCTGTCTGGCACGAACCTTGAGCGTGCGGCCGATCACAACCAGCGCGTCACGCTGCATGCCATCCGCGTCAACGGCCCGCTTACCCGCATCGATCTGGCCCGCATCACCGGGCTCACCCCGCCGGCCATAGCCAACATTACCAAGCGTCTGATGGCCGATGGCCTGATCGAGGATGCCGGCCAGCGGCGCGGCGGACGCGGCCAGCCCGCCACGCGCCTGGTGATCAACCGGTCGGCCTGCTATGCCATTGGCGTCAACATCGATCGCGATCACATCACGCTGGTCGTCGTGGATTTTGCCGGCGCGGTTGTCGCCGGCATTACTCAGGACATTGCCTTCCCGATGCCAGCCGATGTCCAGGCGCTCTATCGCGGGTCGATCCGCCGCCTGCTCGACGAGGCCGGGGTCGAGCCGGCGCGGTTGGTTGGGCTGGGTGTGGCAAAGCCCGACGATTTCGGTCTGGTCGATCTGCCGGGCCGGCCTGCCGATTTCGCCTGCTGGGAAACTGCCGATATTGCCGACCTGTTCCGTGGCCCGTTCGAACTGCCGATCTTCGTTGAAAATGATGCTGCCGCGGCCGCGATGGGTGAACAGCAACTGGGCCACGGCCAGACCTGCTCCAGCTTTTTCTACATCCTGGTTTCGTCCGGGCTGGGCGGTGGCCTGGTCGTGGATGGCGCCTATTTTCGCGGCGCCAATGGCCGCAGCGGCGAAATCGGCTTCATGCTGGCGCGGCGGGAAGGACAGGCCCCGCACCCGGTGCAGGATCTCGTCTCGCTTTCGGGCGTGCGCCGTGCCCTTGGTGCGGTCGGCCTGACCGAGGCTGATCTGCGCGGCAACCCGGATGATCCTCGTCTCGCCAGTGCCATGGCTGCCTGGGTGGAAGGCGCCGCCGAAGAGTTGTGCGATCCCCTCATCGCGGTGAACTGCCTGATCAACCCGGCGGCGATTTTCGTCGGCGGCCGGTTGCCGGGGCGCTGGGTCGATGCGCTGGCCGATCGGCTGAATCAGCTGTTGCAGCGGCGTGGCGCGCATGTTCCTGCGCTGTCGCTGGTCCAGCGTGCCTGGCTGGCCGAAGATGCACCGGCGGTGGGCGCGGCGATCCTGCCCTTCAGCCATTTCCTGTTGCCCGCCGCGCGCGTGCTGTGGACGGCAGACGCCCAGGGCTGAGCCGCAGGGCGGCAAGGCTGCTGGCCGGGCGCAGGCCATCCATGGCGGCATCATCCTTGGTGCAAACGGGCGGGCGCGGGTTCAGGCGGCCAACGGGCCGGCCGGTGGGCTGCCGGCGATGCCGGCGATATGCGCAATGAAATCGCGGTGTGGCCGCGCCTCGGCCACGGCACCCGCCACGGTTTCGCGCATACGGCGCAGCGCCTCGCTGATCTCCGCATTGGTAAAGTGATCGGCCATTGGATCGTGCGCCGAGGGCAGCCAATCGAACCCGGCGTACATCGACAGCCAGCTGGGATCGAGGAAGCTTTCCCATTCATAGCGCACCAGCCGCCCCCGCGCGCGGAACAGGCGCAGCTTGTGGGCCAGCATCTCGGGCACGTCGGCCTGGCGCAGGCGGTCCCAGAATGGCTCGCCCACGCGCCGGTTGCCCAGGTAATGCAGGATCAGGAAATCGCGGATGCGGGCATATTCCAGTGTGGTGGCGCGGTTGAATTCGTCGGCCAGCGCCGGATCGAACGTGGCATCGGGAAAGAATTCCGCCAGGCGTTCGATCGCCGTCTGGATCAGGGTGATGCTGGTCGATTCCAACGGCTCCAGGAACCCCGCCGCCAAGCCCATGCCCACGCAGTTGCCCACCCAGAACCGTTGGCGATGCCCAGCGCCAAAGCGGATGAGGTTGGGCTCGGCCAGGGCTTCACCTTCCAGGCGTGACAGCAGCTTGGCCGTCGCCTCGTCATCCGACAGCATCGCGCTGGAATAGACATAGCCATTGCCCACGCGATGCTGCAGCGGGATGCGCCATTGCCAGCCGGCCTCTTGCGCGGTGCTGACGGTATAGGACCAATCGCGCGTCGCATCGGCGGCGCAGGGAATGGCCACCGCGCGGTCGCATGGCAACAGATCGGTCCAGTCGGTCCACCCCACGCCCAGCGCCTTGCCCAGCAGCAGTGAACGAAAGCCCGTGCAGTCGATGAAAAGGTCGCCGGCAACGCTGCCGTGCTCCTTTGTTACCAGATGCGCGATATGGCCGGTCTGCGCATCCAGCGCCACATCGTTGATCACGTCATCGATGTGGCGCACGCCCTGCGCCAACGCGCGATCGCGCAACATCGCGGCAAAGCGGCTGGCGTCGAAGTGTACCGCCCAATCAAACACAGCCAAGTCGTTCACCGGCTTGTCGGGCGGCAGCATGAACGCGCCGCGCTGCGCCAGCGCGCTGCACAGGCTGTAGGCCGCAAGGTCGGTCGGCTCGCCGGCATGCTGCAGCTTGAGCCAGTATTGGTGAAACGGCACCCCGCGTGAGGGCACGCCATAGAGCCCGAACGGATGGAAGAAGCGGCTGCCGGGTTGGGCCCAGTCGCGAAACTCGATGCCCAGTTTCACCGTGCCGCCGGTGGCACGAAGCACGTCGATGTCTTCGACGCCGATCGCACGGAAATAGTCGCGGATGCCCGGCACCGTGGCTTCGCCCACGCCCACCGTGCCGATCGCGCTGGATTCCACCACGGTGATGGCCACGCCTTGCCGTGCCAGCCGGCCCGAAAAATAGCAGGCAGCCATCCAGCCCGCCGTGCCGCCGCCGGCGATCACGATCTGGCGGATGGGCTTGGCGTGCTGGGCGGCTGGCATGTCGGTCATGGCAACACTCGTGTGGTTGAAACGAAAAGACCCGCCGCCCAGGGGAGAAGTTGGACGGCGGGTCAGTCAGGAGGCTCGTTAAAAGATCCTCTTTGGTTCGATAGACTTAGAACTTGGTACGGGCGCCGATCAGGAAGCGGCGTTCGTAGATGTTGTTGAAGGCCTTCTGGTCGGGGAACGCGAGGTAATAGCGCTCATGTTCGCCGGTCAGGTTGGAGCCCTGGGCATAGATCGTCAGACGCTTGTTGATATCATACGAAACCGACGCGTCGACATAGTTGGTCGGGGCCTGCATCAGTGTGAGGCCGTCGATGCCGGCAAAGTTCGTCTGCTCCACGCGGGCCGAGCGATAGTTCCACGCCACGCGGGCCTGGAGACCATACTTTTCGAACCACAGCGCCGCGTTGACTTGGTGCTTGGAGTTATCCTGGAACGGCAGCTTGGCCCCGTTCAGGTTGGTGCCCCCGGCGTTGGAATCAGACAGCGTGTAGTTGAGATCGACGCCAAAGCCGCTGAGCACGCCCGGCAGGAAATCGAACCCAAGCTTGGCCCCGGCTTCGATGCCCTGCAGATAGCCGCCGCGACCCTGCACCTGCGAGTTGATGAACACGGTGCTGCGCACCACGCCGTCAAGATCGGGCAGGTCCGTCCGCTTGACCGAGTCCGTCTTCACAAAGCTGGCGATATCAATGCGATAAAGGCCAAAGTTGATCAGGCTGGTACGGTTCAGGTAATATTCGAACGACACTTCATAGTTGGTCGACCGCCAGGGATCGAGCATCGGGTTGCCGTTGGAATTGCCGCCCGACACGCGGAAGATCGGTGGGTTGAACGTGGTATCGATCGCGTAGTTGAGATCGAGGCCACCGCCCCACTGCGCCAGATCAAGCAGCGTCATGTTCTTGGAGAACGCGGCGCGCACGCGGAACTTTTCAGTCACGTCGAGCGAGGCGTTGAGCGCCGGCAGCCAGTCGGTGAACGAGCGGTGGGTATAGATATCGCCCACGTCGGCAGCCGGAAGACCATAGGGCTGCCCCGGACCCGAGATGTTCTGGCGCACGTTGAAGGTGGTGTTGATCACGCGCAGGCCGGCGTTGGCACGCAGCGCCATGCCACCGATTTCGGTGTTCCAGTTGAGCTGGCCATAGGCCGACTTCTGGTGGAGCTTGATCGAATACGACCGGCCCGGAATGACGAATTCCTTGTTGCCGGGATAGAAGCTGTTCTGGAACGAGGCGGCATCGTCCATCGCGTGCGGATCGAGCACGTAGAACGCGCCGACGCCCCCGGCCGGCACGGTGTACTGCTTGAGGTACTTGGAGATCGTCGCGTCGTTGCCCAGGCGCGTCAGGCCCGCGGTATAGAAACCGTTGGCATCGCCCGCCGAACAGCTGCTGCTGTTCATCTGAACGTCGAACGCCTTCCACTTGACGTAGCAACCGTTGGGATCGGATGCGCCCTGACCGGCATAGAACGGCGCGGCACGATCGAAGTAATAGGCTTCTGCACCACGCTCGCCATAGCGCGCACCGAAATCGAACGACACATCGGGCGAAAATTCATAGCTGGCGTCAAAGCGCGCCACCTTGAGATCCGAATTCGACCGGTAGTTGTTTTCCGAAGACGTGGTCTTGAAGCCGTAGGCAGCCGGATTCCCCAGGTTGCTGGCCAGCGCGTTCGGCAGGGTGAAATTGGGCATTTCGCCGCGATAGTCGATCGAGGCCGGCAGGGTGTTGTAGGTGTAGCCCAGCGGGTTGAACGTGCGATCGCCGCCCAGCGCGGCCGGATAGTGGCCCACGCCATTGAACCACTGCTTGCCGTTCGACAGGCTCAGCTGGAAATAGCTGTCGTCGAAGTTCTTGTGCGCCTTGCCATAAAGCCCGCGCAGCGTCGCCTTGAACGGCCCGCTGTTATAGCGCAGTTCAAGGTTGAGGTTGATCGAGTCAGACTTGGTTCGGCCGGTTTCGGAATAGCTGTCAAAGTTCTGCAGCGTGTAGTTGTACTGGTCGACGACGTTGAAGTTGTAGCCGTTGATCTTGACACCGGTATCGCGCGAGTGGCCCGGCACGAAATCGGCCGCCTGCCAGTTCACCGCCTGGAACTGGAAACCAGCGGTGCGATCATACTGCGTCTGCTTGGTGTAGAACCCGTCGGCAACCAGGTCGAGCTTGTCGTTAAGGTGCGCCTGGAACGAGCCGTTGAGGCCGAAGCGCTCACGCGTGGTGATGCGGTTCCAGCCGGTGTGGGCCTGGGGCGAGAAATAGGTATCGTTGGCATCGCCATCGCCGTTCACGTCCACGCCGGTGAGCAGGCCGTTGTTGTAGATCGAGGTGCCGCGATTGGGATCGTCAAAGCGGAAGCCGCCGTAGCCGGTGGCATCGCCAATCGATTCATTGGCGAGGCGGCCGCCGTAATCGCGCTGGATGCCCGAATACGAGTTGGACAGATCGACCTTGGCATAGGATGCCGAAACCAGGAAGCCGACGTCATCGTTGCGCCAGGCGAGCAGGCCATTGACCTGCGGGTTCCACTTCTTGGCCTTGTCGCCATAGGAACCTTCGACGGCGGCTGCGCCCGAAAGGCCCGACTTGAAATCGAACGGACGGCGCGTGAGCAGGTCGATCGTGCCGCTGATGCCCGAAGCGAGCAGCGTGCCAGTGGGCGACTTGATGACGTTCGCGCCCGAAAACAGCTGCGACGGGATGTCGGTGAAGTTGGGCTGGACCGACGTGATCGAGTTCGCGCCGAGATAGGCTTCGCCGTTGAGCAGCGTCTGCACCTGGGGCAGGCCGCGCACGTTCACGCTGGCACCTTCGCCGGCGTCGCGGCGGATCTGCACGCCCGGAATGCGCTGAAGCGAGTCGGAAATCGTCACGTCGGGCAGCTTGCCGATATCCTGCGCGGAAATGGCATCGACCACGCTGGCGCTGTTGCGCTTCACGTCGATCGCGCGGGCGACCGAGGCGCGAATGCCAGTAACGATAATCGCCTGTTCGGGCGTTCCGGCAGCGCTGTCAGTGGTAGGATTTTCAGCGGTCTGGGCCGTGGCAAGGACCGGGGTTGCCAGTGCGATGGCCGATACCGCGTAACGCAGCACGCGGGAACGAGACGCAAACGATCGCATCGAAATGTCCTCTCCTGAAGATTGTAGGTCTTGCCTACGATTAAACAATTTTGTTTTATCAAATTGCCCGCGAATGCCCTTTGCGTCAAACGTTTTCTGAACGTTACCAAAACGCCTTTCGGAAAATCCAATTTCGCCAGTTGTTTGAAGGCACATGGCGATGACTTCTCGACAACGCGGTTGCAGCAATGCCGTGGCGGCGAGCAGGGCGGCCAGGCCACGCCGCACACGAAAAACACCCCCGGAATCGCTTCCGGGGGTGAAGGGCCGTTACGCCAGCGTCGCGGAATTCAGATCAGGGCGTCGATGATTCCAGCCAAGGCCACGTCACGCGTCGAAATGCCGCCCGCGTCGTGCGTGGTCAGCCAGATGTCCACCCGGTTGTAGACGTTGCTCCATTCCGGGTGATGGTCCATCCGCTCGGCGGCAAAGCCGACTTGCACCATGAATGCCATAGCCGCAGGAAAATCGGGCATGACGACCCGGCGGTACAGTGCGGCGCGCGCCCGGTCATGCTGCCAGTGCGGCAACAGCGCCAGGGCTTGTACCAGTTCGGCTTCTCCAAGGGCGGCGATGGATTTGGTTTCGGGCATGGCGTTCCTTCAGGCAGCGGGCATGCGACGGGCATAGGCCTGCGTGCCATGGTGCAATACCCGATCCTGCGGGATCACCGCGTCGGGGGCAAGCGTGGGCAGGTCAGCCACGGCGGCATAGAGCGGGGCGAAATCGGTATTGCGGGTCTGGTCAAGCAGGTCGGCAAAGCTGTCGATTACGAAATAGCTCTGCTGATAGGTGTCGATGCGATAGTCCGTGCGCAGCAGCCGCGACAGGTCAAAACCCAGTCGGTTGGGCGAGGGGTCATCCAGCGCGAACACGCTTTCCCCGTGCGAGGACACGATCCCCGCGCCATAGATGCGAAGCCCGTGCGGCGTGCGCAACAGCCCGAATTCCACGGTATACCAATAGAGCCGCGCCAGGTTGACGAGGGCGTCCATGCCCTGCGCCCGCAGCCCGCCTTGGCCATAGGCCTGCATGTAATCGGCAAAGACCGGATCAGCGAGCAGCGGCACATGGCCAAAGACATCGTGGAATACGTCGGGTTCGGACAGGTAGTCCAGCTGATCGGGCCGGCGGATGAAGCGCCCGGCCACGAAGCGGCGGTTGGCGAGGTGATCGAAGAACACCGCATCGGGAACCAGCCCCGGCACGGCCACCACTTCCCAGCCCGTGGCCTGATAGAGTCGCTCTGACAGTTCGGCAAAATCGGGAATGCCGGGGCGTGACAGGCGCAGGATGTCCAGCCCGGCCAGGAATTCCGGCGCCGCGCGATCGTGCAGCATTTCCACCTGGCGGCGGAACAGGGTGTCCCACGTGGCATGGTCGGCCGGCGTGTAGCTGGCCCAGTCCTGCGGCACTGTCCAATCGGCGGCAGCACCAGGGGGCGGCGTGAGGGGAAGATCGCTGGCCATCTGCGCAGTGTGTCGCAGGCGATCTGGAAAGTCGTTTCACAATGTGTGGTCGATCGCCCGAGGGTGAATGATCTGTATCGTTTTGTGCAATGATGCTGGTATGAATGCTTCACAATTTTTTTGGCAATGCACAAATTTCTTTTTGATTCGCTGCTTCCCTCTGTCGTTCGCAACCCCATGAGAGACGCCATGACCGCCCCGCTTGCCCTTGACGCTCTTGATCGCCGCCTGCTTCAGGCCGTGCAGCGCGAGGCCGATCTCAGCCACGCCGCCCTGGCCGAGGCGGTGGGAACCTCGCCCGCATCGTGCTGGCGCCGGCTCAAGGCGCTGGAAGAGGCCGGGGTGCTGGGGCCGGCGGTGCGCCTGCTCGATCCTGCTGCGCTGGGCCTGGCGCTCGATGCCGTCTGCCAGGTGCGGATGAAGGCCCACGATGCACAGGCCCGTGGCAGTTTCGAGCAATTCGTGCTGGATCGCGATGAAGTGCTCGAATGCCTGTCGATGTCGGGCGAATGGGACTATCAGTTGCGCATCGTGGTGCGCGATATGGCGCAATACGAGCATTTCCTGATGCACGCCCTGCTGCGCCACCCGGCGGTGGCCACGTCCGCCTCGCACTTTGCGCTCAAGCGGATCAAGGCCACCACGCAATTGCCGGTCTAGGGTGTGTGGGGATTCAGGCCAGGGTGGCGCGAGAATGGCTGATTTTCGCGACCCGGAGCGCAGCGTACTTTTGGTACGTGAGCACCGGAAGCGCGAAAAGCGGCCGTTCGCAGCCCGCCATGGGCTGAATCCCCACACATCCTAGCCGCCGTAGGTGCCGATCACGCCATAGAGTTCTGGCCGGCGATCGCGGAACAGGCCCCAGCCGGCACGCTGCGGGGCAATTTCGTCCAGGTCGAAGCTGGCGGTGATCACCGCCTCACCCTGGCGCGGGGCCTGGGCTACCACGGCGCCGAACTGGTCGGCGATGAAGGACGAGCCGTAGAAGGTGATGTCACCGTCCTGGTTCGTTTCAAAGCCAACCCGGTTTGACGCGATGACGGGCACCATGTTGGCGCCGGCATGCCCCTGCATCACGCGCTGCCAGTGTGGCTGGCTGTCATAGCCGGGAAAGGCCGGCTCGCTGCCGATCGCTGTTGGGTAAAGGATCAGTTCGGCGCCCTGCAAGGCCAGGGCGCGCGCGCATTCGGGAAACCACTGGTCCCAGCAGATGCCAGCGCCGATGCGGCCGAAGGCGGTGTCCCACACCTGGAACCCGGTATCGCCCGGGGCAAAGAAGTACTTTTCGCGATAGCCTGGCCCTTGGGGAATGTGGCTCTTGCGATAAAGCCCCAGCTCGGTGCCATCGGCATCGATCATCGCCAGGGCGTTGAAGTGCGCTGCACCCACGCTTTCGAAAAAGCTGATCGGCAGCACCACGCCCAGCTCGGCCGCCAGATCGGCAAAGCGGGCGATCACCGGGTTGCCGGCCCAGGGGCGGGCCAGCGCGAAGTGATCGGGTCGTTCGTCGGCGCAGAAGTAGGGCGCTTCGAACAGTTCCTGCAGCAGGACGACCTGGGCGCCCTGCGCAGCTGCCTCGCGCACCAGCATTTCGGCGCGATCGAGATTGGCGGCAAGATCCCACGTGCAGGCAAACTGGGTGGCGGCAACGGTCACTGGGCGCATGGCTGGGCTCCATCGGGCAGGAAATGCGGTGCGGGCTGGTGCTGGGTGATGCAGTGGATCGAGCCGCCGCCATAGGGCAGGGCCGGCAACACCAGCTGAACCACGGCACGATCGGGAAACGCGGCGGCCACGGCAGCGCGCGCCGCGTCGTCTTGCGGCACGCCATGGCCGGGCATGATCACCGCGCCATTGGCAATGTAGAAGTTGACATAGGAGGGCTGGTGCCGGGCATCGCGCGGATCGATCGTGGGCGCGGCGGGAAGATCGATGATCGCAAAGGGCCGACCCCGCGCGTCGCGCTGCGCCAGCAGAGCGGCGCGGTTGGCCGCCAGCGTCTCGGCGCGCGCACCGCTGGCCGTCGCCGGGTCTTCCATCATCACCACCCCGGGCCGCACGACGGCCGCCAGGCAATCGACATGGCCATCGGTTTCCACTTCGGCTGCGTCCCCCGGCAACCACACGATCTTTTCCGCACCCAGCGCGGCGAGCAGCTCCGCCTCGACCTGGGCACGGGTGAGCCCCAGGTTGCGGTTGGCGTGCAGCAGGCAGCTTTCGGTGGTGATCACCGTGCCTTCGCCGTCAGACAGGATCGCGCCCCCTTCGGCAGTCAAGGGACAGGTTACCAGCGGCAGGCCAAGTTGCTCGGCCATCCGGCGCTTGAGCGCGGCATCGGCGGCATAGGGGTGGTATTTGCGCCCCCAGGCGTTGAACGCCCAGTTGACCACGGCGAGGCCGCCCTTGCTGCCGCGCACGAACGTCGGCCCGGAATCGCGCATCCAGCTGTCATCGATCGGCGCGATGAATGGCGTTACGGCGTCGCCGCACTGTTCGCGCACGGCCGTAACGTCCTGCTCGCGGCATACCATGTGCACCGGTTCGAAGCGGGCGATGGCACGCGCCACCGTGGCAAAATCGGTCTGGGCGGCGGCGAGGCGATCGCCCCACAACGCGGTCCTTACCGGCCAGGCCATCCAGCACGCGCTATGCCGCTCGGTTTCCGCTGGCATGAGGAATTTTTGCGAAAGATAGGGCGACAGGTCCAGCCGCATGGGATTTGCCTTTTGCCAATGATGCATGCCCCTGCCTTAATCGGGGGGCGTGGCTGATCATGGCTTGTGGTTCCCGGCTTGCCAAACGCGACCTTTTCACGCTTTTGATGAAAAGCGTTCACCTGACCTCACGCGCCGAGCCATTCACGCAGCAAAGCGGGCGATCGCGGCCAGTTCGGCATCGTCCAGCCCGCGCTGGTGCAACTCGCCGATCAGCGTGCCATCGGGCAGCCGGCCGGCGCGGGTGGCGCAGGCAAAGCGGCGCACGGCCTCCAGGCGTGGATCGGCCAGCGGCATCGGGGCATTGTCGCCGAACAGGCGGGTCATCCAGCGTTGCAGGCGGGTTTTGGCGTGATCGGGCATGGCCGGGGCGCGGCAACCGATCGTGTCGGCATCGTGCGCGCCAACGTGGGCGGCCAGCCAATCCTGGCGAGAAAGTGCGGGGGTGACGGCGGCGGGAACCATGGCAAGACCTCTTGCAAAACGGGGATGGGGAAGGGCAGCCGCTCAGGCAGCCAGGACAGTGGCTACCGCGGCACCCTGCGTCAGCGTCTTGTGCACTGGGCAGCGGTTGGCGATGCCGAGCAACTCGTCACGAACCGCTGGTTCAAGCGCGGGGTCGAGCGTGATGGCGCGGGAAAACTGGTCGGGCGGGGTCTGCCCGGCAACGCGGGCATGGGTGACCACGGTGTGGACGGCGCCAATGTCCCAGCCCTTGCGCCCGGCATAAAAGCGCAGGGTCATCGTGGTGCAGGTGGCCAGCGCGGCGCACAGCAGGTCATAGGGTGTCGGGCCAGTGCCCAATCCACCCAGCGCTACCGGTTCATCGGCCAGGATATCCTCCTGCCCTTCGCGCCCGCCGATCGCCAGGCGAGACTGGAACGTGCCCGCGCCGGTGCTGGTGGCGCTGGCATGGGGCACATGGGCGGGGGTGTTGGCTTGGGTCATGGCCGTGAACCTTTCGATCGGCGCGCCAGATACGTTGGGGCGGGTAAGCTGGGGCGGCCGCCGCGCCTTGCGACCGCCCCGTTGGTCAATTGCCGGCGTCAGGCCATCACAGCGTGTCGACCAGCACGATTTCGCTGTCTTCCAGCGCCGAGATGGTGATCGTGTCGACATCGGCAATGGCCAGGCCATCGCGCGCGTCGGCCGTCACGCCGTTCACCGTGATCTTGCCGGTGGCCGGCACCAGATAGCCCTTGCGCTCTGCGCCCAGGACATAGTCCACGCTCTGCCCGGCCAGCAGCGTTGCGGCCACCAGGCGCGCTTCGGTACGGATCGGCAGCGCGTCCTTGTCTTCGGCATAGCCGCTGGCGAGGACCACCAGCTCACCCGAGCGTTCGGCCTTGGGAAACTGGCGCGCACCCCAGCTCGGCTGCTCACCCTGGCGGGTGGGCATGATCCAGATCTGGAAGATGCGGGTGGTTTCGTCTTCCAGGTTGTATTCGGCATGGGTGATCCCGGTGCCTGCGCTCATCACCTGCACGTCACCGGCGGCGGTGCGGCCCTGGTTGCCCAGGTTGTCGCGATGGGTGATCGCGCCTTCGCGCACATAGGTGATGATTTCCATGTCGCGGTGGGGATGGGGCGGAAAGCCGCTCTTGGCCGCGATGGTGTCATCGTTCCACACGCGCAGGTTGCCCCACGCCATCCGCGTCGGTTCATAGTAATCGGCGAATGAGAAGTGGTGGGCAGCATCGAGCCAGCCGTGGTTGGCGCGGCCGATGCCGGAAAAGGGGCGCAGTTCGATCATGGCTTGTCTCCAGTGGCTGGCGGCGTTCGGTGCCGTTCAGCTGTTGGGGCCAATCTAGGCATTCTCACTTGCAAAGAAATGGCAATGATGGAAAAGCATCAGTGAAGGAAATTGCATAATGTCTTTGCCTGATCTCGAAGCCTGGGCGATCTTTGCCAAAGTGGTCGATACTGGTTCGTTCGCGGCAGCCGCCGATGCCCTGGGCTTGTCCAAGCCCACGGTGTCCAAGGCGGTGACCCGGCTGGAAGCGCGGCTGGGCGTGCCGCTGCTCCACCGCACCAGCCGCCGCCTGGCGCTGACCGAAAGCGGGCGCGGCGTGCTCGATCGGGCGCGGCGCATCCTGGCCGATGGCGAAGCGGCCGAGGCGCAAGCAGGTGCGGAAGGCGATGTGCCGCGCGGTCTGGTGCGCCTGGCCGTGCCCATGGGCTTTGGCCTGCGCCATGTCGCGCCGCTCCTGCCGCAATTCCTGGAGGCTTACCCGCACGTGGGCCTCGATCTCGATCTGTCGGACGCGCGGGTCGATGTCGTGGGCGGCGGGCACGACGTGGTGCTGCGCATTGCCGGGCTGGATGATAGCTCGCTACGGGCGCGGCGGCTGTGTGCGGTGCGCCGGCCGCTGGTCGCGGCGCCCTCCTATCTTGCGGCGCATGGCACGCCCACCCATCCGCGCGATCTGTCGCGGCATGTCGGGCTGCTCTACACCAATCTCGATGCGCCGGAATCCTGGCGCTTCCACCACGCGGTGGAAGGGGATTATGTCGTGACGGTCAAGGGCCGGCTTGGCGCCAACAATGCCGATGCGCTGGCTCCGGCGCTGCTGGCAGGCCAAGGGCTGGCGCTGCAACCCGATTTCATGGTGTGGGAAGACATGGCCGCCGGCCGCCTGGTCGAGGTAATGCCCGAATGGCGCATCCCCGATATCGCGCTGCATCTCGTAACGCCGCCGGGCAGCCAGCGCCCGGCACGGGTGCGGGTGCTGATCGATTTTCTCGCCCGCCACCTGTCTCGCGCGCCATGGTCGGTCGATCAGGTAGCAACGGCGCCCGTGCCGCCCGCCCAGTGAAGAATCGCGGCGGTCAGCGCTTCTGCCGCCAGGTTGTGGCCACCGGGCGCGATTACGGCAAATTCGATTGCCGGTAGCTCGGGCAAGGTGCCGGGCGGGCGAAGCGGCGCCAGCCCTTGCGGCACCAGGCGCAACGAGTGCGGCATCACGCCAAGCCCGGCCCGCGCCGCCGCGGTCAGCCCGCTCAATGAGCCGCTGGTGAATGCGACGCGCCAGGGTGCGCGCACGCGATCCAGCGTATCGAGCGCCAGCGCGCGGGTCACGCTGGGCGGCGGATAGAGCAGCAGCGGCACGGCATCGCCCGGATCGAGCCGGAAGTCGGGCGAGGCGACCCAGCCGACCGTCTCGCGCCAGGCGGTCACCCCGCGCCGCTCGCCGGAGCGCTTCTTCACGAACATGATGTCCAGCCCGCCCGCGTCGAACTGGTCATAGAGCGTTTCGCTCAGCGCCACGGTCAATGCCACGTCGACATCGGGATGGCGCCGCGAAAACTGCGCCAAGACATCGGGCAGGGCCGACAGCACGAAATCTTCGCACGCACCAAAGCGCAATTGGCCGCGAAGGCGCAGGCCGGACAGGTGGGCATCCATCCGGCCGTGGGCGTCGAGCACGCGGCGGGCATGGTCGAGAAACGCTTCCCCTTCGGCCGATAGCGCCACGCGGTGGGTGTCTCGCGCCAAAAGACGCCGCCCGGCCAGCTCCTCCAGCCGGCGGATCTGCTGGCTCACCGTGGATTGCCGCGTGCCCAGCGTCCGGGCTGCACCGGTAAAGCTGCCGCATTCGGCGACGGTGACAAACGCACGCAGCAGGTCAGGTCCGATCATCGGGCCATCATGCCACAGTATCGCCTGCTATCAAGATGATGAATGACTGTTATCGCGATGATCATGATTGTGCATGGCCACGCAGAGCCCTAGGTGCAGGCTGACATTTTTGGCAAGGACACGCCGCCGATGGGCAAGCTGCGCACTCTGATCGATCCCTATCTGCTGCTGCTGATCGGCACGATCGCGATTGCAGCGGTGTTTCCGGCGCATGGCGCCGGGGTCGCCGTGGCCGATGTGGCGGTCACCGCTGCGGTGGCGCTGCTGTTCTTTCTCTATGGCGCGCGGCTGGCGCCCCAGGCGGTGTGGCAGGGCATGGCCCATTGGCGGCTGCAGGCGCTGGTCTTCGCCAGCACCTTCGCGCTGTTTCCGCTGATCGGGCTTGGCGTCGTCCACCTCATCGGCGGGCTGGTCGCGCCCGATATTGCCGTGGGCCTGCTGTTCCTGTGCGTGCTGCCGTCGACCGTGCAATCGTCGATCGCCTTCACCTCGATCGCGCGGGGCAATGTGCCGGCGGCGCTGTGCAGTGCGTCGCTGTCCAACCTCGTCGGCGTGGCGCTCACCCCGGTGCTCACCGCGCTGCTGCTGCCCACCTCGGCCAGCGGCGGCTTTTCCGCCCATTCGCTGGAAACCATCGCCATGCAGATCCTGCTGCCCTTCGTGGCCGGGCAGGTGGCGCGGCCGTTCATCGGCGATTGGCTGGCCAGCCACAAGAGGATCGTCAGCTATGTCGATCGCGGGTCGATCCTGCTGGTGGTCTATGCCGCGTTCAGCGCAGGCATGGTGGCGGGTGTGTGGACCCGTCTGGCTCCGGTCGACCTGCTGATCGTGCTGGTGCTCGATCTGCTGATCCTGGCACTGGTCATTGTCGCCACCACGCTTGCCAGCCGCAAGCTGGGCTTCAACACCGAAGACGAGATTACCATCGTGTTCTGCGGATCGAAGAAGAGCATGGCGAGCGGCATCCCCATGGCGACGATCCTGTTCGCCGGCCACGCCGTCAGCCTCATTGTCCTGCCGCTGATGCTATTCCACCAGGCGCAGCTGTTCGTCTGCGCCACGCTGGCGCGGCGCTATGCCGCCCGGCCGGAAAGCTGATCATTGGCGGTCTGATCCAGCGGATCGAGCACCAGCAACAGCCGCCGCTGCCCCGTGCCGGCGATCGGCGGAGAGCGGTGAAGCACGGCCGGCTCTGCCACCGCCAGCCGCCCCTTGAACAGGCCAACGTGGCCCGGCTGCAACTGCTGCACCGGGCCGTGGGGCGGCGCATCGGCCATGATCCACTGCGTGCCTGGCCCGACCAGCGGCAGCAGCAGCCGCACGCTGACATAGTCCATGTGGAAGCGGCGGCAGGCATCGGTTTCCACCACATCGAGGCGCAGGCGCAGGCGCGGGCTGTGCGTTATCGCGGCAAAACCGCGCATCTGCCGCACGATGTCGGCGGTCAGCGCGGCCGTGGCCGGTTGCGCCGGAAATCCTGCGGCATGCAGCTGCTTGTCCACCGCATCTGCCCGAAACGGTGCATCGATCCAGCAGTCGATATCGGCAATCGCCGCAAGGTCGATCCCGTCTAGCCAGGCCAGCGCTGCCGGGCGGGGCCGCTGCCACAGGGCGAGCTGCACCGCGGGCTGGTGAATCTGTGCCAGCACCGCTTCGCATGGAGCGCAGGCGATGGCGGGATGGCGGGGCAGGGAGGTGGTCATGGCATCTCGTTAAATGTAATGTGATACCATTACATTGACGCCAAAGCGTGCCACGGTCAAGCCAGGCGGTCTTTACGGAATCCTTATGCCCTGCACGCACCGCGCCGTGGAACCTTAACGGCCACAAGGCCCACATCGACGCCATCTCACAGCCAAGGAGCTGATCATGGACTATCGATCTGTGGGGCCGCGCGGACGCGATATGGGGTTGCGCCTCGCAGGGCTGGCCGCGTTGGCCGCCGTCCCCTTGCTTGCCCGGGGCCTGGCCCAGGTTGAACACGCGGAAAACGGCCATCCCGGCCCGCTGGCGCTGCTCGTCGCGCTGCTGATCGTGGCCGCGCTCTGGACCGGGCTTGGCCTGGGCATCGGTGGCTCTGGCCTATTCCGGTTGCAGCCGCGCCCGCCGCGTGCCTGGCTGCCCGTGTCGCGAAAGGATCGCGCATAATGACTGATCTTGTCTGGCTGGCCATTCTTGCCGGCCTGTTCGGTATCACGCTCGCCGCCGTTGCCCTGTGCGACAAGGCCTGAAGCTTTGGCTCCGACACCACGGGGCCTGAGGAACACTCCGATGACCATTCCCGAAATGCTCGCTGCGCTCGTCGCGGCTGGCCTGCTTGTCTATCTCGTGGCCGTGCTTCTGCGGCCCGAACGCTTCTGATGGGGGCCGTGCAATGACATCTGCCACCCTTGCGTCGGGCTTTGGCCTGATCCTGGTATTCACCGCGCTGGTCGCCCTGATGGCCAAGCCATTCGGCCTCTGGCTGTTTGCCGTCTATGAAGGCCGCACCACGCCGCTGCACCGCGTGCTCGGCCCGGTCGAGCGCGCCTTCTACCGTGTCGCCGGCATCAACCCGAACCAGGAGCAGGACTGGCGGCAATATGCCGTGCACCTGATGCTGTTCCAGGTCGTCACGGTGATCTTTACCTACGCCGTGCTGCGGCTTCAAGGCAGCTTGCCGATGAACCCGCGCGGCCTTGCCGGCCTGTCGCCCGACGGGGCGATGAACACTGCGATTGCCTTCGTCACCAACACCAACTGGCAGTGGTATGCCGGTGAAACGGTGCTGTCGAACCTGTCGCAGATGCTTGGCCTCACCATTCACAACTTCCTCTCGGCAGCCACCGGCATTGCCGTGGCCTTTGCCCTGTTCCGTGGCTTTGCCCGCGCCGAAACGCGCCACTTGGGCAACTTCTGGGCCGATCTCACCCGCGTGACGCTCTATGTCCTGCTGCCGGCGTGCATTGTCTATGCGCTCTATCTGGTGGCCAGCGGCGTGCCGCAGACCTTTGCCAGCTTGATCGATGCCAAGACGCTGGAAGGCGCACACCAGGCCATCGTGGTCGGCCCGGTCGCCTCGCAGGAAGCGATCAAGATGCTCGGCACCAACGGTGGCGGCTTCTACAATGCCAACTCGGCCCATCCCTTCGAAAATCCCACCGCGCTGGTCGATTTCGTCCAGATGCTGTCGATCTTCGCGCTGGGCGCCGGGCTGACCTATACGTTCGGCAAGGCCGTGGGCAACACGCGCCAGGGCTGGGCGATCCTGTGGGCCATGCTGCTGCTGTTTGTGGCTGGTGCCTCGTTCGCGTGGTGGCGCGAAGCCGCCGGCAACCCGATGCTGCATCACCTGGGCGTGATGGGCGCCAACATGGAAGGCAAGGAAGTGCGCTTTGGCGCGGCGGCCAGCGCGCTGTTCGCGGCTGTGACCACGGCGGCTTCGTGCGGGGCGGTCAACGCCATGCATGACAGTTTCACCGCGCTCGGTGGCCTGGTGCCGCTGTTCAACATGCAACTGGGTGAAATCGTCATCGGTGGCGTGGGCTCGGGCATCTATGGCTTCCTGCTGTTTGCCGTACTCGCGGTGTTCCTCGCCGGGCTCATGGTCGGCCGCACCCCGGAATACGTGGGCAAGAAGGTGGAAGCGCGCGAGGTGAAGCTGGCGGTGCTCGCCATTGTCATCCTGCCGCTGTGCATTCTGGGACTTACTGCGGTGGCCGTGGTGCTGCCGGCGGGCCTTGCCGGGCCGCTGGCCAAGGGGCCGCATGGCTTTTCCGAAATCCTTTATGCCTTCACCTCGGCCACGGCCAACAATGGTTCGGCCTTTGCCGGGCTCACTGCGGGCACCCCGTTCTACAACGGCCTGCTGGGCGTGGCGATGTGGCTTGGCCGCTTCCTGATCGTGATCCCCGTGCTGGCGATTGCCGGCAGCCTTGCCAGCCGCAAGCACACGCCGGCCGGGCCGGGTTCGTTCCCGACCACGGGTGGCCTGTGGATCGGCCTGCTGGTCGCCACGATCCTGATCGTCGGTGGCCTTACCTTCCTGCCTTCGCTCGCGCTTGGCCCGGTGGCCGATCATCTCACCGGCGCTGCCGGCCTGCTTTACTGAGGATACCTGCCGTGTCCCAACCTACCTCGATGTTTTCGGCCGAACTGGTCGTACCGGCGCTGGGTGGCGCGCTGCGCAAGCTGCATCCCGCCCAGCTGGTGCGCAACCCCGTGCTGTTCACCACCGCCGTCGTCGCGCTGCTGCTTACCGTGCTGCTGTTCGTGGGCCACACCGGCCTGTCGCTGGGCTTTCAGATCCAGCTGATCGTCTGGCTGTGGCTGACGGTGCTGTTCGGCACCTTTGCCGAAAGCCTGGCCGAAGGGCGCGGCCGCGCCCAGGCCGCCTCGCTGCGCGCCACGCGGTCAGACCTGGTGGCCCGTCTGCCCGATGGCAGCAAGGTTTCGGCCGCCACCCTCCAAAAGGGCGCGGTCGTCATGGTCGCCGCTGGCGAGTTGATCCCCGCCGATGGTGAAGTGATCGCCGGCGTGGCCTCGGTCAACGAAGCGGCCATCACCGGTGAAAGCGCGCCGGTGATCCGCGAAGCCGGTGGCGACCGTTCGGCCGTCACCGCCGGCACCCGCGTGCTGTCTGACGAGATCACCGTGCGGGTGACGCAGGAAGCCGGGCAGGGCTTTCTCGATCGCATGATCGCCCTGGTCGAAGGCGCCCAGCGCCAGAAGACCCCGAACGAGATCGCGCTCACCATCCTGCTCGTCGGCCTCACGATCATCTTCCTGATCGCGGTCGCCACCATTCCGGCATTTGCCCGCTATGCCGGGGGGCAGATCCCCGTGGCGGTGCTGGCCGCCCTGCTGATCACGCTGATCCCGACGACGATCGCCGCACTGCTTTCGGCCATCGGCATCGCCGGGATGGACCGCCTGGTGCAATTCAACGTGCTCGCCAAGTCTGGCCGCGCGGTGGAAGCGGCCGGCGATATCGACGTCCTGCTGCTCGACAAGACCGGCACGATCACCGTCGGTGACCGCCAGGCCAGCAACTTCCTGCCCCTGGCGGGCACGGCTCCGGCCACCTTGGCGCGCGCCGCGCTCATGGCCAGCCTGGCCGATGAAACGCCCGAAGGCCGCTCGATCCTGCGTCTGGCGCAGGAAGCGCACAGCCTGGACGTGCCCGACGTACCCGCCGGTGCCGAGGTCATTCCGTTCACCGCCCAGACCCGCATCTCCGGCCTTGATAACAACGGCCACGTCGTGACCAAGGGCGCAGTCGATGCGATCCTGCGCAGCGTTCCCGATGCCGCCCGTGGCACGGCGGCTGCCGAGCTGCGCCGCATTGCCGAAGACGTCGCGCGCCAGGGGCAGACCCCCCTGGCGGTTGCTGAAAACGGCACGCTGCTGGGGATCGTCGCGCTCAAGGACGTGATCAAGGCCGGCATCCGCGAACGCTTTGCCGAACTGCGCAAGATGGGCATCCGCACCGTGATGATCACGGGTGACAATCCGCTAACCGCCGCTGCCATTGCCGCTGAATCCGGCGTCGACGATTTCCTGGCCGAGGCAACGCCCGAAGACAAGCTGGCGCTGATCCGGCGCGAGCAGCAGGGCGGCCGCCTGGTGGCGATGTGCGGCGATGGCACCAACGATGCGCCCGCCCTGGCCCAGGCCGACGTGGGCGTGGCGATGAACACCGGCACCCAGGCTGCGCGCGAAGCGGGCAACATGGTCGATCTCGACAGCGATCCGACCAAGCTGATCGAGATCGTCGGGCTGGGCAAGCAGTTGCTGATGACGCGCGGCGCACTCACCACGTTCTCGGTGGCGAATGACGTGGCCAAGTACTTCGCCATTATCCCGGCGATGTTCCTGGTGCTCTATCCGCAGCTCTCGGTGCTCAACGTGATGCACCTTGCCACCCCGCAAAGCGCGATCCTGTCGGCGATCATGTTCAACGCCCTGATCATTCCCGCGCTCGTGCCGCTGGCGCTCAAGGGTGTGCGCTATCGTCCGGTCGGGGCTGGCGCACTGCTTGCTCGCAACCTGGCGGTCTTTGGCGTCGGCGGGCTCATCGCGCCGTTCGTCGGGATCAAGGCGATCGATATGCTCGTCGCCGCTCTGCATCTTGCCTAAGGGATTTCGCTCATGTCGTCTGTAATCAATCGGGAACTCGTCGCTGCGGTGCGTCCCTCGCTGATGATGACCGGGCTGTTTGCTGGCCTGCTTGGCCTGGCATACCCCGCCGCCATCACCGCCGTGGCCCAGGCTGCCTTTCCCTGGGCCGCCAATGGCAGCCTGATCACCGACCACGGCCAGGTCATCGGCTCTGACCTGATCGGCCAGGCCTTTACCAGCGCCCGCTACTTCCACGGTCGCCCCTCGGCGGCGGGCAGCAATGGCTACGATGCCTCGGCATCTGCCGGGTCCAACCTCGCGCCGTTCTCGCAAACCTTGCACGATCGCGTGGCCGGCGCGGTCAAGGATTTTGCCGCCTCTTCACCAGGCTCTCCCGTTCCGCCTGACCTGGTGACCACCTCTGCCTCGGGGCTTGACCCCCATATCAGCCCCGAGGCAGCCTTTTCCCAGGTAAACCGCGTGGCCGCCGCCCGCAGCCTGGCCCCGGAAAAGGTCCATGAACTGGTAGAGGCGCAGGTGGAGCAGCCGCTGCTGGGCCTGCTGGGCGAACCGCGGGTCAATGTTCTGGCGCTCAACAGGGCACTGGACGAAGCCACGTCGGCGCGCGCACAAGGGCATTGATGACGCCGGCACGCCCCGATCCCGAAGCCCTGCTGCGCCTTGCCGAGCAGGAAACCTCAGGCCGCCTCAAGGTTTTCCTTGGGGCGGCTCCTGGCGTTGGCAAGACCTGCGAAATGCTCGACGACGCGCTGGGCCAGGCCCGCGCCGGGGTGGACGTGGTGGTGGGCGTGGTCGAAACCCATGGCCGGGTCGAGACCGAGGCACGGCTGCGCCCGCTCTCGGTGCTGCCGCGCAAAGAGGTAGCGCATCGCGGCCATACCCTGCTGGAAATGGACCTCGACGCCATTCTCGAGCGCAAGCCCGCGCTCGTGCTGGTGGACGAACTCGCCCACGCCAACGCGCCGGGCAGCCGGCACGACAAGCGCTGGCAGGATGTCGAGGAAATCCTCGCCGCCGGGATCGACGTGTGGTCCACGCTCAACATCCAGCACCTCGAAAGCCTCAACGATGTCGTCGCTTCGTTTACCCATGTGCGGGTGCGCGAAACCGTGCCCGATCGCCTGCTCGATCGGGCGGAGATCGAGGTGGTCGATACCCCGCCCGATGAACTGATCGAGCGGTTGCGCGCGGGCAAGGTCTATGTCCCGCACGAGGCGGCGCGCGCGCTGCATCACTTCTTTTCCCGCTCCAATCTTTCGGCCCTGCGCGAACTCGTGCTGCGCCGCGCGGCCCAGGCGGTCGATGCGCAGATGCTCGACGATGTCCGCGCCCAGGCGCTCGCCGGCACCTGGGCCACCGCCGATCGCGTGCTGGTGGCGGTGGGCAGCCATGATGCGGCCAGCGACGTGGTGCGCGCCGGACGGCGCCTGGCCGATGCCCTGCGCGCGCCGTGGACGGCGGTGCACATCGATACGCCGGGCGAACGCAGCGCGCAGGCCAATGCCCGCCTGGCCGAGGCGATGCACCTCGCCACCCAGCTTGGCGGCCAGGTCCTGGCGCTGCCGGCCGCAGGGGTGGTCGATGGCCTGCAACAGGCTGCCGCCGATACCCGCGCCACCCTGCTGGTGGTTGGCGCGCCGCGCCCGCGCCGCTTTGCTTGGCAACGGCGCCTTACCGTCGATACCCTGGCGCGGCGCTTGCCCGATCTTGCCCTGCAGCAGGTGCCGGTCGCGCACGGCGCGCAGGCGCGTATCGCGTTGGACCGCGCGCCGATCGGGGCTTGGGGCTGGGGGCCGTTGGTGCGTGGCCTGGTGCCGGCGCTGGGCGCCACGGCGCTGGTTACGGCACTGGGCCGCCTGCTGTTTGCCGCCGCGCCGATCACCAACGTGGCATTGCTCTATTTCCTGCCAGTGATGCTCGCCGCCACGCGCTATGGCCTGGCCACCGGGGTGATCACCGGTCTGGTCGCCTCGCTCGCCTACAACTTCTTCTTCATCCCGCCGACCGGCACGTTCACGATCGCCGATCCGCAGAACATCATCACCGTGCTGGTGCTGGTGGCAGTGGCGGCGGTCAGCAGCCAGCTTGCCGCGCGACTGCGGCAGCAGGCGTTGCTCGCGGGCGCCAGTGCCCGCACCAGTGCGGCGCTCGCTGGTTTTGCGCGGTTGCTCACCGGGGTGACCACGGCCGAGGAACTGGGCCGCGTGCTCTGTGCCGAAGCATCCCGCCTGCTCGATGCCCATGCCCTGATGCTGTTGCCCGAAGACGGCAAGCTGGCCGTGGCCGCCGCCTTTCCGCCCGAGCACCGGCTGGAAGTGCTCGATTTCGCCGCGGCGCAGTGGGCGTTCGATCGCGCGCAGCCGGCCGGGCGCGGGTCGGGCACGCTCACCGCGTCGGAATGGCTGTTTACCCCGCTTTCGGCCGGCGGCGCGCCGCTCGCGGTGCTCGGCCTGGCACGCGGCGATGCCAGCGCCCCGGTGCGCAGCGATCGCCTCCCGCTCTTGGGCAGCCTGGCAGACCAGGCCGGCCTAGCGCTCGAACGCATCCGGCTTGAGCATGACATGGCCGGCGTGCGCCAACTGGAAGAGCGCGACCGGTTGCGTGCCGCGCTGCTGTCTTCGATCAGCCACGATCTGCGCACCCCGCTCACCGCCGTGGTCGGCACGCTGCGCGAACTCACGCCCGCCAATCCCGAGCAAGTGCCGATCCTTGCCACTGCCCGGGCCGAGGCGGAACGGTTGCAACGCTTCATCGCCAACCTGCTCGACATGGTGCGGATCGAGGCCGGCGCGATTGCCCTGCGGCCCGAGGCGGTGGACCTGGCCGAGGCCGTGGCCAGCGCGGTGCACGATCTGCGCCGCACGCTCGGCACCCGCGCCGTGACGATGGATATCGCTCCCGATCTGCCGCTGGTGATGGTCGATCCGCGCCTGTTTCACCACTGCCTGATCAACCTGATCGAGAACGCGGTGCGCCATGGTGGGGAAGAAGGCGCGATCATTCTGTCGGCCCAGCGCCGTGCCGATGGGCTCGACCTGCTGGTGCTGGACGAAGGCCCTGGCCTGCCGCCGGGCATGTCGCTTCGCATATTCGAAGTTTTCACAAGAGTGGAAGGCTCCGATCGCAAGGGCGGCACCGGCCTGGGCCTGGCCATCGTCAGGGGCTTTGCCCGCGCCATGGGCATCGATGTCAGCGCCGCCAACCGCAGCGATCGCCCCGGCGCCCGCTTCACCCTGCATTTCTCGGAAAGCCAGTTGCGAAAGATCAGCGCCGAATGAGCAGCCTTGCCACCCGCGTCCTGGTGGTGGACGATGAACCCGCCATCCGCCGCCTGCTGCGCGGCAGCCTGGCCCGCGCCGGGCACGAGGTGATCGAGGCCGCCGATGCCCGCGCTGCCCTGGCGGCACTGGCGATCGACAAGCCCGATCTGGTGCTGCTCGATCTGGGCCTGCCTGACCGCGACGGGCTGGAACTTATCCCGCTGGTCAAGGCCACGGGCGCAGCACTGCTGATCGTTTCGGCGCGCGACGCCACCGATGAAAAGGTTGCCGCGCTCGATCTGGGCGCTGATGACTATGTCACCAAGCCGTTCGACACCGACGAAGTCCACGCGCGCATCCGCGTGGCCCTGCGCACGCGGCTCAACCGCGTGGCGGAAGAGCCGGTGGTCCAGGTTGGCGCCGTAACGGTGGATTTGGCGGCCCGCCGCGTGCTGCGCGATGGGGTGGAAGTGCATCTGACGCCCAAGGAATACGGCTTTCTGGCGCAACTGTGTCGCCACCCGGGTCGCGTCGTGTCGCATGCCGCGCTGCTGCGTGCGGTTTGGGGGGCAGGGCATGAACACGATGTGGAATACTTGCGCGTCGCCGTGCGCGGGGTGCGCCGCAAGCTGGAGGACGGCGACGTTGAAGCGAGCATGATCCGCAACGAGCCCGGCGTGGGCTATCGCCTGATTACCGCTTAATCTGCACACTGGTTGCGCAGCGCTGCGTTATCCTGCATTTGCGTGGCGGGAGGTCTTTCGTATGCTCAATTCGCGTGATCTGGCTATACTCGACGTTCTGCAGCGTGACAGCGATACGCCCCTGGCCGATGTTGGCGCCAAGGTGCATCTTTCGCCGTCGGCCTGTTCGCGGCGCATCGCCCACTTGCGCGAGGCAGGCTATATCCGCCGCAACGTGGCGGTGATCGACCGCGCCAAGGTGGGGCTGCCGACCACGGTGTTCGTCACCGTCAGCGTGCGCACGCACAGCGCGGCGTGGACCGAGCAGTTCCGCCAGGCCGTGGCCGGCATCCCCGAAATCATGGAAGTCTATCGCCTGACCGGCAACATCGATTACCTGCTGCGCATCGTGCTGCCCAGCGTCGATGACTATGACCGCGTGTACAAGGCATTGGTATCGCGGATCGAAATGAACGTGGTCTGCGCCTCGATCGTGATGGAGACGGTCAAGTCTGCCGAAAGCCTGCCGCTGCATCATGCCGCCGCATTCTGAACGCGGCGGTTGACCGCGCCTTCGCGGCACTGCACCATCGCGCCTCCCTTGCGTTTTTGCCAAAGGATGCCTGCGCCATGACAGACTTTTCCGCTGCCCTGCCGCTCGATCGTCGGCGCATGTTCCAGATCGCCGCTGCCCTTGGCACCAGCGCCGCGCTGGGGGAGCGGGCCTTGGCCGCGCCGGCGGGCCAGGCCGGCCCGCAACCCAGCGCGGCTTCGGCTGCCAATGGCCTGAAAGTGGCTCCAGGCACGATCCGCCTCAATGGAAACGAATATTGGGAAGGGCCGGTGGACGACGGCACCGACGCTGCCCGCGCCGCCGTTGCCCGCAGCAACTATTACGATCCCGCCGGTGAGCGTGACGCCCTGATCGAGACCGTCGCGACGATGGAGCAGGTGGGCGCCGATCATGTCGTGCCTTGGGCGGGATCGGGCAGCCCGCTCGCCCGCGCCGTCGTCGGCTTTTGCAGCCCAGAGCGCGGGTTGGTAACCGCCGATCCCACGTTCGAGGTGGCCTGGATGGTGGCTGGTTACATTGGCGCGCCGGTGGCCAAGGTGCCGCTGCGGGCCAGCGACCAGGCCCACGATGTGCGTGCCATGCTGGCGGCCAATCCGCGCGCCGGGCTCTATCACATCTGCAACCCCAACAACCCCACCGGATCGCTCACCCCGATGGCCGACATCGTGTGGCTGGCCAATGCCATGCCCAAGGATGCCGTACTGCTGCTGGACGAAGCCTATCTGCACTTTTCCGGCGCGGCATCGGGCATGGATCTGGTGCGCCAGGGCCAGAACGTGGTGATCCTGCGTACTTTTTCCAAGATTTTCGGCATGGCCGGCATGCGCATGGGCCTCTCGATCGCCCGGCCTGACCTTCAGGCCAAGCTGATGCAGTACGATGGCGTAATCCAGACGCTGCAACTGCCGGTGCCGGCGCTCGCCTGCGCCAGCGCCAGCCTGCGCCGAATGGACCAGATCACCGCCCGGCGCGAACAGAACACGCAGACCCGCGAAAAGACCGCCGCTTTCCTCACGCAGCGCGGTTTCCCGGTGCTGCCCAGCGCCGCCAACATGCTGATGGTCGATTGGCGCCGGCCCGCTGCACCGATCAAGGCCGCGTTCGAGGCCAAGGGCATTGCCATCGGTCGCTCCTGGCCGATCTGGCCGACGCGATCGCGCATCACCATCGGCTCGCCCCAGGAAATGGAACGCTTTTGCAATACGGTGGAGCGGGTGCTGGCGTAGGGCCGAAGTTCCGTAGCAGAATAGCGGGACCCCGGATTTGATCCGGGAGCCAGCTACCTGGTTTTCCGCTGCTTTCGGTCAGGCCACAGCCCCCCATTTGCGCCTACGCCGGGCGGAGCAGCCCTGACGCCACCAGTTCGGCCAGGTCGGCAGGTAGCGGCACACCCGCTGCTATCTCCGGCGCGGGTTCGGGCGTGCCGAGGGTGGTGCGCATCGGCAGGACGCCGGCCCAGACTGGCACGTCCGCCTCATCCGCGTCGCCGGGTGGGCCGACGCGGTCCTTCACGCTCGCTTCGGCGATATCCATCCACATCACCGTCGTGGCCTTGGCCTCCTGCGCGGTCATCGGGCGCAGTGTGTCCCACCGGCCGGGGAACAGGCTGTCGACCATCTGGCGAAGCGCAGCGGCGCTTTCCTGCGCATCGGTGATCTTGTTGGCGCGGCCAAATACCATGGCGCTGCGATAGTTGACCGAATGGTTGTAGGCCGATCGCGCCAGGACATAGCCATCCATCAGGCTCACTGTCAGACATACCGCTTGCCCTTCGGCCTGTCGCAGGAACCGGCTGGCCGAAGACCCGTGCCAGAACACGCGGTTGCCCTGCCGCCAGTGGAGCGTTGGCGTCACATAAGGCGCGCCGTCGATCACATAGCCAACGTGGCACATGGGCGCGGCATCCAGTACCGCATGAACATCGGCCCAGGCATGGCTGGCGCGATCGTGCATGCGGCGCACGCGGCTGCGGTCTGTAACGGGAAACTGGTTTGTCATCGCTTAGGCCTCTTGCTGTGGCAGGCTGGTTTTGCCGACAAAGTGGTTTGTTGATGAGGTCCACTTGTCAAAATATGAGCAGTCCGCTTAAGGCGCCCCCATGCATGCCGAACCGCTGACCTGGCTGGTGTTGAACCGCGCTGCGGGCGATCTGGAAGGGCAGGTCTATCGCGCGTTTCGCGAACGTATCCTGGCAGGCACGCTGCCGGCCGGCGCGCCTTTGCCGTCGACGCGCGCGCTGGCTGTGGCGCTGGGCATCGCGCGCAGCACGGTGGTGGCCGGCTATGACCGGCTCGCCGCCGAAGGCTTTGTCCATGCCACGCCCGGTTCTGCCACCCGCGTCGCGCCTTTGCCGCCGCCGCCGTTGAGCGGAGGGGGCCGGCCAAAGCGGGCAGAACCTGCGGGCCTGGCTGCCGCGGCCCAGGAAGATCCCAGCCGCTTCCTGCCACTGCGCCCGGGCCTGCCCGATCTGGCGTCGTTTCCCCATGCGGCATGGGCGCGCTGCCTCGGCGCCCGCGCCCGGGCCTTGCGTGTCCATGACCTGGGCTATGCCGATGCCCAGGGACTGCCGATCCTGCGTGCCGCCGTGCTCGATCACGTGCGCCGGCGCCGCGCCGTGGTGGCCGATCCGGCGCAAGTGGTGATCGTGCCGTCGACCGCGGCGGCGCTGGCGTTGCTGGCGGGGCTGGTCGTGACGCCGGGCGATACCGCCTGGGTGGAAGACCCCGGCTATGCCACGGCCCAGGCGCTGTTGCGCCGGGCGGGTGCCACGCTGGTGCCGGTGCCGGTGGATGACGAGGGGCTCGATCCGGCGCGCGCGCCGCAGGCATCGCCGCCGCGACTGATCCACGTCACCCCATCGCACCAGTATCCGGCCGGCGCGGCGATGAGCCTGTCGCGGCGGCTGGCGCTGCTTGATCGCGCGTCCAGCCACGGCGCCCTGATCGTGGAGGACGATTACGACAGCGAGTTCCACTATGCCGGACGCCCGCTGGCCAGCCTTCAGGGATTGGACGATGCCGGCTGCGTTGCCTATCTCGGCACGTTTTCCAAGGTTCTCGCGCCGGGGTTGCGCGTCGCCTATGCGATCGTGCCACCGCGCCTGGTGGCCCCGATGCGGGCGGCGGTGCGCCTGTCGGGTGGCATGGTGCCGGTGCACGTGCAGGCGGCGATGGCCGATTTCCTGGCAGAGGGGCATCTCAACGCCCATGTGCGCCGCATGCGCAAGGTCTATCACCAGCGCATGCTCGACCTGGCCGGGCGATTGACTGGCATGGCGCGGGGCCGCTGGCAGATCGGGCCGGTCGATGGCGGCCTGCAACTCGCACTGTGGCTCGATCCCTTGGCCGGGCAAGACGATGCCGCGCTGGCGCAGGCGTTGCACGAGCATGGGTTGGGCGTGATGCCATTGTCGCAGCTATTTCTCAGCCCGCCGCGTGCCGGCCTGCTGCTCGGTGTGGCCACGGCTACGCCACAGGCGATCGACCGCCTCGCCACGGCGCTTGACCGGCTGGTGCCGCTGCCCGCCTGACGGGGTTACGGGCGCCAGTCGCGATGGCCCATGTGGCGCAGGCGGCGGCCACAATGGCGGCACGGGCAATATTCCACGCCAGCCTCGTAAAAGCGTTTTCCACGGTTGGGCTGGTGGCGGCCAATGCTGCATAGCAGCACTGCCCAGATCTTGGGTGAAAGCTCCATAGTCGCGCTCCCCAATGCAAAAAGATGCGACAGTGCCGTGGTTTAGGCGAATCCAAAATCAACGTGCAATTCGTTGATTATTGCACTGCACACAGATTTTGGCGAGCGATTTTACAATTGCCCGGCATTTTCGCCAGGATGGTTAGGCGCGGTTGGCCATGTGCCAGGCCAGCCCTTCCACCCGTTCCACGATCGTGCTGGAAAGCGGGGAAGGCGGAACCTGTTCGGCCCAGGCCTGGTGGAAGCACAGCAGCCAGCCCTTTATCTCTTCCTCACCGATCGAGGCACCCATGTGGCGCATGCGCAGGCGGGGATGGCCATATTGGCTGGTATAGAGCGGCGGTCCCCCAAGCCAGCCGGTCAGATATTCATACAGCCGCTGTTCGGCGCGTTCGAGGGAGGGCGGATGCACCGCGCGGCAGGCCGCAGCGCCGGGCAGGCTGTCCATCAGGTGATAGAAGCGGGCGCAGAAGGCTCGCACCATGTCTTCCCCACCCAGCAGGTCATACGGGGTGGGCGCAGTGCTGTCGGCAGGGGCATCCGGGGCTTGGGTCATGCCGCGCCATAGCCCTGGCCGTGCGTGCTGGCCAGCGCCCGCGTTCGCGGCTAAAGCACCCTGCCATGGCACGCATTCTGGTTATCGAGGACGATCCCGACACGGCCGGCGAAATCGTGGCCGAATTGCGCGGCCACGGGCACGAGGTGCGCGCGGCGAACGACGGCGACAGCGGGGTGGAACTGGCCCTGCGCGAACCGTTCGACGCAATCACGCTCGATCGCATGCTGCCCGGGCTCGATGGGCTGTCCGTTGTCGCCCGGCTGCGCGCGGCCGGGCTTACATTGCCGGTGCTGATGATCAGCGCGCTGGGCGATGTCGACGAGCGGATTGCCGGGCTGCGCGCGGGCGGCGACGATTATCTGATCAAGCCGTTTGCGCCTGATGAGATGGCGATGCGCGTGGAAGTGCTGCTGCGCCGCCAGGGCCAGATGGCCGCATCCACCGCGCTGCTGACGGCAGGGCCGGTGGAAATGGACCTGATCCGCCGCGAGGTGCGCGTGGCTGGCGAGCCGGTGCGCCTGTTGCACATGGAATTTCGCCTGCTTGAATTCCTCATGCGCAATGCCGGTGAAACCGTGGCGCGACAGATCATCTTTGAACGGGTGTGGGGGTATTATTTCGATCCCGGCGCTAACCTGATCGCCGTGCATATCGCCCGCCTGCGCAAGAAGATTGATCTGCCAGGGCAGCCGTCGCTGATCGAAACGGTCAAGGGCGAAGGGTATCGCTTTGATGCCGGCTGAATGGCCCTGGGCCACCTGGCCGCGCTTTTCCGCCATTCGCAAGACCAGCACGTTTCGCCTGGCGGTGATGTTTGGCGCGGCATCGGTGCTGGCCGTGCTGCTGGTGCTGGCGATGGTCTATAGCCTCACGGCCGGAAACCTCGACACGCGCGTCGATCTGATCCTGCGCGCGGAAATGGCGCGCCTGGTGGCGGTGCCGCCGGCCGATCTGCCCGCCGCCATCGATGCCTCTTCCCGCGCCGGGGCCAATCCGCTGGGGCATTTCGGCCTGATCTCGCCCGGCGGGCGCTGGGTGGCGGGCGATCTGGGGGCAAGCCCGCCGCTGCGGCTGGGGCACACTTATGCGCGTGAAGATGGGCCGGACGTACGCGGGCCGTTGCATATCCTGGCTGAGCGAACCGCCGGCGGCTTCATCATCATGGTCGGCCGCGATTCCACCGTGATCACCGAACTGCGCGATCACGTGCTGGTGATCCTGCTTGCCAGCGGCCTGGTGGTCGTGCCGCTGCTGCTGGGCGCCGGCCTGGCGCTGAGCCTGGGCCCGCTGCGACGGGTGGACCGCCTGCAACGCGTGGCCAGCACGATCGCCGGCGGGCGCCTCGATGCGCGCATGCCGATCGAGGGGCGCGGTGACGAACTCGATCTGCTGGCCGACACGGTCAACCACATGGTCGGCGAGGTCGAGCGATCGATGGCACAAGTCAAATCGGTGACCGATGCCATTGCCCACGATTTGCGCACCCCGCTCACGCGCGTGCGCAACCAGTTGTACCGCGCCGCCCGCGCGCCGAACTTGCCCGAGGCGGAAGGGCAGCGCATCAATGCCGCGATCGAGGATCTCGACACCGTGCTCGCGCGCTTTGCCGCGCTGTTGCGCATTTCCGAGATCGAGGCTGGCCACCGCCGCCAGGGTTTTGCCGCCACCCGCATCGATGAACTCGTGGCGGTGGTGATCGATCTCTATGCCCCCCTTGCCGAGGAGCGCGAGGTGGCGCTGCTGGCAGGCAGCCTCGCGCCGGTCACGCTGGTGTGTGATGCGCAACTGATGGTCGAGGCGCTGAGCAACCTGGTGGACAACGCCATTAAGTTCAGCCCGCCGGGCGGCACCGTCATGGTCACTGTCACGCGCGAGGGCGGTCAGGCCGTGATCGCCGTGGTGGACGAAGGCGAGGGGATTCCGGCCGAACAGGTCGACGCGGTGGTGCGCCGGTTCGATCGCGGCGCGGCATCGCCTGCCGTGCCAGGTTCGGGCCTGGGCCTGAGCGTGGTGGCAGCGGTTGCCCACCTGCACCAGTTTGCGCTCGAACTGGCGCCGGCGCGGGCCGACCGCGCGCGTCCGGGGCTGGCCGCACGCATTCGCGCCGGGCACGTTCCGGCAATGTGAAATTCATTTCATTGGCAACGCGCTGCCGCTCGGTTCAATGGAGCCGGCGGTTGGCGCCGCACCATTGGCGGCGTCCCACGTTTCTGGCGCCTGCCTGCGCCTGCCTTCGCGCGTGCGAAGGCGGTGCGGGCGGGCCAAACCCATTGGGAACGCCATGCTGCAATTGGTCAAGCTTGCGCTCAGCAAGCCATATACCTTCGTCGTCCTGGCCATCCTGATCGTGCTTTCGGGTTCGATCGCCTGGCTACGCACCCCCACCGACATCTTTCCCGATATCCGCATCCCGGTGATTGCCGCAGTGTGGCAATATCGCGGGTTGCCGCCCGAGGACATGGCCGGCCGGGTGGTCTATTATTACGAACGCTCGCTCACTTCGACGGTCAACGATATCGATCATATCGAAAGCCAGTCGATGAACGGCGTGGGTGTGGTCAAGATTTTCTTCCGCCCCGGCGTCGATATCCGCACGGCGACCGCGCAGGTCACCTCGGTGTCGCAAACCGTGCTCAAGCAGATGCCGCCCGGCATGACGCCGCCGCTGATCCTCAACTACAGCGCGGCCACGGTGCCGATCCTGCAGATGGCGCTGTCTTCGGGAAAGCTTTCCGAGCAGGCGATCTACGACCTTGGGCAGAACGGCATTCGTCCGCAACTCGCCACCGTGCAGGGTGCGGCCGTGCCATCGCCCTATGGCGGGCGTGAACGCCAGATCCAGATCGATCTCGATCCCGCCGCGCTGTTGCAGCACAATCTCTCGGCCGCAGACGTCGGCGCCGCGCTCGCCGCGCAGAACCAGATCGTGCCCGCCGGCACCACCAAGATCGGCGAGTTCGAATATTCCATCCGCCTCAACAACAGCCCGCAGGTAATCGACCAACTCAACGCGCTGCCGATCCGCACGGTCGATGGCACGACAGTGACGATCGGTGACGTTGCGCATGTGCACGATGGTTCGCCGCCGCAGGTGAACGAAGTGCGAGTCGACGGCGGGCGCGCGGTCTTGATGACGATCCTCAAGTCGGGCTCTGCCTCGACCGTCGATATCGTCAACGACGTCAAGGCGCTGCTGCCCAAGCTCAAGGAAACGCTGCCCGACAGCCTCAAGATTCAGCTGCTGTCGGACCAGTCGCTGTTCGTGAAGGCGGCGGTTTCGGGCGTGGTGCGCGAAGGCGTGCTGGCGGCGGCCCTGACCAGCCTGATGATCCTGCTGTTCCTGGGCTCGTGGCGGTCAACCGTGATCATCGCCACCTCGATCCCGCTGGCGATCCTGGCCGCCGTGGCGGGCCTGGCGGTGACCGGTGAAACGCTCAACATCATGACGCTGGGTGGCCTGGCGCTGGCCGTGGGCATCCTCGTGGACGATGCCACCGTCACCATCGAAAACATCAATTGGCACCTCGAACAGGGCAAGGGCGTGGCCGAGGCGATCATGGACGGGGCCGAGCAGATCGTGCGCCCGGCCTTCGTCTCGCTGCTGTGCATCTGCATCGCCTTCTTGCCGATGTTCTTCCTGCCCGGCGTGGCCGGCTTCCTGTTTGCCCCGATGGCCAAGTCGGTGGTCTTTGCGATGATCGCCAGCTTCGTGCTCTCGCGCACGCTGGTGCCGACCATGAGCAACTTCCTGCTGCGCGCGCATGGTTCTGAGCATGCCGTGGATATCATGGTCAGCCATGATGCCATGACCGGGCAGAAGCCGGGCATGCACCCGCTGCGCCGGTTCCAGCATGGCTTTGAAACGCGATTCGAGGCGATCCGCGCCTGGTACGTTGACGTGCTGCGCGCCGCGCTCGAAAGCCGCCGGCGGTTTGTGCCCGGGTTCATGATCGTGGTGCTGGCCTCGTTGGTTCTGGTGCCGTTCCTGGGGCGCAACTTCTTCCCCAGCGTCGATTCCGGTCAGATCAGCCTGCACGTGCGCGCGCCGGTCGGCACGCGCCTGGAAGAGACCGCCGCCCTGTTCGACAAGGTGGAGGACCAGATCCGCGCCACGGTGCCTCGCGATGAGCTGGTGTCGATCGTCGACAACATCGGCATGTCGTCTTCGGGCATCAACACCGCCTATGCCAACAGCGGCGGCATCGGTGCGCAGGATGGTGACATCCTGGTGACCCTGGCCGAAGATCATCACCCGACCGACGGCTATGTCCGCGCCTTGCGTGAGCATCTGCCGCATTTGTTCCCCGGCACCACGTTCTCGTTCCTGCCGGCCGACATCATTAGCCAGATCCTCAACTTCGGTGCGCCCGCTCCGATCGACGTCATGGTGACCGGGCCCGATACCAAGGCCAACGCCGATTATGCGCGGATGCTGGCCGGCCGCATCAACCATGTTGCCGGGATCGCCGACGTGCGCATGCAGCAGGCGACCAACGCCCCGGAACTGCGCTTTGACATCGATCGTGCCCAAGCCGATCGGCTTGGCGTGACCGAAAACGACGTGACCAAGAGCCTTTCGGTCAATCTTGCCGGCAGTGCGCAGGTGGCGCCCACGTTCTGGCTCAATCCCAAAAACGGCGTGTCCTATCCGATCGTGGTGCAGACCCCGCAATACCGCACCGACAGCATCGGCGCGCTCGACAACATCCCGGTCAGTTCGGCCCGGCCCGGTTCGGTCCAGCTGCTGGGTGCCCTGGGCACCATGACGCGGGAGCCAACGGCGGCGCTGATTTCGCACTATGCGGTGCAGCCGGCGTTCGACGTCTATGCCACCACCCAAGGGCGCGATCTGGGCGCCGTGGCGGGCGACGTGCAGAAGATCCTGAACGATACGGCCGCCAGCCTGCCCAAGGGTTCGACCGTAAAGATCCGGGGCCAGGTGGAAACCATGAACGCGGCCTTCACCGGGCTGGTCCTGGGTCTGGTTGGCGCGATCGTGCTGATCTACCTGCTGATCGTGGTCAACTTCCAGAGCTGGATCGATCCGGCGGTGATCGTTTCGGCCCTGCCGGCTGCGCTTGCCGGGATTGCCTGGACGCTGTTTGCCACGCACACGCCGCTATCGGTGCCGGCCTTGACCGGGGCGATCATGTGCATGGGCGTGGCCACGGCCAACTCGGTGCTGGTGGTCAGCTTTGCCCGCGAACGCCTGGCCGTGCTGGGCAATGCCACCCTGGCCGCGATCGAAGCCGGTTCCACCCGCTTCCGCCCGGTGCTGATGACGGCGCTGGCCATGATCATCGGCATGGCGCCGATGGCATTGGGCCTGGGCGAGGGGGGCGAACAGAACGCCCCGCTCGGCCGCGCCGTGATCGGCGGCCTGATCTGCGCCACCATTGCCACGCTGGTGTTCGTGCCCGTGGTCTTCTCCATCGTCCATCGCAAGGAGCGCCGGGGCGGCGCCACGTCGCAGCCCACCCCGCCGCCGTCCGATGATCCCACTTTCATCAAGGGAGACCTTGTCCATGCAGAATGAAACCAGCCTGGTCGTGGGCCAGGAAGACGCCCCGGCGCGCGCGCCGCGCGGGCTCAAGACCGCCGGCATCGTTGCTGGCGTGGTGGCCGCCGTCATCGTGGGCGTGGGCATCTACAGCCGCCATGGCGAGGCACTCGACACCCGCAACTGGAGCGAGGCGCAGGCCATTCCCACCGTTCACCTGGTGGACGTGACGCCGGCCGCAGCCAGCGGCGCGCTCAGCCTGCCTGGCACCATGGCGGCGTGGAACACCGCGCATATCTTTGCCCGCGTGCCTGGCTACATGCAGGCTTGGACGCGCGACATCGGCGCCACCGTGGGCCAGGGCACACCCCTGGCGCAGATCGAGACGCCCGAGCTTGACCAGCAGATCGCGGCCGCCCGCGCCGCGCTGGCCAAGGCCAAGGCCAGCGCGGGCCTAGCCCGCAGCACGGCAGCGCGCTGGAACGACCTGTTGACCGACCATTCGGTGTCGCAGCAGGAAGCCGACGAGCGCAACGGCAACCTGGCGGTTCAGGTTGCCACCGTGCGCGGGGCAGAGGCAGACCTTGCCCGGCTTCTGGCGATGAAGGGCTATGCCACGGTGCGCGCGCCCTTTGCCGGCGTGGTGACCCAGCGCACTGCCGACATCGGCGATCTGGTGGGGCCTGGTGCCACCAACCAGCAGCCGATGTTTACCGTGGCCGACGTCAGCCGCATCCGCATCTACGTGGGCGTGCCGCAGACCTATGCCGCCGCGATGAAACCGGGCGTGGAAGCGACCCTGACCGTGCCCGATCTGCCGGGCCAGACGTTTGCCGCCAAGGTTGTTGGCACGTCCGATGCGATCAACCCGCAGAACGGCGCCTTGCAGGTGCAGTTGCTGGCCGACAATACCGCCCACGCGCTGCGCGCAGGCGGCTTTGCCCAAGTGGCGTTCAAGGTGCCGGGCAGCGCAGGGGCGGTCATGATCCCGTCTAGCGCGCTGCTGTTCCGCTCTGCCGGCACCCAGGTGGCCACGGTGGGCAGCGATGGCCGGGTACGGCTGCTGTCGATCACGCTCGGCCGCGATCTGGGCAAGACGGTGGAAGTGGTCAGTGGCCTGTCCGCCGGGACCAAGATCATCGACAACCCGCCGGATTCGATCGCCAATGGCGAAGCGGTGCATGTCGCCCATGCCGGTGCAAACGGTGGGGGCGGCCAACATGCCTGATCGCCTTGCCAAGCTGCGGCTGGGGCTGGGCGCTGCCCTGGCCATGGCCCTGGCCGGGTGCGCCAGCGCCCCGGCCTATAAACCGCCGCAGGTCAGCCTGCCCGCCGCCTTTTCCGGCACCGGGCCGTGGGTGCCGGCCAGCGGCGATGCCGCCATGCCGCCCGCCGCATGGTGGACCGTGTTCGGCGATCCCGTGCTCAACGGGTTGGAAGACCAGCTCAACGCCGGCAATCCCTCGCTTGCCGCTGCCGTTGCCCGGCACGACAAGGCTGCGGCCCTGCTGCGCCAGGCGCGGGCCGATCTCTATCCCCAGCTGGGCGCCGGGGCGACGGTCACGCAGAACCGGCAATCGGCTGATCGCCCGCTGCGCGGCAGCACCCAGCCCGATTATTATGGCGCGCAAACCCTGGGCCTGACCGGCAGCTATGAAGCCGATCTGTGGGGTCGTGTGCGGGCCAATGTCGCCGCTGGGCGGGCCGATGCCGAGGCTGCTGCCGATGACGTGGCCGACACCCGCCTGCAACTTCAGGCGGAACTGGCTGAAGGCTATGCCGTGCTGCGCGGGCAGGATCGCATCATCGCGCTGCTCGACGATACCGTGGCCGCCTATGCCCGGGCCGACCACATGACGCAGCGGCGCTTTTCCGGTGGCATCGCCAATGCCATGGAAACTGGCCAATCCGCGACGCAGCTGGCAGAGGCGCAGGCCGCGCTGGCCGATGCCCGCAATGCCCGTGCCCTGGCCGAACATGCGCTGGCGACGCTGGCGGGCGTGCCGGCCACCGGCTTTGCCATCGCGCCATCCGATCGCAGCCTGGCGCTGCCCGCGGTGCCGGTGGGCGTGCCTTCCACGCTCTTGCAGCGCCGGCCCGATATCGCTGCCGCCGAACGGCGGATGTATGCCGCCAATCGGCGCATTGGCGTTGCCCGCGCGGCCTTCTTCCCCTCGCTGTTGCTGGGCGGGCAGGTTGGCCTGCAGGATACCACGCTGGCCAATATCATCGCCGCGCCCAACACGTTCTGGTCGATTGGCCCGGCGGCGGTGATGACCCTGTTCGATGGTGGGCGTCGCCACGCCCGCGTGATGCAGGCCCGCGCCGATTGGGATGCTGCCACCGCAGACTATCGGGGCCACGTGCTGGGCGCGGTGCAGGATGTGGAAGACGGCCTGTCCCGGCTCCATCACCTGGGCGACGAAGCCAGCGCCGAGGCGCGCGCGGCCGAGCAGGCTGGCACGGTCGAGGCATTGGCCACCCGCCGCTATGAACGCGGCGCGGTCAGCTATCTCGACGTCGTCACCGCCCAGACCACGGCGCTGCGCACACGGCAAAAGGCGATCGAGGTGGATACCCAGCGCCTGCAGGCAGCAGTGCGCCTGTTGCGCGCCGTGGGCGGCGGCTGGCAGGGCGATACCAGCATGGCTGCGGCGCCGTCATCGGCAAAGGCTGGCTGATCAGGCCCGACGTCGTGCCGATCGTTGCGGGGGCTTGGCTTTTCCGCCAGCCCCCGCGATGATGGCGGCATGGTTCACTCTGTTGCCGCGCCCGCTGCTGGCCATGACGCGGCCGATACCCGCCTGGCCTGGCGCGCACGCGTGGCGGCATTGCTGTTTGCCCTGCTGGTGGCGGCGCTCGCCGGGCTGGTCGTGGCCTTTGCCATCAGCGCGCGCGGCGCCAACCGCCAGTTCACGCAGGCCAGCCTGTCGGAGCGGCAGGCGGCCGTTGTCGCGCGGATCGTCGCGCTCGCCCCAGCGGGGCAGGGCCCCGCGCTCGAACGGGCCTTGGCCGATTATCGTGCGCTGGTAGCCGAAGAAGTAGGTCTGGCGCGCGGCCCGACGCTAACGCGAGAGCAGATCCGTGCCGATGCCTTGGTGCAGCTTGCCCGCACGCCCGGCGCGCAGATGCGGTTGGAAGCGCTGGCCCGCACGATCGATGGCCAGGAAAATGGCGAGCTTCAGGCCGGGCGCAGGGCGCTGGCCCGCGCCGGGCAGCGCAGCATGGTCCTGGCCGGCTTGCTCGCTGCCGTCGCCCTGGCCTGCGCGGCCTGCGGGGCCTGGCTGCTGTGGCGCAGCAACCGCGCGCTGGCGGCCATGGTCCAGGCGCGCACCGCCCGCATCGCCGCCGTCGATGCCTCGCGCCGCCTGTTCTTTGCCAAGGTCAGCCACGAATTGCGCACCCCGGTGGCCGCAGTGCGCAGCGCCGCCGAAGTGGCGCTGGACCAGCCCGATGCCGATCCACACCTCTTGCGCGAAACGCTGGGGCACATCGTGGCGCAGGCCGGTTTCCTTACCCACCGCATCGACGAACTGCTTGGCCTTGCTGCCGCAGACGATGGGCGCTTGGCCCTGGCGAGCGCGCCGTTCGATCTTGGGAAGGTGGTGACCGAGGCCGTGGCGGCGGCCCGGCCCTATGCGGCAAGCGTTGATGTGGCAATGGCGCTGGCCGCCCCGGCTCACCCCCTGCCGATGATGGGCGATGCCCGCTGGCTGCGTCAGGCGCTGTTGGCGGTGATCGAAAACGGTATCAAGTTTTCACCAATGGATTCGGCCCTCGGCGTCACGCTGATGCCCGCTGATGGCGTGGCTGAGGTGGTGATCCACGATCGCGGGCCGGGGGTGATGGAGGCCGAGTTGCCGCGCATTTTCGATGCCTATTACCAGACCCACGAAGGCCAGCAGCGCGGTGGCAGCGGGTTGGGCCTGGCCCTGGCCCGTTGGGTGGCAGAGCGTCATGGTGGCAGCGTGCAGGCAGCAAACCAGCCCGATGGCGGCTGCGCGATCCGTTTTCGCCTGCCCTTGCAGGATGGCGCGGCATGAGCCTGGTCCTGCTGGTTGAAGACGATGCTGGCATTGGCCGGGCGATCGTCCAGGGCCTGGGCGGCCGCGGCCTTACTGTGCGGTGGCTGCGCCAGGGGGCGGGCGTGCTCGACGCCCTGGCGCGCGAGCAGATGGCCACGGTCATTCTCGATATCGGCCTGCCCGATGCCGATGGCCTGGCGCTGTGCCGCCAGATCCGCGACGCCGGGCATGCCATGCCGATCCTTATGCTCACAGCGCGCACAGCGCTCGATGATCGGCTGGAAGGCTTTGATGCAGGCGCCGATGATTACCTGGCCAAGCCCTTTGCCTTTGCCGAATTGGCGGCCCGGGTGGGCGTGCTGGTGCGCCGCGCCGGGCAATTGCTGCCGCCGCCGATCACCTGGCAGGGCCTTTCCATCGATCGCGCCGCCGGCACAGCCGCATGGCACGGCACCCCGCTGGCCCTGGAGCCGCGCAGCCTGGCGCTGCTGGCCGAACTGGCGCTGGCACGGGGTGAGGTGGTGGAGCGGATCGCGCTGATCGATCGGGTGTGGGGCGCCGATGCCGTGATCACCGACAACGCCGTCGATGTGGCGGTAAGTGCGCTGCGCAAGCGGCTTGGCCCCTGCGGCCTGGCGATCGCCGCGGTTCGCGGCCGGGGTTTTCGCCTGACTTTGCCGGAATAGGCGCCAGCACCGTCTCATACCTTGGGTCAGTCTGAGCGTTCGCTCAGGTTATTGGCGTTTCATCCTGTTACGGCCTCCATGTTGAAAAACAGGGAGAGCGTGATGCGGGACATGAGGGGCTGGTTCTGCGCGGGTGCATCGTGCCTGTGCCTGGCGATGCCGGCACAAGCGCAGGATACGACCGCGACGGGGCCTGACATTATCGTGCGCGCCACGCCGCTGGCGGGTGAAGCGCCGGAAGTGGGCAATGCCAGGGCACTACAGGCTACTCAGGCAGTAAGCGTCGCCGAGCATCTGGCCCGCACGGCACCCGGCGTTACGATCAACGACGTGCAGGGCAATCCGCTGCAACCCGATGTGAACTATCGCGGCCTCACCGCCTCGCCGCTGCTCGGCACGGCGCAGGGGCTTTCGGTCTATCTCGATGGGGTGCGCGTCAACCAGCCGTTCGGTGACGTGGTCAGCTGGGATCTGATCCCCACCATGGCGGTGGCCGATATCGACCTGGTATCGGGCGCGGCCCCGCAATTCGGCCGCAATGCCCTGGGCGGCGCGCTGGTCCTGCGCACCAAGAGCGGCAAGAGCGATCCTGGCGTCACGCTGGAGGCCAGCGGCGGTGCATTCGGCCGCGTGACCGGCAGCGCCCAGGCCGGCGGCGTTCTGCCCGGTGGGCTGGATTGGTACGTCGCCGCCGACCATTTCCGCGAGAACGGCTGGCGCGATCTTTCGCGCTCGCGCGCCAGCCGGGCGCTGGCCAAATTGGGGTGGAGCGATGCGGCATCGTCGGTATCGCTGACAGGCCACTTTGCCGATACCAACCTCAACGGCAATGGCCTTCAGGAAATGCGCCTGCTCGCTGCTGATCGGCGCAGCGTCTACACCGCGCCCGACAACACCCGCAATCGCATGGGCATGGTCGTGCTCAATGGCGAAACCCGCCTGGACAGCGGGCTGCATCTGCGCGGCAACGCTTTCTGGCGCCATCTGCGCACCCAGACGTACAATGGCGACGTCAACGATGATGCCCTGGGCGAAAACCTCTATCAGCCCAACGCGGCTGAACAGGCGGCCCTCACCAGTGCGGGCTATACCGGCTTTCCCGTTGCCGGCGAAACCCAGGCCAACACGCCGTTTCCCAAATGGCGCTGCATTGCCAACGTGCTGCTCAACACCGAGCCGAACGAGAAATGCGATGGCCTGATAAACCGCTCGCAAACCCGGCAAAGCGAATGGGGCGCAACGCTGGAGGCATCGGGCCGCTTCACCACGGGGCCGTTTGCCCACGACCTGACGCTGGGCGCATCCTATATCGGCAGTACCGCGCATTTCACGCAAAGCAGCCAGTTCGGCTATATCCTGCCCGATCGCACGGTCATGCCGGTGTCTGGGCCGGGCGCCTTTGCCGATGGCACGCAGGATTCCGAAAACGCCTTTGATGCCAGGGTCGATCTGCGCAGCCGCACCACCGCGCTGTCGGCCTATGCACTTGACCGTGTCGGGCTTGGCCAGCGGCTTACCCTGGACCTGGCAGCACGCTATGACCGGGTGGCGGTGCGCAACCGCGACGCAATCACTCCGGGCGGCGGCACCGGCTCGCTCGACAGCAGCCCGGTCTATCATCGCCTCAACCCGGCGATTACGCTCACCGGCAAGGCGGCTGACGGCACGACGCTGGCGCTATCGTGGAGCCAGGCCAGCCGTGCCCCTTCGGCCATCGAACTGGGCTGTTCCGACCCGGCCAGCCCATGCCGACTGCCCAACGCTCTTGCCGGCGATCCTCCGCTGCGCCAGGTGATTGCCCGCACGATGGAAATCCGCCTCGATCGCGGCAATGGCTGGGGCCATGTCCACGCGGCGCTGTTTCGAACCGACAGCAGCGACGATATCCTGTTCGTGGCCAACGATGCCTTGGGCTATGGCTACTTCCGCAATTTCGGCAAGACGCGGCGGCAGGGCCTGGAACTGTCGGCAGATGCCCGGCTGCGCGGCTTCACCTTTTCGGCAAGCTATACGCTGCTCGACGCCACCTATCGGTCGAGCGAGGTGGTCAACGGTTCGGGCAACAGCAGCAACGATGGTGCCGGGCCGGGCTTTGACGGTACGATCGCGATCCAGCCGGGCAATCGCATTCCCCTGTTGCCACGCCACACCGTGAAAGCGGCGGTGGGTTGGGAGGCCACGCCGTGGCTCTCACTCAACCTCGACATGGTGGCCGTTTCCAGTGCCTTTGCTCGCGGCAATGAAAACAATGCCCACCAGGCGGACGGCACCTATTATCTCGGCCCCGGGGGAACGGCCCCGTATGCGCTGTTCAATCTTGGGGGAGAAGTTCGTCCCCGCACCGGGCTGACGATCTTTGCCATGGTCCGCAACCTGTTCGACAAGGATTATGCCAGCGCCGCACAACTCGGCGCCACCGCCTTCGATGCGCAGGGCAGGGTGGTGTCACGGCCCTTTGCCGGCCCAGTGATCGATGGCGAACGGCCTTTGCTGCAATCGACGTTCTTCGCGCCTGGCGCGCCCCGCTCTCTCCAGGTGGGTGCCCGCCTGCATTTCTAGGCTTTCCCGGCCCCCCGGCAACCGGCCACCCCCCAAACCGGGCCGGTTGCCACCCCGCCGGCCCGGCGCGCCCCCCGCGTCGGGCTGGTTTTCAATCCGGTAATCATTTACATAGGTATTTGTGGTAAATGCCGCTGCATGAGTGGTTTGGACGCAGCGATGGATGGGGGGCGGCGCATGCTGGGGCGTGCGGTGCGGCTGATCTTGTCTTGCCTGGCCCTGGCGGTGGCACAGCCGGCCCTGGCTGGCGCGCCTGACCAATGGATTACCTTGGAAAATGCCTGCCATGCCACGGGCGCCACGCCGGCACTTGGCCACGACGCCACCCTGCCTACGCGCTTTTCCTGCCATGGCGAGCCGCGCGATTACCAACGCGCCAGCCTCTGGCTCAAGGTTAACGCGCAAACTCTGGCGCAGGCGGGGCCAACGCCGGTGCTGATGGTCCATTCCTCGCGGTTCGATGCGCTGCACGTGGGCTTTTTCTATGGCGATGGCACCGCCGATTGGCAGGAGGTGGCGCGCGGTGCCTATGGCGCGAACTGGCGCCTGGGTGGCCAGATCGCGTTCGTGCCGCCGCAGCGCGATGCCGCGCTGGTTGGCGTGATGTTGCGGTTCGATCGAGTGGCATCGGCACCTATGCTTCGCATGCGCCTGATCGATGGCGGCCAGGCGCAGATCCAGGCCACGGCAATGGCCAGCATGATCGGCGCGATGCTGATGCTGCTGGCGTTGGGCGCGGTCTACAATTTCGGGCTCGCGTTCGCGGTGCGACGGCAATTCCCGGCCTGGCAGGGCGCCTGGGCCACCTGCATGGTCGCCTGGGGAGCGATGTGGTCGCAGTTTCACCTGTTCTTCTTTCCGGGGCTGGCCGGGGTCGTTTCGGCGCAGATCTGCACGGCGCTGTCGTGCCTGGCTACCCTCTTGGCCACCTACAGCCTGCTTACCGCGATCGATCCTGGGCACGTGCCGCGCTGGCTGGGCCGCACCACCCGTGTGGTCGCGCTCGCCACGGCACTGCTTGGCGTGCCGCTCAGCCTGATGCGCAGCGGGCCGCTGGAGTTCTGGGCCAATGCATTGGGCTTCCTGGTCTTGCTGCTGCTGGTTCTGGCCGGATCGTGCCTGATTACCGCATGGCGGCGGGGCAGCAGCGCCGCGCGTGCGTTTGTGGGCGCATGGGCTGTGCCGATGCTGGCGCTCGGCCTGTCGTCGGTCGTGGATTTCAGCCACGCCGTATGGGGCGGGGGGTCGCAGATGCTGGTCCTGGCCGCATCGGCCTGGCAGACGGTGTGGCTGTCGGTTGCGGCCACCCGGCGCTTCATGGGCATGCGGATCGAGCGTGACCGCGCCCTCGTTGCTGAAGCAGCAGCGCAGGAGCAGGCCCGGCGCGATCCGCTGACCGGGTTGCGCAATCGCCGTGGTTTCACCGACGCGATCACCCCGCTGCTCGACCGTGTAACCCAGGCGCCAGACGCGGTGTTGGACGATAGCCAGGGTGTGGCGCTCCTGCTGCTCGATGTCGACCGCTTCAAGGCGATCAACGACGCCCATGGCCACGACGCCGGCGATGTCGTGCTGGTAACGCTGGCGCGGCGGCTCGCGCGTTGGGACGGGGCAATGTGTGTGACAGCGCGCCTGGGCGGAGAGGAGTTTGCCTTGCTCGCCACCGGCATGGGCCGCTTTGCCGCCCTGCAACTCGCCGAAAGCGTACGCACGGGGCTGGGTGATTGCGACCATTCCCCGTTTTTCGGGCGTGGGCAGGTAACGGTGAGCGTGGGCGTCGCCATGGCGCGGACCGGAGACGATTTCGCCGCGCTCTATCGCACCGCCGATGCCGCGCTCTATGCGGCCAAGCACCAGGGCCGCAACCGCGTGGTGATCGCGCCCGACGTGATCTATCCCGAAGGCGATGACGCCGCGATGCCGATCCGCATCGGCATCAGCGACTGACGCTGTTTTTGGGCGAGGGCCTTGCCTAGCCGGCTTGGCTCCGCTTAATCCTCGGTTCTTGGCGACGTGAACCGCGCCAGACGTGGACCACGAGGGGATAACGAGTTTGGCCCGATTGAAGCGCAGCGAAAGCCAGGCGCGTACGCGCGAACGGCTGCTGCAGGCGGCAACCGATCTGTTTCGGCGCGATGGCTATGCGATCACCTCGCTCGAACGCATTGCCGATGCGGCCGGCTTCACCAAGGGCGCGGTCTATTCCAATTTCGACAGCAAGGAAGCGATCTATCTCGAAGTGTTGAGCGCCGAAGCGCTTCGCAGCCTTGGCGATTTGCTGGCCGACCTTGACGGCGCCACCGATGCCGCCGGGGTGGTGGACGTGGTGGCCGCCTGGGCGCAGGAGCGTTCGCGCCATGGCGGATGGTCCCTGTCGGTGCTGGAACTGGCCCGCACCTCGCCGCCCGGATCGCCCTGCCTTGAGCGGCTTGAGGAAATCGTGCGACGGGGCTGGCGCGAACTTGGCGGCTATCTGCGGCAACGCTTCCCCGATGGTCCGGCGCAGCCGGAAACCCTCGGCGCGCTCTTGTTCGAGATCGCCTATGCCCCGGCACTCACGTTTCTGGCCAGCCCCGATGCAGCCGACCTGGTGCGCCTGGTCTTGCCCGCACAACTGGCGCCGTCACCGGCCTGATGGCCCGATAATCAGCCCTTTGCGATACTGCATGATAACCGGCACGCTGATCGGCCGGTTGGTGATAGCCACGGCCGTGGCGGCAAACGCGGGCTTCAACTTGAACACCGAGAGATGCGGATTGCGGGTAAAACCTCCACCATCGTTCCAATCGGATTTGCCGTTGGCGTTGGCATCGTGGCGCACCGCCACGGCATAGTCGCCCGGTTGGCTGATCGGAAAGCAAAAGCGGATCGGACCACCACCATGGCGGCGCTGCTCGATCCGCATTGCCCATTGCCCCTTGTCGAGAAAGCGCGCGCCACCCGGCCCGTAAAGCTGGGCGCGCACCGTCCCCTTGTCGTTGATAAAGCCGCTGACCTCCACGGTAAGTGAGGGTTGTCCCGGAAGGCATTCCCGGTCGGGTGTGCGGCTTTGCGCTGCTGGCATGGCCGGTGGCGTGGCGGGTATCTGCGCAAGTGCGCTCAGCGGCAAAAACGCGAGGAACACTGTGGCGCCCGCCCATACCCATGGCGTTGTTGGCACGTTCGCTTCTCCTGTCTGATGGGGGCGGTGGGCATGCTCTTGCCCGGCGGGAAAGAGTTGCAATTCGCCCGGAATTGGGTGACCGCCAGCCCATGGCGGACGACATTCTGTTTCTGTTCAACCACGATGCCCCGCACCAGGTGGCGCATATTGCCGGCATCGCGCGCGCGATGGTGAAGACGGGTGCCGATGGCCGTACCGTCACCTGCGCGGTAGCCACGCCGGCCATCCGCGCGCGCGTGGAAAGCATCCTCGGCCCGGCAGCGGGGCAGGTGGCGTGGTATGACATGGCGTTGCCGGGGTGGCTGGAAGCCGCGCTGGCACTGCCCAACAAGGTGGCGCCGGTACGGCGGCTGATGCGGCTGCGCCATCATGCCGGGCGGATCAACGCGGCGCGTGTGGTGGTCAGTGCAGAACGCACGTGCCTCTCCATCCGCGAAGGGCGGGGCAAGGCGCTGTTTGCCTATGTGCCCCACGGTGCGGGCGATCGCATGGTGTCCTATCATCCGGAAAAGGGCGGGTTCGACCTGATCCTGGTGAGTGGTCACAAGACCGCGCGCGAGATGGTGGCGCGCGGCGTCGCCCCGGCCGAGCGACTGCGTGTGATTGGCTACCCCAAGTTTGACACGATCGATCTTGCCCAGTCCAAGCGCCTGTTCCCCAACGGCAATCCCGTATTGGTCTATAACCCGCACTTCGATCCGCTGCTGTCGAGCTGGTATGATCATGGCCCGGCGCTGCTGGACTGGTTCGCCAGCCCGGCGGGGCAAGCGTACAATCTGATTTTTGCCCCACATATCATGCTGTTTGCCAAGAAACTTCATGTATCGCTGGAATACCGCACCGCGCGCCTGCGCCCGGATATCGCCCCGCATTGGCAGAGCGCAGCCAATATCCTGATCGATACCGGCAGCGCCGCGCTGGTCGACATGACCTATACGCTGGCCGCGCACGCCTACATCGGCGACGTATCGAGCCAGGTTTATGAATTCCTGGTCCGACCCCGGCCGCTGCTGTTCCTCGATGCGTTCTCGCACGATCCACGATCGCGCGAGGGGGCCTATCCGGCCTGGCAGGCTGGCGACGTGGCGCGCGATGCGGCGGGCCTGGCAGCGCTGATCCCTGGCGCATGGCAGCGCCATGATGCCTTTCGCGCCACACAAGAGGCGATCTTTGCCGACACGGTCTCGCATCAGGCAGGCCATCCGGCCGTGCAACGCGCGGCGCAGGCCTTGCGCGACCTGGCCGCCGGGCGCGGCGCGATCGGACCCCAGGCGTGACGGCGCGATCGCGGCTGCGCGCGGTGCTGGCCAATCTGGGCTGGCTCCTGGCCAGCAACGCGCTGATGGCCGTGCTCTCGCTCGTCTATATCGGCATGGCGACGCGCACGCTGGGGCTGGCTGATTTCGGCCGCTTTGCCCTGATCACGGGCACCGCCCAGACGCTGGCCATGCTGGTCAGCTTCGAAACGTGGAAAGTGGTCGTGCAATATGGCCTCGATCACGAGGCGGCCGGCGACAACGCCGCCACCTGGCGCCTGGAACAGGCCGCCGCGCTGATCGAAGTCTGCAGCGCCGGCCTGGGCATCGCCTTGGTGATTGTACTGTTTTCCCTCTGGCCGGCGCCGTTCGGCATGGATGCGGCTGTGGTGCCCTATGCCATCGGTTATGCTGTGGTGCAGCTGATCACCTTGCGCTCCACCCCCACGGGCATTCTGCGCATGCGTGATCGGTTCCGCCTGGCGGCCCTTGCCGATAGCGTGCAACCAATCGGCCGCCTGGTCGGGGCGACGCTGGCACAATGGCTTTGGCCGGAATTGGCCGGCTTCCTGCTGGCCTGGGCCATCGCCGAGCTGTTGACCTTGGCCGCAACCTGGGCCTTGGCGGCGCAAACCGGTGACGTGCGCGGATTGCTGCGGGTGCGCCATGGCTGGCGCCAGGCGCGCGCGGAAAATCCGGGGATCGGTCGCGTGCTGATCAGCACCAACGGACAATCGACCCTGGGCCTTGCCGCCCGGCAGGCGCCGCTGCTGTTGGTCGGCGGCTTTGTCGGAGCCGAGGCGGCAGGGGCCTTTCGCCTTGCGGCGCAACTGGCCAATGCCCTGTCCAAGATTTCCATCCTGCTCACGCGGGCCGCCTTTCCCGAAATCGTCCGGTCGATCCGTACCGCGTCGCGCGCGCACTTTCGCGCCGGGGTGCTGCGCGTCGGCCTGGCTGGCTTGCTGGCGGCCGGCGCCGTGATGGCGCTGGTGGCGCTGGCGGGCCGCAATCTGTTGATGGCCGTGGGCGGGCACGCGTTCGGTGCAGGATATGTCTATCTCTTGTGGCTGGCCGGGGCCGGCGCGATCGAACTGGCCGCCGCCGCGTTCGAGCCGATCCTGCTCTCGGTGCATCGCGCGCTGTCGGCCACTGTGGCGCGGGCTGCGGCCGTGGCGCTGCAACTTGGCTTGATGCTGGTGCTGCTGCCCCAAATCGGAGCCCTGGGCGCCAGCATCAGCGTGTTCGCCGGATCGGTGGCGGCAAGCGTGTTGTTGGGCGCGGTCTTGTGGCATTATGCCATGCATCACGGGTTGGACGAAGCAGCCGCCTAGGTGGGGCCAAGTCGGCCGGCGATCCGCCGCGCCAGCACCAGATCGGCCGGCTTGTCGACATCGACAGCCGCCAGCCCGTGGGGACTGGCGACCGCTTCCACCCTCAGGCCAGCCCGCCCGCCCAAAGTGGCCATCGCCTCGGTGAGCGACAGCCGCCCCAGCGCATAGCGCAGCAGAAGCCGGGGGCCGAGGTGCCAGACGATCCGCCAAGGCCGCTTGCGGTCGCGCTCCACCGCCTGCCATAGCGCAAACGCGGCCGCGGCGCGGGGCGTGGCAAAGTGAAACAGGTTGCAGCCCGACCATTGCCCATCGGCAAAGCGAAGCCAGGTGCGCTGCGTTTCGGGGACGGCTGCCTCCACCACGTCGCGCCGCGCCAAAAGCACCGAGACATCGGCATCGCGCGATACCGCCGCGCGAAAATCGGCAACCCATGCTGGTTGCAACAGCGCATGATCGGCCGTGGTCAACAGCATCGGCGCACCCAGCGAGGCAAAGCCGCGCGCGGCGCTTTCACTGGGGCCGTGGGCTGCCGGCACCAGTTCGCAGCCCAGTTCCTGCGCCAGGGCCGCGATGGCGGGATCAGACGCAGCGACAGCCACGCGCCCGGCTCCGGCGGCGCGCACCGCCGCGATCACGCGCGCGAGCATTGGCACACCGGCCACCGGAACCAGCGCCTTGGCCGGCAGACCCTCGCTGGCGGCAACGGGGTCGTCCGGCCCGCGCGCGCCCGCCAGGATCAGGGCGGAAAATGTGGTCATGCGCGCCGCGCCTGCCATAGCCGCAACAACACGCCCGGTGCGGCCAGGATCGGGTGGCGTTCGCGCCATGGTGTCAGCGCCAGACGCAGGCCGGAATGCCGTTCGATCTTCCACAAGGCATAGCGGGCGGCACCTTCGAACGTGAAGGCAGCCTTGACCAGGCGCAGGGCGTTGAGCGGCTTGCCCAGCGCGCGGCGCAACCGCCAGGCGCGCTGCCAGCGGCGGCGCTGTCCTTGCGGTACTTCCGGTTGCCAGGCCGCGCCGCTGCCAGACAGCAGGATGCCCTGGCTGGCCCAGGCAAGCGGCAGCATCGTGGCAAAATGGGCTGGATCGGCCGAGAGGATGGCGTCGCTGCGGGCGGGCGGTTCCACCCGCAGTTCGGCGCGATAGGTCTGGCGGAACAGCGCCCGCCACCACGCCTGCGCCGGGCCTTGGCCTGGGCCAAGCGCCAGGGCAAAGCGGGCGGCCGTGGCAATAGCATCGGCCACCGCCTGGGTGACCGCAGCAGCCATGGCAAGGTCGTTGGCCACGAGCAGCCGGGCAGGCTGGCAGAACCGCGCCCATACCGTGGTATCGATGCTTTCGCCGCGCGCCGCCCGGCGAAATTGCGCCAGGGACATGACCGCGACCTTGGCCCGCACGGTGACGGCGCCAAGACCGATTTCATGATAGCCAACGTCGGGCCAGATCAACGCCGCCAAGCCGCGCGCCGGGCGGCGGTGGAGGACATAGAAATCAACCAGCCCCTCCAGATCGTCACGCCGCAGGTTCGATCCATAAAACAGCACGGCATCGCCACCGAGCCGGGCGCAGACCTGGCGGGCCGCCGCCACGATCTCTGGCTTTACCGGTTGTGCGAGGCTGGCTGCCACCGCCTGGTTCAGGCTCATGCCGGAACCACGAATTGGATCGGCCGGCCCCGGCTGATGATCAGATTGCCGCCGGGAAACTGCTCGCCATCAAGGATGAAGCCCCGGTCGAGCGAGAGATAGACCTTGTCCGCATCGCGGCGGATATAGCCATCTGCTTCCAATGCCGGCGATTCCCGTCCCTTGATCACCGCCAGGAAATTGCGGTGCAGGGCACGGGGCGGGGCCTTGACGGTAAGGAACTTTAGCCCGTCGCGGATGCGACCGAACGGGCGCAGGCCCACCGGCATCTGCCGCAAGGTCGAGGCCAGCATGAGATAGACGCGTTCGGCAAAGATCTCCACGCCATCGCGCGACACCCGCGCCATGTCGCCACGGCGCCAGCTGTTGCGCGGCCCGCCGAACAGGCTCTTCAGCAAGGCCATCAGCACGGTCATTGCCACCGCGATGGCGTTGAACATGCCCTTGCGGTGAACGCGCTGCGCCAGCAACGTTGCGCGGCTGAACACGCCCAGGCCAAAGATAAAGCCGAGCTGGTCGGGCAGGGCATTGTTGTTCCAGTGAATATGCACCGGCGCGCGGTCGGCGACGCGGTTTTCCATGTGCGCTCGGATCGCGTCGCCCAGGCTCCAGTGCGCGGGCAAGGCCAGATCGAACGCCAGCGCGTTGGTCTTGCCCGAGGGGATCACCGCCACGCGCGGCAATGCCCCGCGATACACCATGTGCGCCACGCTCAAGACATCACGTACGGTGCCGTCGCCGCCATCGATTACAATGAGTTCGACGCCTTCGTTGGCAAACTGGGTGATGATGCTGACCAGTTCGTTGCGCGATGAGGGTTCGCGCTTGAACACGACGGCCTCGGGCAGTTCGGTCGGGCGTGAGCCGCCGTTGTTGCGGTGGCTGCGCGGATTGCTCACCACGCCTACGCGGGGCACCGGGCGGCTGACTTCGGTGGGGGTAAAATCCTTGGCGCGGATGATCGCCACCCCGCCGTGTTGATTGAATTCCTGTCTCATTTCCGCTCGATAGAATGCGCACCGCGCCAGTGGCGCAGCGCTTTGACATGACGGTCCGTAAAAACTCCAATGGTGTCGCCAACGCGCAAAGCCAAGATCAGTTTCCAAAAAAAACTGTTATTCGGTGCAAAATAGGCGGGCGCGTAAGGCAGGCTTGGGTACGGTTCGTAAAAAGCAGCCGCCGCTCAATCGCCCAGTGGCATGATCCGATCGGGGTGAAGCGCCTGGACCAGCGTGTCCACCTCCTTCCAGCCTTGCGCCAGCCAGCGCGCCTGTTGCGGCGCCGTCAGCAGCAGGGGGACGGAGGCGGGGGGATTGGCTGGGCCCGATAGCGCGTCGACACCAACGGTCAGGATGGCAAAGCTGGGCACTTCGGAATCGCGCCAGATGCCGGCAAAGGCCATGATCGGCGCATCGGGCGATCGCCACCACCGCCGTGCGCCGCCTGCGCGAAAATGCGTGGCCGGCACCAGGCAGCGCATCTCGGGATGGCGCAAAGTGCCTATCCAGAACGGGCTTTCCACATTGCGCACCGTCGTCACCACATGCTGCCCGCGGGGCGGTGGTGGCACGCCCCATTGGCGCGGCACCAGGCGCCGCCGGCCATCGCGGCCGCGCACCACCACCGGAGCATAGCCGCCCGGGTTCACCGCGCCACCGGTCCAGACATCGCCGTTGGCATCGGCCGCCAGCGCCTGGGCAATGGCATGGGCCGGGGCATCGAGAACATAGGCGAGTGACATGGCTGGCAATCCTTGTGAAACAGCATGGCCATGCCGCCAAGCATTTCACGCAGAGAAATGGCTTGCTGGCCCCTCTGGCCTTTTCGGTGCGCGCAGGGCATTGTGACGCTCGCAACTCTATTTCACCCTGCTGCCGGCGGGCAAGGCTTGCGCTTTTGCCCGCCGGCTTTTTATGGTCTGCGCTCGTGGGGCGGTGGCTGCTCTTGCTCTGTCGCGCAAAGCGGGCAAGAGGGGGGACCCACCCCTGCTGACCAAGGACCAGGCATGAGCGTTGCGTTCCGCCGCGAAAGTGATGACGAGCATCTCGAACCCAAGTTCGAGCGGCCGATCCCGGCTGGGCCCAATCTGGTAACGGCGCGTGGCCTGGCGCAATTGAGCGCCAGAGTGGCAGAGGTGGAGGCATTGATCGCCACGCTGCAGGATGAGGAGGCGCTCAAGGCCGCGCGCCGCGATCTGCGCTATTGGAGTACGCGCCTGGCCACCGCCCAGGTAATGCCTGCGCCGGCCGGTGACGTGGTGGAGTTCGGTTCCACGGTCACGCTGGTGCACAACGGTCGGGAGCGGACGGTCACGCTCGTCGGCGACGACGAGGCCGACCCAGCGGCAGGCCTGCTGGCGTTTTCCGCGCCGCTGGCGCGCGCGATCATGGGCGCCGAAGCGGGCGAATATGTGGATTTTGGTGGCAAGGCCGAAGCGGTGGAGATCGTCACGATCACGTGAAGCTGATCGGCGTCGCTGGGAAAGCCTGCGCGGCGCGATGGGCGCTCAAGCGGGGTCGGTGGGGGCCTGCGCCTGGAGCTGGTCCAGCATATCCATGAAGTTGCGCGCAGCGTCCCGCTCGGCAGGATCGGGAAAGGCCACGTCGAGATCGGGCGCATTGCCCAGGATGTGCATCAACGCCCACATCGCAAAGCGCCGGCCGGGATCATGCTCCAGGCCAAAATCCACGGAAAGGCGTTCCATGCCCGCGGCCAGTGCCGCTGGCGCTACCGATGCAGGATCGGCAGCGCCGAAGTAGCGGCGCATCTGGTCGTCGAAATCCACGAAACGCCTTTCCGAGGGGAAAAAGCCAGCAGCGGCGATTAGCCGTTCAGCTTGTCCTTGAGAGCCTTGGCCGGCGCGAAGCTGAGCTTGCGCGAAGCCGCGATCTGGATCGGTTCGCCGGTCGAGGGATTGCGGCCTTCGCGGGCCGGCACGTCCTTGACCTTGAACTTGCCGAACGCGTTCAGCGAGATTTCCTCACCCTTGGCAGCGGCTTCGGCGATGGCGGCGAAAACGGCGTCGACCGTCTTGCGGACCTCGGCCTTGGCAATGCCCTGGCTGGCGGCAACGGCATCGACAAGTTCAGTAGTGTTCATGGTAGCGTTTCTCCAAAATGCTGCGTGGGGCCTAACGCCTGATTTGCGCGCTGTAAATCGGCGGAGAGACGAAGAACCATGGGTTTGCGTTCATTCGCCGGCGCGTTTTCCACCGCTACGGCACGTTGGCACCGTCATTGTCTGGGGCCATAGCCAGATCATGACGCGTTGCAGCACGCAGGAGGCCGGTTTTCCGGCAGCAATCCATGCGCTGACGTTAACGATCTTTCGGCGTCTGCATGTCCGGGCGCTTGCGTAAGGTTGCACAGGCCTGGCGATAGCCAGCGATATTGCCGAATATCCCGACGCGACAACGGAAATTGCCGTAAACAGGGTTGGCTTGCGCCTACGTCGGCTGCGCTGCAGGCCCCATCGTCAGGCTCCGCTCAATCAGCGGATTGGGGCACGCGATAACAACTGTAACGGTTCTGCGCATCGCCTTCATGACGGCGCGATTGCGCATATGCGGTATGAGGCAAGCGCAGGCTCAGCGACACATCCGGGGTCAGCCACGCAAACACATGAATTTTCCATATCGGACCGAAAAATGCGGCCATCACGCTGGTCCAACGGCAGAATCGCGCCACGGCATGCATTCGAACAACGTCCCGATTCTTGCCCAGCGCCTTGATTGGGTGTGAGTTCAATCCATAACCATTGCCATACAGATAAAATCCCTGTTGTTCTCGGTTCCCGGGCGGCGTAGTGCTTGGGCGTAAAGGAGAGCCATGGCCTTCGTTGATCAGATTGGTGCGCTTCGGGAAAACGAAGCCGGCCCACGCTACATGCGGCTGCAAAAGCTTATTCGTCACGCGGTAGACAGCCGTCGCCTTGCCGCCGGCGCCGCTCTGCCCAGCGAGCGCGACCTTTGCGAGGAATACGGGCTGTCGCGCGTCACGATCCGCAAGGCGATCGATGGCCTGGTGGAAGAAGGCTTGCTGGAAAGGCGCCAGGGCGCGGGCACCTTTGTCTCGGAAAACCTTCAGAAAGCCAGCAGCGGCCGCGTGGAAAAGAGCTTTTCGGCGCTGTCATCGTTTTCGGAAGACATGATGGCGCGCGGGCGCAAGCCCGGCAACAAGTGGATCGATCGTTCCGAAGGCCTCGTTACGCCCGAGGAATCGCTATCGCTGGGCCTGTCGCCGGGCTCGAAAGTCTATCGCTTCCAGCGCATCCGTTACGCCGATGGCGTGACCATGGCGCTTGAAGGCGCCACCGTGCCGGGTTGGGGCCTGCCTTCGGTCGCGACGGTCGAGAACTCGCTCTACACGGCCTTGCAACAGGCTGGGCACAGGCCGGTGCGGGCGCTGCAGCGCGTGCGCGCGATCGGCTTTCCGGCGGAGATGGCCGATCTACTGGGCATCGCTGCCGGCGATCCGTGCCTGTTCATCGAACGCCGGGCGTTTCTGCCCGATGGTCGGGTGATCGAAATCACCCACAGCTATTATCGTGGCGATGCCTATGACCTGGTCGCCGAATTGAGCGAGATCTGACGCAGCCTCAGGCGACGCGGCGGCGATTGGCGCCGCGCTCGCGCTTGGCCTGGTACAGGCGCGCGTCCGCCTCCTGCAGCAGCGCATCGAGCTGATCGGCGCGATTGTCGCTCACCACGCTGCCCACACAGGTGGAGATCAGGATGACATGGTCATCCACCTCGAACGGCTCGGCGATCGTGGTGCGCAGGCGCTGCGCGAGAAGACCGGCCTCTTCGCTGCGTGACAGGCCAAATTGCACGACGGCAAATTCATCGCCGCCCAGGCGCGCAACGATATCGCCATTGCGGATCGCGCCGCGCAGGCGATTGGCCACTTGTTCCAGCAGGCGATCGCCAGTGCCGTGGCCATAGGCATCGTTGACTGGCTTGAAGCCATCGAGATCGAGATAATGTACGGCGACGAGGCCGTGGGGAGACATGACGGCAGCATTGGCCTCGAAATGCTCGCGCAGGGCGAGGCGATTGGGCAGGGCGGTCAGGTTGTCGCGCCGGGCCAGCGAGAGCGAGACCAGCCGATGGCCGATCTCAGCCTTGACCATGTCATGGCGCATGCGCAGCGACTGTCGGCCGCCGATCACGAAAGCCGTGGCGATAAACGCCAGCCCGATCGTCAAAGGGCGGGCCTCGGCCAGCGCGAGCAGCAGGGTTGGTGTCATCGCCAGGGCCATGAACAGCGAGGCAAGACGCGGCCGGGCGCCAACGCCGGTCGCCACGCCTGCACAAAACCCGACAAGCACGCAGATCGTCAGGGCCCGCGCATCGCCACGATCCAGGTGGATCACCCGCGCCCCGATCAGGCCGAGCAACCCGGCAAAGCTGCCATAGGGGATAGCGAACAGCAGTTCCAGCCGGCGCGCGGCGGGCCGGTCGAGCAGGGCGGTCAGGGCGCGGTGACGCAAGCGCACCGCCAGGATGATCCGCGTGGTCCAGGCACAAGCCGCCAGGCAACCCAGTACCATGATCACGCGATCCCCTGTGTCGTGGATCATCAGGGCGAGATAGGCGGCAAAGATCACCGCCATGTAGATCGCTTGCAATGGCGTGGCATAGAGCCCGCGCACGAGTTCGGCATAGATGCGGTCGGCCAGTGCTGGCCCGCCGGCAGCGGCATCCGCGCCGGCACCGGCCGGAAACGTCGTTCGGGGCACCGGCGCTCTCTCCACATGGCACCGCCTGCGGCGCAGGCGGGCTCAATGATTACGTGCAGATTGCGATTGCGGGGTTAACAAATGTTGATCACGTCGCACGATGCTGGCCGCAGCCGGGGTTCGCGCCGGGCAGGGGCCTGGCAAACGCCTGCAACAGGCTTAGTAGCGCGGGTGCACCATCGGCCATGGCCGTGCGAACCTGGCCGGCCAGATAGACTGATGCCCCGGCATAGGCGAGTGCCCAGCCATCGAAACGGCGATAGGGCAGCGTGCCTTCGGCCAGCGTCATGATGTGGGTGTGGCGCACATCATCACAGATCGTGCTTCGCATCTGCGCCAGTGCGGTGGCGGGGCCTTCCAGTGCCTGGATGAAATGCTGCCCGGTAAACAGCAGGGCGCCGCTGAGGCCGCATTCGGCATTGCGCAGCGCCGCGTGGGCAACCAGGGCCTCTACGGTAGGACCGGCCCAGGCGGGCGCAACGGCGCAATTGCTGGCATAGAGCCAATGCTGCACGGTGGCCCCACCCTCAGGCTGCATCAAGCCCTTGATCCAGAACGCCGGTGAACACGGCGAAACGGATCAGGGCAGCCAGATTGTCCATTTGCAGCTTTTGCATGATGTTGCCCCGGTGCATTTCCACTGTGCGTACCCCGATCCTTAGCCGTTCGGCAATGGCGCGGTTGGTCAGCCCGGCAACCACGCCCCGCAGCACTTCCTGCTCGCGCGGGGTCAGTTGTGTGGTCAAGGCCGTAGCCTGGCCCACGCGCTGCTGCTGGGCGACGCGAGCGGGCAGGATCGAAAAGCCGTGTTCGAGGACCGGGCGCAAGGCATCGGCCTGAACCGGCATTTCCAGGAAATCCACGGCGCCGGCGCGCAGGGCCTGGACCACCTGCGGGATCGTAGGGGAAACGGCCATGACGATCACGGCCATCTCTGGCCGTTGCGAAAGGACCGCGCGCACCATCGGGCCAGGGCCTTCCTCTTCGCCGGCGATGGGCGTGGCTTGGGCAGGGGGCTCAGGCGTGCGCCAGGCCAGCAGGACGCAGCCGGCGGGAAGATAGCCCAGCGCGTCTGCCAGATCGGCAGACGCGGCAAAAGGATGACAGTCCAGCCCTTGCTGACGTATCAATTGTGCCAGATCCCGACGATGCAGGGCATCGCTATCCACGATGTGAACGGTGCGTTGCGCCACGTTGATCTCGCCCATCCCGGTTCGGCAGACCGAACCTGTTCAGTTATAACCGAAATCAGCCTTAGATTGCAGGCTCGGCAACCAATACCGTAGCGATACGGGGTACGGTGATCTACGCCGAGTAATTGCAACAAACTGACATGAGTTAGGAGAAAACGACAGCTGCAATCGGTGTTGCTGTGCAAATTAGCTTGCAGGGAACCGGTTTCGTCAACGCGCAATAGCGGGCACGCACGCGCATCGACGAAACCGGGGCCAGGCCCGGCCGGGCTGCTTTACGAAAAAGCCTATTGCCCGGCCGCCCTTTGCCGACGCGCGGGGGACGCGTCGAATAAAGAAAGCCCGCGAGGGACCATGGGGATGGGGGGATGCCGGCCAATGGGGGGAGAAGCCGGCTGGCCCCGCGACTTTCAATACCAATTGGTATAGAAACCCGCAGATGCCGCGTCAACAAGTTTATATACCGCTCGGTATCGCAAACGGCGGGCGTTGCTCAACGCCCCGGCCAGAGTGCCAAGGCGGTTTCGACGATCGTATGAAGGCGCGCAAAATCAGCACCTGAACCGGCTTGGACGCTCATTCCGCTCAACAGGCACAGGCAATAGGCGCATAGCGCCTGCGCGGTGTATCCGGGAAAATCGCCCTCCGCCTCGGCCCGCTCGAACCGTGCAAGCAGCGCCTGCTCATAGGCAGCGCGGCGGGTAATCACTTCTTGGCGCATCGATTCGTCATAGGTGGAGGAAGCGACTGCGTGCATCACGCCAAAGCACGCCCGTCCGCCCTCGCTGGTGGTCAACATTGCCAGGGCATCGCGTAGCATGGCCGCCGCCACACCGCGCGCGGTTGGCGCCAAAAGCGCTTGGGTCATGAACGCCAGCTTGTCCCGCTCGTAAAGGTCCAAGGCCTTGCGAAACAAGGATTCCTTGTTGCCAAAGCAGGCATAGAGGCTGGGCCGGGTAATCCCCATCGCCTCCGTCAGGTCAGACAACGAAGCGCCGTCATAGCCGCGTGTCCAGAACACGTGCAGAGCGGCGAGCAAGGCTGCATCGGGATCGAACTGCCGCGGTCTGCCACGGGAGGGACCACCGGGTGTGGCAAGCATTGGCGGGATCGCGACTTGGTTCATATGCCGCAGACTATAGGCAGGCAGGCGCGCAGGTCCAGCACGGGTGCTGCCTGCGTCGCATTCGCCGCCGCCGCAGATCAGAACAGTGCGTCGTCGAACAAGGCGTCGTCGTCATCGTCTTGGGCGTCACCGGGACCAAAGCCGGACGTGGGCTGGCTGTTGGCGAGCGGCACCATCCCGTGCAGGAGAAAGCGATCGTGCACCACGCGTTCACTCGCCATGGTATAGATCTGTCCCAGCGCGTTCATCAGCGCGGCGATCGCAGCATGGGCGGCGGGATCATCGCTGTTGCCACTGCCGGCAAGGTCGGCGGTGCGCACCGCGATCGCCTCGATCGTCTTGGCCAGGTCGAGGCTCACTTCCAGTTCGTCCCGCGTCTTGCGCAGCATGGTGGCGATGGTGTCGCTCTGCTGGCTGGCCACGGCGATGGCCTGTTCCGTGCGCTGCGCGCCTTGGCGGATCATCGCCAGCGAGAGCGCGAGTTCGTCGCCAGTGCCGACCTCGCCGGAACGGTCTGTGCCGCGCATCGCGGCCGAGCATCCGTCGAGATCGCTGGCGGCGGCGTTGATATGCGTGACCGCACCGTCCAGCGTTTCGGCGTGGCTGCGAATTTCGTTGGCGATGACGGTCATGGGCCGGCCGATCGCTTCAACCCGCCGGCAGGACAGGCCGATATTGATCGCCATCAGTTGCACGTCGACCCGCAAGTGACGGATTGCGGCGGCACGGGCTATGAGGTCAGCCACGGTGGCGATGATCAGGCCCAGCGTCTGTTCGGCCTGGGCATCTGCCTCTTGCAGTTGCGCGATCATGGCGGTGGCTTCGGCAATCCCGCTTTCCAGCTCGCGCAGGAACGCCGCTTCGCCGGCATGCTGCTGCGCGGGATCGTGATCGGCCGGCGCGGCGGGGGCCTGCAACGCCAGCAGGCGGTTGGCCTCAGGCTCAAGATCGTGCAGCGATCCCACAAGCACCAGCGTTTCGCGGCGGAAATCGATGGCGGTTTCTTCAAGCTGGGCGTGCAGCAGGGCCAGCACATGGTGGCAGGCCGCCTCTTCGGCGGGGGAGCCGGGCGGGCGCCCGCCCAGGTGCGCGTCGAGCATCTCGCATCCGGCCAACACATGTTCCAACCGCTGGCGGGCAATATCGCCGATCTGGATGGCGCCCAGCACGGTCGCGACCTTGGCCTGGATCGTCGCGGCGATCTCTCCGGTTGTGCGCGCCATCGCGGCCAGGCCATCCTGGTGACTGGCCAGCGCGCCGGCATCGCGGATCAGGCGGTCTGGCACCTGTGGCACCACGCGCGCGCATTCGTTGACCAGCCGCGAATCCGATCGCAGCATGCTGGCAAGGCCGGCTTCCAGCTCGGCCAGACGCCCGTCGAAGCCGGCGGCGTCGGCTTTGCCCATGTCCAGTTTCTGCGCCATGAGATCGGCGAAATCGACAAAGTCGCGCGCGCCACCCGCAGCAATCTTGACGTTCATGCCATAGATCTTGAGCGCATCGAGCGTGCGTTGCAGATCATGGATTTGTGCCGTGAGGCGGGCCGATACGGCGCGGATGTGGCCCACCTGGTCGGCCCGACGGGCGGCCTGATCGGCCACGCTGTAAAGCCGCTTGGCCGCGCGGGTGAGGTTTCCCACCGCGCCCGAACCATCGCCATCGCCCAGGGCGGCGCTGATCTGGCCGAGGGTGCCAACCACAGCCGAAATAGCCTCTACCGTCCGCTCCAGCGTGGTGCCGATGCGGGTGAAATGATCGTCGAGACCATGCAGGATATCCGCCAGGCGCAGGCGCAATGGCGCGGTGAGCGCGGCATCGGCCGGCGGCGGCGGGGTATCTGCCATGGGCGGCATCAGCGGTTCGGGTTGCATCGCGGCTCTCCTTATCGCGCCGTAGCCTGCAACAGTTCCTGGGCGATCGCGCCAAGCGGCACGATGCGATCGGCGGCGCCGCGCGCGATCGCTTCCTTGGGCATGCCGAACACGATGGAGGTGGCTTCGTCCTGGGCGACAGTGCGCGCGCCGGCCTCCTTCATTTCCAGCAGCCCCCGCGCGCCATCGTCACCCATGCCGGTCATGATGATCCCCACTGCGTTCGATCCGGCGCAGCGCGCGGCGGAGCGGAACAGCACATCGACCGAGGGACGATGCCGGCTGACCAGTGGCCCGTCGCGCACCGAGACAAGGTAGCGCGCGCCCTGGCGTTCGAGCAGCGTATGCTTGCCGCCAGGCGCGATCAGCACGTGGCCGCGCATCACGGTGTCGCCGTCTTCGGCCTCCTTCACCGATACCTCGCACAGGCCATCGAGCCGGCGGGCAAAGGCGCGGGTGAAATGTTCGGGCATGTGCTGGACGATGACGATGCCGGGCGAATTGGCGGGCAGCGCTTCCAGCACTTCGCGCAAGGCTTCGGTGCCGCCGGTGGAGGCGCCGATGCACACCACCATTTCGGTGGTGCGGCTCATCGCCTTGCTGCCCGCGGCGCGTGCCGGGGGAGGCGGCAACACGGCATCGGCGGTCAGCTTGGGCTGGGGATGGAGCGAGGGCGGCGCGCTGGCTGCGGCAGAGCGGCGGCCGCCACGCACCTTGGCCCGCGCGGCTGCCTTGACCGTGTCGCGGATCATCAGCCGGCTTTCGGAAAGGTGATCGGCCACGCCCACGCGCGGTTTCAGGATCACGTCGACTGCGCCCGCATGCATGGCTTCGAGCAGCGTATCCGAGCCTTCCTCGGTCAGCGACGAGCACATCACCACCGGCACGGGGCATTGCTGCATCAGCTTGCGCAGGAACGTGATGCCATCCATGCGCGGCATTTCCACGTCGAGCGTGATCACGTCGGGCACCTGTTCCTGGATGTGGCGGGCGGCGGCAAAGGGATCGGCTGCCGTCGCCACCACTTCCAGTTCGGGATCTTCTTCCAGGATGGCTTTCATGGTCTGGCGCACGCTGGCGCTGTCGTCGATGACCAGGACGCGGATCTTGGGGGCCGGCATCGGTCTATCTCCTCTGGAATATGGTGTTGCCGACAGAATCGAGCGGCAGATCGAAGCCGGCGATCGATTCCGAATGGCCCACGAACAGGTATCCGCCCGGCGCCAGGCATTCGACCAGGCGCGACACCACCTTTTTCTGGGTCGGCTTGTCGAAATAGATCAGCACGTTGCGGCAAAAGATCAGGTCAACCTGATGGCCGATGGCATAGGTCGGCTCCATCAGGTTGAGCTGGGCAAAGCCCACCTTGGCGCGCAGCCCAGGGTGGATGCGTGCCTCGTTCGCTCTGGCCCCCTGGCCCATCCCGACATAGCGTTGGCGCAGCAGGGCCGGCACCGGCTCCATCATCTCGCGCGGATAGATGCCCTTCTGGGCGGTGGCGAGCACGTTGGTATCAAGATCAGTGGCGAGGATCGCGTAATCGGGCCCGCCGTTGGCTTGCGCAAAATCGTCCATGACCATGGCCAGGGTGTAAGGTTCGGCTCCGGTGGAGCAGGCCGCACTCCAGGCGCGCACCAGTTGGCGGCGCTTGGCCGCAAAACCGGGCAGGATGTTCTGCGCCAGGCGTTCGAAATGGCGCGGTTCGCGAAAGAAATCGGTCTTGTTGGTGGTGACGGCATTGATCAGATGCACCACCTCGTCGCTGCCGGCGCCTTCACCCAAGACGAAGCGGCAATATTCTTCCAGCTTTTCGAAGTGGAGCGTACGGGCGCGGCGGCGCAGCCGGCCTTCCACCATGGTCTGCTTGGCGGCCGGCATGCGGATGCCGCACTGATCATAGATGAAGGCGGACAAATGCTTGAACGTGCGCGGCGTGATGCCGTCGCCCACGATCGCGGCGTTTTGCGGGATTTGGGCAGGGGCAGGTGTGGCCACAGGTTCAAACCTCCGCCGGCAGCAGCACGGTGTCTTCGCTGCCAAAGATGCGCGCTACATCCAGGATCACCACGAACCCTTCGGCCTCGCGCACCACGCCATCGACAAATTCACCGCGCCAGGCCGTGCCGATATCGGGCGCCGGCTCGATACGCGCGCCAGACAGGGTGCTCACCGCCAGGACACGGTCGATCACCACGCCCAGCGGCAGGGTGCGATCTGGCAGCGGCACGTCGAGAATGATGATGCGCGTGGCCAGTGTCGGCTCGACCGCCGGCAGGCCCAGGCGGCGGCGAAAGTCTACCGTGGGCACGCCCTGGCCGCGCACGTCGGTCAGGCCCAGGAAATGCGCCGGTCCGCCGGGCACGTGGCTGGGCACCTGGTAGTCCAGGATTTCGCGCACGAGCACGACCGGCACGGCGAACACTTCCCGCCCCAGGCCGAACGTCACGACCTGAAGATCATCGCGGGTGGGCGCATTGGCCAAGGGGCGGGGGGCGGTCATGCGGCGGCCTGACCGAAATCGGCGTCATCGTCGTCCGCTGCGCCGGCTGACATGTCGATGGCAAAACCCTTGAGGCGAGCCTGCTGATCGCCGATCGAGCCAGGACGTGCGGCCTTGCGGGCGGGCTTGCCCGCCTTTGTCGCCGATTTGGCAGCCTTGGCCGGCTTGGCCGCGACCGGCTTGGGTCGGGCGGCAGGGGCAGTGCCCTGGCCCCCGGCGCGGGCATGGGCATCGACGCGGAAGTACGAGATGCTGGCTTGCAGCTCTTCGGCCTGGGCGGCGAGCTCTTCCGAGGTAGCGGAAATCTCTTCCGAGGCTCCGGCGTTCTGCTGGGTCACCTGGTCAAGCTGCTGGATCGCCTCGTTGATCTGCGCGGCGCCGATATCCTGTTCGCGGCAGGCGGCGCTGATCTCACTGATCAGCTCGGCGGTGCGGCGGATATCGGGCACCAGGCGCGTGAGCATTTCACCCGCCTCCGTCGCGGCCTTGACCGTGTCGGACGAGACGGCACCGATTTCCGAAGCCGCCGTCTGGCTGCGTTCAGCCAGCTTGCGCACTTCGCTGGCCACCACGGCAAAGCCCTTGCCATGCTCGCCGGCCCGTGCGGCCTCGACCGCGGCATTCAACGCCAAGAGGTCGGTTTGCCGGGCGATTTCCTGGACGATGCCGATCTTTTCCGCGATCGTGCGCATGGCATCGACCGCGCGGTTGACGACCACGCCCGATTGTTCGGCGTCCTTGGACGATTGGCGCGCGATCTTTTCGGTCTGGGCGGCGTTGTCGGCGTTCTGCTTGATGTTGGCAGCCATCTCTTCCATCGAGGCAGAGGCCTGCTCGGCGGCGGCGGCCTGTTCGGTCGCCCCTTGCGAGACCTGCTCCGAGCTGGCGGCAAGCTGCTGGCTGCCGGCAGAGACGTTTTCCGACGCGGCGCTGGCATCGGACACCACATCGCGCAGACGGTCGACCATGGCGATCAGTGCCAGGCCCAACTTGTCGCGCTCGGACAGCGCGACATGGTTCACCGTCAGATCGCCATTGGCGATCGTGTCGGCAAGGTCAGCGGTCTTGCGCAGATTGGCGGTCATCTGGTTGACCAGCGCGATCAGGTCGGCAATCTCGTCGTCGCTGTCGGCCGTGATGCTGACGTCAAGATCGCCCACTGCCACGGCATCGACCACGCCGGTGATCTTGGCCAGCCCGCGCGACACCACGCGCCCGATCCAATAGGCGCCCAGCAAGGCGATGATCAATGCTACAGCGCCAGAAACCAGCAGTAGGGAGCGCGCTGTTGCGTAAAGCTCGTTAGTATCGTTATCGGCCTTTTTCATCTGCGTTTGCTGGATTTCCACCAGCTGTTCCAGCGTGCCTTCCATGGTGGTCGCGGCCGAACGGGAATCCGTGATCGAGATCCTGCCAGCCTCTTCGTTGCGGTTTTCCATCGCGGCGGCGCGCATGCGGCGGTTGGCTTCCTTGAGCACTTGCCACTGCTGCGCGAGCTTGGCCCAATAGGGCTTGCCTTCTTCGCTTGCCTGCTGGCTGCCCCTGACGAGGATGTCCTCGATCTTGGTCACGTTGGCATCGGATTCGGTGTTGAACTTGGCGGTCAGATCAAGATCGCTGGTCAGCGCCATGTTCTTTTCACGGCGCAACAGGCGGTTGACCTCGATCACCAGTTCCTGCGCGGTGTTGAGGCGCACGACCGGGCCGGCGATCACATCGGAAATAGCGGAATTGAGGGTGCTGAGGCGGCTGATCGAAAGCCCGATCACGCCGGCCATGACGATGATGAGGACGGCAAACGTGGCCGCCAGCTTCAATTTGATGGTGGGACGCATGGGGATTCCCCTTCGTGCGGTGGGGCAGAATTGATGGGCGAGTGGGGCGGATCAGGCAGCGGTGGACATGGCCAGCCTCCCGCCTGCAGCGTTTTCGACGGTAGCGGTGCCTGCGGCGTGCACCGGATCGTCGCCAGCAAAGATGCGCGGCAGGTCAAGGATCACGATGAACCCATCCGCCTCGCGCACCACGCCCTGGACGAAGCCCGCGTTCCACGCGGTGCCAATGTCGGGCGCCGCTTCGATACGATCGACCGGCACCGTCACCACTGCCAGCACACGATCGATCACCACGCCCAGCGCCAGGGTGCGATCGGGCAGCGGCACATCCAGAATGATGATGCGCGTGGTCAGCGTCGGTTCTACTGATGGCAGCCCCAGGCGGCGGCGAAAGTCTATTGTGGGCACGCCCTGGCCGCGCACGTCGGTAAGACCCAGGAAATGCGCCGGGCCGCCCGGCACATGGCTGGGCGCCTGATAATCCAAGATTTCGCGTACCAGCACCACCGGCACGGCGAAGACTTCCCGCCCCAGGCCGAACGTCACGACCTGAAGATCTTCGCGGGCGGGCGCTTCGGCCAAGGAACGGGGGGAGGTCATGCGGCGGCCTGGCCGAAATCGGCATCGTCGGCATCGGCCGTTCCAGCCGAGAGATCGATGGCAAAGCCCTTGAGCCGCGCCTGCTGATCACCGATCGAGCCGGGGCGCGCCGCCTTGCGGGCAGGCTTGGCTGCAGCCTTGCCAGATTTTGTGGCGATCGCCTTGGCCCGGCCTGCGGGCGCGGCGCTGCGCGATGCGGTGCGTGCATTGGGATCGACGCGGAAGTACGAGATGCTCGCCTGCAGCTCTTCGGCCTGGGCGGCGAGTTCTTCCGACGTGGCCGAAATCTCTTCCGAGGCACCGGCATTCTGCTGGGTCACCTGGTCAAGCTGCTGGATCGCTTCGTTGATCTGGGTGGCGCCGATATCCTGTTCGCGGCAGGCTGCGCTGATCTCGCTGATCAGTTCGGCCGTGCGGCGGATGTCGGGCACCAGCTTGCTCAGCATGTCGCCGGCCTCGGCCGCAGCCTTTACCGTGTCGGACGATACGGCGACGATTTCCGAGGCCGCGCTCTGGCTGCGTTCGGCCAGCTTGCGCACTTCGCTCGCTACCACGGCAAAGCCCTTGCCATGCTCGCCGGCGCGGGCCGCTTCGACGGCGGCATTGAGTGCGAGCAGATCGGTCTGCCGGGCGATTTCCTGAACGATGCCGATCTTTTCGGCGATCGTGCGCATGGCATCGACCGCGCGGTTGACCACCACGCCTGATTGCTCGGCATCCTTGGCCGATTGACGCGCGATCTTTTCGGTCTGGGCCGCGTTGTCGGCGTTCTGCTTGATGTTGGCGGCCATCTGCTCCATCGAAGCCGAAGCCTGTTCCGCCGCCGCAGCCTGTTCGGTCGCGCCCTGCGAGAGCTGTTCCGAACTGGCGGCGAGTTCCTGGCTGCCGGACGAGACGTTTTCCGATGCACCGGTCGCTTCGCTGACCACGTTGCGCAGGCGGTCAATCATTGCCACCAGGGCCAGGCCCAACTGGTCGCGGTCGGATAGGGCAGCGTGGTTTACCGTCAGATCACCATCGGCCAGGCTGTTGGCCACTGTGGCGGCCGCCCGCATGTTGGCAATCATCGCCATCAGTGCCTTGCCCAGCCGATCGCGGTCAGACAGCAGTTCCACGTCGTTGGACAGGTCACCCAGGGCGATATTGTCGGCAAACAGGGCGGTCTTGCGCAGATTGCCGATCATGGTGTTGAGCGAGCGGACGACATCGGCGATCTCGTCATCGCCCTTCATGTCGATCATGTTGTCGAGATCGCCCTCGGCTACGGTGCCCACTGCGGTGTTGATCTGGCGCAGGCCGCGCGCCACCATCCGGCCGATCCACACGGCACCGGCCACCGCCACGATCAGTGCGAGCAGCGTGGTGACGATCAGCGTGCTGCGCACCGAACCGTAGAGATTGGCGGTTTCCGTGCCGGCGGCCTTCATCTCCTTGCCCTGGTCATCGACGATCTGGTTGAGCGTCTTTTCCAGCTCCACTGCCGCACGGCGGCCATCGGTGATCGAGATCTGACCGGCGGCATCGTTCTGGTTGCGCATGGCCAGCGCACGCATGCGGGCATTCGCGTCCTTTAGCGTAGCCCATTGTTCATCGGCGCGGTTCCACATCGGCCGCGTTTGGTCGGTGGCGGTTTGGCGGCCCTGATCGAGCATTTCGCTGACCTTGCGCACCGTGTTGTCCGACTGCGTGTTCCACTCGCGCGTCAGATCCATGTCGCTGGTCAACGCCATGTTCTTTTCGAAACGGACCAGCTGGCTCATCGTCATGGCGGTTTGCTGGGCCAGTGACAGGCGGGCCGCCGGGCCGGAAATGAGGTCGGCGATGCTGGTGTTGAGCGAACCGAGCGCATTGATCGACAGGCCGGCGATGGCCATCATCAGGATGATGAGGGCGACAAAGGTAGCTCCCAGTTTCAACTTGATCGTGGCACGCATGGTCGGAAAATCCTTGTTTCTGGCGCGTCGCTGGCGGCCAGAACGGGGGGCCGCATCAGGCTTGGTCATCGGGTTGCGATCGTTGGCAAAGACATCGCCAGGGGCCATCAGGCCGCCAGGCTACCCCCGCCGAGCTGGCGTGGTGCCGCTTCGAAAATGGCGGAAAGGGCCGGCAGCACGATCACCCCATCGGCCTGGCGCACGAACTCGCGCACGAATTCGCGGCGCCAGCGCAGGCCAACCTGCGGCGGATCGGAACTGTCGCTGCGCGACAGCATCGCCACCTCATGAACCTTGTCGGTGCGCAGGCCGATGTGCGTCATCTCGCCATCGATCTGGGTTTCGATCACCACGATGCGGCTGTCGGGCGTTGGCGGGGTGATCGCCATGCCGAAAGCCACGCGCAGATCGGCAATCGGAATGATCTTGCCGCGATAGTTGACGATGCTGGCGACCAGCGGCGCGGCGCCGGGCACACGCGTTTCGGGCAAAAGGTCAACGATTTCGCGAATGTCGGTCGCCTCGATCGCCAGGCATTCGCTGCCAACGTCGAACGTCAGCACTTCCAGGTTGCCGTGTTCGTCCCAGCGGGTCTTTTGGGTGTCGGTCATGGTGTCAGCCCACGGCGCGCAGCCGTGCCTCCCGTTGCTGGCCGGTGGCCACGAGTTGCATGATGTCGAGAATGAGAGCGACGCTGCCGTCTCCCAGGATCGTGGCGCCCGAAAAGCTGTTGACCGCGCGGTGCACGCCAGACATCGACTTGATCACCGTCTGGTGACTGCCAATGATCTGGTCGACCACCAGGCCCACACGTTCCCCTGCGGCGGAAATGACCACGATCTTCTGGTGCTGATCGGGCTGGGCGCCGGTCTCGAACAGGTCATGCAGGCGCAGGAACGGCACCAGCGCATCACGCAGGCGGATCATGCTGCGGCCGCGCGTGCGCAGGTCTTCGTCGGCGGAAAGCTCGATGCATTCCTCGACCGCCGCCAATGGAATGACATAGCATCCGTTGGCTACGCGCACGAGCAGCCCCTCGATGATCGCCAGCGTCAGCGGGATGCGCAGGGTAAAGGTGGAGCCCTGGCCTTCCTGGCTGGCAATATCGATCGTGCCGCGCAGCCCCTCGATCGTCCGCTTGACCACGTCCATCCCCACACCGCGCCCAGACAGGTTGGTGACCTGGGCGGCCGTGGAAAAGCCGGGGTGGAAGATCATCTGCAACAATTCGTGATCGGTCACGCTCTGGCCCGGCTGGATCAGGCCATTGGCCTCCGCCTTGGCGCGCACCCGCTCGCGGTTGATGCCCCGGCCATCGTCGGTGATGGTGATCAGCACCTCACCGCCGGCATGGGCGGCGGTCAGCATGACGCGGCCAGTGGCCGGCTTTCCGGCGGCCAGGCGCTCCTCGGGTGTTTCCAGGCCATGATCGCAGGCATTGCGGATCAGGTGGACGATCGGATCGGCCAATTGCTCGGTCACGGTCTTGTCCACCTCGGTGGATTCGCCGTCGGTCAGCAGTTCGATCGCCTTGCCGGTGTCGCGCGCCAGATCGTGGATCAGGCGGCGGAAGCGGCCGAACAGGTTGGCCACTGGCACCATGCGCAAGACCATCATGGTGTCGCGCATTTCGCTGACCAGGCGCTCGATCTCTTCCGAGATGGAGCGCAGCGCCACTTCGCCCGACGCACCGATCAGCCCGCTGTTCGCCAATTGCGACAGGCGGCTTTGCACGATCACCAGCTCGCCCACGCGGTCCATCAGCACGTCGAGCCGTTCGGCCGGGACGCGCACACTTTCCCCGGCGCGCGGCGCCTGGCGGGCGGCGGCATCGGCCTGGGCCGGCACCTGGACAGCGACGCTCGCTGGCGTTCCCGTGGCAGCGGCAGCAACGGCGCCCGGAGCGGCTGCGGTCGTGGCCGCGTCCGTCTCCGCCGGCGTTGCGGCCAGCGGCGTCAGCTCCATATCCATGTCGTCCATCACGAAGATGAACACGTCCTCGATCGCGTCGCGGCTGATCTCGCCCAGCAGTGTCACGTCCCAGCCGATCAGGCATTCGGTGGGCACCAGATCGGGCAGGGCGGGCAAGGCATCGCACAGCGCCACCACCCGGCATTCGCCCAATGCTCGCAGTTCGTCGAGCAGGCTCAGCGGATTGGTGCCGTTGGCCATGGCCGAGGCGGGCAGGCGAAAACGCAGATGCCATCCACCAGCCGTCGATGTGGCTGCCGCTGATGTTGGCGGGGCTGTTTCGCCCGTTGCCGTGGTAGGCATTGCGCCGGTTTCGGGCAAGGCGGCATGCAGCCGCGCCAGGATCGCATCGCCTGTCGCCTCGAGCCCCGCGCCATCGCCATCGACCAGTGCGCGCATGTGGTCCATGGCCGACAGGATCACGTGGACAAGTTCGGCCGTGGCGGGAAACAAGCCCTTGCGCACCCGATCGAATGCGGTTTCGCAATGGTGGGTGAACGTGGCCAGCGCATCAAAGCCGAACATCGCGCCCGAGCCTTTGAGCGTGTGCAGCCCGCGGAACACCGCATCGATCAGCCCGCGATCGTCCAACTGGTTCGACAGATCGAGCAGTGCCTGTTCGATCTGGTCGAGGAGGTCACCAGCTTCCACGCGGAACGCGGCAATGGGATCTGTTTCGCTCACCGGCCCAGCACCTTCTTGGTAATGCGCAGCAGCTGATCGGGCTGGAACGGCTTGACCAGCCAGCCCGTGGCGCCAGCGGCGCGGGCTTCCTGCTTGATGGCATCATCTGACTCGGTGGTGAGGAAGATGATCGGGGTGCCCATCTGCACGGGCAGCTTGCGGATCTCGCGGATCATGCTCAGCCCATCCATGTTGGGCATGTTGAGATCCGTGATGATCATGTCGAACTTCTGACCCTGCGCCTTGCCCAGGCCTTCCAGCCCGTCGCAGGCCTCGGTCACGCTATAGCCTGCGCCAGTCAGCGCGATCCGCGTGGCAAGGCGCAGACTGCTGGAATCGTCTACGGTGAGGATCGAGGCCGTCATTGCGGGAGTTCTCCGTGAAACCAGAAATCGAGGGTTTCGGTGCTGGGATCGGTCAGGAACCCGGCGCGGCGCAGCAGTGCCGTCACGGCCGGATTGGCCGGCGCCGACAGACGCAGCGCGCGGCTGTCCCGCAGGGCATGCTGGCGCGCCGTTTCCACCAACTGCACCAGGGAAAGATCGACATCGACCAGATCCGACAGATCGAGCACCATCGCGGCATGCGCTTCCAGGGACTCGGTCATGTTCGACCAGGCCGTGGTGATGGTTTGCATGTTGGCCACCGGGCCAAGGCTGAGGGTAAAACTCATGGCACACTCCGCAGAACGCACCATGGATTACGGGGTGGTCGCTGAAATCGGCGTAAGGCGCCCCTGCGGCATTTCCCCTAGAGCGGGCGAAACGCGCAACGTTCTAATGGCTGGGTTCCAATGGCTGGCTCCCGGCACGATTATCGACTAAGGCGCGCGGGAATTTCTCCCCACACCATTTCAGCCCGGACCTTTTGTTTGTGAACGATCGCAAGCCTGTCGATGCCGCTGCCGTTGCCATCATGATCGTGCTCTGCGCGATCTGGGGTTCGCAGCAGGTTGCCATCAAGCTGGTGGCGGGCGCGATGAGCCCGTTGTTGCAGATGGGCCTGCGTTCGGGCCTGGCGGGCCTTGCCACGCTGGCCATTGTGCTGTGGCGTGGGGAAGGGCGGGTGATCAACCGCCAGACCCTGGCACCGGGCCTGGCCATCGGGCTGCTGTTTGGCACCGAATTCCTGCTGGCGGGCGAAGCGCTGCGCTTCACCAGCGCCTCCCACGTCACCATCTATCTCTATACCGCGCCAATTGGCGCTGCCCTGGCGCTGGGTCTGCTGCGCCCTGACGAGCGCCTGCGCGCTGGCCAGTGGGTGGGCATCGCGCTGTCGTTTGCTGGCGTGGTGCTGGCGTTCAGCGGCGGCAAGGAAGGGGCGGGCTATCCCGATGGTCGGCTGGGCGATGCCCTGGCGCTGGGCGGCGCCTGCGGTTGGGCCTGCACCACGCTGGTGCTGCGCAATTCTTCGCTGGCCAATGCACCGGCCTCGGTCACGCTGTTCTATCAGCTGATGGGCGCTTTCGTGCTGTGCACGCTGGCCGCGCCGGTGCTGGGTGAAACGGCCGTGAGCCTGACCGCCCCGCTCCTGGCCAGCATGGCGTTCCAGGTCGTGGTCGTGGCGTTCCTCAGCTATCTCACCTGGTATGCCCTGCTGCGGCGCTACAGCGCGGCGCGGCTGGGGGTGTTGAGTTTCATGACGCCGATGTTTGGTGTGGCCGCCGGCGTGATCGTGCTGGGTGACAAGCTGGACGCCGCGTTCATCGGCGGCGCCTTGATGATCCTGGCGGGCATCATCATCGTCAGCACGGCCGATGCGCTGCCCGCGCGCCTGTTCAAGCGGCGTTTTCGTCCCGCGGTGAACTCGTAAGCTCGCCGATCTTGTCGATCGCCTCGGCCTCCATGGCCTGAAGCTCGGTCATGGTCTTGAGCAAGGCGCTGTGCTGGCTTTCCAGCTTGCGCAGCCGGCTGCGGATGTGCGCCACCAGATGCTGCAATTGCTCCAGCCGGGTGGGATCGACATCGTAGAGATCGAGGAATTCCTTGATCTCGCGGATGCTGAAACCCAGCCGCTTGCCGCGCAGGATCAACTGCATGCGTGCCACTTCGCGGTGCGAATATATGCGCGTGTTGCCTACGCGGGCCGGCTCGATCAGGCCCTTGTCTTCATAGAAACGCAAGGTGCGGTGCGTCACGCCCAGGCGGCGCGCCACATCCTGGATGCCTTGCAGGCCATCCTCGGGCGCGGCGGGCGTTGGTTCCGCCGTGGGTTCGGGCGGATCGGGCAAAGTATCGATCATGGTGGCCAATTTTCCCCCCAGAATGGCGCTACCTATTGCGCCGCAAAATGTGGATTGCAACTGCCCCCAATCGCACCTTGCACTTAAACCGCGGGCGTGGCGGCCTCGGCCTTGGCACGCTCTTCGGCGACCAGTTCCTTTTTCGAAAGCTTGCCCACCATGGTCTTGGGCAGGCTTTGGCGAATTTCGACAGCGCGCGGCACCTCGATCTTGTTGAGATGCTCGGTCAGGAACGCGAGGATCTCCTGCGGCGAGACGTCCTGGCCGTCGTGCAGCTTGACGAACAGCTTGGCGCTTTGCCCCCGATAGCGATCGGGAATGCCGATTGCGATGGCCTCCTCGATCGCCGGATGGAGATAGGCCGCTTCCTCGATGACGCGCGGATAGACATTGTACCCGCCGCTCAGGATCACGTCCTTGAGGCGGTCCACCAGGTAGAGATAGCCATCTTCGTCGAGGTGGCCCACGTCGCCCGTGCGCAGCGCGCCATCGACAAAGACCTTGGCGGTGTCGTCGGGGCGCTGCCAATAGCCGGCCATCACCTGCGGCCCGCGCACGCAGACCTCGCCATTGGCGCCCAGCGGCAGCACCGTCTCGGGGTTTTCGGGATCGCGAATTTCGATTTGCGTGCCAGGGAAGGCCTGGCCGCAGCTGTTGGCGCGGATATCGCCATCAACCGGGTTGCAGGTCACGATGGGCGAGGCTTCGGTCAGGCCATAGCCTTCGCAGATGCGCCCGCCGGTGCGCTGTTCGAACGTCTGGCGCACTTCCAGCGGCAGCGGCGCACCGCCGGATATGCAGGCGCGCAGTGCCGAAAGATTGGGAATCTTGGCATCGTCGAGCGCGTTCATCGCGATGAACAGCGTCGGCACGCCGAAAAACAGCGTGGGCGGCTTGCGCTTGATGGTGGCCAGCATCGCGTCCATTTCGAACCGCGGCATCAGCACCAGTTCCGATCCCACCAGGATCGAGAAATCGAGCACGGCGGTCAGCGCAAAGACGTGGAAGAACGGCAGCACGGCCAGCGTGCGCTGCGGGGCAGGCAGATCGCCATGGATATGCGCCTGTTGCTGCAGGGCATTGGCCGTGAGATTGCGATGGGTCAGCATCGCGCCCTTGGGCGTGCCGGTGGTGCCGCCGGTATATTGCAGCACGGCCAGGTCATCGGGCACCAGTGCCACCGGCCGTGGCGGATCGCCGCGTGCGATCAGGTCGCAAAAGCGCATGTGCAGCGCATCATGGGCATAGCGGGCATGGTCGCGCCGCTTGAACAGGCGCCAGCCCCATGCCTTTACCCGGGGCAGGATGCCGGCCATCGGGCAGACCAGGATGGTGGCCAACTGACATTCGTCGGCAATGGCGCGCACCTTGCCGTGGATTTCGCGCAGGTCTGGCACGGCAACAACGCGGGCGCCGCTGTCGGTCAACAGATGGCGCATCTCGCTTTGGGTGTAGAGCGGGTTGAGATTGACCACCACCGCGCCGATCTTGAGCGCGGCAAAGTAGAGCACGATGTAATAGGGCGTGTTGGGCAGGCACAGTGCCACCCGATCGCCCTTGCCCAGGCCCAGGTCCTGAAAGCCGCGCGCCGCCCGTTCGACCATCCGCCCCAGCGCCCGATAGGTCCAAGTGCGGCCCATGAAGTCCACCGCCGGGCGGTCGCCATGATCGCGCACGGCGTTGTCCATGAAGTCACCCAGCAGCATGGCCGGCGGTGACCAGTCTGGCGGCAGGCTGTCGGGTGCGCGTGAAGGGGCGATGGGTGTGGCCTCGATCGGGGGGGCAGCGACCATGTCAGGTTCCGGCAAGAGGAAGGGAAATGGCGCCGAGGCCAAGATGGCCCCGGCGCCTTCGGGCGATCAGAAAGCGACCCGTCCGCCCAGCGACAGCACCACGACATGGGCCTTTTGCAGCATGCCGTTGACCAGGATCGGGGTCTGCGCCGGCGTGCCGGCATAGGCGGCGGTCAGGCGGTTGACCGGCGCATCGGCGAGGGTGAGGTAGTTGGCGGCAACGTCGATCTTGAACGCGCGGCTGAATGCATGGGTGGCGCCCAAGGCAAAGTTCCAGCGGTTGCTATCGGGCACGCGGGCATCGCGTTCGTTCGGGCGAACCGGCGAAACGTCACGCTGCACGCCGCCGCGAACGGTCCACTTGGGGCTGAGGTCAGCGTCAAAGCCGACGGCAACCGCCCAGGTGTTGCGATAGTCTTCGGGGATCGCGGTGTTGAGCGGGCTGCCCAGCTGGATGGCGTTGAACTTGGACCAGCCAAAGCGCGTTGCCTGGGCATTGAGTGTAAATCCCGGCGTGACCGTCCAGCGGCCACCGAACGTCAGCTGCCAGGGCGTGGTGAAGTCTGCCTCGGTGGAGATGTTGGCGTTGTTCGCCGCCAGCGGGCCGAGCAGGCCGGCAATGGTCACGTCACCCTTGAGCTTGTGCTTGATGGCCGACTTGTAGCTCAGGCCCACGGTCACGGTCTTGCCGCGGAACTGCGTACCGGCCGACCAGCCCACATCCCAGCCCTTGCCGCTGAGCGTCTGGCTGCCATCGGGCAGCACGGCCAGCAGGTTGGGCAGGGCATTGCCCAGCGTGGCATCGGCGTGCTCAACGTTCACCGCGCCGCCGATGGAAATCACCGGGGTCAGTTGCACGGCCAGCGAGGGCTGGATGTCGATCGTGCGCAGGCGCGTGGTCAGCGCGGTATAGCGTGCCCAGCTGCTGTTCGAATATTCGGTGGTGAAGTTGTACGGCGCAGTCACCGCCAGGCCCACAGCCACGCGGTTGCCCAGCGAATGCGCGATCGCGCCCGAGGGCACGACGCCCTTGTGGATCGGGTTGTGGGCCACACTGTCGCCGCCCACGGCCGTGGCAGGCTGGCCAGGGCGCTTGATCAGGGTGCCGTTGTTGACCACGTCGCCAGAGGGCAGGATGCCGGTGGCGCTCAGCATGGCTTCGCCGCCTGTCATGCCGCCGATGCTGGCGGGGTTCCACCACAGGCTTTCCGCGCCCGTGTCGGCCACTTCGCCCGAATAGGCGCGGCCGGTGGCCTTGGCGGACTGGTCCTGAAGATAAAAGCCGCCTGCCAGGGCAGGGCTGGCAAGTCCGGCGGTGCCGGCCAGAAGCACGGCGCAGGCCAGCGTGCGGCGGTGGTTCAGGTTCATCTCTCTCTCACTCCCATGCGAATTTTTGTGGTGTCTGTGGTTTCAACGGTGCCGGTGGTGTTTGGTCTGGCCGGCTCCGGCTGCATCAGCGCAGGCGCTTCCACGTCTGGGTCTTGCACAATGGCCACACGATGCAGCCCTTGAGCTTGAGCGTGTCAGCATCGGCGATCGTGATCGTCGCCTTGTAGGTGCCGCCGTCTTCGGGATTGTAGATCGAGCCACCCTCCCAACCGTCGGTGCTGCGCGTAAAACCTTGCAGAATGGTCAGGCCCTTGAGCGGACGACTGCGCAGGGCCGGATTCTTGTTTTTGCCATCGGCGAAGGCCGGATTGGCGCGGATGCTGTCGGATTCGACCAGGCGCCCGCAGATCGACGCGCCGCACGGGGCAATTTCAACGATGCCATGCTTGGTGGGCGTGGCCCAGCGGCCGATGGCCTGTTCGGATGCGGATTGTCCGGCAGCGTAGGAGGCCGGAGCATAGGTGGCCGCCGCTGCCCCCATCAGGGACATTACGGTGATGGCCAATAACGGCTTACCTCTCATCGTTCTTCATCCTCGACCCAAGAACCCAAAGCGCGCTTCGTGCGTTTCGGTATCCGGTTATCACCCGGCCTTTCTTGCCTTTGCCGGTGTGCGACTCACTCTATGCCCCAAATTTTGGTTGACGTATAGGGAAAGTTGAGCACCATTACGGACGAAAGCAGCGCCAAGGGTGATTCCGTGGTATCGGAGGCACAGGCGGCAGCTGCCCCACCTGACGAGGATGCCAGAAATCATGCCGAATGCGGTCATTGCCGGATATGCCCGGTCACCGTTCCACCTTGCCGGCAAGGGCGCGCTTGCCCGTACCCGGCCCGACGATCTTGCCGCGGCCGTGGTCAAGGCGCTGGTCCAGCGCACCGGGATTGACGCCGCCGCGATCGAGGATCTGATCGTCGGCTGCGCTTTTCCCGAAGGCGAACAGGGCTTTAACGTTGCGCGCCTGATCGGCATGATTGCCGGCCTGCCGCGTTCGGTTGGCGGCATGACGGTCAACCGCTTCTGCGGTTCGTCGATGAGCGCGATCCACTATGCCGTGGGCCAGATCGCAGCCGGCGCGGGTGAGCTGTTCATCGCCGCCGGGGTCGAATCGATGAGCCGGGTGCCGATGATGGGCTTCAACCCGCTGCCCAATCCGGCCTTGGCCAAGGCCAGCCAGGCCTATATCGGCATGGGTGACACCGCCGAAAACCTCGCCAGTCAGTACGGCCTGTCGCGCCAGGCGCAGGAAGCCTTCGCCGTCGCCAGCCAGGACAAGGCCGCCGCTGCCATCGCCGCTGGTAAGCTCAAGGACGAGATCGTCGGCATCGAAACCAAGGTCGGCCTGGTCGATACCGATGGCTGCCCGCGCCCTGGCACCACCGCCGAAACCCTCGCCGGGCTCAAGCCCGCGTTCAGCGCCACCGGTACGGTCACGGCCGGCACGTCCTCGCCGCTCACCGACGGCGCCAGCGCCGTGATCGTGGCGAGCGAGGATTATGCCCGCGCCCATGGCCTGCCCATTCTGGCCCGGATCAAGGCCATGGCGATTTCCGGCTGTGCGCCCGAAATCATGGGCATCGGCCCGGTCGAATCCAGCCGCAAGGCGCTGGAGCGTGCCGGCATTTCCGTGTCCGATCTCGACGTGATCGAACTGAACGAAGCTTTTGCCAGCCAGGCGCTGGCCTGCATCGCCGATCTTGGCCTCGATCAGGCGAAGATCAACCTGGATGGCGGCGCGATCGCGCTGGGCCACCCGCTGGGCGCCACCGGCGCGCGCATCGTCGGCAAGGCGGCCAGCCTGTTGCAGCGCACGGGCGGCAAGTATGCGCTCGCCACGCAGTGCATCGGCGGCGGCCAGGGCATCGCCACGGTTCTGGAGGCGATCTGATGCCAGAGGCAACCCACAGCGAGTCCATCAGGAAGGTCTGCGTCATCGGCGCGGGCACCATGGGCGCCGGCATCGCCGCCCAGGTGGCCAACGCCGGCGTGCCGGTGCTGCTGCTCGACATCGTGCGCGATCCGGCCGACCGCAATGCGGTGGCCCAGGGCGCGCTCGATCGCCTGGCCAAGGCAGAGCCGGCGGCGTTCATGAGCAAGCGCGCCGCCAAGCTGGTCGAGGTTGGCAATATCGAAGACGATCTGCCCCGCGTTGCCGAGTGCGACTGGGTGATCGAAGCGATTGTCGAACGGCTCGATCTCAAGCACGCGCTCTACGAAAAGCTGGAAGGCGTGCGCCGCCCCGGCACGGCGGTTTCGTCCAACACGTCGACGATCCCGCTCGAACAACTGATCGCCGGGCGCGGCGAAGGCTTTGCCCGTGATTTCCTGATCACGCACTTCTTCAACCCGCCGCGCTACATGCGCCTGCTTGAAGTCGTCGCTGGCCCGGCCAGCGATGCGGCGCTGGTCGCCAAGGTCAGCGATTTTGCCGATCGCGCGCTGGGCAAGACCGTGGTACGCGCCAAGGATACCCCGGGTTTCCTGGCCAACCGCGTCGGCACGTTCTGGATCCAGCAGGCGATCAACGCCGCGATCGATCTGGGGCTGAGCGTGGAAGAAGCCGATGCCGTGGTGGGCAAGCCGATGGGCGTGCCCAAGACCGGCGTGTTCGGGCTGGTTGACCTGGTCGGCATCGATCTGATGCCGCACTTGAAGGCGAGCCTTACCGCCACGCTGCCGGAAGATGATGCCTATCGCGCCATCGCGATCGATCATCCGCTGATCATGAAGATGATCGCCGATGGCTATACCGGGCGCAAGGGCAAGGGCGGTTTCTATCGCCTCAACCGCGAGGCGGGCAAGCGCAAGGAAGCGATCGATCTGGCCACCGGCGAATACCGCGCTGCCGCCAAGCCGCCATCGCTGCCCGGCGCCGTGTTCAAGGATCTCAAGGCGCTGGTTGGCCTGCCCGGCAAGCTGGGTGCCTATGCCTGGGCCGTGCTGGCGCCGACGCTGTCCTATGCCGCGTCGCTCGTGCCTAGCGCGTCTGACGATATCGTTGCCATCGATGTGGCGATGAAGCTGGGCTACAACTGGAAGTCCGGCCCGTTCGAACTGATCGACAAGCTCGGCACGGCCGCCTTTGCCGAACGCCTCAAGGCCGAAGGCAAGCCCGTGCCGGCGATCGTGGAACTGGCCGCCGGTCGGCCGTTCTATCGGGTCGAAGCGGGCAAGCGCCAGGCGCTGGGCCTTGATGGGGAATACCACGATGTGGCGCGTGCCGCGGGTGTGGTGCTGCTCGAAGACATCAAGCTGGCCGCCAAGCCCCTGCTCAAGACCGCCTCTGCCGCGCTCTGGGACGTTGGCGATGGCGTTGCCGCGCTGGAATTCACCGGCAAGATGAACGCGCTCGATGCCGAGGTGATGAAGCTGATCGGCCAGGCCATTCCGTTGGTGGCGGAAAAGTTCAAGGGCCTGGTGATCTACAACGAAGGCAGCCACTTCTCGGCGGGTGCCAACCTGGGTTTGGCGCTGTTCGCCATGAACATCGCCGCCTGGGGCGAGATCGAAAAGCTCGTTGCCGGTGGCCAGCAGGCGATGAAGGCGCTCAAGTATGCGCCGTTCCCGGTGGTCGGCGCGCCATCGGGGATGGCGCTGGGCGGCGGCTGCGAAGTCCTGCTGCATTGCGACGCCATCCAGGCGCACGCCGAAAGCTATATCGGCCTGGTCGAATGCGGTGTCGGCCTCGTGCCGGGCTGGGGCGGCAATGGCGAACTGCTCGATCGCTGGCGGCACAATCCGGCGCTGCCCAAGGGGCCGATGCCGGCCGTGGCCAAGGTGTTCGAAACGGTGTCGACCGCCACGGTGTCCAAGTCGGCCGCCCAGGCGATCGAACTCGGCTTCCTGCGCCCGACCGACCAGGTGACGATGAACCGTGATCGTCTTCTGGCCGATGCCAAGGCCCGCGTTCTGGCCCTGGCCGAAGGCTATCAGCCGCCCGAACCGCCGGTGTTCCGCCTGCCGGGTGCCGGTGGCAAGGCCGCGCTCGACATGGCGGTGCAGGGCTTCCGCGCCCGCGGCATGGCCACCTCGCATGACGAGGTGGTATCGGGTGCCCTTGCGCGCATCTTGACCGGCGGCGATGCTGACCTGATCGATACCGTGACCGAGGATGAACTGCTGGCTGCCGAACGCCGGGAATTCACCAGCCTCGTCCGTAACCCCGCGACACAGGCCCGGATTGAGCATATGCTCAAGACCGGCAAGCCGCTTCGCAACTGATTGAGGAGATTTGCCATGCAGATCTATACCGCTCCCCTGCGCGACATGCGCTTCGTGCTCAACGAATTGCACACCGACGACGGCTTTGGTGACATTCCCGCGCTTGCTGATTTCACGCCTGACCTGACTGAGGCCGTGCTGTCTGAAGCCGCCAAGCTGTGCCAGGACGTGCTGCTGCCTTTGAACCGCAGCGGCGATGAGGAAGGCTGCACCCTGGAAAACGGCGTGGTCCGCACGCCCAAGGGTTTTATCGAGGCCTACAAGGCCTTTACCGAGGGCGGTTGGAACGCTCTTGTCCTGCCGCCGGAATGGGGCGGGCAGGGCGCGCCCGAGGCCGTGGGCAAGCTGGTGGAAGAGATGATCTGCGCCACCAACGTGTCGTTCAGCCTCTATCCCGGCCTCACCAACGGCGCCATCGCCGCGCTCACCGTCTATGCCAACGACACGCTCAAGCAGGAATACCTGCCCAAGATGGTCAGCGGCGAATGGTCGGGCACCATGTGCCTGACCGAGCCGCACTGCGGCACCGACCTGGGCCTGCTGCGCACCCGCGCCGAACCGGGCGAAGATGGCAGCTACAAGCTGTCGGGCGCCAAGATCTTCATCTCGGCCGGCGAGCATGACCTGACGACCAACATCGTCCACCTCGTGCTGGCGCGCCTGCCCGATGCGCCCAAGGGCGTGAAGGGCATCAGCCTGTTCCTGGTGCCCAAGTACCTGCCCGATGCTGACGGAAACCCGTCGGTGCGCAACGGTGCGCGCTGCACCGCGATCGAGCACAAGATGGGTCTCAAGGCTTCGGCCACGTGCCAGATGCTGTTCGAAGATGCCAAGGGCTGGCTGGTGGGCGAACCGCATCGCGGCCTCGAAGCCATGTTCACGATGATGAATGCCGAGCGCGTCGGCGTGGGCATCCAGGGCCTGGGCATTGGCGAGGCTGCCTATCAGTCGGCCGTGTGGTACGCCAAGGATCGCCTCCAGGGCCGCTCGCTGTCGGGCACCAAGCATCCCGACAAGCCGGCCGATCCGATCATCGTGCATCCCGATGTGCGGCGCATGCTGCTGACCATGCGCGCGTGGAACGAAGGCTGCCGTGGCGTTTCCGCGTGGGTCGCCCGCGCGCTCGATGCCGAAAAGCATGGGGCAGAGCCGGAACAGCGCCAGCGCGCGTCGGACTTCGTTGCGCTGATGACCCCGGTGGTCAAGGCGATGTTCACCGACCTGGGCCTCGAAAGCGCCAGCCTCGCGGTGCAGTGCTATGGCGGCCACGGCTTCATCCGCGAAAGCGGGGTTGAGCAGTATATGCGCGATGCGCGCATCGCCATGCTCTATGAAGGCACCAATGGCATCCAGGCGCTTGACCTGGTGGGCCGCAAGCTGCCTGCCGAAATGGGCCGCTACCTGCGCAGCTTCTTCCATCCGGTCAGCGATTTCATCGATGCCAACCTGGAAGATCCGGCGATTGGCAAGATGGTTGCCGGTCTCAAGCGCGCATTCGAAGCGCTGCAGGGTGCAACCGCAATCATCGCCGAACGTGGCATGAAAGACCCTGAGGAAGGGGGCGCGGCGGCAACCGACTATCTGCGCCTGATGGGCCTGGTCGCCATGGCCTACTGCTTTGCCAAGGCCACCAAGCTTGCCTCGCGCGAGCTGATGTCGGGCACTGGCGAGGCGGCGTTCTACAAGGCCAAGATCGACACCGCGCGCTTCTTCTATGAAAAGCTGCTGCCGCAGTCGGCCTCGCTGTACCTGGCGATCAAGGCCGGCAAGGGCTCGGTCATGGACTTTGCCGAGGAAGCGTTCTGAGGCTTGGGTAAGGCTTCGCACCACCCCCCGACTCCCTCCTCTGAAGAGGAGGGGGAGGAGCAGGTTAAAGCCCCATCCTCTTTAGAGGAGGGGGTCGGGGGGTGGTGGAAGCCTTACGCCAACGTCTCAAGCCAAGGCCCAAAATCGGCCTTGGCGCGCGTGGTATAGGCTTCCTTGCGCACTTTTTTCTTCACCGATGGATCGACCGGCGGAAACAGCCCGAAGTTCACGTTCATCGGCTGATAGGTGTCGGGTTCGGCATCCCCGGTGATGTGGCCAAGCAGGGCGCCCAGCGCCGTGGTTACCGGCGGCGGCGTCCATTCACGGCCGGCCAGTTCCGCCGCTGCCATCAGGCCAGCCAGCATGCCGACCGATGCGCTTTCGACGTAGCCCTCGCAGCCGGTGATCTGCCCGGCAAAGCGGATGCGCGGCGCAGATTTCAGGCGCAGCTGCCGATCGAGCAGCGTGGGAGAGTGAATAAACGTATTGCGGTGCAAGCCGCCCAGCCGCGCAAATTCGGCGTTTTCCAGGCCCGGAATGGTGCGGAACAGGCGCACCTGTTCGGCATGCTTGAGCTTGGTCTGGAAGCCCACCATGTTCCACAGCGTGCCCAGCTTGTTGTCCTGGCGCAGCTGCACCACGGCATAGGGCCAGCGGCCAGTGCGCGGATCGTCCAGACCAACCGGTTTCATCGGGCCAAAGCGCAGAGTGTCCTCGCCCCGTTCGGCCATCACCTCGATCGGCATGCAGCCGTCGAAATAGGGGGTGTTGGCCTCCCATTCCTTGAACACGGTCTTGTCACCATCGAGCAGGCCCTGGCGAAATGCCTGGTACTGCTCCTTGTTCATCGGGCAGTTGATATAGTCCTTGCCGGTGCTTTCCGGGCCGGCGGCCTTGTCCCAGCGGCTCGCCATCCAGCACACGTCCATGTCGATCGAATCATGATAGACGATGGGGGCAATGGCATCGAAGAACGCCAGGCTTTCCGCGCCCGTGGCGGTGCCGATGCTGCTGGCGAGCGACGCAGCGGTCAGCGGCCCGGTGGCCACGATGGTCATGCCCTCGGCAGGCAGGGCATCGACGCGTTCGCGCACCACTTCCAGGTTGGGCAGTTCGCGCAGCGCCGCTTCGACGGCGGCCGAGAATACGTCGCGGTCCACCGCCAGGGCAGAGCCGGCGGGCACGCGCGCCTTGTCGGCGGCGGCCATGATCAGGCTGTCACAGCGGCGCATCTCGTGATGCAGCAGGCCGACCGCGTTCTTTTCGTCATCGTCCGAGCGGAACGAGTTGGAGCAGACCAATTCGGCCAGGCCATCGCCCTGGTGCGCGGCGGTGGTTTCGCCGCTGCCGCGCATTTCTGAAAGCCGCACGCGAAAGCCACGCCGGGCGAGTTGCCAGGCAGCCTCGCTGCCGGCCATTCCGCCGCCGATGATGTGAATCTGGTGCGTCATCGTTCAGCGCGCCCGGGGCAGCGCCACACTGCCATCGCTTTGCCGCGAAAGCGGCTCCATCGCCACCACCGCGGCCAGCGGCAACGGGGCATAGAGATGGGGGAACAGCGCCCCGCCGCGTGACACTTCCCATTTCAGGGTTTCGCCAAAGCCCGACAGGTCGATGGCGGCCACATGCAGGTCGTCCTGCCCGGCAAAGTGCTTATCCACGGTAACGGTCAGCTGATCGTCTGTGGACATATGGATATAGCCGTCGGCCAGATCGACCGGCGCGCCGCCGAACGAACCCTGTTCCAGTTCGGCGCGCTGCGGCGCGGTCAGCACCTTGTAGGCGATCACGGGATGCCCGCTCATTCGTCCGCACCCCCTTCTGCGCCATCGCTTTCGGCAGCGTCGCCGGCGATTGCTTCGTCCGCGATCGCTTCACCTTCAACGTCATCGGCGTCCTGCTCGGCCAGGCGCACCGCGCCCACCACGTGCTCGTCACCCGAAACGTTGAACAGGCGCACGCCGGCCGATCCGCGCCCGATCACGCGCAGCGACGAAAGCGGCAGGCGGATCAGCTTGGCCTGGTCGGTCACCAGCATCAGCTGGTCGGCCTGCGAGGCGGGGAAGCTGGCGACGACCGGGCCATTGCGGCCGATGTTGTCAATGTTGGTAATGCCCTGGCCACCGCGGCCGGTGCGGCGATATTCATAGGCCGAAGACAGCTTGCCATAGCCGTTGGCGCAGACCGTGAGGATGAACTGCTCCTTGGCCACCAGTTCCTGGTAGCGTTCGGCGCTCATCTGCGGCTCGCCTTCCTTCTCGGCCTTCCACGGGGCAAAGCGCAGGTAATCCTCGCGCTCGTCCTGGTCCTTGACCCCGGCGCGATGCAGGATCGAGAGCGAGATGACCTCGTCCCCGTCCTTGAGCGCCATGCCGCGCACCCCAGTGGAGGTGCGGCTCTGGAACTCGCGCACGTCGTCGGCCGGGAAGCGGATGGCCTTGCCGGCGCGACTGGCCAGCAGCACGTCGTCCCCTTCGGACAGCAGCGCGACACCGATCAGGCGATCGTCGGTATCTTCCTCGAACTTCATGGCATACTTGCCGTTCGACGGGATGTTGGCGAACGAATCCATCGCGTTGCGGCGGACGTTGCCCTTGGCCGTGGCGAACATGACGTTGAGCGCGCCCCATTCGGCCTCGTCTTCGGGCAAGGGCAGCACGGCGGCGATCGTTTCGCCCTGGTCAAGCGCGGGCAGCAGGTTGACGACCGGTCGGCCGCGGGTGGCCGCGCCGCCTTCGGGCAGGCGCCACACCTTGAGGCGATAGACCTTGCCGGCGGTGGAGAAGAACAGCACCGGGGTGTGGGTGCTGGCCACGAACATCGTCGCGACGGCATCCTCTTCCTTGGTAGCCATGCCCGAGCGGCCCTTGCCACCGCGCGCCTGGGCGCGGAACGTGGAAAGGGGCGTGCGCTTGATATAGCCGTCGAGGGTGACGGTCACGACCATGTCTTCGCGCTCGATCAGGTCTTCATCGTCGATGCCATCGGCGGCCGGCATGATCTGCGACAGGCGCGGCGTGGCATAGGCCGCACGCACTTCCACCAGTTCCTGGCGCATCACAGCGTAAAGCTTCTGGCGGTCGGCCAGGATAGCCAGGTATTCGGCGATCGCGGCGGCCAGCTTTTCCAGTTCCTCGCCGATTTCGTCGCGGCCCAGTGCCGTCAGGCGGTGCAGGCGCAGGTCGAGGATCGCGCGGACCTGGATTTCCGAGAGGCGATAGGTGCCTTCGCCGGCAACCGCGTCGTCCTCGATCGCCTCGACCAGGCGGATATAGGGCGCGATTTCGCCCATCGGCCATTCGCGGGCGAGCAGCGCCTCGCGGGCAAGCGCCGGATTGGCCGAGCCGCGGATGATCTTGACCACTTCATCGAGGTTGGTGACCGCCACCACCAGGCCAAGCAACACGTGGGCGCGGTCGCGCGCCTTGTTCAGCTCGAACTTGGTGCGCCGCGTGATCACTTCCTCGCGGAAGCGCACGAAGCTTTCGATGATATCCTTGAGGGTCAGGATCTCCGGACGCCCGCCACGGATGGCGAGCATGTTGGCCGGGAAGTTGGATTGGGCCGGGGTATTGCGCCACAGCTGGTTGAGCACGACCTCGGGCGAGGCATCGCGCTTCAAGTCCACCACCACGCGAACGCCTTCGCGGTTGGATTCGTCGCGGATGTCGGAAATGCCTTCGATCCGCTTGTCCTTGGCGGCCTCGGCAATCTTTTCGACCAGGTTGGACTTGCCGACCTGGTAGGGGATCGACGTCAGCACGATCGAGCGCCGGTTGGCGTCGCGACCGCGGCCTTCCTCCACCTCGTGGCGGCAGCGCATCATGATCGAGCCGCGGCCTTCGGTATAGGCCTTGCGCGCACCGGCGGCGCCCAGGATCAACGGGGCGGTGGGGAAATCGGGGCCGGGAATGATCTGGATCAGTTCGTCGATCGTGATCAACGGGTTGTCCATATAGGCCAGGCAGCCGTCGATCACTTCGCCCAGGTTGTGCGGCGGAATGTTGGTGGCCATGCCCACCGCGATGCCACCGGCGCCATTGACCAGCAGATTGGGGAAGCGCGCCGGCAGAACCTGCGGCTCGTGCTCCGCCCCGTCATAGTTGGGCTGGAAGTCGACCGTGTCCTTGTCGATATCGGCCAGCAGCGAGTCCGACACCTTGGCCAGGCGCGCTTCGGTATAGCGCATCGAGGCTGGCGGATCGGGGTCCATCGAACCGAAGTTGCCCTGGCCGTCGATCAGCGGCAGGCGCATCGACCAGTCCTGGGTCATACGCGCCAGCGCGTCATAGATCGCCGCGTCGCCATGGGGGTGATACTTACCCATGGTATCGCCGACGATACGGGCAGACTTGCGATAGGGCTTGGTCGAGGTGAAGCCGTTCTCGTGGCTGGTCCACAAGATGCGGCGATGCACCGGCTTCAACCCGTCGCGCACATCGGGAAGCGCACGCGCCACGATCACGCTCATCGCGTAATCGAGGTAGCTGGTCTTCATTTCGTCGACGATGTCGATCCGCTGGAATTCATGGTCCGGCGTGCCGGGGGTGGGATCGAGGTTCGGGGTGTCGTCGCTCACGATGGTGGCTTTGTCATTTCGTTGTCTGGAAAGTAACCGCCCTAGGCGCCTTGCGCGCAAAAGGCCAGCAAACCATGCCGTTTCCGACCCAACTAACCATCACTTTTCCACACATGCGACAAGCTGCCTGAACAGCAGGACGAAATGCCATTCAATCCGCGTTCACCCCGTGCCACCTAGCAAGCGCAGAGTTGCCAAGGGAGCCATTCCGCGCCACTAGCGCAGGGCCGACCAGGGTAAACGGCGGGGCCACGTGAATCCGAAACATGCGACACGGGCACCGTCGGGGTCGAACAGGAGATAAGAGATGCGCGGTTCTTTGTGGAATTCGGGTAAGGGCACGGTTGCGCGTACGGCGATGGCCGTTGCGCTGGCATCGGGGCTTGGTCTTGGCGGCATGATCGCTCCTGCGATCGCCAAGGAAGCCAAGAAGGAGCAGCCTGCCGCTGGCGGCAACTCCAAGGAATTTGCGGCAGCGGCCGCGCCGTTCCAGAAATCTTTCAATGATTGGCAGGCCACCAAGGGCAAGGCCCCCGAGGCTGAATTCAAGGCTGGCGCGCAGAAGCTGGCCGGTGAAATCGGCCCGGTGGAAGCCGGCGCCAAGACCCCCCTCGATCGCCTGATCCTGGGCCAGTGGCAGCAGATCCTGGGCGGTGCCATGGGTGACGGCGCGCTGCAGCAGAAGGGCCTGCAGAACATGGCCGACAGCGGCCAGCTCAGCGCCGACAAGGTGCCGATGGTGCAGTACTTCCTGGGCGCCACTGCCTATCAGAACAAGGACTATGCCACCGCCACCAAGGCGCTGCGCGCTGCCATCGACGCCAACTACAGCGAAGACAACGCCGCCGAACTGCTGGCCGATTCCTATGTCCAGCAGAACCAGCCGACCCAGGCGCTCGACGCGCTCAAGGCTGCCATCGCCGCCCGCAAGGCTGCGAACGGCACCGTGCCGGTGAGCTGGTACAAGCGTGGCCAGGTCATTGCCTACAACGCCAAGCTGGGCCCGCAGGCGATCGAATGGGGCCTGCTGTCGGTTGCGGCTGATCCCACCCCGATCAACTGGCTCGGCGCTGGTCAGCTGACCCGCGAATTCAGCCAGTTCGGCAAGGAAGAGTCGGTCGATCTGGGCCGCCTGTTCGAACGCACCGGCGCGCTGGGTGTCGACAAGCAGTACACCGGCCGCGAATTCGTGGAATACATCCAGGCGGCCGACCCGCGTCGTCTGCCCGGTGAAGTGCAGAAGCTGGCCGAACAGGGCATTGCTTCGGGCGCGCTCAAGGCATCCGACCCGTTCGTGTCTGATGCCCTGGCCCAGGCCAAGGCCCGTATCGCCGCTGGCGACAAGGCCTCGCTCCCGGCCATGGAACGCGATGCGGCCAAGACCGCCGATGGCAAGCTCTCGGCGATCACCGCTGACGCCTACCTCTCGTATGGCGATGCGGCCAAGGCCGAAACGCTCTACAAGGCGGCGCTGAGCAAGGGCATCGCAGCCCAAGCCGACAAGGACCGCATCGAAACCCGCCTGGGCATCGCGCTGGCCGATCAGGGCAAGTACGATGAAGCCAAGGCAGCGTTTTCCACGATCACCAGCGGCGTGCGCCTGCCCCTGGCGCAGCTCTGGATCCAGTACGTGGTGACCAAGGGCGCCAAGTAAGCGCCTTTAACGCCACAAAGGTTGAAGGGCGGCTCCTTGCGGGGCCGCCCTTTTCCTTTCTGGGATCTTTTTGCTAGCTGAAATCAGGCTGCCGGGGCGAACGTGCCCGTTTCCTCGTCCAGCAGGTGCAGGATGCCATCGGAAATGGCAAAGAATGCACCGCGCAAGGTAAGGTCGCCGGCGTCTTCCTTTTCCTTCACCCACGGGAAGGTGCGCAGGTTGGCAAGGCTGGCCTTCACGCCGGCCAGTTCCATCGCGCGCTCGGCCGTGCGGCCACTGGTGCCGTGCTCTTCGACCACCGGCTTGCGTGCCTCGTCGAGCAGCGAAATCCAGTCGGCCACAAAGCCACCGGCGCCGCGTGCGGCCCCGGCCATTTCCTGAGTCAGCGCGGCGCGGCAGCCGCCGCACATGCCGTGGCCCATCACCACGACTTCCTTGACCTTGAGCACCTGCACGGCGAATTCCAGCGCGGCGGAAACACCGTGATGACCGGGCGAGGTTTCGAACGGCGGCACCATGGCTGCCACGTTGCGGACCACGAACATTTCGCCCGGATCGGTGTCGAACACCTGGGCCGGGTCGACGCGGCTGTCGGAACAGGCGATGATCATCACCTTGGGTTCCTGCCCTTCGCGCAAGCGCTCCCAGCGCTCACGATGCGGGGTCCAACCATGGTCACGGAAGCGGCGGTAGCCGGCGAGGAGCTGATCCAGCTCGGGGGATGTCGCGTTTGCCATGAGCAAACGCCATGCCGTGTTCGATTGGCACTTTCAAGTGCCCCAAGTTACGCCTATCTGCGCAGGCATGACCGACACTGCCTCGAACCTTGAGCCCGCCCAGCCTCAGCGCATGCGCAAGCCTGACTGGATTCGTGTAAAGGCGCCCACCAGCAAGGGCTATGGCGAGACGCGCCAATTGATGCGCGACTTGAAGCTGAATACCGTGTGCGAAGAGGCAGCCTGCCCCAACATCGGCGAATGCTGGACCAAGAAGCACGCCACCGTGATGATCCTGGGTGACGTGTGCACCCGCGCCTGCGCGTTCTGCAACGTCAAGACCGGCATGCCGCGCAAGGTCGACATTTCCGAGCCGGGCCACGTGGCCGAAGCGGCGGCCCGCATGGGGCTGGAACACATCGTCATCACCTCGGTCGATCGCGACGATCTACCTGATGGCGGCGCCTCGCAGTTCGTCAAGGTGATCAAGGCGCTGCGCGAACAGACGCCGCAGACCACGATCGAAATCCTCACGCCCGATTTCCGCAACAAGATGGAAGGCGCGGTTGCCGCCATCGTCGAGGCGGGGCCGGACGTTTACAACCACAACCTGGAAACCGTGCCCCGGCTCTATCCCACGATCCGGCCCGGCGCGCGTTATTACGCGTCGCTGCGCCTGCTCGAACAGGTCAAGCGGCTCAACCCGATGATCTTCACCAAGTCGGGCATCATGCTGGGCCTGGGTGAAGAGCGCCTGGAAGTGCACCAGGTGATGGACGACATGCGCTCGGCGCAGATCGATTTCCTCACCATGGGCCAGTATCTCCAGCCCACGCCCAAGCACACCAAGGTGATGGAATTCGTCACGCCCAAGGCGTTCGATGCCTATGGCGCGATTGCCCGGGCCAAGGGCTTCCTGCAAGTGGCGTCAAGCCCGCTGACGCGTTCGAGCTATCACGCCGGCGAAGACTTTGCCCAGATGCGCGCCACGCGTGAGGCGCAGCTGGCCAAGGCAGCGGCGCGCGCCGGGGCATAAGATGCCGCGCATCGCCGAACAGCGGCGGCTGCAATGGTCGCCGGAACAGATGTTCGACCTCGTCGCCGACGTGCGCCGCTATCCAGAGTTTCTGCCCTGGGTCGTGGCCACGCGGATCAAGGCGGACAGTGAAACCGAGATGGTCGCCGACATGCTCGTCGGCTTCAACGCGCTGCGTGAAAAGTTCACCTCGCGCGTGCGCAAGGCGAAGCCTGACCGGATCGAGGTGGAATACCTCGATGGCCCGATGAAAAGCCTGTCCAACACCTGGTCGTTTCGCCCGGGTGACGACGGCACTGGCTGCGTGATCGATTTCTGCGTTGATTTCAGCTTTCGCAACGCCTTGTTCGAAAAGCTGGCAGGCCAGTACCTCGATCGCGCGTTCCGCAAGATGGTCGCCGCCTTCGAAACCCGCGCGGCCAAGCTCTATGGCCCGGTCGAGGCCTGATCACGGCTGAGCTTCGGCCCCGCTTTTGCGCGGGGCCGCGTGGCCTCAGTCCGCTTCGGGCGGCATCAGCAGTTCGAGGGCGCAAAGCGTGGCCTGGTGGCGCACGGCGCTGCGGGTCTGGCAGTCATCAAACAGCCGGGTTTCGGCCATGATGTCTTCCGGGTTCTGGCCGCGGTGCGCACGGGCAAACACCACGGTGCCGACCGGCTTCTGTTCCGAACCGCCATCTGGGCCGGCAATGCCGGTGATCGCCACCGCAACATCCGCTTGCGAATGGGCAAGGGCGCCCTGCGCCATCGACCAGGCGGTCGCCACCGATACCGCGCCCACCGCGTCGATCACATCGAGCGATACACCCAGCAACTCGTGCTTGGCCTCGTTCGAATAGGTCACGAAACCGCGATCGAGCACGCTCGAACTGCCGGCGATTTCGGTCAGCGCTGCTGCCACCAGACCGCCGGTGCAGCTTTCGGCCAAAGCGACCGTGCGGCCGATGCTGCGATTGGCCTCGATCACGCGCTGGGCCAGCGCGACGATGTCGTGCGGAAGAAGGGAGTCGGTTTCGGGGGGCATGATTGGGGGGTGTTCCGTTGTCATGGGGTTTCCGGGCACAGGGGCAGCCCAGGTTTGCGGGGCACGATGCCCGGCTTGCGCGATGGCGAATCGACCATGCGGATGATGAAGGTGAACAGGCTGGCGGTGTTTTCCGGCGGCAATGGCGCCAGAAGGCGCGTCATCTGTTCCAGCGGCGCGCAGCTTTGCGGCTTGATCGATTCGGTGACCATCTGCCCCACCATGCCGTCGGCAAACGGCTGCAGGGCCTTGTCGGGCAACCGGGCCATCTGCGCGATAGTCTGGTCACCGCCCTTGGCGTCGGCTTGGCCCAGCTTGAGCAGCGCTGCCTTGGCGCGCGGCCAGGCAGCCGGCTTGGCCTGGGCATAGCGCTGCACCAGCGATTGGCCCTCGCGGGCGAAATAGCCCTGCGGCGCCAGGTGCGGCGCGCAGAACGTGATCGCGCTGTCCATCGCCGATGGCAGGGCATAGGCTACCATGGCATCGACATCGGCCGGCTCCAGGCAGGCGCGGGCGTCTGCCGCAAAGGCCTGCTGCCCCGCGAGCAATCCGGCAAGGGCGAGCGTGGCGGCGCTGCGGCGCGCAAGGGTCAGGCTGACCATTGCGGCACCACGGTGGCAACGGCCTGCGCCGCAATGCCTTCACCGCGACCGGTCGTGCCCAGGCGCTCGGTGGTCGTCGCCTTCACGCTGACGCGGTCGATCGGCAGGCCCAGGATTTCGGCGAGGCGGGCGCGCATCGCCGCCTTGTGTGGGCCGATCTTGGGCGCTTCGCAGATGATCGTCACGTCGACATTGGCAATCGCATGGCCGCTTTGCGCCACCAGCGCGGCGGCATGCGCCAGGAAACGATCGGACGAGGCGCCTTTCCACTGCGCATCGGACGGCGGGAAGTGATCGCCGATGTCACCGGCTGCAATAGCGCCGAGCAGCGCATCGACCAGGGCATGGATCGCCACGTCGGCATCGCTGTGGCCCGAAAGGCCCTTGGCATGATCGATCTTGACGCCGCACAGCCACAGGTCTTGCCCCGTGACCAGGCGGTGAACGTCAAAACCCATGCCCGTGCGGGGAAGGGGGGCTGGCATCGGGGCAGTCTCCAGATCGCTGGCAAAGGTCACCTTGCGCAAGGCCTCGTCTCCGGCAACGAGCGCCACGGCCAGGCCCGCGGCATCGGCCACCTGTGCATCATCGCCCGCTTCGGCGCCGCCGTTCCAGCCACGATGGGCGGCAAGGATGGCAGGATAATGAAACGCTTGCGGCGTCTGCACACGGAACAGGCCCTCGCGCGCCACGGCAACATCGCGTCGGCCATCCTCGCGCCCACGCACCACGCTGTCGACCACCGGCAGCGCCGGAATGGCACCAGGCGCCGATGCCAGCGCCGCCAACAAGCGATCGATCACTGCGCGCGGCAGGACCGGACGGGCAGCGTCGTGAATCAGCACATGGTCCGGTGCATCGTCAGCCAGTGCTTCCAGCGCGCACGCTACCGATTCTCGCCGCGTCTCTCCGCCATGGACGAATACGACATCGGGCAATCCCTGCAGGGCTGCGGCCGCTACCTCTTCCCAACCGCGCGGGATCGCCACCATCACCGGCGCGACACCGGCAGAAATCAGCGATTCCACGCTGTGGCGCACCAGTGGCTGGCCCTGCCACAGGGCAAACTGCTTAGGCACGCTGCCACCGGCACGCAGGCCCTTGCCGGCGGCGACCACGATGGCGGCCGTCCTGCTAAAGGACTGCTGGTCTGAAGGGGGAGGGACAGGGTTCATTCCGGGTGCGCCTCTACCAGCAGGGCGGAGGGAAGCCAAGCGGCGGCTTGGCCCTCCCGGACGGGCGCTTGCCCACTCGCGCGTATTCGACTAAGGGCTGCCTGTTTTTTAGGCAGTATCGTTCGGTCATGACCCAGGTTCCCACTCCCCCCGTTCTCGCCCCGCTCGACGTTGGCCCCGTGCGCATTGGCTGCCCGGTGGTGCTGGCGCCGATGACGGGCGTTTCCGATCTGCCGTTCCGCCTGATGGTGCGGCGCTTCGGTTCGGGCCTCAACGTGACGGAAATGATCGCCAGCCCCGCCGCGATCCGCGAAACGCGCCAGTCGATCCAGAAATGGGCCTGGCACCCCACCGAGGAACCGGTCTCGATGCAGCTGGTCGGCTGCGATCCCGAGCAGATGGGCGAAGCGGCCAAGCTGTCGGAAGATCGCGGCGCGGCCATCATCGACATCAACATGGGCTGCCCGGTGCGCAAGGTGGTCAACGGCTATGCCGGGTCTGCGCTGATGCGCGAAGTGCCGCTGGCGGCGCGCCTGATCGAAGCGACGGTCAAGGCGGTGAAGGTTCCGGTCACGGTCAAGATGCGCATGGGCTGGTGCCATGACAGCCTCAATGCCCCGGAACTGGCACGGATCGCGCAGGATCTTGGCGCGCAGATGATCACCGTCCACGGCCGCACCCGCAACCAGATGTACAAGGGCAGCGCCGACTGGGCGTTTGTTCGCAAGGTCAAGGAAGCGGTGACCATTCCGGTGATCGTCAACGGCGATATCTGCGGGATCGAGGAAGTGGCGCAGGCCGTGGCGCAAAGCGGGGCCGATGGCGTGATGATCGGGCGCGGTGCCTATGGCCGCCCGTGGCTGCTGGGGCAGGTGATGCACTGGCTGCAGACCGGCCAGGTGCGCCCCGATCCCACGATCGAGGAGCAATACCGCCTGATCGTGGAACACTACCAGTCGATGCTCGACCACTATGGCGCCGTCACCGGCGTGAACATGGCGCGCAAGCACCTGGGCTGGTACACCAAGGGCCTGCCGGGGTCGGCCGAGTTCCGCAACCGTGTCAACTTCATCGATGATGCGCAGGACGTGCTCGCCAATCTCGAAGCGTTCTACGCCCCGCTGCACCACCGCGAAGCGGCATGACGCAAGGGCTGGACCGCGCCCGCGCCGAGCATCTGGTGCGGCCCGATCCCAAGCGCATGATTGCCAGCTTTCCGCTGGCCGTATTGCTGCTGGCGCCCGACATGACGATTTCGGCGGTCAATCCGGCGGCCGAACAATTGCTGAGCCAGGGGGCGCGGCGCCTGGTCGGCAAGGCCCTGATCGACGTTCTGGCCTTTGAAGAACCGCTGATCCTGCATCGCCTTGCCGATGCCGAGACGCACCTGGTGGCGCGGCGCGTGCGCGTTGGCCTGCCCGGGCGCAGCACCCGCGCGCTCGATGTGATGACCGCGCCGGTCCAGCATCATCCGGGCTGGCAAATGCTGGTCCTGCACGAAATGAGCGGGGTGGAAGGCTTAAGCGACGACGTGCCCGGTGCCGGTGCGGGCGAGACCGGCGCCCTGCGCGCGCCCGAGGTGCTGGCCCATGAAATCAAGAATCCGCTCGCCGGCATTCGCGGCGCGGCGCAATTGCTCGACCGCAAGCTGGGCGAGGCGGACCGCGCGCTGACCGGGCTGATCACCGCCGAGGTCGATCGCATCGCCAAGCTGATCGATCACATGCAGTCGCTTTCCCGCCGCATCCGCGAGCCTGCCGTGCCCTGCAACCTGCACGAAGCGGTGCGCCGCGCCCAGGCGGTGATCGCCGCCAGCGACCCGGGTGGCGTGGTGGTGCGGGAGGAATTCGATCCCTCGCTGCCCCCGGTCACGGCCAATCCCGATGCCCTGGTGCAGATCCTGCTCAATCTCATGACCAATGCGCGCGAGGCATGCGAGGGGCAGGACAACCGCCGCATCGTGGTGCGCACGCGCTTTGCCAGCGGCATCCAGGTGCATTCGCGCGCGGGCAAGCCGCTGCGCTTGCCTATCGAGGTGCGCGTCAGCGACAATGGCCCGGGTATCGACCCCGCGCTGCGCGACCATATCTTCGAGCCCTTCGTTACCGCCAAGAAAAACGGCCAGGGCCTGGGCCTCGCCTTGGTGCAGAAGCTGGTGCGGGAAATGAACGGGCGCATTACCCATGATCGCGACGAGGTGGGGGGGTGGACGCATTTCCGCCTGCATCTGCCCGTTGCCGGCACTGTGCAGAATGATTGAGCGCATGAAAGAGTCGATTCTGCTGGTCGAGGATGATTCCTCCATCGCCATCGTCATCACCGCGGCGCTCGAGGCCGAGGGCCTGCACGTTGACCGCTGCGACAGCATTGCCGGGCGCGATTGCCTGCTGGCGAGCAAGCCCTATGGCCTGATGTTGACCGACGTGATGCTGACCGATGGTGACGGCATCGAAACGCTTCCCCCCGTGCGCGCGGCGTTTCCGCGCATGCAGGTGATCATCCTGTCGGCGCAGAACACGCTCGATACCGCGGTGCGGGCGAGCGATACTGGCGCGTTTGAATATTTTCCCAAGCCGTTCGACCTGGAAGAACTGGTGCGCACCGTGCGCCAGGCGCTGGGCGCGTTGGACGGCAGCGATCTGCCCGATGCTGCCGAAGACCTGGGGCAGGGCCTGCCGCTGGTCGGGCGTAGCGCGGCGATGCAGGCGGTCTATCGCATGATCACGCGCGTGTTGCGCAATGATCTGACCGTGCTGATCCTGGGCGAATCCGGCACCGGCAAGGAACTCGTGGCCGAAGCGATTCACCAACTGGGCAACCGGCGGGACGGGCCGTTCGTGGCGGTCAACACCGCTGCCATCCCGCACGAGTTGATCGAAAGCGAGCTGTTCGGCCACGAAAAGGGCGCGTTCACCGGCGCCGTTGCCCGCCAGATCGGCAAGTTCGAACAGGCCGCGCGCGGCACGCTGTTTCTCGACGAAATCGGCGACATGCCGCTGGAGGCGCAGACCCGCTTGCTGCGCGCCTTGCAATCCGGGCGCATCCGCCGCGTGGGCGGCACGGAGGAAATCGCGCTCAACTGTCGGATCATTGCGGCAACCAATCGCGATCTGGTGCCGATGATCGCCGCCGGCACATTTCGCGAAGACCTTTACTACCGCCTCGCCGTCGTGCCGATCGAACTGCCGCCACTGCGCGAGCGGGCTGACGACGTGGAGGCGCTGTCCCGCCATTTCCTGGCGCGGGCCGCAGCCGAGGGATTGCCCCGGCGGCAGCTGTCGGCCGCGGGTGCGGCACTGCTCGCGCGCCAGCCCTGGCGCGGCAACGTGCGCGAATTGCGCAATTTCATCTTCCGCCTGGCCCTGCTGGCGCGCGACGATGTGGTCGATGACGCCACGATCGAACCACTGCTGGCCAGCGATAACGCGGCCCAGCGCGCTGGCGAGCCCGAAGCGGGCATCGGCAACGCTGCCCCGGCCGATTTCGCTACGGCCCTCGACGCATTCCTGATCCAGGCGCGCCCCGAGCCGGGCATGCTCTATGACACCGCGCTGGCCGCGTTCGAGCGGCCGCTGTTCCTTCATGCCCTGGCGCAGACCGGCGGCAACCAGTTGCGAGCCGCGCAACTGCTGGGGATCAACCGCAACACGCTGCGCAAGCGCCTGGTCGATCTGGGCATTGCGCCGGAAGATGCCTTGGGTGGTCGCTGACGCGCCTCGTCCAGACGCGGTGTGTCATAAAAGCACTTGCATTTTTGCAACAGCAGCGTTGTAAAGGCGCCACGATGGTCGCAAATGCAACACGTTCGGGCAAACGACTGCCGCGCTGGTGGCGACGGCTGCTGGTGTCGCTGCGCCGCGCCAACGTGTTCCTCCTGCTGGAAATGACTGCCGGAACCGCGCTGATCACCATGCTGATGGTCTCATGGCAGACGGTCAGCGCCAACAGCGCCGCCAATCAACTGTTGCCGGCACGGCTCACCTCGGTCCTGCTCATCGGCTCGCTGGTGCCGGCCATGGCGCTTATCGTGCTGGCGGGCCGCCGCTTGGCCCTGGCGCGGGCCGCGCGCAGCGGCCTTGGCACCAGCGGGCGGCTGCACGTGCGCCTGGTCTGGCTGTTTTCGCTGATCGCGGCGATCCCCACGCTGCTGGTCGTGATCTTTGCCTCGCTGCTTTTCCAATCTGGCGTGGAATTCTGGTTTTCCAGCGATTCCCGCGGCATGCTGGAAAATGCCAACAGCCTGGCCCGCGGCTATTACGCCGATAAGCTGCGCGATGTCGGCCGCGAAAGCGTGGCCATGGCCGGCGACGTGCGCGGTTATTTCGACCAGGCCCCGATCACCAGCCAGGACTTTCTCGCCGGCTATTCCTGGCAGGTCTACAGCCGCAAGATGGACGAGAGCGCGATCATCGAGCGCGGCCGCGATGGCACCCTGCGCACCGCTGCAATCGTTGATCCCAATGCGAAGGACAACCGCGAGCGCGTTACGCCCGATGAACTGCGCAAGCTCGATGCCGGGGAGCAGGTCGTCGTCAACGCCTCAGCCGAGCGGATCGAGGCGGTCACCCCAATCGATCACCAGCGCGGCATCTATCTGTATGTGGCACGCAACTCCGACAAGCTGGCGCTGAGCCAGTTCGAGCGCGCCAACAGCGTGCTGTCCGCCTATGACATGCTCAGCCGCAGTGCGCGCGCGATCCAGTTGCGTTTCAATGTCGCGCTGTTCGTGATCAGCCTGGCGCTGGTAATGCTGGCAGTGTGGGTGGCGTTGCGCTTTGCCGATCGCCAGGTTGCCCCGCTGGCCGAACTGGTCAAGGCCGCGCGCAGCGTGGGCAGCGGCAATTTTGCCATGCGCGTGGCACCGGTCAAGAACATCGACGAGGTCGGCATGCTGACCCGCGCTTTCAACCGCATGACGGCGCAACTGGAAGGGCAGACCCAGGCGCTGGTCAATGCCAACGCCCAGCTCGACGTGCGGCGCGTGTTCATCGAAACCGTGCTGGAATCGATCACGGCCGGGATCGTTTCGGTTGGGCCGGATGGCACCATCCAGCTGATGAACTCTTCGGCGCAGAAGCTCCTGCTCGAAGATCCCCGCGTCTCTGCCGATGGCCGCACGCTGACCGAAATCGCGCCACAGATCGCGCAGCTTGTTGCCAACGGCGAAAGCAGCGGCATCGTACAATATGCCCGCCAGGGTGAACTGCTCACCCTCGCGGTCAAGGCACGGGCCGATCGCCACGGCCACGTGATCACGTTCGAGGACATCACCCGCCAGCTGATCACCCAGCGCCGCGCGGCCTGGTCGGACGTCGCCCGCCGCATCGCACACGAGATCAAGAACCCGCTGACGCCGATCCAGCTGGCGACCGAGCGCCTCAAGCGCCGCTATCGCCGGCAGATCGTGACCGATCCCGAACTGTTCGAGGAACTGACTGCCACGATCATCCGCCAGGTGGGCGACTTGCGCAAAATGGTGGACGAGTTCTCCTCGTTCGCGCGCCTGCCCAAGCCGGTGTTCCGCAGTGAGGATGCCAGCGATCTGGTGCGCCAGGCGCTGTTCCTTCAGGAAGTGGCGCATGGCGAGGTCAGCTTCAGCTTTACCAGCGATGCGCCGGCCGTGCCATTCCAGTGCGATCGGCACCAGTTCGGCCAGGTGATGACCAACGTGCTCAAGAACGCGGTAGAGGCGATCGAGCAGCAGCGCGCAAAGGTGTCTGACCTTGATTACCGCGGCCGCATCGCGGTGCAGCTGCATGCCGATGATGCGGCCGTCGTGGTCACCGTGATCGACAATGGCGTTGGCCTGCCGGTGGAGCGCGAGCGCATTCTCGAACCCTACGTCACCACGCGTGAAAAGGGCACCGGGCTGGGCCTGGCAATCGTCAACAAGATTGTCGAGGAGCATGGCGGCGACATGGCCTTTGCCAACGAGCCGGAAGGTGGCACCCGCGTGACCATGCGCTTTGCCCGCGATCCCCTGGCCCAGGCCGGGGGCGTGGCCCCTGCCAATGCACCGCCCGTCGATACAGTGGCTGCCGCGCCGCATTGATCCTTTCTGGACCGCACGATTCCATCAGGCTTTTTCCACAGGACTCAGAAATTCCCATGGCTCTCGATATCCTGATCGTCGACGATGAACGTGACATCCGCGAACTCGTGGCGGGCGTGCTCAGCGACGAAGGCTATGGCTGCCGCCTGGCCGGTGACAGCACTTCGGCCCTGGCAGCGGTGGACGAACGCCGCCCCAGCCTGGTCCTGCTCGACGTGTGGCTGCACGGCAGCCCGATGGACGGGCTCGAAGTGCTGGACGAGATCAAGAAGCGCGAGCCGGAACTGCCGGTGATCATCTTTTCCGGCCACGGCAATATCGATACCGCCGTTTCGGCCATCAGCCGCGGTGCGATGGATTTTCTCGAAAAGCCGTTTGAGGCCGAACGCCTGCTGCTGCTGGTGGAACGTGCCACCGAAACGGAACGCCTGCGCCGGGAAAATCAGCGCCTGCGCCAGGGCTTCGTCGCCTCGGAAGAGTTCACCGGCAATTCGGCGGCAATCAACCAGGTGCGCGCCACGCTCAAGCGGGTGGCCAACACCGGCAGCCGCTTGCTGATCACCGGCCCGGCCGGGTCGGGCAAGGAAGTGGCCGCGCGCCTGCTCCACAGCTGGAGCCCGCGCGCGCAGAACGCCTTCATTACCGTCAATTCCGCGCGCATCACGCCCGAACGCTTTGAACAGGAACTGTTCGGCGAAGAAGCCGATGGCAAGCTGGTGCGCGCCGGCTTGCTGGAAATGGCCGATGGCGGCACGCTCTTCCTCGATGAAGTGGCCGACATGCCAGCCTCGAGCCAGGCGCGTATCCTGCGCGTCTTGACCGAGCAGGCATTCGTGCGCGTGGGAGGCCATCGCCAAATCCGCGTGGACGTGCGGGTCGTTTCCTCTTCCTCGCGCCCGCTCGAAAAGGAAATCGCCGAGCGGCGTTTCCGCGAAGACCTGTTCTACCGCCTCAACGTGGTACCAGTCGCGATCCCGCCGCTGACCGATCGGCGCGACGACATCCCCTCGCTGGTCGATCATTTCTTCACCCGCTATGCCAGCGAGCAGGGCGTTTCGCCGCCGGGCATCACGCCCGAGGCCATGGCCGCGTTGCAAAGTTATGATTGGCCGGGGAATGTGCGCCAGCTGCGCAATGTGGTGGAGCGCACGATCATCCTCACCCCGCGCGAGCGCCTGGCCCGGATCGAGGCAGACATGCTGCCCGCCGAAATCGTCTCCACCCGGCTTGGCGCCGATACCGGCACCTCGGCGTTGATGGGCGTGCCGCTGCGCGAGGCGCGCGAGAATTTCGAGCGCGAGTACCTCAAGGTGCAGATCCGGCGCTTTTCCGGCAACATCTCAAAGACCGCCAGCTTCATCGGAATGGAACGCTCTGCCCTGCATCGCAAGCTCAAGCTGTTGGGCATGGCCGAGCGGCGCGAGGACGAGGAAGACGACTGACCGCCTGGCGGGCGTTCCACCAGGCTTTTACGCACAAGCGAACGTTTGCGACAAAAACCCGGTTTACGCAGCCGCAAAGCGGCCATAAGACAAGGTTCGAAGCCGGCCCATGGCCATTGTCGTGTCATCTTGCACCGCAATGATCGTGAGCCAGATCGCGAAGCCCCGGAATAGCGCCGAAAGGACCGGGGCCCGCCAATAGAACGGAGTCACAAGAATGACCGGAAAGACCCTGTCTGCGCGTCCCCGCGCCAAGTCTGAAGCCGCAGCCCCTGCCGAGGCCGCTGCGCCTGCGACTACGCCCGCACCTGTCGCCAGCGGCGGCGCGGTGAAGGGCCAGAACCTTCAGGACGTGTTCCTCAACCATCTGCGCAAGAACAAGATTCCCGTCACCATGTTTCTGGTGAAGGGCGTCAAGCTGCAGGGCATCGTCACCTGGTTTGACAATTTCTCGATCCTGCTGCGCCGCGATGGTCAGTCTCAGTTGGTCTACAAGCATGCGATCTCCACGATCATGCCGGGCCAGCAGCTTTCGGTTGCCCACTTCCAGAGCGGCAACGACGAAAACGGCAAGAAGCGCCTGTTGCAGGAGGTGTTCCTGTCGAGCGTGCGCGATGCCGGCGTGCAGGTTACCATGTTCCTCGTCAACGGCGTCATGCTGCAGGGCAAGGTCGCGGCCTACGACCTTTTTTGCATGCTGCTGGAACGCGAAGGCTATGTGCAGCTTGCCTATAAGCATGCCGTCTCGACGATTCAGCCGGCCGGCCATGTCGATCTGACGGGTGACTGGGAAGGCGAAGCGAACTGAGCACTTTCGAATTTGGACGCAATGCGGGTGACATCGAAGGCGAAGTCACCCGTGGCGCGCGCGCCATTGTTGTTCTGCCCGATATTCGCCAGCGCGGCGGCTTGGGCGAGGATGCCGAAGCGCGCTTGGAAGAAGGGCAGGGCCTGGCCCGCGCCATTGGCATCGAAGTGGTCGACGCGTTCATCGTGCCGATCCGCGCGGTGCGCCCCGGCACGCTGTTCGGGGAAGGGCAGGTCGAACGCCTCGCCGTCAGCGCCACACAGAACGAGGCAGAGCTCGTCATCATCGATGGGGCGCTGTCGGCAATCCAGCAGCGCAACCTGGAAGACAAGCTCAAGCGCAAGGTGATAGATCGCACCGGGTTGATCCTCGAAATCTTTGGCGAACGTGCCGCCACCGCCGAAGGGCGGCTGCAGGTGGAACTCGCCCATCTCGATTACCAGGCTGGGCGCCTGGTTCGCTCTTGGACCCACCTCGAACGCCAGCGCGGCGGCTTTGGCTTCCTTGGCGGCCCAGGTGAAACCCAGATCGAGGCGGACCGGCGGATGATCCGCAACCGCATGGCACGCTTGCGCCGCGAACTGGAACAGGTGCGCCGCACCCGTGGCCTGCATCGCGAACGGCGCCAGCGCGCGCCATGGCCGGTGATTGCCCTTGTCGGCTATACCAACGCCGGAAAATCTACGCTGTTCAACCGCCTGACCGGCGCCGCGGTGATGGCCGAAGACCTGCTGTTCGCCACGCTCGATCCCACCATGCGCGCCATCCGCATGCCGGGGGTGGAAAAGGCGATCCTGTCAGACACGGTCGGCTTCATTTCCGATCTGCCGACACAGCTGGTCGCGGCGTTCCGCGCCACGCTGGAAGAGGTGACGGCGGCCGATGTGATCGTGCACGTGCGCGATATCGCCAACCCGGCGGCGGCCCAGCAAAAGGCCGAGGTGGAAGAAATCCTTACGGATCTGGGCGTGATCGGTGAGGGTGGCAGCGAAATCCCGATCATCGAGGCCTGGAACAAGTGGGATCTGCTCGCCGAAGACGAACGCGCCATGCGCGAGGCGATGATTGCTCATGGCGTGCCCGAGCAGAAGGTCGTGCCGATCTCCGCCATGACGGGGGAGGGCACCGATACCCTGCTCAGTGTCTTGAGCGACATGCTGACCGGGAATGCGCAAGTGCTGGAACTCACTGTGCCCGTCAGCGATGGCCAGCGCCTGGCCTGGCTGCACGCCCATGGTGAAGTGCTGCGCGAAGAGCCCAACGAAGACCAGACGGCACTGCGCCTCAGCGTGCGGTTAAGCCTCGCTGATATCGGCCGCTTCACCACGCTCTGACACTTTCACCGCCTGCCACAGTGCTTCCTGGGCATCCAGGTCCAGCGTGGCAAAGCGTCCTTGCGCCAATGCCTCCATCGCGCGGAAACGCCGCTCGAACTTGGCATTGGCGTGGCGCAGCGCGTCTTCGGGGGCAATGCCATAGGCGCGCACGGCGTTGACGGCGGCAAACAGCAGGTCGCCGGCTTCATCCAGCTGTTCCGCTGTGGTTTGCGCCGCGGCGAGCTCGTCGAGCTCCTCGATCACCTTGGCGGTGGGACCTGCCGTATCGGGCCAGTCGAACCCCACGCGCGCGGCGCGCTTCTGCAGCTTTTCCGCGCGCATGAGCGCGGGCAGGGCGAGGGCGACGCCATCCATCGCACTCTGCGCGCCCTTGGCGGCGCGTTCGGCAGCCTTGCGGTTTTCCCAGCGTTCCTCGCGCGATTGGCCGTGATCATCCTCGCCGCCAAAGATGTGAGGATGGCGATCTTCCATCTTGTCGGCGATCGCGGCGGCAACATCGTCAAAGGCGAAATGGCCGGCCTCCTGCGCCATGCGGCTGTGAAACACCACCTGGAGCAGCAGATCGCCCAGTTCCTCGCGCAGCGCGGCGATGTCGTCGCGCGCGATGGCATCGGCCACTTCATAGGCTTCCTCGATCGTGTAGGGCGCGATCGAGGCGAAGTTTTGCGCCAGATCCCATTCGCAGCCGCCGTGCGGATCACGCAGGCGGGCCATGATCGCCAAAAGGCGGATCAGCGAGGGAGACGATAAGGCGGGTGCGGAAACGGAGTCAGACATGACGCTGTTTCTAGGCTGCAAACGGTCAAATGGCACCCCTCTAGCAATCCGACATGATCACTTTCCATTCTGGAAAATTATCTCTTTCCGAATCGGAAAGTCTGCTGTATCGCTTTCCAACATGGAAAGTGAGGAATGACATGATGAGCGCAATTGGAAAAGATGAAGCCCGCGCCGCCTTGGGTGCCGTCGTTGGCGCCCAGCGCGAGCTGTCCACGCTCGCCTGTCCGCCCTGGCGCCACGCGGCTTTCGCCTTGTGCGAAGCGGTGCTGGTGGCAACGCCAGCGGTGGCGTTTGGCTGGCGCATCGCGCTGTTTGTCGCCGTCATGGCCGGGATCATCGCCTGCGTGATGTCCGACCGCCGCCGGCTCGGTGTGTTCATCAATGGCTATCGCCGTGGGCGCACGCGGCGCGTGGCGCTGCTGCTGTTGCTGGGTATCGCCGCGCTCTACATCGCCAGTGTCTGGGCCAGCCTGCATGCCGGCATGCCGCTGCTCAGCTTGGCGCTGGCCGTCATCACCTTTGGCATCAGCTATTGGGGCAGCGTGACGTGGCAGCGCGTGTTCGTGCGCGAAATGCAAGAGGCATGAGCGTGGCGACCGAGGCTGAAACCACGGCCGATCTCGATGGGCTGGAACCTTTGCTCCAGGCGCCAGCGCGGCTGCAAGTCATGGCGGTGTTGAGCCACGTGCAGGATGCCGAATTCGCCCGGCTGCGCGAGATTACCAAGTGCAGCGATTCCGTGCTGTCCAAGCATCTGTCGGCCCTGGCTGACGCAGACCTGATCGCACTGCGCAAGGCGCCGGTCGATGGGCGGCAGCGCACCTGGGCGCGGATCACCGCAATCGGGCGCACGCGCTTTGGCAAACACGTCGCCGCGCTCAAGCAGATCCTGGCGGGTGCGGCGGTGTGATCGGCACCGCCCGTCACGCGCTATCCGCGGTATGGATAAGATTTATTATGTAAAATGAACTTGACTTGAAGCCCGGATCAGCGGGCTTTGAGCCAGGTATAGACTAAGGCCGTCAGCACGATGATCACGCCCCAGATCAGCGCCATCTGGAGCCGTGCCGGCCATTGCACGCGGCGCAGCGCGCCGTTGCGGGATACCAGGACCAGCGCCATGATCAGGCCGATCAAGGCGACGATGCGATCGGGCGTGATCATGGCGCTATCCTTTCAGTGCGCTCACAGGCTGATTTCCAGGCCATCATAGCCTGGCTGGACGTTGTCGGGCGTTTCGCCGCACAAGGTGCGATAATCCATCGACTTGTCGAGATGCGTCAGAACCGCCTGGCCTGCCCGGCAGGTGTCGACCAGTTCCAGGGCCATCGCCAGATGGGCGTGCGTGGGATGTGGCTGCCGCCGCAAGGCATCGACTACCAGCACGTCAACCCGATAGAACAGGTTGATCATTTCATCATTTATTTCAGAAAAATCAGTCGCATAGCCAATGGACTTGCCATTCTGCTCAAACCGGAAAGCGGTTGATTGCGCCGGGCCATGGGCCATCTGGCAATGGCTGATGGCAATGCCGGCGACCATGCGCACGCGATCGAGGTTATCGAGGTTGCAGATCGTGTGATAGCCATGCTGGCCAGCAAAGACATAGCCAAAGCGTTGGCGCAGCCGGCGCACGGTCTCATCGGCAGCATAACCCGGGATCGGTGCGCCGCGGCCCATGCGCAGCGGGCGCAGATCATCGATGCCATGGGTGTGATCGGCATGGTCGTGCGTCCACACCACGCCATCGATCCGGTCGATTTCGGTGGCGAGCAACTGGTGGCGCAGATCGGTTGGCGTATCGACCAGGATGCGTGCGCCATCGGCGCCTTCCACCACGATCGCCACGCGGGTGCGGCGGTTGCGCGGCTCGGCCGGATCGCATTCCCCCCAGTCGTTGCCGATGCGCGGCACCCCTGTGGAGGTGCCCGATCCCAACATGACCAGCTTCATGCCGTGACCCTTTCCGCCTTGCTGAACAGGCGGAAGAAGTTGTCGGTGGTCACTGCGCCCAGTTGCTCAATCGCGACGCCACGCAGCGCGGCGACAAACGCGGCGGTATCGGCCACGAACGCCGGTTCGCACTTCTTGCCGCGATGGGGGATCGGCGCGAGGAACGGCGCATCGGTCTCCACCAGCAGGCGATGATCGGGAATGTCGGCAACAAAGGCCTGCAAGTCCTTGGCATTCTTGAACGTGACGATGCCCGAAATCGAGATCGTCAAGCCCAGGTCGAGCACCGCGCGGCCAAAGCCGGCGCTGGCGGTGAAGCAATGGATCAACGCCGGGAAGGCGCCCTTCCCCATTTCTTCGGTCAGAATGCGCAGCGTATCGTCTTCGGCATCGCGGGTATGGATGATCAGCGGCAAGCCGGTGTCTCGCGCCACCCCAATGTGCATGCGGAACAAGTCCTGCTGCACCTGGCGGTCGGAGTGATCGTAAAAGTAATCGAGCCCGGTTTCACCGATGCCGATCACGCGCGGGTCTGCCGTGGCCGCTGCCAGCACCGCAGCGCCCAGATCAGCATGGCTATCCGCCTCGTGCGGATGGATGCCCACGCTTGCCCACACGTCAGGCTCTCGATGGGCCACGGCCACGACTTCTTCCCACTCCCGCTGCCGTGTCGAGATGTTGAGGAAGCCGCGCACACCGCGCGCGCGGGCTGCCGTCAGTGCCTCGGCCTGGCGATCAACCAGGCCTTCGTAAATGAGGTGGCAATGGGAATCGATCAGCATCAGGCGCTCGCGCTTTCCTCGGCCGGCAGCTCAAGCCGTGGGAACGCGCCGACCGGCTGCGCCAAGGCTTCCCCGGTGGCCACGCGCTCCATGTACCAGCCCGCATGGTGCAAGGCGCCATAGCCGCGCTCGCCGGCCGGAATGTCCAGCTGGTCAAGCACTTTGCCCGCCGCCGTCGGCACGATCGGGGCGATGGCAATGGTCAGGTCGCGAATGGCCATGAACAGGGTAAGCAGCACGGCGCGCATTCGTTCCGGGTCGGTCTTGCGCAGCGTCCACGGTGCCTGCTCGTCGATATAGGCGTTGCAGGCAAAGACTGCGCGCATCCACGCATCGATCCCGGCCGAGAAGTTGAGCGCGGCAAATTCGCGCGGCAGATCTTCGGCAGCGGCAGCGTGGACCGTGGCGAGCAGGACATCATCGGCATCGGTGCTCGAAAACGTGTCGAGCTTGCCGTCCATGTTCTTGAAGATCATGGAAAGAACCCGCTGCACCAGGTTGCCATAGCTGTTGGCCAGCTCGGCATTGCAGCGCGTCACGATCGCTTCGGCCGACCACGAGCCGTCCTGGCCAAACGCCACTTCGCGCATGAAGAAATAGCGCACTGCGTCGACGCCAAAGCGTTCGGCCAGCGCGATCGGGTCGGTCACGTTGCCGAGTGACTTGGATTCCTTCTGCCCCCGGTTGAGCAGGAAGCCATGACCGAACACCTGGTGCGGCACCGGCAGGTTGGCGCTCATCAGGAAGGCGGGCCAGTAGATCGTGTGGAATCGCACGATATCCTTGCCGATCAGGTGCAGGTTTGCCGGCCAATACTTTGCAAAGGCGTCGGTTTCCTCCGGCCAGCCGAGGCCGGTGAGATAGTTGGTCAGCGCATCGACCCACACGTACATCACGTGGTTGTCGCTGCCCGGAACCTTTACCCCCCAGTCAAAGCTGGTGCGCGAGACCGAAAGGTCGCGCAGTCCCTGCGAGACGAACGCGATCATCTCGTTGCGGCGCGCCTCGGGCCGGATGAAATCGGGATTGTCGGTATAGAGCGCGAGCAGCTTGTCCTGATACTTCGACAGGCGGAAGAACCAGCTTTCCTCCACGGTCCATTCCACCGGGGTGCCCTGGGGCGAGAGCTTGCTGCCCCCTTCCCCTTCGACCAGTTCGCTTTCGTCGTAATAGGCCTCGTCGCGCACCGAGTACCAGCCTTCGTAGCGATCGAGATAGAGATCGCCGTTGGCTTCCATGCGCTTCCAGATTTCCTGGCTAGCGGTGTGGTGGCGTGGCTCGGTGGTGCGCAGGAATACGTCATAATTGACGTTCAATGCGGCGCACATATCAATGAAATGCTGCGACATCTGGTCGCTCAGCTGCGCCGGCGTCAGATCCAGGTCGCGCGCCTTCTGCGCCATTTTCAGGCCGTGCTCGTCCGTGCCGGTCTGCAGGCGCACGTCGCGGCCCATCGCCTTGTGGAACCGCGCGATCACATCGGCGGCGATCGCTTCATAGGCGTGGCCGATATGCGGCTTGCCGTTGGGATAGGAAATGGCGGTGGTGATGTAATAGGGTTCGCCCATGGCGACAGTCGCTTCCTTCAGCGGGATGTTGCCCCCGCTCTAGTGCGCGCAGCGCGCGCCAGCAACCCGCCGATTTCCATAACCAGCAATGCCGGATCAAAGTTGTGCGTTGGCACCTCGCGTGCCAGGTCGACCAGATGCTGGTGCGCCGCGATGATTGCCAGACGGTTGTCGGCGCCGGCCTGCGTCACTTCTTCGGCCAGAACGGTGCGCGCCGCCTCGATCGTTGCCAACAATCGCTCGCGATCGGGCCGTGCGCCCAAGGCGCTGCCCAGTTCGCCGCGCAGGCCAAGGTCGGGATCTCCGGTGCGTAGTATCTCGCGCAACAGCGCCAGGGGGCGCCCAAGATCTTGCGTTGCAAAGGTCAGCGCAGCCCCGGGCGAGCCATGCGCCACGGCAATGGCGGCAGCGCGCGTTTCGCCATCGAGTTCGGGCGCGGATAATGAAACGGCTTCGTTCATTTCCTTGAGATCGAGCGGGCGAAAGCGCAGCACCTGACAGCGCGAACGCACCGTGGGCAGCAGGCGGCCAAGCTGATGCACCACGAGCAGGAAGAACGTGCCCTGGGGCGGCTCTTCCAGCCCCTTGAGCAGCGCGTTGACTGCGCCTTTTTCCAGATGATCGGCCGCGTCCACGATCACCGCACGGCGCGCGCCCAGCGTCGGCCGGGTGTGCAGGCGATGGAGCATCGTGCGGATCTGGTCGACGTTGATATTGCGCTTGCGGGCATAGGGACGCCCATCGTCACGCTTCTTGGCCTCATCGTCGTTGGCCGGCAGCGGCTCGAGCACCAGGATATCGGGGTGATGCAGCGCCGGCGGTTGCGGCACGCCCGGCTCGGCCACCAGCTTGGCTGCGGCTTCCAGCGCAAAGCTGGCCTTGCCCAGCCCCTCGCGACCGGCCAGCAGCCAGCCGTGGTGCATGCGCTGCCCAGCCATGGCCGCATTCCAGGTTTCCCAGGGGTGTTCGTGGCCGATCAGCATGCTGGCGGCATCCATGGCGCCAGCGCATCAAGAATGCGCGCGCCGACCGCCTCGGGGCTGCCCAGCGCGGAAACGCGGGCAAAGCGCCCCGGCTCGGCAGCGGCAAAGCCAGCGAATGCGGCGGCAACGCGCGCGTGATAGGCGGCATCGCGCCCGCCGATCCGGTCTGCCTGGCCCTGGTCACGCAGCGCGCAGCGCGCGGCGGCCTCTTCCGCTGGCAGTTCCAGCAGGATCGTGCAATCGGGCAGCAGCCCTTCGCTGCCAATGGCGTGGAGTGCCATGACATCAGCATCCGAAAGCCCGTTGCCGCCGCCCTGATAGGCGCGGCTGCTATCGATGAAGCGGTCGCAGATCACCCAGTCGCCGCGCGCCAACGCCGGGCGGATCAACCGCTCGACATGGTCGGCACGCGCGGCCGCAAACAGCAGCGCTTCGGCTCGCGCGCCCCAGCCTTCGCCTTGCGTGCTCAACAGCAGGTTGCGGATCGCCTCGGCGCCGGGTGTCCCGCCCGGTTCGCGGGTGAGCACCGCGCCGATCCCGCGCGCGGCCAGCGCCTGGACCAGAAGGCGCGCCTGGGTCGATTTGCCGGCGCCCTCGCCACCCTCGAACACCACGAAACGGCCGGTGGGACCAGTGCCGCTCATTGCCCGGTCATCGCGGCAAAGCCGTTGCGCAGGCGATCGAACAGCCCGCCCTTGGGCACGGCATCTGCCGCCGCCAAGGGAAGGCGTGCGTCGGGCTGGCCTGGCGCGTGAACCACCAGCGTGGCCACTTCCTGGCCCTTGGCGATCGGCGCGCGCAGCGGCCCCTTGTAGCGGATCGACAACGTCGGGCGCATCGACTGGCCGTGGCCTACCAGCATCGCGAGCGGACGGGGCGCCACCAAGCCAACGCTAGAAATCGTGCCGCCCTGCACCCGTGCACTGCCGACATGATCTCCGGCGGCAAACAGCGGCTTTTCATCGAACGCGGCAAAGCCCCATTCGATCAGCGCCGCGCCATCACGGGCACGGTCCTGCGGCCGGCCATAGCCGCCCACCACCATCATCAGGCGCCGGCCGTTGCGCTGCGCCGATCCGACCAGGCCATAGCCGGCCTCGTTGGTAAAGCCGGTCTTCACCCCATCGGCGCCGTTCACCACGCCGTAGAGTGGGTTGTGGTTGCGCTGCTCGATCCCGTTCCAGATCATGGTTTCGTGGCCATAGAACCGACGATAGAAATCGGGGTGGCGGGTGATCAGCGCGGTGCTCAGCGTGGCCAGGTCTGCCGCCGAAACGTAAGTGCGGCCCTCATCCATCCAGCCATTGGGCGTGTTGTAGTGCGTGTCACGCATGCCCAGCGCGCGGGCCTGCGCGTTCATCAGCGCGGTAAAGCCGGGCACGTCGCCCGAAACCCCCTCTGCCAGGACGACGCAAGCATCGTTAGCCGAGACAGTCACGATGCCTTCCAGCAGATCGGCGACGCGGGTCTGGCTGTTGTTTTCCAGGAACATCGTGCTGCCCACGCCATGCCACTGGCGGAAGGTTTCGGCCCGCATGGCAAAGCTCGCATCGAGCTTGAGCTTGCCCCGCGCGGCCAGTTCGAACGCGACATAGCTGGTCATGATCTTGGTCAGCGAAGCCGGCACGAAGCGGCGGTGGGATTGCCTCTCGAACAGCACCCGCCCAGAATTGACGTCAATCAGCAGGGCGATCGGCGCCACCACTTCGGGCGGATGGGCCGGATCGGCCGACACCTGCACGTGCGGAGATTTCATGCCCTGGGCAGGCACGGCAATGGTGGCCACAGCGGCCAGGGCAACGGCAACGGAAAGCAGACGGCGCAAGCAAAACCCCGAATTCACGATGGGACCAGCCCGCCTGCCTTATGGCGCGCGCTGGATCTGGGCATCGGCATAGCCCGCCCGCTTCGCCTTGCCCAGAGCCGCCTTGGCCTCGTCTTGCGAACCAGCGGCAATGCGCACGCGGAAGAACTTGCCGGCCGGCGCCACCGCGCCGCCCACTTCGCGTGCGGCCTTGTCGGCATTGGCGCGCGTAGAAAAGGCGCCCACCTGCACGACATAAGCCTTGGCATGGGGCGGCGGGGCGGCCGGATGCTCGGCCTTGGGCGCAGGCTTGGGCTCTGCCTTTGCCGGTGCCTTGGGTTCGGGCCGAGGCGTAACGGGCTTGGGTACCGGTGCGGCAACGGCCTTTGGCGCCGCCGAGGGGGCTGACGGCGCTGGCGGGCGCGGCGCGGGCATGGGCGTGGTGTTGCGCACGACCGGCTTGGGCGCCGGGGCTGGCGGCTGTTTACCGGCCAGGGCGGCGGCGAGCAATTCGGGCTTGGGCTCGGCCGGCGGGAGAATGCCGAGCTTGCGCTTGAGCGCGGTGAGCAGTCCGGGCGGCGTATCCATGCGGGCAGGCGCCTGTTGCCCATTGCGCAGCAATGCGCGTTCGCCCTCTGGCGGGTTGACGCGGCGCACGCGCACCGGCGAATGCGCGCCGCTCAGCCCGAGCTGCGCGATGGCGCCGGGCGAAAGTGCCACCAGCCCATCGCCTTCCATCGGCCCGCGCCGTTCCAGCCGCACCAGGATCGTGCGCCCGGTATCAAGCGAGGTCACTTCGACATAGCTCGGCAATGGCAGCGTGCGATGCGCGCCGCTGATCCCGCCCCCGCCTGCGGCATCGGGCACGGCATAGCCAACCGCATCATAGTTCATCGTATCGGCGGGGGTATAGGTCACCCCGCCAACCGCGAACGGAGCGCCCAGTACCATGGGGTAATCGGCGGCCGGGCCGCTGACCGCTTGGGCAAAGGCCATCTGCGCTGTGCCACCGCCCAGCATCAAGGGGATGGCCAGGGCGGCGGCGGTCAGGCGAAGGCGATCAGCGGCTGATTTCATCGGCGAGCAATCCCACGGACAGGGCGTAAAAGTTCGAGCAGTTGTAATCGAGGATGACCCGATAATTTCCGGTTAGCAAATAGGCGGTGCGCCCTGGTCCGTCCGGCTCGAAAAAGGTGGCGAGCGTATCATCGCCCGCAGGCCAGACGCCAGCTTGAGGCGTGATGCCCATCGCCCGCCATTCGCGCAGGGTGCGCCAGCGGCTGTGCCGGGCAAACACCAGCGGGCAACGCGGGCTGACCAGCGCCGTGCCCAGGCGGCTGCGGTCGAGCCCGGCCGGCGCGGCCACGGCAAAGCCCCAGGGTTCGCCTTGGCGCCAGCCGGCATCGCGGAAATAGTTGGCGATCGAGGCGATGGTATCGGCCCGGCTCGCCCAGATATCGGGAAGGCCATCGCCATCGGCATCCTGGGCTACGCGCAAATAGACACTGGGCAGGAACTGCGGATTGCCAAAGGCGCCGGCCCAACTGCCGACCAGCTTTTGCCGGGGCACGCCACGATCGATCATCTTGAGCACGGCCACGAACTCATCAGCGAAAAGCTCGCGCCGGCGTCCTTCAAAGGCGAGCGAGGCGAGCGAGCGCGGCAGATCGAAATCGCCGGTATAGCTGCCGAAATTGCTCTCATGCCCCCAGATCGCCAGGATCACCGGGCCGGGCACGCCATAGCGGCGGCTGACGGTCTCGATCTGCTGCATCGATTCGGCATAGATGCGCCGCCCCTTGGCAATGCGCACCGAATCCACATGGCGCCGGCGATACGGCTCGAACGAGGGCGTACCCCCGCCCGACTGCGCACCGCCGGGCTGGCTGCGATCGAATGCAATCACGCGCGGGTTGAACGTGAGCCCGGGCAGCACGCTGGCAATGGTCTGCTCGCGCACCCCGGCGCCCCGCGCCTTGGCAGCCAGGAGTTGCAGATAGCCCTGAAAGCCGGCCTCTTCACTGTCTTGTGCCACGGCCGGCCCAGCCAGCGCCGCCAGCGCCAAAGCCGCGCCCATCGCCACGCGGCGCCAGGCCCGGCGGCCCCACGCGGCGGCCGGCATCGGGCGCGAGGAATTAACGGTTGAAACGAAACGGATCAGTTGGGCCATCATTGCAGGCTGTCTTGCATGCCTTGCCCGACAATGGAACACCCCCGCGCCCAGGTGAGGCACCAAGGCTGCCGAAAAATCGCCGCTCTGCACAATTTACGGGGATGGTCGTGCAAAACCTCTTTGCGCATGGCATGACAACCGCTATCGGCGGCGCGCCGGAAGGGTGGCAGAGTGGTCGATTGCAGCGGTCTTGAAAACCGCCGATGTGCAAGCATCCGTGGGTTCGAATCCCACCCCTTCCGCCAACCCTGCCCTGTCGGATCAGCCACCACGCAGGCCGAGGTCGCGCAACGCGCGGCGGTAGAACATCGAACTCATGTCAGCGGTCAGGTGCGCTTCGGCGCTGGGATCGAGCGGCAGTTGCGCGGGCCATTGCGCCTCTACCATGGCGCGGTCTTCCTCGAACACCTGGCGGTTGAAGTCATAGACGCCCTGCACCGGCTGATCGGTATCGAAATTGCGGGCAATCGGCACGAACAGGCGGGTTTCCGTGGCTGAAACCGGCGATGCCGCATTGAGGATCACCATTCGATCATCGCCGGGGAAATGGACTTCGAGCGTGGCCGTGAACGGAACATGGCAGCGGAAGTGGCGCAGCCAGCGAAAGCCCGGCGGCGCCTTGTCCACCCCCTTGGGATAGTTGGCCACGTTGCTCCAATATTCCGCCTCGAAACCCTGCGCCGTGCGGCGCGGCCGATAATCGGGCACCTGGGCATTATCGGGATCGGCAAAGCTTTCGCTGTGGATGAAGGCAAAATGCGCGACGTCGAGAAAGCCCTCCATCTGCCGCCCGGCCGAGCCGCGAATATCGATCCACGGGCAGACAATCTGCTGAAAGCCCGCTTCTTCCCAATGTGGCATGGCAATGATCGCGTCTGCGTCTGGTGCGCCCGCTGCAGGATCGAGGCAGGTCCAGATCAGGCCGTAGCGTTCCACTGCCGGATAGGTGTGAAGGTGGAACTGCGTTGGGATCGACCGTTGCGGTTGCGCAGGAATATGCACGCAGCGCCCGCCGGCGCCAAAGGTCAGCCCGTGATAGGGGCATTCCACCCCGCGTCCGTTGCCCCGCCCCATGCTGAGCGGAACGCCGCGATGGGGGCAACGGTCGGGCGCGATGACCAGCGCATCCTGGGCGCGATAGAGCACCAAAGGTTGATCGAGCAGCCGCGCCTTGATCGGTGCCTCGCCTACCTCGCGCGCCAGGGCAACGGGATACCAATGGCGCGACAGGATGGCCCAATCCTGCGGCGTATACGTGCAACCATGCGGGAGGACCGGTTCGAAAGATGCGAGCGGGGCCGTGGCCATGGGCAGCATTACCTTATCGTTTCAACGCGATGGCGCCATGATGGCGGCGCGGCGGTGTTCGATCAAACGCAATGATTCTCACGCTCTGTTGCAAAAATGCGCGCGGTTAAATCTCTTTGGGCAGCACCAGGTTGAGCACCAGCGCGATCACGGCCACCGGCATGACGCCCGATGACAGCAGTATCCGCGCCGTTTCCGGCAGGTGGCCTAGTGCCTCTGGCTCAAGCTGGAGCCCGAGCGCGACCGAGAGCGCGGTGCCGGCCACCAGCATGTTGCGCTGGTTCCATGCGACGCTCGACAGCATGGCGAGCGCGGAGGACGCGACCATGCCGAACATCACGATCACGCCCCCGCCCAGCACTTCGATCGGGACAGTGGTGATCACCGCGCCGATCTTGGGCAGCAGGCCGCACAGGATCAGGAACAACGCGCCCAGTGTCACCACGAAGCGGCTCATCAGGCCCGACATGGCGATCAGGCCCACGTTCTGGCTGAACGTGGTGTTGGGCATGGCGCCGAACAGGGCAGAGAGCGCCGTGCCCACGCCGTCGGCGGCCACCGCGCCCATCACTTCCTGATCGGTGGCGCGCCGCCCTGCCCCGTTTTCGCAGATCGCCTCGACATCACCGATCGATTCGATCGACGAGACGAAGCCGATCAGGCAGAAGCCGAGGATGGCCGAGGGTGACAGTTCCCAGCCAAACGCTAGGAAACGCGGCAGCATCAGCCAGTGCGCCTGCGCGACGGGGGCGAAATCCACGCGGCCCATAGCCAGCGCCACGCCATAGCCAGCGAGCAGGCCAAGCAGCACGGCAGCAGTTGAGAGCACGCCGCGCCCGAAGAACTTGAGGCCAAGCGTGGCGAACACGACTACCCCGGCCAGCAGCCAGCTCGACGCCGCTCCATAGGCCGGCAGCCCGCGCAGCGTCACCCCGCCTGCGGCATATTCCACGCCCACGCGCACCAAAGACAGCCCGATCATCAGCACGACCAGCCCGGTGACGAGCGGCGGCAGGGCAAAGCGGATCGGCCCGACCAGGCGGCTGAGCCCGGCATGGAGCAACCCAGCCAGGAACGCGGCAGTGGTCAGCGCGGCCATGCCCTCCACGCCCTTGCCGGCCACGATCGGGATCATCACCGAAATGAAGGCAAAGCTGGTACCCTGCACCAGCGGCAGGCGCGCGCCGATCGGCCCCAGCCCCACGGTCTGCAACAGCGTGGCGACGCCAGCGAAGAGCATGGCCGCCTGGATCATGTAGATCAGCGCCGAGGGATCGGCCGAACCAAAGCCGAACCCGGCCGCCCCGGCCACGATGATCGGCGGCGTGATGTTGGAAACGAACATCGCCAGCACGTGCTGCACGCCCAGTGCCACGGCCATGGGCAGCGGCGGCACATAGGCAGGATCACGCCGCTCGCTTTCGGTCGGCCCGGATAGGGGCGCGGCGCTTTCGGGTATCGCTGCTGTTGCCATGGCTGCCTCCGTCATGCCGATCATCCGTTCCTATGCCATCAGCCGGGCGAGCGCCGCTTGCGCGCCGGCCACGACCTCTGTCTGGGCCGACAGCACCAGTTCGCCGCCGCGCACCACGCCGCGCCCTTCGACGAAGACATCGCGCGGCCCTGCCGGCGGGGCAAAGACCAGCGCTGCCAGCGCGTCCCAATTGCCGGTCGAGGCGATCTGCGCCACGGGCCAGATGGCCAGGTCGGCGCGTTTGCCCGGTTGCAACTGGCCGCAATCGGACCGACCGAGAATTTCGGCGCCGCCGCGCGTCGCCATGCGCAGGGCCTCGCGCGCGGAAAGCGCACCGGCCCCGCCAGCCACGCGTTGCAGCAGCATGGCCTGGCGCGCCTCGGCCAAAAGGTGCCCGCTGTCGCTGGAGGCGGAACCATCCACGCCCAGGCCCAGCGGCACTCCGGCATCGAGCATGGCGCGCACGGGCGCGATGCCCGATCCCAGGCGGCAGTTCGAACAGGGGCAATGCGCCACCCCGGTGCGGGTGCGGGCAAACAGCGCGATTTCGCTGGGATCAAGCTGCACGCAATGGGCATGCCACACATCCGGCCCGGTCCAGCCCAGGCTCTCGGCATAGTCGCCCGGGCGGCAGCCGAACTTCTCCAGGCTATAGCGCACGTCGTCGGCGTCTTCGGCCAGGTGGGTGTGCATCATCACATCTTTGTCGCGCGCCAGGATCGCGGCATCGCGCATCAGTTCACGGCTTACCGAAAAGGGCGAGCACGGCGCCACGCCGACGCGGACCATGGCGCCCTCGCCGGCATCATGGAACGCATCGATCACGCGGATCATGTCATCGAGGATGGCCGGTTCGGCCTCGACCAGGCTGTCTGGCGGCAGGCCGCCCAGGCTTTCGCCCACGCTCATCGCCCCGCGCGTGGGGTGAAAGCGGATGCCGATGGTCTGCGCCGCGGCGATCGTGTCTTCCAGCCGAACGCCGTTGGGAAAGAGATAGAGGTGATCGGAAGACAGGGTGCAGCCTGATAGCGCCAGTTCGGCCAGGCCCAGCCGCGTGGCGGCAAAGACATCATCGGGCGTATAGCGCGCCCAGATCGGGTACAGCGTCTTGAGCCAGCCGAACAGCGAGGCATCCTGGCAGCCCGGCACCGCGCGGGTGAGAGACTGGTAGAGGTGGTGGTGCGTGTTGACCAGGCCAGGCGTGACGACGCAGCCACGCGCGTCGATTGCCTCGATTCCGGCGAGTTGCGGCGCCAGCTCGGCAGTGGGGCCGCAGGCAACGATGGCGCCGTCGCGCCAGATCAGCGCGCCATCGGCAATCTCGGTGCCGGCATCGTCCATCGTTGCCAGCACATCGGCATGGATGATCGCCCCGCTATGCAGGCCGCCGTTGCTCACTTGGGCGGCGCCTTGGCATAGCGTGGCCAATCTGCCAGCAGCGTATCCACCACTTTCGATCCCACGGTATAGAGCGCTTCGAGCGAGGCGCGCATGCCGGAATAGTTGTTGTTTTCCTTGAGCAGATAGTCGGCCGGCGCCACGCCGGGCGGCGGCATGGTGAAGTTGGACGCGCCGCGCAGCACCATCACCCGGTTGCGATCTGCCCGGCCGATCCGCGCGAGATAATCGATCGATTGGAACGTGCCGGTTTCTTCCATGGCAGAGGTGACGAACACGCCCTTCCCCCCTGTCCAGAAATCGACCCAATCGTGCGCCCACTGCGTCATCATGCCGCCGTGCCAAAAGGTCATCGCGGCCAGATTGTCGCCGGTCATCACGCGCGGCGGAGACTGCGCCGGGGCCATGCCGGTGAACGGCGCGCGCGCGGCGGCCAGTTGCGCGCTGTCGGGCAGCGCGATGTCCTTGGTCAGGCCATAGGCCCAATCGGCCAGCGCGGGGTTGAGTGCGAACATCTCGCCCTCGTTCGCCTGCTGCGGCCGCTTGTCGCGCACTGTGTCATTGGGCCCATTGGAATGCAGCGCGAAATAGCCGCTCTTCCAATCGGCAGGGATTTCGCGGGCATCGATCTCGTGCGCCAGATCGCCATCGACCAGATAATGCGCCCACACGGCCGAGCCGATCGTCGCCTGGTGCGGGTCAACCCCGGCAATGCCGGCGACCAGCCAATAGGCGTGCGACAGGTCGAACCGCTGATCGAGCCCCAGTGCCAGCGTGGCCGTGGCCGAGCGGATCGAGCCCATGCCCGTCACAATGCCCAGTATCTGGCTGTCGGGATTGTAATAGAGATCATGGTGCGACTGCGGGAACGGAATGCGCACGTCCAGCTTGCGCCGCTCGCGCCAGAACTGGAATTCGCCCGGCGCGTCACCCGTGTCCTGCCCCACTTCGAACATGGTGACGATCACCACTTTGACTGGAATCTTGGCCGCGCAGGCTGCGCCCGGCGCACATCGCAAGGCCTTGGCCACCGCAGGCGGAACGGCCGGAGTAGTGGCGGCACGGGCGCCAGTGGCCATGCCAGCGAGCGCCAAGGCGATGGCCGCGTGGCGCAGGCCCTTCATCTGCAACATCATGAATATCCGATAGGCAATTGACAGGGCGGCAAAATATTGCCGCCCTGTACTGAGGATCAGAACTTGTACTGGATGGTCGCCTGGAAATTGCGCGGCACCTGCGGCAGGGCGATATCGGCCCCGAACAGATCCTGGCCACCGGCCCGGAAATAGCGCGCGTTGTTGAGGTTCTTGACCACGGCACGGAACATCCAGTGGCCCGTGGTGAACGAAGCGCCGGCATTGACCAGCCAATAGGCCGGCAGGCGCACCGTCTGGCTATAGCTGGAGAACACCGAGTCCACGTGGCTGACATCGGCGTTGATCGCGATGCCGTTGTCAAAGGCATAGGTGCCGGTTGCCGACACCACGTTGTGCGGAATGCCGGGACGCCGCGCCTGGGCGTTGGTCGAGGGGAACAGGTAACCGATCTGGCTGCCGCCGAGATAGAGCGACGGATCCTTGACGTTCACCATGTCACCGATGCCGAAGTAGTTGAAATAGCCGCCGCTGGTGAGCGCCGAGATATTCACCACGTCGATATAGGTGTAGTTCGCGGTGACCAGCGCGTGCTTGTCGATCGCCCAGCGCAGTTCCGCTTCCACGCCCTTGGTGCGGATCGACTGGTTGGTCAGCGGGCTATCGGAGACGACGTCGGTGCGCTCCTGCTTGTAAACCGACAGCGCCGCATAGAGCCGCTTGTCGAGGAACTCACCCTTGATGCCGGCTTCATAGAGGCGCGAGGCCGACAGGAACGTGCCCCCGGCAATCGCGGTCGGCTGGATTTCGGCGCCTTCACCGGCCACCACCGTCGATTGGCGCGACGCGGTGACATAGGGAATGATGCCGATCGGCGTCTTGTAGGAAACGCTGGCGTTCCACGACAGGCCGCTGTTGTTGCCGGTGGCTTGGGCCACGCTGGGGTAATCGGCCGGATCATACTTGGTAAGCAGCGCGGTGGACGTGGCGTGGACATGGTCCCAGCGCAGGCCGGCAATCACGTCGAGGCCGAAATCGAAATCGGCATCGACCAGCCCGGCCAAACCGACGTCGAGATAGTGGCCCTTGAGATAGTCGGAATAGTTGCAATCGCAGTCGGTGGAAAGCTGGCGGGTGGATGCGGCGGTATAGCCCGTGGTGATATCGGGACGGTTCCACAGTTCGACACCAAAGTCATCGGCAAAGTTGAACTTGGTGTAGCGCAGCGAGGGGGCTGCCTGGATCGAAAACTTGCCGGCAGACGTGGTGAAGCTGTCGCTGATCACTACCTTGTCTTCCAGAACGTAGGAATCGATCTTTTGCGAGAAGCCGTAGTAGTTCTCGTTGAGGTTCTTGGTGCCGTCGTAGAAGACCTGGTTCTTGATCTCCAGCTTGCCCGGCCCGGTCCAGATCAGGTCGAAATAGAAGGTCTTCTGATCGTTGTTGAGCTTGTCGTTGGGGCCGGTCAGCGTGTCGCGCTTGCTCAGCTTGGTGGTGCCGGGGTTGACGAGCGCGAGGTCGGGATAGTTGGCCTTGAGGCAGGCGTCGGTCCAGCCCGAAGCGCCGATGCCGCCGCCGCAGCCAAACGAACCGAAGATGCTCAGGCCCTTGCCGCCGTTGGCCGCCCGCGCTTCGGCGCGCGTGATCATTCCGTCGGCAGCGATATTGACCAGGTTGCCATTCTTGTCAGTGATGTAATTGCTGGCATTACCGGTGACGTAATTGCCGTTGTCGATCAGGTCTTGCGACAGGCGGTTCCAGCCGCCGTTTTGCTGGCCGCGGAACTTTTGATACATGCCGCCGAATTCGGTGCGCAGGTTGCTGGTAATGTCGGTGTCGAACGCGGCCGAGAGCACCAGGTTGCGCGGGTGGATGTTGCGGTAATAGCTGCCCGAATCCTCGGATTCGGCATAGAGGCTGTAGCCGAACTGGTGATCGCCGATCCGGCCCGGTCCAGTGATGCTGCCCTTGAGCACGCTGCGTGCCCAGCTGCCGGTGTCATAGGCGATGAAGCCATGCGGATCGGGCGCGTAGGTGCCATTGGCGGCGCGCGCCGTCTTGGGCACGAAGTTCATATAGCCGCCGGTCTTTGACGGGCCATAGATCGGCGAGGCCGGGCCGCGCACGATGTCGATGCGATCAGCGGCGGCAATCGGGGTGGGATAGTTGCCGGGATTTTCCAGGCGCAGCATGCCGCGGAAATAGACTTCGCCGGGCGTGCCGCGGATGTCGAGCGCGCCGCCGGTGCCGAAGAACGAACTGGTAAACGTGCCGGGTACCTGGCTGACCAGGTCATAGATCTGCGTGATGCCAAAGCGTTCGAGCTGTTCCGAGCTTACCGACGATGCCGCGCGCGGCGTTTCGGCCAGCGTCTTGTCGAACCCGAAAACCGAGCCGACATCCTTCAGCGGCAGCGCGCCGAGCGAGCCCGACACGACGATTTCGGGCTTTTCATCGCCGGCTTCGGGTGCTGGTGCCGCCTGGTCGGCCAGGGCCGGCCGGGCCAGCGCGGTTCCCGCCAGCAGAGCGAGAGCGACCATCGCGCGGCGCGCGGGCTTGGGCTTGTGCAGCCGTGCTTGAAACGTGCTCATTCTTCGTAACCCCCATGATCGGGCCACGCCACTGTGGGCGTGCCGTCCGTTGCTGTTTTTCTGCCTTCACGCCCCTCCCTGGGCATGATATTGTTTTTATGACTTTTTATTATTCATTGCGGCGGCCTTGATGGCGTCGTCCTCAAACGCCTCCAGCCGCTGTTCCAACGCCATCTGCAGGCGCGCCTTTTCGCTGGCAGCCAGAAGTGCGCGGCACGGCGAGGCCGAGGTAGCCTGCCCCGTGCCACTGCACGGCGCGGCCCATTGCCCGACATGGCGATCGCGCCACAGGCTGGCGCCGGGCACGAAGCTGTATTCCAGCGAAGCGCGCGCCATGGCCTTGAGATCGCCATAGGTCAGGCCCTGCTCTTGCACGCCGCGCTGGAACTCGTTGGTGATGTCGGTGCGCAGCACGCCCTGATCATCGGTGGCAAGAACCACCGGCACGCCGTGGCGGCGATAGAGCGAGAGCGGATGCGCCGGCCCTTTCACGCCCAGGATCACGGCGTTGCTGGTGAGGTTGATCTCCACCGCCACGCCCTGGCGCGCCATCTGCGCCAGCGTCTCGCGGCCCTGGTCTTCAAACGCGATATCCACGCCGTGGCCGATGCGCCGGGCGCCGGCCGCCACCGCCTTTGCGATATGATCGCGCATGTCTGCCGGCGGCACCTGGCCGAAGGCGAGTTCACCGGCGTGCATGGAAATGGCAACGCCGGGATGGCGCTGCGCCAGGAAGCGGAACATCGCCATGTGCAGATCGTAATCCGCGCGCGCCACCGGCCAGTCTTCGGGCTGGACGATATTGACGCCGACAAAGCGCGGATCGGCTTCGGCCAAGGCAAACGCCAGGATCAGCGCGCGAAACACGGCGGCCGGCGCCACGTCGCGCAGCGCCCAGGCAAGATAGTGCACCGCCACGCCGCAGCCAGGCTCGGCCTGCGGCGTGGCACAGTGCATGCCGGTGCGCGCAGCAGCTTCCTCGGCATCGATCTGCGCGCGCAGCGCGGGCAGCTGGGCCAGCAGGCGCGGCGCCTCGGCGGCGTGGAACGCGGCAAGGCCGGCACTGTCGAGCGGCGGCAATGGCGCGGCCAGGGCGGTCTCGAGCAGGCCTGGCGGGTTGTGATCCAGCTCCAGATAGAGCAATCTCTCGCCCGCCGCCTGGCGCCGCGCCGCGATCATCGCCTCGGCCTCCTGCCCCAGCAACGCGGGGGTGAAGCGATCGAACGTGGCAAAGAACTGGTCGTGCCCGCTGATGGTAGGGGCGCCCACGCCGTTCTGCCAGCCGCGCGTGGATAGGCTGTCCACCAGCCGGGCATAACGCGCCGGCTCGGTGCGGGTCAGCGTCGCGATATCGGCATCGGGCGCGCAGGGGGGCGCGGCAAACCCGCTGCCATCGGCAGACAGGCACAGCCCCTTGGCGCCCGCCCAGGCAATCATGTCTTCGGCATAGAGCGCGCCTGACAGGTGATTGTGCAGATCGCCGCCTTTGGGCATGGGGTGCAGGAACAGCCGCAATTCGCCCGGATCGCGCGCGGCCTTGGCCATGATCGCCGCAACCTGCGCGCTGCGCGTGGCATCGCCACCAAGCGAACGCGCCGCGACGGGCGCCGCGCTGCCCAGGGCCAATGCCATGCCGGCCAGGGCCAGCGACACCATGGCGCGTCGGTGGGTCACCGTGTGCCGTTCATGGCTGGGCCGCATCCGGCACGCTGTCACGATAACGGACCCAGTCGGCAAGCAGACGGTGCACCACCACGGCGCCCACGCGATAGTTCGCCTCGTACGCCGCCACCTGCCCCGGCCCTTCGTCACCCACGCTGGCGAGCGGCGAATGGCCCGGCGGCGGCATCGACGGGTTGCTGGCGCTGCGCAGCACCATCACCCGCTTCATGTCGACCACGCCAGCCTGGCTGGCGGCGAGCATGGTGCCGGCCATCAACTGGCTTTCCATGTTGGTCATCACAAAGCGGCCTTGGCCGTGGGTCCACAGCTTGACCCAGTCGCGCGCCCACTGCGTGCGCCCGGCGCCTGGCCAATAGCGCAGCGTGCCCAGCGTTTCGCCCATCAGCACGAACGGTGGACGCTGCGCCTGGGGAAAGCCTTTCCACTGCGCACGCGCCGTCTTGAGCGCCGGTGTATCCGGGATCGGTGTGTCCTTGCTCAGCGCAAAGGCCCAGTTCGCCAAGCCCTGGTTGAGCGGCACGGCCATGCCCAGCGAACCGGTATCGCTCATTCCGGCAAAGCTGTCTGCCGCCTGTGGCAATTGCCCGGGCGCCTTGGCGCCAATGGCGAACAGGCCATAGGGCCAGCCCTTGGGCACCTCGCTCTCGGCAAATTCGCGCAATGCGTCGCCGCTCACCACCCAGCGCGCCCAAGCCGCGCTGCCGACCGAGGCGGCCTGCGGATCGACGCCGGAAATGCCGGTGAACAGCCAATAAGTGTGGGTGAAATCAAAGCGCGGATCGAGCAGCAGGGCCATCAGCTGCACCTCTGGCGTCACCACCAGCGAATGCGCGTCGCCCCAGACCATGCCGTAGAGGCCAGCCGCATTGCGGCGCAGCGGGTGCAACGCGCCACGCACCGGGATCACCTCGTCCAAATGCTCCCGCTCGGCCCAGAGCTGAAACTCACCGGGGGCATCGCCAACGTCGGCGCCCGGTTCGAAGTTGGCGATGACCATGACCTTGACCGGGATCGGCTGCACCGCCGGCACCACCGGCAGCGCCGGCTCCGCCGCGCGCACGGCAGGCGCAGCGGCAAAAAGACCCAGGGCCAGCGCCGCGCAGACCGCACGGCTTCTGGCCACAAGCCTTTTCCTGCCCCCGGCCTGCCTGCCGGAGAGTCTTGCCGTGATACGCCCCAAAACACGTTCCCTGAATGATATTTTGTGTCTGGAACTTGCTAAAGGACATAGTGTGTTGCAATCAATCACAATGAATTTGACAGAGCGTTGCAAAAATTAGAGAGCCCTAGATGCCAGCGTTTTCCCGCTTCCTGCGCTATTTCATGACCGTTGGCCGGCTCGGCTCGATCCGCAAGGCGGCCGACGAGCTCAATGTCTCGGCCTCGGCCATCGACCGCCAGATCCTCAATGCCGAGGCGGAATTGGGCATGCCGCTGTTCGAACGCCTGCCCACCGGCCTGCGCCTGACGGCAGCGGGTGAAATCGTCATGGCCGCCGGCGCCCGCTGGCAAAAGGGGCTGAGCGAGGTGCGCGCCCAGATCGAGGATCTGCGCGGGCTCAAGCGCGGGCATGTTACGCTGGCGATCATGGACGCGCTGACCAAGGGCTATATCCCGGCGCGCCTCCGCGCGATCCAGAACCGCTATCCCGGCATTTCGGTGGATGTGCGGGTCATGGCCAACGAACACATTCGCGGGGCGATCGCCAGTGGCGAGGTGGATTTCGGCATCTGCTTTGATCCGCAGACGTTTCGCGATCTCACCGTGCTGGCCTATGCCAATATCCGCCTGGGTTTTGTCGTGCCGGCCGATCATCCGTTTGCGCGGCAAGGTTCCGCCCGGTTTTCCGCCTGCGCCGGCATGCCGATGATCCTGCCCGCCCCGCCACTCGCGGTGGCCCAGCAGGTCCAGGTGCTGGCCGGAACATCGAAGATGCCGCTGGATCGCAAGTCTTCGTCGGACAATATCCAGATGATCACCTCGCTGGTGCTGGAAGGGGTCGGCATCGGCCTGTTGACCTCGCTCGACGTCGCCAACGAAGTGCGCGCTGGCCAGTTGGCGTTCGTGCCACTCACCGATCCGGTGCTAAAGCCGATGACGCTGGCGCTATGTACCGCCACATCGCGCGCCACGTCTTATGCCGCCGATGTCGTGCTGCAGGAAATCCAGAACAGCTTTGCCGCGCTGGACTATATGGACCCGAGTTGAGCAAGCCTGTAAGGGCGGCTTCTTCGAATCGGGGGCCGCCGCATCGGCAGGCATCCGCCACCAGACCTTCCCTTTCCACGCGGACATGCGCCATGACCCAGCCGGTTTTCGATTATATCGCCTATGACGATTTCCTGGCGATCGTGCTCACGCTGTCGCAAACCGTGGGCACGGGTGACTGGAAGCCGGATTTCGTCGTCGGCATCGGCCGCGGCGGCCTGGTACCGGCGGTTTACATGAGCCAGATTCTCAACGTACCGATGCTGTCGATCGACCAGTCGGCCAAGGTTCCCGGTTTTGCCGATGAACTGCTGGTCAAGTTGGCCACGATGACCAAGGCCGGCCAGCGCATCCTGATCATCGATGACATCAACGATTCCGGCCGGACCATTGCCCAGGTCCGCCGCCTGCTGCGCGCGCACGACACGGTGGAAGACAATCTGCGTTTTGCGGTGATGATCAACAACGCGGTGTCGCAGGAAACGGTCGACTATGCGGTGCAGACGATCGATCGCACCACCGACAAGCGCTGGTTCGTGTTCCCGTGGGAAGCGGTTGCCACCGCCGAAACGCTCACCGGCCAGGCGAACGAAGTGCCCGAGCGCCTGGCCTGACCTGGGCCGCCCGGTTTACTTGCCCACCAGCCGCGCCAGCATCGTTTCCATTTTCGGCACGTCGATCGCCAGCACCACGTCCTGCGCCTGTTCGCCCAGGCCGGGATGATAGGCTTCGTCCCAGCTCAGCGTGTCGCCATAACCGGCGCCTTGCTGGCTTTCGAAATCTATCCATAGCCTGCGGTGCGTGGCAACCACGGCGGGATCGAGCCAGACTGCGGCGGCAATCTCGTCCCACAGCGGAAAGCCGGGCTCCAACTGCTTGATAAAGCGATCGACACCCGTGCGCGCAGCCTGGCCCAGCCGGGCGATCAGGGCCGGGCTCAATTGCGTCGCCGTCGACGGATCGACCGGCACCATGGTGATCTTGCGCCAAGGCGATCGCGCCATGATGCTGGCTGCTTCGGGATCGAAGCGAATGTTGAACTCGCGCCGGGGGTTGTTGACGAACTCACGGGCGAAATCGGCCGCCGCGCGGTTGTTCAGCACCTGGCGCGGGGCAAGGCTGCCGCCCATATAGACCAGTTCCTTGGCCAGGCCGGCAAAGGCGGGATCGAGCCGCTGCGCCAGGGCCAGGTTGGTCATCGGGCCGCAGGCAACGATGGTGATCTGGCCGGGATACTTGTGCACCATGCGGATCAGGAAATTGGCGGCGATCTCGTCGGTGGCATGGGTTTTGGGGTTGCCGCCGGGCAGGTCCACGGCATCGAACGGGCCGTGATAGGGCGGCGGGGTTTGCTGCGTGTCTTCCACCCAGCGTTTCATGAACGCGCCCTTGAACACCAGCGGACCGTGCGCCTGCTCCCATCGCTCGGTCGCTACCTCCGAATTGAGCAGCGGAAACGTGGCGCCCGCCACCACCGGCACATCGGTGCGGCCGATCCATTCCAGCCCGCGCAGCGCCTGCGCCGTCACGCGGTTGGCCCAGGCATTGCCAGACACCGTGGTCAGGCCCAGCACCTCCACATCGGGCGATGAAAGCAGCATGACCTGCATCAGGCCAAAGCCATCATCGTCGATGATCACCTTGCGGCGCTCCGGCGCGGCGTGGGCGGCGCTGGCCACCAGCAGCAGCACGCTTGCTGCCAAAAGGCGCGCCGCGCCCTGCTTAATGCGCTGCAACAGCATAGGCATCGATATCCTTGATATGGCCGGCAATCACTTCTTGCGGCAGGAATGACCCAGCAAAGCTGTTGCGCGCCAGCTGCGTCAGTTGTTCATTCGACAGGCCGCGCGCCCGCGCCACGGCGAGGTAGTTGTCGACCACGTAACCGCCAAAATAGGCCGGATCATCGGAATTGACCGTGGCCGCAAGGCCCAGGGCCAGCATGCGATCGAGCGGATGATCAGCCAGGTCTTCCACGACGCACAGCTTGTGGTTCGACAGCGGGCACACCGTCAGCGTCATGCCCTGCGCGGCCAGGCGGGCGACCAGGCCTTCGTCTTCCAGCGCGCGGTTGCCGTGATCGATACGGTCGACATGCAAAAGGTCCAGCGCTTCGTGCACATAGGCCGGCGGGCCTTCTTCCCCTGCATGGGCCACGCGCTTGAGGCCTTTGGCGGCCGCAGCGGCAAAGACCTGCTCGAACTTGCGTGGCGGATGCCCCACTTCCGAGGAATCCAGCCCCACGGCCGTGATCTGGTCCAGCCAGGGTTCGGCCATGGCCAGCGTGGCAAAGGCCGCATCTTGCGAGAGATGGCGCAGGAAGCTCATGATCAGGGCGCTGGTCATGCCGTGGCGCGCCTGCGCCTCGGCCATGGCCGAAAGCAGGCCTTCGATCACTTCGGCAAAGGGCACGCCGCGATCGGTATGGGTCTGCGGATCGAACATGATTTCGGCGTGGCGCACGCCATCGGCCGCCGCGCGATCGAAATAGGCCATGGCCAGATCGTGGAAATCCTGCCGGGTCTGCAACACACCGGCACCGGCATAATAGATATCGAGGAAATCCTGGAGGTTGGAAAAGGCATAGGCCGCGCGCACGGCCTCCACGCTGGGGTAAGGTAGCGCGATGCCATTGCGCTTGGCCAGCGCAAACATCAGCTCCGGTTCAAGGCTGCCTTCGATGTGCAGGTGCAGTTCCGCCTTTGGCAGGCCGCGCACAAAGGCTTCAAGATCAACCACACAATGCTCCTTCCTGGCGCGCGGGGGCGGCGCGCTTGTCCCACGCGCATTCGCCCATGATCCAGGTTTGCGCAACCACCCTGTCATCCCCCAGGATCTGCATGGCAAAGAGCCGCTCAGCCAGGCTCGCCCCGGCGCAGCGCCGTGCCAGCAACGGGGTTGCTGCCGCATCCAGCACCACGAAATCTGCCTCTTGCCCCACCGCCAGGGCGCCCACCTTGTCAGCAATATGCAGCAGCCGCGCGCTGCCCGCCGTGGCAAGGTAGAGCGCCCGGAACGGATCGAGCCGTTCTTCGCGCGCCAAGGCCGCCTGATAGGCCTGCCCCTGGGTGTAGAGCATGGAAAAACTGGTGCCGGCGCCAATATCGGTGCCCAGGCCCAGCTTTACCCCGTGCCGGTCTGCCTGGCCAAAATGAAAGAAGCCCGATCCCAGGAACAGGTTGGACGATGGACAAACGGCAATCCCCGCCCCGCTTTGCGCCAGGCGCGTGCACATGGCGTCTGACAGGTGGATGCCGTGGGCAAACACGCTGCGTTCGCCCACCAGGCCAAAGCGATCATACACGTCGAGGTAATCGCTGGCCTGGGGAAAGCGAGCTGCCACCGCCGCGCACTCGTGGCGGTTTTCCGCCAGGTGGGTGTGCAACAGCACATCCGGGTGCGCGGCGAGGAGCGCGCCGGCCATGGCGAGTTGCGCGTCGGAGGAGGTTAACGCAAAGCGCGGGGTGATGGCATAAGACAAGCGCCCTTTGCCCGCCCAGCGCTCGATCAGCGCCTCGGTCTCGCGGCGGGCACTTTCCACGGTGTCTTTGAGGCCATCAGGCCCGAGGTCCATCAACACCTTGCCCGTCGCCACGCGCATCCTGCGGGCCAGCGCTGCTTCGAACAGCGCATCGACCGAACCTTCGTGGACGGTGGGGAACACCAGCGCCGATGTGGTGCCATGGCGCAGCAGTTCGTCGAGGAACGCCGTGGCCAGGGCATCGGCATGGGCCCGATCGGCAAAGGCCTTTTCGGCGGGAAAGATGTGCCGCTCCAGCCAATCGAGCAGCTGTTCGCCGTGCGAGGCAATGCGATCCATTTGCGGATAGTGCACATGGGCATCGATGAAGCCGGGCACGATCAGGCCTGCGATCGGCGTCACCGGCACATCGGCAAAACGCGCAGCCAACATGGCATGATCGCCGCGTGCGACGATGATCCCGTCTTCCACCACCAACAGGCCATCGGCGTGGTAGGCGACGGCATCGGGCGTGTGCAGCGGATCATCGCCCACGCTCAGGATTTCGCCACGAAAGGCGCGCAGGTTACCCAAGGATCGAAACTTTCTCTTTCTTTTCGGCCGCTTCCTGCGGCAATTGAAGAAGCTGTGCCAAGACCGCAATCGCGATCACGTCCGGCTCCTTGCCGGTGATACCGGCCATGCCGATCGGGCAGGTGAGCCGGCCGGGCGTGGTTGCATCCAGGCCTTCGGCTTGGAGACGCGACACGAAGCGCGCCCGCTTGGTGGCCGAGCCGATCAGGCCGACGAAGCCAGGCGATGGCCGCTGCAGCGCGGCGCGGGTCAATTGATAGTCCAGCGCATGATCATGCGTCAGGATCACGATCGCCGCTTCCGCCGGTGCCTCGGTCACGCAGGTGGCGATCGCGTCTTCCGGCACGATGGTGACACCGTCCAGGCTTTCGAACATCGGCCGGGTATCGAACCAGCACAGCCGCAACGGCAGGCCAGCCATGTGGCGGGCGATCGCCTGGCCCACGTGGCCTGCACCAAACAGATAGACCGGCCGCCGCCACTGCCCCACTGCCTCGAGGATGCGAGTGCCGGCTGTGGGCCGCTCGCCCCGCGCGGAAAGCGCGCTGGGCTGCCCTTCGATAATCCAGTGCCGGTCGATCCGTGCCGCCCCGAACTGGCTGACCAGCAGCGCGCCTTCAACCATGCCCTTCAACGGCACCAGACCTTGCGCATCAAGGTGTTCGACCAGCAGCCGCACCCGCCCGCCACAGCATTGGCCCAGCAAGGGGCCGAGCGGATAATCCTGGATGCGCCAGGCGCCGGCCGGCAGTTCGAGCACGCGGCGCGCCTGTTCCTGCGCCTGGAATTCCAGCGCGCCGCCGCCGATCGTGCCCCAGGCGCGCGTGGCGCTGACCAGCATGCGCGTACCCGGGCCGCGCGGCGCCGATCCTTCGCACGCCAGGACGGTGATCATCGCCAGCGGCTCTTCCTGCGCCCAGCCGCGGGCCATGTCCCACCACATCATGGCGCCGTGCCCCGCTGCCGCGCCAGCGCGGCAAGGATGCGCTCTGGCGTGGCCGGGGCATCGAGCGTGGGCCAGCCCACCGCCGGGTTGCAGGCGGCAATCGCTGCGCCCAGCGCGGAGAACACCGCGTTGGCCAGCATGAACGGCGGCTCTCCCACTGCCTTGGAGCGATGGATCGTCGGCCGGTGGTTGGCGCCGTCCCATAGGGCAACAGTCAGGCGGTCGGGACGGTCGTTGGCAGTGGGGATCTTGTAGGTGGACGGCGCATGCGTCAAAAGCGCGCCCTCGTCGTTCCAGACCAGTTCCTCGCTGGTCAGCCAGCCCTGCCCCTGGATGAAGCCGCCCTCGATCTGGCCCTTGTCGATCGCCGGGTTCAGCGATCGTCCGCAATCGTGCAGGATATCGGCGGCCAGCACGCGGTGTTCGCCGGTCAGGGTATCGATCACCACTTCGACCAGCGCCGCGCCATAAGCAAAGTAATAGAACGGCTGCCCCTGGTGCGCCGCGCGGTCATAATGCAGATCCGGTGTGGCGTAAAAGCCGGTGGACGATAGCGAAATGCGCGCCATATGGGCGCGGCGGCACAGCACCGGCCAGGGGATCGTCTCGCCGCCGGCGCAAACCTGCCCATCGGCAAAGACCACGTCGTGCGCCGCGCCGCCAAAGGTCCGCGCGCAGAACTCGGCCAGCCGCCCCCGGATCGTCTGCGCGGCATTCAGCGCTGCCATGCCATTGAGATCGGCCCCCGAAGAGGCCGCCGTGGCCGAGGTATTGGGCACCTTGTCAGTGCGCGTGGCGGTGATCCGCACCTGATCCAGCCCCACGCCAAAGGCCTGCGCCACCACCTGCGCCACCTTGGTATAGAGGCCCTGCCCCATCTCGGTGCCGCCATGGTTGATCTGGATCGAGCCATCGGCATAGACGTGCAGCAGCGCGCCCGCCTGGTTGAGGTGGGTGGTGGTAAAGCTGATCCCGAATTTCACCGGGATGAGCGCGAGCCCTTTCCTGAGGATCGGGCTTGTGGCGTTGAACCGCGCAATGGCCGCCTGCCGCTCGTCATACCCGGCCTCTGCCCGCAGCCGCGCGATCAGGTCTGGCGCGATATTGTCGGCCACGACCATGCCATAGGGCGTCACGTCGCGCCCGGGGCCATAGAGATTGGCGACACGCACCGCGAGCGGATCGCGGCCGAGATGCCCGGCCACGGCATCCATCACCCGCTCGATCGCCAGCATGCCCTGCGGCCCGCCAAAGCCGCGAAACGCCGTGGCCGAGACCATGTTGGTCTTCAGCCGTTCCGAAACGATTTCCACCGCCGGCAGGAAATAGCAATTGTCGGCATGGAACATCGCGCGATCATTGATCGCTGGTGAAAGATCAACCGTGGCGCCGCAGCGCGAGGCAAGGCGCAAGTGCAGGCCGGCGATCTTCCCTTCGCCATCGAAGCCGACCTCGTAATCCACCACGAAATCGTGGCGCTTGCCGGTCTGGACCATGTCATCGTCGCGATCGGCGCGAAACTTGGCCGGGCGGCCAGTGTGATGCACCACCAGCGCAGCGGCGGCGGCATAGAGCGCGGCCTGGCTTTCCTTGCCCCCAAACGCGCCGCCCATGCGCCGCACCTCTACCGTGACATCGGCCGAAGACCGACCGAGCAGGTGGGCGACAAGATGCTGCACCTCGCTGGGATGCTGGGTGGATGACAGCACGTGGACCTGGCCGTCTTCGAGTGGCCGGGCGAGAGCAATCTGCCCTTCGAGATAGAAATGATCCTGTCCGCCCATCGCCAGTTGCCCGGCAAGGCGATGCGGCGCGGCAGCCAGCGCGGCGGCAGCATCGCCCCGCGCCATGCGCTGGGTCGGCTCGATCAGGCTGTGCTGGGTGCGGGCCTGCTCGACCGTCAGGATCGGCTCTTGCGCGGCATAGATGATCTTGCCCAAGCGGGCGGCCTGGCGCGCCGCGCGGCGGCTCGTCGCGGCCACCAGGAACACCGGCTGGCCCAGCCATACCACCCCGTCCTGCGCCAGCAGGCGATCGTCCCCGGCCACGGGTGAAACATCGTTCGCGCCAGGGATATCGGCGGCGGTATAGACCGCGACCACGCCCGGCGCCGCGCGCACGGCGGCAAGATCCATCGCCACGATCTGCGCCCGCGCCTTGGTGGACGTGCCGAATGCCAGGTGCAGCAGGCCGGGCAGTTCCGGCTCGTCATCGATATAGCGCGCTTGGCCCGCGACGTGCAGATGCGCGCTATCGTGGCGCTGGCCCATGCCGACTACCGGGCCGGCGGGTGGGCGTGTCAGAGTGTCAGCCATGGGCCACCTCCTGCACGCGGACCGGCAAACCCTGGGCCTGATGCCACAGGCGCCACACCAGATTGCCGGCCGCTTCCAGCCGATAGGCCGCGCTGCCGCGCACATCGCTCAGCGGCGCGAAATCGCTACGGATCGCCTCGGCCGCAGCGGCGATCGTCTCTGCCGCAAAGGGCGCGCCGGTCAATGTCGCCTCGGCCTGGTGTGCGCGGCGCGGGGTGGCTGCCATGCCGCCAAAGGCCACGCGCGCAGCGGTGATCACGCCCTGTTCCACGCGCAGGCAAAAGGCACCGCACACGGCCGAGATGTCGCTGTCAAAGCGTTTCGAAAGCTTGGAAATATGTATGATATCCTGCGGGCCGGGGCGCGGAATGAACAGGCTTTCGACGAATTCGTCGGGGCTGCGGTCCTGCTGGCCATAGGCGATGAAGAAATCGTCGAGTGGCATGGTCCGCCGCCCGCGCACCGATCGCAGCGTTAGCATGGCGCCTAGCGCGATCAGCGCTGGCGGGCCATCGCCGATCGGTGAGCCATTGGCGATATTGCCGCCGATGGTGCCGGCGTTGCGCACCTGCAAACCGCCGATGCGCCTTACCAGTTCGCCCAGATCGGGACTGAGCCGGGCCAGCGCCGCGTGGGCATCGGCATAGCGCACCGCGCCGCCGATCGTCAGGCCCTGGTCGGTTTCCGCGATCGTGCCGAGTTCGGCGACGTCGCCCACGAAAATCACCGTTTCCAGATCGATCAGCTTCTTGGTCACCCACAGGCCCACGTCGGTGGCACCGGCGACGATGCGCGCCTCGGGATATTGTGCCAGCAGCGTAGCAAGGGCATCGGCACTGTCGGGAATGAACCAGCCCGCCGTGCCGCCATTGGGCAGCCGCGCCTGGCCCCACGCCGGCCCGGATACCGCCGCCTGGCGCAACAGCGCGAGCAGCGCGGCATCATCCTGCGCCAGACGCGAATGCTGTGCGCCAGCGTCCAGCAGCGGGCCATAGCCGGTGCAGCGGCAGAGGTTTCCGGCCAGCACGTCGCCCACCGGCAGCTCTGCCCCCACCGCGCCGATGGCGCGTCCATGCAGCGACATCACGAAGCCGGGCGTGCAGAACCCGCATTGCGATGCGCCGTTGCAGGCCATGGTCTGCTGTAACGGGTTGAGGCCGGTTCCGAGCCCGTTCACGGTCAAAACCGCCTTGCCATGCAGCATTGGCAGGAACTGGATGCAGGCATTGACCGCGCGCCAGATCAGCCGATCCTCGCGCGCCAGCGGCGTGCCCACCAGCACGGTGCAGGCGCCACAATCGCCCTCGCCGCACCCTTCCTTGGTGCCGGTCTTGCCGGCCCGCCCGCGCAGGAAATCGAGCACGGTGTCGCCGGGCGCGACATCATCGAGCTCTACCAACTGACCATCGCAGACAAAGCGCAACGCCATGTCAGCTGCCCCGATAGGTGGAATAGGCATAGGGTGAAGCCAGCAAGGGTACATGATAATGCCATTGCACGCTCACCCCGAAATGGATCGGCACGACATCGAGAAACGGCGGATCGGGCAGTTCTGCGCCCTGCGCGCGGAAATAGTCGGCGACGTGGAATGCCAGGGTATAGGCGCCCTGCTCCAGCGCGGGAAAATCGCGCAGGCGACCGTCAGCGTCGGTCTCGCCCTCGGCCAGCAGGCTGTCTGCCGACCACAGCATCACGCGCATCCCCTGCGCCGGGCGGCCGCTCGTGGTGTCGAGCACATGGGTGGATAGCGTCGTCATGCCGCTGCCTCCGCCACAGAGGCCGGGCGTGGCCATTGGCCCACGAACTCTTCCTCGTCATAGGCGACGAATTGCGCGAGCAGTTCCTCGCGGTCGTCCAGGAACAGCTGGTCGGCGATGCCACGCACCAGGCGGGGCAGCGCGTTCTTCATCCCCGACAGCGCCGAAGCGGACAGCCCCAGGCTGATCAGCGCCGAATAGTTGAATGCAAACAGCCCGTGCAGCAGCGGCGCATCGGCCGCGTGGCGCGGGGTAAATTCGAACGCGGGCCCCAGATAGGGATGCGCGTCGATCAGCGCGTTACGCTCGCCGTCGGGCATGGCCACGACATCGCCCCACAGCGCGATATGCGGCGCCAGTGCGGCCAGTTCAGGCCGTAGGCGGGGGTCTGAAACGAGGCCGGTCGAAAGGATCACGAAGTCGAAGGCAAAGCGATCGTGCGGCGTCGTCACGATCACCTGCCCGTCTTCATAGGCGACACTTTCCCACGGGCTGGCCAGATGCAGGGCAAAGCCCGGCCAGCTTGCCGCGCGGTTGAACGTATCGTTGGTCGGCGGCTGGTTGTGCGACAGGAATGCCGCCATCGCGCGATACTTTTCGGCGTCAGACAGCGCGGGATAGCGCGCGGTAAAGCCTACCCGCTCCATGAAGCGGATCGGGTTGATGCGCGGCAACACGCTGCGACGCATGAACACGTGCACTTCGCCCACGCCCTCGCCCAGCGCCCAGTTGGCATTGTCGAACGCGCTCGCGCCTCCGCCCAGAATGCCGATGCGCTTGCCCTTGAGCGTGGCGAAGTCGATCGGCTCGCTGGTGTGGGCATAGGCGTGGCGCGGCAGGTGTTCACGGATCATCGCCGGGGTGTGCCATTCCCCGCCGCCCTGGATGCCGGTAGCCAGCACGACCTTGCGGGCGAGCACCATGCTTCCATCCCCCAGTTCCACGCCATAAAGGCCATCGCCCACATGCGTGATGCCCGTGACCTTGGCGTCATTACGCACCGGCAGGTTCAGCACGCGGCGATACCAGCGCAGGTATTCCATCCACACTCCGCGCGGGATCTTGTCGAGCGTATCCCATGCCGATGCGCCGAAACACGCGCTAAACCAGGCCTGCGGCGTCAAAGCCGGAATGCCGTAATCGATAGGCGTCAACCCCTTGGGCGTGCGCAGCGTGATCATCCGGGCATAGGTTTCCCAAGGCCCTTCAAACCCTTCGGGGTTTTCGTCGAGCACCAGGATGTTGTTGATCCTCTCGCGCCGCAGCCCGAACGCGGTGGCCAGGCCGCTCTGCCCGCCGCCCACGATCACCACGTCATGGACATGGCCCTGCGGTGCCGTGCGCGGGCGCGTCCAGTCCGGGCCGAAGCAATCGACCAGTGCCAGTTGGCGTGCCAGTTCGGCTTCCAGCGCGGCAAGCGCCTGGGTATCGATCGCGTGCAGGTCGGTCATGCCATGTCCTCCAGTCGGAGCCGGGTGATCTTGCCGATTTCGGCAAGCGCCGTGGCGATTTCGGTATCGGTGTCGTGCTGCGTCCGCGCGGCCATCGCGGCCAGGATGCCGGCCTTGTCGGTTAGCCGCACGCAGATGATAAACGGCATGTCATGCGCGGCGCGATAGGCAGCGTTGAGCGTGTGGAAGCGGGCGAATTCCTCCGGGGTCAGCCGGTCGAGCCCGGCCGAGGCCTGCTCTGCCGCCGAAGCCTGCGTCAGGCTGCCATCGATGGCGGCCTTGCCGGCCAGTTCGGGATGGGCGCGGATCAGGGCAAGCTGCTCTTCACGCGTGGCGGCATATACCACCGCCATCAGGTCGGCATGGCGATCGCCCGAAGCTGGCGCGGCATCGGCGCGTTCCTCAACCCAGGGCGAATGCTCGAACAGGGCGGTCAATGGCTGTTCCCTTCCAGGCTGACATGGGCCGACACGACTTTCCAGCCATCGGCAAACTTGACCCAGGCCTGGCTCTGCCGGCCGCGCTGTTCAGACCCTTCGCGAAAGAATTCGGCGTCGGCCGTGGCAAACCCATCGCCATAGACGGTAATCGCCACGCGCCCCAGGCGGCGTTGCGGCGATCCGCCGCGCCCTTTGCGAAATTCGCGGATCGCGTCGATGCCATAAAGCACTTCGCCCACGCCAAAGCGGTTGGTGGTGGGCGCATCGTGAAACAGCGCGTCCATCGCCGGAATGTCATCGGCCATCAGCGCGCGCTCATAGGCGGCAAAGGCAGCCTCCACCTCGGCCAGCAGGACGGGATCGTTGATCGTCATGCCGGTTGCTCCGCACAAGGGTGGGTGGCGATCCAGTGGTGGGCGATATCGAGCCGCGTGGCGATCCACGCGCGCCCGTCGGCCATCACATGATCGACGAACCGCGCCACCGCCCGCGCCCGGCCCGGCCGCCCGGCAATGCGTCCATGCAGGCCCACGCTCATCATCCGGCCGCCTTCTTCGGCCAGCTGGTCATAGGTATCGCGCAGATAGCGGAAGAACTGCTCGCCCTCGGTAAAACCATTGAGCGCGACCATCTTCATGTCGTTGGCGTCAAGGCTATATGGCACGATCAGCTGCGCCCGGCCGTGCCTGGCGTCCCAATAGGGCACGTCGTCGGCATAGCTGTCGGCATCATAGACAAACCCGCCTTCCTCGGCGACGATGCGCGCGGTATTGGGGCTGGTGCGGCCCTGATACCAGCCCAGCGGCCGGCTGCCGGTCAGCTGGGTATGAATGGCGATGGCCTGGGCGATGTGCGAGGCCTCCACCTCTGCCGCCACGTCCTGGTAGTCGATCCAGCGATAGCCGTGGCTGGCCACTTCCCATCCGGCGTTCAGCATGGCGTCAACCGCCACCGGGTTCATAGCCATGGCCGCTGCCACGCCAAACACCGTTACCGGCACGCCGCGTTCGGCAAACAGGCGGTGCAGCCGCCAGAACCCGGCGCGGCTGCCATATTCATAGAGGCTTTCCATTGCCATGGCCCGGCCGGGATGACGCGCGGCGCCGACCATGTCTGACAGGAATCCTTCCGACAGCGCATCCCCGTTGAGCACGCAGTTTTCCGCACCCTCTTCATAGTTGATGACAAAGTTCACCGCGACGCGCGCGCCGCCAGGCCAGTTGGCCGCTGGCGGCACCGGGCCATGACCGATCAGGTCGCGCGTCATGCCGCCATCACCGCGTCCCAGGCGGCCAGCGCGGCGGGCACGGCCGCGCCCAGCGGCAGGGCCACGCCCTGGGCGGCAAGGCAGGCTTCGAGCGCGGCCAGGGTGATCAGCACCTTGTGCTTCATCGCATTGTAGCCCATCGCTCCGAGGCGCCAGATCTTGCCGATCAGCGGGCCGAACGCGGTGCCGATCTCGATCTCGAACTGCTCGCGCATCGCCCGGCGTACCGCCTCGCCATCCACACCTTGCGGAATATAGACGCCGGTCACGTTGGTCATGCGGTGCGCGTCGTCGCCAAACAGCGTCAGGCCCATGGCGCGCAGGCCCGCGCTCATCGCGGCGCCGGCGGCCCGGTGGCGGCGGAACCGCGCGTCGAGCCCCTCACCCAGCGCGACCCGCGCGCATTCGCGGGCACCATAGAGCATGGTCGTCGCCTCGGTATGGTGGTTGAGGCGCTTTTCGCTCCAGTAATCCATGATCATCGCCAGGTCGAAATAGTTCGACGGGATGCGCGGCCCCGCGCCATCCACCGCATTGGCAGCGCGGATGCCCTTTTCATCGTGGCGGCGGGCAAAGATCGCCTGCGCCGCGGCATCCGACACGGTGATCGGCGCACTGCCTGATGGGCCGCCCAGGCATTTCTGCAGGCCACCGGTGATCACGTCGGCGCCCCAGCGATCGGCGGCGATTTCCATCCCGCCCAGCGTGGCCGTGGCATCGACATAGACCAGCGCATCCACCTCGCGCGCGATCGCGCCGATATCGTCCAGCGGCTGGGCCATGGTGGTAGAGGTATCACCATGCACGGTGCAGATCAGGCGCGGGCGCACCCGCAGCGCAGCAGCGCGGATCGCCTCCGCCGGCACGACTTCACCCCAGGCCGCGTCCACCGTTTCGAAGCGCGCGCCAATTCGCAGCAGGATTTCCTGCAAGAGCAGGCCAAAGCGCCCAAAATTGATTACCAAGGCGGTTTCACCGGGCTGAATCAGGCTGACAAGCGATGCCTCGATGGCGGCACGGGCGGTCCCGTCGATCAGCATCGTCCAGCGGTTCTGCGTGCCGAAGACCGGGCGATAGAGCGCCATGACCTGGTTCATGTAGCCGGTCATTTCCGGGTCGAACTGCCCCAGCAGATCTGCGCTCATCGCCCGCAGCACGCGCGGATGGGCATTGACCGGCCCTGGCCCCATCAACAGGCGCTGCGGCGGGTCGATTTCGCCAAAAAGCAGGGGATCAAGCACAGGACGCTCCCAGATTGTCGATAAAGCCCAGCATCACCGCCAAGGCGCCTTGCGCGTCGGCCGGTTCCACATGCTCGGCAGGGTTGTGGCTGATGCCGTCGCGGCAGCGGATGAACAGCATGGCCGTGGGGGCCAGATGCGCCAGGTTCATGGCATCGTGCCCAGCACCGGAAACCAGGCGGCGCGGAGGATGGCCGGCGGCCACCAGCGCGGATTCCAACTGCTCCATCAGCGCCGGATCACAGGGCGAAGGCGGCAGATCGTGGATCAGGCGGTGGCTGACGCCCAGGCCGCGTTGCGTGGCAATCGTCGCGATCTCGGCCAGGATGGCCGCCGCCGCGCGGTCACGCCGCACGGCCTCGCCGGCACGCACGTCGATGGTAAAGCACACGTGCCCGGCGATGACGTTGGCCGCGCCAGGCGCCGCCTCGATCCGGCCCACCGTGGCCACCAGATCGCTGGCGTCGGCCTGGGCGATGCGCTCGATCGCCAGGATCATCTCGGCCGCACCTGCCAGCGCATCGCGGCGCAGCGGCATGGCCGATGTTCCGGCGTGGCCGGCCAGGCCCGTTACCGTTACCTCGTAGCGCAGTTGCGCGGCGATGCCGGTTACCACGCCCAGCGCCAGCCCCTCGGCTTCCAGCACCGGTCCCTGCTCGATATGTGCCTCGAGATAGGCCAAGGCGCCGCGATGGCGCGCAGCCAGTAGGGTTTGCGGGGAAAGGCCCCATTCGCCCAGTGCCTCGGCCAGTGCAACCCCTTGGGCATCGGCCATCTCGGGCACCGTATCGAGCAGGCCGGCGAGTGCCTTGCTGGTCAACATCGCGGCGGGAAAGCGGCTGCCTTCCTCGTCGCCAAAGGCGATCACCTCGATCGCGAAGGGCATCCGGCGTCCGGCGGCATGAAGCGCGGCGATGCATTCGATGCCCAGCATCACGCCAAGCGGACCATCATAGACGCCGCCATCGCGCACGCTGTCGATGTGGCTGCCAATGATCAGCGGCGGCCCATTGCCGGTGCCGGGATAGCGCCCGATGAGGTTGGCCGCGCCATCCACATGGGTGGTCATGCCGGCCTCTGCCATCCACGCAGCAAGCTGTGCCAGGCTGGCGCGGTGCGCGGGGGACAGCCACCCGCGATAAAGCCCGCCGGCCATGTCGGAAAAGGGCGCCTGGCCCAGCGCCCGGCAGCGCTCCACCGCGCGCATCCCACCGCCGCTCACCATGCGGCAACACCCCCGTCGCTGCGCGGATCGGTCGCGCCATACAGCGCGCCATCGGCCTCGCGCACCACCGCCCCGGCATGGCCCATCATCGCGGTCAGCGGGCCGACGCGTTCCACCACATGGCCGGCTTGCTCCAGCGCGGCATAGACGGCCGGATCGAGCCCGTCTTCGATCTTGAGCGTGGTGCTGTCCTCACCCCAGGTGCGGCCCAGCAGCCAGCGCGGCGCCGATATGGCCTCCTGCAGGTCCATGCCGTGCCAGACATGACGCGAGAACAGCGCGGCCTGGGTCTGCGGCTGTCCTTCCCCGCCCATCGTGCCATAGGCCATCACCCGCCCGTCGGTCAGTTCGGCCAATGCGGGGTTGAGCGTGTGGAACGGCTTGCGCCCAGGCTTGAGCGCGTTCCAGCCGGTTTCGGCCAGGCGGAACGATGCGCCCCGGTTCTGCCAGGTGATCCCGGTTTGCGGCAGCACAAGGCCAGAGCCGAATTCGAAATAGGTGCTCTGGATCGCCGAAACCACCTGCCCCTGCGCATCGGCCGCGCCAAACCAGCAGGTATCGCCCCATTGCGAAGGCTGCGGCCAGGGCAGCGCGCGGTCCGGATCGATCTGCGCGGCCATCGCGGCGCGTGCGTCGGCATCATCGAGCAGGCCTTGCGCATCACGCGCCATATAGGCCGCATCGCCGCAGTGCGCGTCACGCCACAGGAAGGCCTGCTTGGTCGCTTCCACCAGCGTATGGACATGGCCAAAGCTTTCGCCAGGGCCGCAGCCGGCCTGTTCCGCCAGGGCCAGGATCAGCAGCGAGGCGATACCCTGCGTGGGCGGCGCGCTGTTGTAAAGTCGCCCGGCCTGGGTCGCCACGGAGAGCGGCGCAGGCCGCAGCGCGCGATGGGCGGCCAGGTCTGCGGCGCCCACCGGGCTACCCAACGCGCCAAGATCGGCCGCCACCAGATCGCCGAGCGCGCCGGTGTAGAAATCTTCGATCCCCGCCTCGGCCAGGCGGCGCAGTGTCTGCGCCAGGGCGGGCTGGCGCAGCACCTCGCCCTCATTCAGCGGGCGTCCGTCTGGCTCGAACGTGGCCGCGTAGGCGCCAGGCTGCGCGCGCAGTTCCGGCCCCTTGGCCAGGGCCAGCGCGGCATGGCCGGCAGTGACGGCAACGCCGGCTTCGGCAAGGGCAATGGCCGGGGCAAGCAGGCGGCTGAGCGGCAGTGGCGCCGGTTCGCTGGCCAGCACGGCCTGCCAGGCAGACAGCGTGCCCGCCACGGTATTCGCCGCCAGCGGCCCACGCCACGGCACCGTGGCATGCCCCGCATAGCGCGCCAGATCAGCCGCTTGCGCCGCGCCGCCCACGCCATGCACGCCATGAACGCGGCCGTCGCTCTCGCGGATCAGCCAGAAGCCATCGCCGCCGATCCCGGTCATGTGCGGATAGACGACCGCCAGCGTCGCGGCGACCGCGATTGTCGCCTGCGCAGCGCTGCCGCCGTCTTTCAGCACATCGAGGCCGGCCTCTGCAGCCAGGTAATGCGGTGCCGTCACGATGCCGCCACGTCCGCTGACGGTGTGAAGAGTTCGTGCCATGGCGCCGCTCAATCCGGCAGGCCAGCGACGAAAGCGCGTACTACCGTGGCCGCGTTTACCGATGCCAGGTGATCGAACACATATTCCATGTTGCGATCGGCGTCCCCGCCCGCCAGGTCAGACAGCGAGCGGAACACGATCGCCGGCACGCGGTTGGCATAGGCCACCTGGATCACCGCGGCGCTTTCCATGTCGAGCAGGCGGGCATGCCAGGCGCGGAACAGGTATTCGCGGAATTGGGCATTGTCGGCATAGACGCCGGCCGAAACGCCGGTGCCGCCCACCTCAACCTTGGGATCATGCGGCAGGCACAGCTTGGCCTCCGCGCTCATCCCGGACGAAGGCGCCACGCAGCGCTTGAGCGTGAGGCCGGCAGTCACCTTGCGGGCCAGCGCGACAAGCGCGGGATCAGCGTCGAGCAGGATGTGGTTGGTAGCAGGCTGCGCCGCATTGCCCACGCGCGTGCCATTGGGAAAGATGAACTGCCAATTTTCCGGCGCGCCGGCCGGGCTTGGCGCCGGGGTCTGCCAGCCGTGGTCGGTCTGGCGGGCAAACATCACTTCCAGATACTGGCCCCAGTGTTCGGGCACGGCAACGTCCCCGATATTGAGCGCCGGGTCCACCCCGCCGGCCACGCCGGAAAAGACCACGCGCTTGACCTTGAAATGGTCGATCGCCAGCTGGGTGTTCATCGCCGCATTGACCATGCTGACGCCACTCGACATCAGGATCACCGGGCGCCCCGCCAGCGTACCCAGCACGATCTCGCGATCGTTGATCTTCACGCGGCGGCCATGGGTGATCACCGCCGCCATGGCTTCCCATTCGGGGGCATAGGCGGTGAGTACCAGCGTACGCGGCGTGGGATCGAGCACAGTGGCCGTGGCGTGGGCGGCCTGCGGCAGGGCGAGCAGCGCGGCAGCGGCCGCCAGGATCGCTTTCATCCGCCGCATCACGCTGCCCCCATCCACACGAAGCGGGCGACGAACAGCGCCGCCAGCACGAACAGGAACCAGTCGCTCTTGCGCGCCCGGCCGCGCAGCAGGGTCAGCACGGCATGGGCGGTGATGCCCAGCGCCAGGCCATTGGCGATCGAGAAGGTGAGCGGGATCATCGCCACGGTCAGGAACGCCGGGATCGCCGCCATCGGGTCTTCCCATTCCACCTCGGTCAACGGCAGCAGCATCAGGCCGCCCACGATGATCAGCGCCGGGGCGGTGGCCGCCAGCGGCACGAGCTGGGCATAGGGCGCTACAAACATCGTGGCAAAGAACAACACGCCGGTGACGATCGCGGTCAGGCCGGTGCGCCCGCCAGCCTGCACGCCGGCCGCGCTTTCCACGTATGACGTCACCGTGCTGGTGCCGGCCAGCGCGCCCACCATGGTAGCCACGGCATCGGTGATGAGAATGCGGTTGAGGCCGGGAATGCGCCCCGCCTTGTCCATCAGGCCGGCGCGCTTGGTCACGGCCACGAGCGTGCCGATATTGTCGAACAGATCGACGAACAGGAACACGAAGACGATCTCGACCACCCCGCCCGACAGCTTGAGCACGCCGGGCAGATCGAGCTGGAAGGCGGTGGCCGTCAGCGCATCGAGCGAGTAGGGCTGCGGCGCCACGTGAACCATGCCGGCAAACCACCCGACGAGCGTGGTGGCAACGATGCCCAGCAGCATGGCGCCGCGCACGTTCCACACCGACAGCACGCCGATGATCAGCAGCCCCAGCAGCGCCAGTGCCGGCCCCGCGCTCTTGAGATCGCCCAGCGCCACCAGCGTGGCCGGATTGCCCACGACAATGCCCGCATCCTTAAGCCCGATGAAGCCGATGAACAGGCCGATGCCCCCGGCCACGGCGGCAAACAGATAATTCGGGATAACTGCCACGATCAGCTGGCGCACCCCGGTCAGCGTCAGGATCAGGAACACCAGCCCCGAAATCATCACGCAGCCCAGGCCCACCTGCCACGGCACGTGCATCTGCCCCACCACGGTGAACGCGAAATAGGCGTTGAGGCCCATGCCCGGTGCCAGGGCCAGCGGCGTATTGGCGGCAACCCCCATCAGGATCGAGGCAAAGGCCGCGGCAAAGCATGTCGCCGCCGCCACGGCCGCCACCGGCATTCCCGCCTGACCCAGGATCGAAGGATTGACCAGCACGATATAGGCCATGGTCAGGAACGTGGTGGCCCCCGCCACCACTTCGGTGCGCAGGTTCGTGCCGCGCCCGGAAAAATCGAAATAGGCGCCGATCCGCTGCGCCATGCCACCTGTCATTGCCGTTCCCCTGCGAAATCTTGCGGCGCGAGTGCCCCCGGCGCGGTTGCCCCGACCACGCCCTGTTCTTCCAGCATTTGTGCACACGCGAAAAGAGCCGTTTCGCCATGGCGCCTGCCGATCAGTTGCAGCCCCAGCGGCAATTGCCCGGGCCGCGCCAAGGGCACGCACAACGCGGGCAGCCCCAGAAACGTGATCGGCTGGGTATGAATGCCCAGATCGGCCCGCGCCGGCACCATGGCGCCATCGATCAGGATGCGCGGATCGGCGATAAGCGGCGCGACGCAGGGTGCGGCGGGCGCGACCAGCACATCCACGCCCTGCGCTTCGAACAGCGCGTCGATATCGGCCCGCGCCTGCGCCCGCAACGCCTGCGCCGCATCATAGAGCGCGCGGGGCAGCAGGCTTCCGGCAATCAGCCGGTCGCGCACGGCGGGATCGTATTCCAGTGCCGCGCGCGCCAGGTCGGCGCGGTGCAGGTTGCCGCCTTCATAGGCCGTAATAAGGAACGCCGCCGAACGATACCGCGCCAGATCGGGCAAGGTGAGGCACGGCCCCTGCCCCACGACAGCGGCGATCGCCACGCGCTGTGCCGGATCTAGGTTTTCGGCAAAGCGACCGCCCAGCATGCCCACACGCGGCGGCGCCAACGGCGCGGCGTCGGCATGGCCCGACAGGATCGTCCAGATCGCGCGCAGATCGGCCAGGTTGCCAGTAAACGGCCCGATGTCGTCAAAGCTGTGGGCAAAGGGAAAGGTGCCATCCACGGGCAGATCGGCATGCGTGGGCTTCAGCCCATAAAGCCCGCACAGGCTGGCCGGCACGCGGATCGAGCCATTGGTGTCCGATCCCAGCGCAAAGGCCAGATGCCCGGCCGCCACCACGGCCGCCGATCCGCCGGATGATCCCCCCGCCAGGCGCGTGGGATCGTGCGGGTTGCGCGTGGTGCCATGGTGAGCGTTGATCGTGGCAAAGCCATAGGCGAACTCGTCCATGTTCAGCGTCGCCACCAGCACGGCCCCGGCATCGCGCAAGCGCGTGATCGCCACGGCATCGCTGGCGGCCGGCGCGGCATTGGCGCGCACCGCCGAACCGGCCGTGGTTACCTCACCCGCCACGTCGAACAGATCCTTGACGCCATAGGGCACCCCGGCAAGCGGGCCAGGATCGATCCCTTGCGCCACGTGTGCGTCGATCCGCGCGGCTTCGTCCAGCGCGCGGGCGGGCAACAGGCGGGTAACGGCAACATGGCGATCGGCCGCCAGGCGCGAAAGCGCCGCCTGCGCCAGATCGAGCGCGCGCACGCGCCCGGCGCGTACTGCCGCCGCCTGCTCCAACGCCGCAATCATGCCTGGTCGTCCCCGGCAAAGATCGCGGCATGGCGGGCCAGCAGCGCGAGGTTCGCCACAACGCCGGGCAGGCAGGGCGCCGGAATCTGCCACCCGTCTTGCCCGGCGCGGGCTTGCGCCTCTGCCTCGGTACGGGGCAGCGCTTGGGCGTCGTGCGGCGCTGCGGCGCGGTGGTTCGGGACGGGATCGGCCATGTCGGTGGCGATGATAGCTGCCACCCCCCTATCGATCCAACGCAATGATCGGAACGGATCGTTGCAAAAATTAGCGCAGGGTAGCGCCGGCCATTGCCTGTTCGCGCGCAGCCTCCGCTTGTGCAGCGGCCAGCACGCGCAGCACGTTGCCCGACCAGATCTTGGCCACGTCCGCCTCGCTATAGCCGGCATGGAGCAGCGCAGCCGTCAGCTTGGGCAGATCGGCCACATCATCCAGGCCGGCCACCCCGCCGCCGCCGTCCCAATCCAGCCCGATGCCGACATGATCGACACCCGCCACTTTCAGGGCGTGCAACAGATTGGCCATCACATCGTCAAAGCCCGCGCGCACCTCGGGCCACTGCCTGTCGATCGCATGGCGCTGCGCCAGATAATCGGCCCGCTCTGCCGCGCTCAACACGCGGTCTTCGGGAAAGCGTTGCTCCAGCGCATCAAGCGCGGCCTTGCGTTGCGGGCTTTGCACCAGCTTTTTGACATAGACCGAGTTGATCTGGATGACGCCACCCTGCGCTGCCAGCGCGCGCAAATGCGCGTCGTCGATATTGCGCGGATGGTCATAGACCGCCTTGCAGCCCGAATGGGTCAGGATGATCGGCGTCTTTGACAGGCGCAGCGCATCGTCGAGCGCGGCGTCGGAACTGTGCGAAAGATCGGGCACCACGCCCAGGCGGTTCATTTCCGCCAGCAGTTGCACCCCTGCCGGGCTCAGCCCGTCCCACTTGGGCGTGTCGGTGCTGCTGTCGGCAAACTGGTTGGTCTTGAAATGGGCAAAGCCGGAAATGCGCACACCCAGCGCGTAGAACGCCTGGAGCAGCGTGGGATCATCGCCCAGCGGCCAGGCATTCTCGATCGACAGATAGACCACGCGGCGGCCACCGGCGGCGATCTGCGCGGCGTCGGCGGCGCGGTCTGCCAGGGCAAAGTCCTGGGGATGGGCCGCGACCATCGCGTGGATCGCCACGGCACGGCGCAGCGCATAATCGCGCGCGGCGCGCGTGCTGGCCGGATCGAGCGGTCCCTGCGGCGTATAGATCGCCCAGAACCCACCATCGAGCCCGCCCGCGACCATGCGCGGCACGTCAACCTGGGTATAATCATCGCCGGCGCTGTGGCGCTGCACGATCGACCACCCCGGCAAGACCAGCGAGGCCGGCGTATCGAGGTGGGTATCGAGCGTCAGCAGGCGTTCGTGCAGCGTGCGCTCTGCCTTGGTGGGCACAGGGGCATCGGCCATGGCCGGCAAGGCCAGCAGGGCGGCAAGCGGAGCGAACGCGAGGGGGAGGAAGCGCATGGCCCTTCATCCGGCTTTCCCTCTGGCGGCGCAAGGGGTAGAGGCGCACCCCATGTTGCGCCTTACCGAACTCAAGCTGCCGCTCGACCACGCCCCCGAAGCCATGCTGCCGGCCATCGCCGCGCGGCTTGGCGTGGCCGAAGCGCAGATCCTGCGCCATGCCGTGGCCAAGCGCGGCAACGACGCGCGCCGCAAGAACGCGATCCAGCTGGTCTATGCGGTTGACGTCACGCTCAGCCCGCAGGACGAGGCCGAAGTGCTTGTCCGCTTGGCTGGCGACAATCATGTGCGCCCCACGCCCGACACTTCCTACCGCTTTCCCGTGCGCGCACCCGAAGGGTGGCAGGCGGGCGAAGGCGAGCGCCCGGTGGTGATCGGTGCTGGCCCGTGCGGCCTGCTGGCCGGGCTGATCCTGGCGCAGATGGGCCTGCGCCCGATCATCATCGAGCGTGGCAAGGCCGTGCGCGAACGCACCAAGGATACCTGGGCGCTATGGCGCAAATCGGTGCTGACGCCGGAATCCAACGTGCAGTTCGGTGAAGGCGGCGCCGGCACCTTTTCCGATGGCAAGCTCTACAGCCGCATCAAGGACCCGCGCCACCTGGGCCGCAAGGTGCTGGTGGAGTTCGTGAAAGCCGGCGCGCCCGATGATATCCTGACCGAAGCGCACCCCCATATCGGCACGTTCCGCCTGGTCACGATGGTCATGTCGATGCGCGAGACGATCGAGAAGCTGGGCGGCGAATACCGCTTTGGCACGCGGGTGGACGATTTTGCGGTCGAGACCGACGCCGCCGGCGAGCGCCGCCTTGCCGGCCTGCACTTGTCCAACGGTGAATACCTGCCCGCGCGCCGCGTCATCATGGCGGTCGGCCATTCGGCGCGCGATACGTTCGAAGTGCTGTATCAGCGCGGCGTGCATATCGAGGCCAAGCCCTTTGCCATCGGCGTGCGGATCGAGCATCCGCAAAGCCTGATCGATCAGGCCCGCTATGGCGCCTGTGCCAAGCATCCCATCCTGGGGCCGGCGGCCTATGCCCTGGCGCACCAGTGCAGCAATGGGCGTTCGGTCTATAGCTTCTGCATGTGCCCGGGCGGGCGCGTGGTCGCTGCCGCCAGCGAGGAAGGCCGCGTGGTGACCAACGGGATGAGCCAATATTCCCGCGCTGAATTCAACGCCAACTCGGGCCTGGTGGTGGACATCACGCCCGAGCGCGATTTCCCTGGCCATCCGCTGGCCGGCATTGCGCTGCAACGCCATTGGGAAGAGCGGGCCTTCGTGGCCGGCGGATCGAATTATCAGGCGCCGGGCCAGAAGGTGGGTGATTTCCTGGCCGGCAAGCCCAGCAGCGCGTTCGGCAGCATCGTGCCATCCTATCAGCCGGGCGTGCATCTAACCGCGCTGGAAGAATGCCTGCCCGATTTCGTCACCGACGCGCTGCGCGAGGCGCTTCCCGTCTTCGGTCGGCAGATGGCGGGCTATGATCATCCCGATGTGGTGATGACGGGGGTGGAAACGCGCACGTCTTCGCCAGTGCGGATCACCCGCGGCAAGGATCTGCAAAGCCTCAATACCCGGGGGCTCTATCCGGCAGGCGAAGGCGCTGGCTATGCCGGCGGCATTCTTTCGGCGGCGGTCGACGGCATTCGCGCGGCAGAAGCGCTGGCGCAGGACCTTTTGGCCGGGTGATTCGTGGCCTTGGCGACGGTGCGCGACGGCAGGAGCCATCCTGCAAGGCCGTTGCGGCCAGTTGCGGCCACAGATGCATACCAATGCATTTTGGATTGGTATTTTTTCTGGGCTGGATCGCGGTCTGACAGCGCTGCGCTGCAAAATCATAAAATCGTTTGCATTTTCAGGGATTCTGCTTGGCTGCCGCTGTCAATCCAGCGTTTTCAAGGAAGTGAATTGCATTAAATGCATGTTGCGTTGCGTGAAACGCATTTGCCTCGCCGCGGCGATTGGGTCATCCAGATAAGGCCTTTCAGGCATCCTCTCCCAAAACTTCCCGGGCCGATCGGATTTCCGACCGGCCCTTTTTTTGTCCGTAGCCTGCGCGAGATGGCGAAATTTGTATGCAACACATACAATGTTTGCGATAGGAGCGCGTGCTGCACCAAGCCGCATTGGCAAACTGTCAAGGGAGAGAACATGGCAACGCTCATCGATGGCAAGGCAATCGCCCGCGCACTGTCGGTCACGACGGCAGAGGCGGTGGCGCAGATGGTGGCTGCAGGCCACAGCGCTCCTGGCCTGGCCGTGGTGCTGGTCGGCAATGACCCGGCCAGCGAGGTCTATGTCGGGCGCAAGATCAGCCAGTGTGCCAAGGTCGGCATCCATTCGATCGAGCATCGCCTGCCCGCCGATACCGCAGAGGAAGACCTGCTCGCCCTGATCGCCGCGCTCAATGCCGATGCCACGGTGCATGGCATCCTGGTGCAGCTGCCGCTGCCGGCGCAGATCGATGCCGGCAAGGTGCTCGACGCGATTGATCCGGCCAAGGACGTGGATGGGTTCCATCCGGTCAATGTCGGGCGCCTGTCCACCGGCACCGGCGGCCTGGTGCCCTGCACGCCGCTGGGCTGCATGATGCTGCTCGATACGGTGATCGACAACTATCGCGGGCTCGATGCCGTGGTGATCGGCAAGTCCAACATCGTCGGCAAGCCGGTGGCCATGCTGCTGCTGGAGCGCGAGTGCACCGTGACGGTCACCCACATTGCCACCCAGGGCCTGCCCGATATCGTGCGCAAGGCCGATATCGTGGTGGCCGCCGCCGGCGCGCCCGAACTGGTCAAGGGGGATTGGATCAAGCCGGGCGCGGTGGTGATTGACGTTGGCATTACCCGCGTGGCCCAAGCCGATGGCACCACGCGGCTGGTGGGCGATTGCGCCGCGCACGAAATGGCCCATGCCCGTGCCGTCACGCCGGTGCCCGGTGGCGTCGGGCCGATGACCATCGCCTGCCTGCTGAGCAACACGGTGCAGGCCGCACGGCACGCCTGATCGTAAAAAGTCCCCTCTTCTTCAGAGGAGGGGGTTGGGGGTGCGAGGCAAAGCGCAAGGCTTCCACCACCCCCCCGCCCCCTCCTCTGACGAGGAGGGGGAGAACAGCCTGATCACCGTTGGTGAACACAAAAAAGGGGCGGTTCGGATTGATCCGAACCGCCCCTTTTTGTTGCTTTGCCAGATGGCTCAGTTGGTCGCCGCGGTGCGGTTGGCCCACAGTGCTACGATCGTGCCGATCGCACCCGACAGGAGGTAGGCACCCGAAGCCAGCAGGCCATAGTTGGCCGACAGCCACAGCGCCGCATAGGGCGCAAAGCCCGCGCCCAGCAGCCAGGCCAAGTCGCTGGTCAGCGCCGAGCCGGTGTAGCGGTGGCGGGTTTCGAAGGCATCGGCCACGGCACCCGAAGACTGCCCGAACGAAATGCCCAGCAGCACGAAGCCGGTGAGCATGAACGACACTTCGCCGGCCACGCCAATGCCCAGCAACTGCGGGGCAAAGCCCGAGAACGCGGCAATCGCGGCGGCCGAGAAGCCCAGCAGGGTGCGGCGGCCAACGCGGTCGGCCACCAGGCCCGAGATGACGATCGCGGCCACGCCCACGGCAGCGGCGATGGCTTCGATGGTAAGGAAGCGGGTCGGCTCTTCCGAGGTGAAGATGAACACCCACGACAGCGGGAACACCGTGACCATGTGGAACAGCGCAAAGCTGGCGAGCGGTGCAAAGGCGCCGATCAGGATGGTCTTCCACTGTTCGCGGATGGTGACGAGCGCGCTTTCGGCGACAAGGTCACGCGATTCGAACAGGCGCTGGAATTCCGGCGTCACCACGATGCGCAAGCGCGCGAACAGCGCCACCACGTTGATCGCAAAGGCCACGAAGAAAGGGAAGCGCCAGCCCCACGACAGGAAATCGTCAGCCGGCAGCGAGGCGGTGAAGAACGCGAACAGCAGGCTGGCCACGATCAGGCCGAGCGGCGCGCCCAGCTGCGGGATCATGGCATACCAGCCACGCTTGCCCGCCGGCGCATTAAGCGCCAGCAGCGAGGCCAGGCCATCCCACGTGCCGCCCAGCGCAAAGCCCTGGCCCAGGCGGAACAGCGCGAGCAGCAGCACCGCGTTGTGGCCGATTTCGGCATAGCCGGGCAGGAACGCGATCGCCGCGGTCGAGCCACCCAGGCCGAACAGCGCCACCGTCAGCTTGAAGCCACGGCCGAATGCACGGTCAAGCCACATGAAGAACAGCGAGCCGACCGGGCGGGCGATGAACGCCAGCGGGAACACCGCAAACGACGCCAGCGTGGCGTTGAGCGGGTCCAGGTAAGGAAAGAAGACCTTGGGGAACACGATCACCGAAGCGATCGCATAGACGAAGAAGTCGAAGAACTCCGAGGTCCGCCCGATGATCACGCCGATGGCGATCTCGCCCGGGGAAATCGAACCGTGCCCGGCGTGGGAATCGCTCCCCAGCCCTTCGTGATTATCGACTACGGCAGCAGTCATGACTGACACAAACTCCTTGGATCCCGCGCATTTCTCGCAAACGCGCCGACCGGCCGGCCGCACGCATGCGACCTGCCCTTATGTGCCCTATTGTCTTTGTGCAGCCGCGAAGGGGATTGGACAAAATGTCCTATCGTTTGCACGGCCCAGCGCTTCTAGGTGCGCCACATGCGTGCGAAACTCTTGAATCGGGCGCGCCTGCTGCGCTGCGCCATCGTCCCGCTCCTGGCCCTGCCGCTTGCCGGCTGCGACTGGGTCGTGCTCAACCCCGCGGGCGATGTCGCTCGCCAGCAGGGCGATCTGGTCATTGTGGCCACGTTGCTCATGCTGTTGATCGTCGTGCCTGTCATGGCCACGGTTGTCATTTTCGCGTGGCGTTACCGCGCCACCAACACCGAGGCCAAGTACGATCCGGACTGGAACCACTCCACCCAGCTGGAACTGATGATCTGGGCCGCACCGCTGATGATCATCATCGCGCTGGGCGCGGTCACCTGGGTCGGCACTCACCTGCTCGATCCCTATCGCGCGATTTCGCGCATTGATGCGCAGACCCCGGTCGCCGCCAATGCCAAGCCGGTAGAGGTGGAAGTGGTGTCGATGGACTGGAAGTGGCTGTTCATCTATCCCGAACAGAACATCGCCACGGTCAATGAACTGGTGGTTCCCGCCGGCCGGCCGCTGCGCTTCCGCATGACCTCGTCCACCGTCATGAACACCTTCTATGTCCCCGCGCTGGCCGGCATGATCTACACCATGCCCGGCATGGAAACCAAGCTGCACGCCGTGTTCAACCAGGAAGGCGCGTTCAAGGGCATTTCCGCACACTTCAGCGGCGCGGGCTTCTCGCAGATGCACTTTGCCACGCGTGCCGTGTCCGATGCGCAGTTCGACCAGTGGGTGGCCAGCGTGAAGGCCGGCAAGAACGACGGCATGCTCAGCCGCGATGCCTATCTCCAGCTCGACAAGCCCAGCATTGCCGATCCGGTGCGTCACTATGCCGGCGTCGCTCCCGATCTGTTCAACGCCGTTGTCGATCTCTGCGTGCAGCCCGGCAAGATCTGCATGAGCCAGATGGCCATGCTCGACGCCAAGGGCGGCGTGGGCAAGGAAGCCGCGCGCCTCAACGTGGCCGCGCTGACCTATGACAAGAACGGCCGCGCCACCGAAACGCCGGTCCTGCCTGGCAGCGTCGTGGCCCAGACCGACCGCTTCGTGAAGGCCTATTGCAGCGACAACCGCCCGATGGCCGCACCCAGCGGTGACGCGCCTCTGCCCAAGACGCTCGATCGCCTGCGTGGCGCCGGGATCAACCAGGCAACTGGTCCCCGGGTCAGCCTGGCCGGCCCGCTACTGCAGCCTGCCTCTTGAGGCAGGTTGCCGATCCGATACGCCGCACCAGATTTGATCCGGCCCCATTTTTCTGACCGATGGATATTGCGATGACCGCTGTCCCCCTTCCCGCCACTGCCCCACCGCCGTGGTCTCCGCTCCTGGGACGCATTTCCCTTGAGCAGCTTCCCTTCCTCCACGAACCGATCGTGGCGGTCACCTTCGTTGGTGTGATCCTTGGCGGGATCGCGCTGGTGGGGGCCCTCACCTATTTCCGCCTCTGGGGCTATCTCTGGAAAGAATGGTTCACCAGCGTCGATCACAAGAAGATCGGGGTCATGTACATGATCCTGGGCCTGGTGATGTTCATGCGCGGCTTTGCCGACGCGCTGATGATGCGCTTGCAGCAGGCGATGGCGTTCAACGGCAGCGACGGCTATCTCAACGCGCATCACTATGATCAGGTCTTCACCGCCCACGGCGTGATCATGATCTTCTTTGCCGCGATGCCGTTCGTGACCGGGTTGATGAACTATGTTGTGCCGCTGCAGATCGGTGCGCGCGACGTGTCGTTCCCGTTCCTCAACAACTTCAGCTTCTGGATGACCACCGGCGGCGCCGTGCTGGTCATGGCCTCGCTGTTCCTGGGTGAATTTGCCCAGACCGGCTGGCTGGCTTTCCCGCCGCTGTCGGGCCTGGCCTACAGCCCTGGCGTCGGCGTGGACTACTACATCTGGTCGCTGCAGGTGGCAGGTGTCGGCACCACGCTGTCGGGCATCAACCTGATTGCCACGATCATCAAGATGCGTGCCCCGGGCATGACGCTGATGCGCATGCCGGTGTTCACCTGGACCGCGCTGTGCACCAACGTGCTGATCGTCGCCTCCTTCCCGGTGCTGACCGCCGTTCTCGTGCTGCTCTCGCTCGACCGTTACGTGGGGACCAACTTCTTCACCAACGACTTCGGCGGCAGCCCGATGATGTATGTCAACCTCATCTGGATCTGGGGCCACCCGGAAGTTTACATCCTCATCCTGCCGATCTTCGGCGTGTTCTCGGAAGTCACCTCGACCTTCTCGGGCAAGCGCCTGTTCGGCTACACCTCGATGGTCTACGCCACCGTGGTTATCACCATCCTGTCCTACGTCGTGTGGCTGCACCACTTCTTCACGATGGGTTCGGGCGCCAGCGTCAACAGCTTCTTCGGCATCACCACCATGGTGATCTCCATCCCCACCGGGGCCAAGCTGTTCAACTGGCTGTTCACGATGTACCGCGGCCGCATCCGCTTTGACCTGCCGATGATGTGGACGGTGGCGTTCATGCTCACCTTCACGATCGGCGGCATGACCGGCGTGCTGCTGGCCGTGCCTCCGGCCGACTTCGTGCTGCACAACTCGCTGTTCCTGATCGCGCACTTCCACAACGTGATCATCGGCGGCGTGGTGTTCGGTACGTTTGCCGCGATCAACTACTGGTGGCCCAAGGCCTTTGGCTTCAAGCTCAACCAGTTCTGGGGCAAGGTCAGCTTCTGGTGCTGGGTGCCGGGCTTCTGGCTGGCGTTCACCCCGCTCTACATCATGGGCCTGATGGGCGTGACCCGCCGGACCCGCGTGTTCGACGATCCCAGCCTGCAGCCCTACTTCATTGTTGCCCTGCTGGGCGCGGTGCTGATCGCCGCCGGCATCGGCGCGATGGTCGTGCAGTATGGCGTGTCGATCTGGAAGCGCGAAGAGCTCAAGGACGAAAGCGGCGATCCGTGGAATGGCCGCACGCTGGAGTGGGCCACCAGCTCGCCCCCGCCGGCCTACAACTTTGCCTTCACCCCGATCGTGCACGATCTCGATGCCTGGGAAGACATGAAGCGCGCCGGCGTCGGCCGTCCGCTTGATGGCTATCGCCCGATCCACATGCCCAGCAACACGGGTGCAGGCGTGATCCTGGCTGGCATCAGCACGGCGCTTGGCTTTGCCCTGATCTGGCATATCTGGTGGATGGCCGGGGCCAGCTTCGTGGCACTGCTCGTGAGCGCCATCGCCCACACCTTCAACTACAAGCGCGATTACCACATCCCGGCCGAAGACGTTGCCGCCGTCGAGGCGCAGCGTACGGCCCAGCTGGAACGCGTTGCCCAGAACCAGGGAGCCGCCGCATGAGCGATGCTATCCATAGCTCGGGCCATTCGGCTCCCCTGCCTGCCTCGCTGACCAAGCTGGGCAAGTTCTGGGACTTGAACGAGCATGACCATCCCGAAGGCCACAGCACCATGCTGGGCTTCTGGATCTACCTGATGAGCGACTGTCTCATCTTCGCCATGCTGTTCGCAGCGTTCGGCGTGCTCGGCGGCAACTATGCCGCCGGGCCCGGCCCGCGCGAGTTGTTCGAGCTGCCCCTGGTGGCGGTGAACACCTCGATGCTGCTGTTCTCGTCGATCACCTATGGCTTTGCCATGCTGGCGATGCAGCGCGGCTCGGTCAGCCAGACGCAGATGTGGCTGCTGGTCACCGCCGTGTTCGGCGCGGCGTTCCTGTCGATCGAGCTCTACGAATTCTCCAACCTTATCCACGAAGGCGCCACGCCCCAGCGCAGCGCGTTCCTTTCGGCGTTCTTCACGCTGGTCGGCACCCACGGGCTGCACGTCACGTTCGGCCTGATCTGGCTGTTCACGCTGGTGGTGCAGGTTTCGCGCAAGGGCCTGATCCAGGCCAACAAGCGGCGCCTGATGTGCCTGTCGCTGTTCTGGCACTTCCTCGACGTCGTGTGGATCGGCGTCTTCACCTTCGTCTACCTGATGGGGATGCTGCGATGAGCGCGAAGAACTATACCGACCTGGCCCACCGCCACGCGCACGGGGATGCCAATCCCCACGCCATCGGCCACCACCATGACGAACCGCACGGCTCGCTGCGCGAATATGTCATCGGCTTCGTGCTGTCGGTGGTGCTCACCGCCATTCCGTTCTGGTTGGTGATGAGCGGCGCCATTGCCGACAAGAACACCACTGCCATCGTCATCGCGGCCTTTGCCGTGGTCCAGGTGGTGGTCCACATGATTTACTTCCTGCACATGAACGGCAAGGCCGAAGGGGGCTGGAACATGCTGGCCCTGATCTTCACCGCCGTGGTCGTGCTGATCGTCATCTCTGGTTCGATGTGGGTGATGTACCATATGAACCACAACATGATGCCGATGCACGCCGAGCAGATGGACTGATCATGACTTCGCAAACGGGCAGCAGGCAGCGCTTGCTGCCCGTTTCGATTCTGCTGGTCCTGGCGCTGACCTTTGCCGGCCTGGGCATCTGGCAGGTAAAGCGCCTCGCCTGGAAAGAGGCGCTGATTGCCGATGTGACGCGCGCCGTGCATGCAGCGCCTGTCTCCATCGCCGCCGTGCCCGCTGGCGCCATTGATCGGCTTGCCTATCATCGCGTGGCGATCACCGGCCGGTTCATCCCCGCCGCCACCGTTCTGGCCACGGCCACCAGCACGCTGGGCAATGGCTATTGGGTCATGGTGCCCCTGGCCACGCCCGGCCAGGCCCCGGTGTGGATCAACCGTGGCTTCGTGCCGATGGGCACCCGGCTCGATACCGCCCGCCGCGCCGTTCCCGTTACCCCCGTTTCCATCATCGGCCTGATCCGCCCGAGCGAGCCCAAGGGCACGTTCCTTCGCGCCAACCGGCCCGAGGCAGAGCGCTGGTATGCGCGCGATCTGCCGGTCATGAACATGCGCCGCGGGGTCGTGGCAGAGCCGCGCTATTTCCTCGACGCGCAAGTGGAAACGCCGCGTCCCACAGCCCAGCCCGTGCCGGTGCCCGGCCTCACGGTCATCGCGTTTCCCAACAATCACCTGTCCTATGCGCTGACCTGGTTTGCCCTTTGCGCCCTCTCGCTTGGCGCGGCAATCATGGTATGGCGCAAGGCGCGATGAGCGCCACCCCGCCCCTTTCCTCCACCCGTCCGATCTATCCCGCGGCCAGCGCGCGCAACATGGCGCTGCTGGTGCAACTGCGCTGGGTTGCTGCCGTGGGCCAGCTCGTGGCGATCTGGGTCAGCGTGCGGGTGCTGGGCGTCAAGCTCGATGTGGCGCCGCTGGTGGCCGTGCCGGTGCTGATGGTGGTGATCAATGGCCTGACCCTGCTGCTCGATCGCGGGCGCGAGGGATATAGCCATGTCGAACTGCTCGGCGCGCTCACGCTCGATATGCTGGCGCTGGCCTGGCAGCTCTATTTCAGCGGCGGCACGTCCAACCCCTTCACCTTCCTGTTTCTCATGCAGATCGTGATCGCGGCAATCCTGCTGCCGCCCAATTGGAGCGCGATCGTGGCGGGCATGGCCGCGCTGATCGTCACCCGGCTGGCCTTCGTCCATCGCCCGCTCGATCTGCCCACCGGCACTTTCGATGGCACGATCGAGCTGTTCCAACTGGGCAATCTCGTCTGCTTTGCGCTGGTCGCCGCGCTGCTGGTGTTCTTCGTGATCCGCATGGACCGCAACCGGCGGCAGAGCGAGACGGCGCTGGCCGCCTTACGCCAGCAGGCCACCGAGGAACAACACATCGTGCGTCTGGGCCTGCTCGCCTCGGGCGCTGCACACGAATTGGGCACGCCGATGGCGACGATGTCGGTCATCCTGGGCGATTGGCAGCGCCATCCCGCAATCATGGCCGACCAGGACCTGCGCGAAGAGTTGCAGGACATGGCTTCCGAACTCAAGCGCTGCAAATCGATCCTCTCGGGCATCCTGCTCAGTGCCGGGGAAGCGCGCGGCGAAAACCCGCAGATCACCACCTTGGGCGACTTCCTGGCCACCATCGCGGCTGAATGGAACGAGCGCGGCCATGGCGTGATCCGCCTGCGCAACATGGTGGAGACCGATCACCCGATCGTGGCCGATCCCGCGCTGCGCCAGATCATCGGCAATGTCATCGACAACGCCCTGGAAGTATCGCCCGATTTCGTGGAAATCCGCGCCGAGATGACCGGGGGTGACATCGTGCTGACCGTGCTCGATCTCGGCCCCGGTTTCGCGCCCGACATGCTGGAATCGATCGGCCGCCCCTACAACTCCACCAAGGGCCGCGACGGCGGCGGGCTGGGACTGTTCCTAGTCGTCAACGTCGTGCGCAAGCTGGGCGGCCGGGTTGAGGTGAAGAACCGCACGGCACGCGGCGCGATGGTGCGCCTGGAAATCCCGATGGCCTCGCTTGCCTATCGCACGGGGGAATGAACATGCCCGATCCCGAACTGGAACTCACCGCGCAGGACGAAGCCCTGCCCCTGGTGATCGTCGAAGACGATCCTGCCTTTGCCCGCACCCTGCGTCGCTCGTTCGAACGGCGCGGCTATGCGGTAGAGCATGCCGCCAGCCCCGATGAACTGGAAGTGCTGCTCGATGCGCACGATTTCCAGTTCGCCGTGGTGGACCTGAAGCTCGGCACTGGCTCTGGCCTCACCTGCGTGCAGATGCTGGCCGAACGCGATCCCGAAACGCGTATCGTCGTCCTTACCGGCTTCGCCTCGATCGCCACGGCGGTGGAAGCGATCAAGCTGGGTGCGGCGCACTATCTGGCCAAGCCTGCCAACACCGACGATATCGAGGAAGCCTTTGGCCGCGTCGGCGGCGATCCCACCGTGCCGCTCGATACGCGCAAGACCTCGATCAAGACGGTGGAATGGGAATATATTCACTCCACCCTGGTGGAATGCGATTTCAACATTTCCGAAGCCGCCCGGCGCCTGGGCATGCACCGCCGCACCCTGGCAAGAAAGCTGGAAAAGCGGCCTTTGCGATAACTTTATTCTTCGTCACCCCGGACTTGATCCGGGGTCCCGCTTTACTATTCCACCGTCCAAAGAAGCGGGACCCCGGGTCAAGCCCGGGGCGACGATAATTACTTACAAATCAATCGCTCAAGCCGCCAAGCCACGCACCCGCAGCAGCGCGCCAGGATCGGGCGCGCCGCCGCGAAACGCCACGTAGTTGTCCATCGCCGGGCGGCCACCGCCTTGCGACAGCACTTCGCGCCGGAACGCGGCGCCCAGTTCAGCCTGCCGCTCTGGCGCCGCTGCAAACTGCTCGTAGGCGTCGGACGAGAGCAGTTCGGCCCAGAGGTAGGAATAATACCCCGCCGCATAGCCGCCGGCAAAGATATGGCTGAAGGCATGGGCAAAGCGGTTCCACGCCGGATAGCGCATCACCGCCACCTCGGCCCGCACGGCATCGAGCAGGCCCTGCACATCGGGCGCATCGGCAGCGGCGCGGTGCAGGCGGATATCGAACAGCGCGAACTCGATCTGGCGCAGCACCGCCAGCGCGCCCATGAAACCGCGCGCGGCGTTGAGGCGCTCGATCAAGGCATCGGGCAGCGGTTCGCCGGTTTCCTCGTGCGCGGATGCCGCCTTGAGCACGGCAGGATCATAGGCAAAGTTTTCCAGGAACTGGCTGGGCAGTTCAACCGCATCCCATTCCACCCCGCTGATCCCGCCGATTGAGGGCATGTCGCCCTCGCCCAGCAGATGATGCAGGCAGTGCCCCATCTCGTGGAACAGGGTCACCACGTCGGCATGCTGGAGCAACGCCGGCTTGCCCGGCGCGGCCTGGGCGAAATTGGTGATGAGGTAGGCCACCGGCATCTGCGCCCCATCGGCGGCCCGGCTGGGCGAGCGGCACACGTTCATCCAGGCGCCGCCGCGCTTGCCCTCGCGCGCAAAGAAATCGGCATAGAGCCGGGCAAACGGAGCATCCGCGCCGGCGCAAAACAGGTCGAACTGGCGCACGTCATCATGCCACAGGCCGCTGCCCGGCACTTCCTTGAACACCACGCCGAACAGCCGCTCCACATGGCCGAACAGCGCCGGCAATACCCTGTCGAGCGGCAGGTAGCGGCGCACCTCGGACTGATCGAGCGCATGGCGGGCAAGGCGCGCGCGCTCGGTGGCAAAGCCCATATCCCAGGGTTCGAGCGTCTCGATGCCCAGCTCGCTACGGGCAAATTCGGCCAGATCGGCCAGTTCGGCCTGGGCCAGCGGGCGGGTGCGCGCGGCCAGGTCGGTCAGGAACGCTTCCACTGCATCGGGGCTTTCGGCCATCTTGGTGGCCAGCGACAGGCTTGCGGCATCGCCCTGGCCCAGCAGCTGCGCCGCCTTGGCGCGCAAGGCCAGCAGCGCGGCCATGCGCGGCCCGTTGTCAAACTCGCCGGCGTTGGGCCCCTGGTCCGATGCGCGCGTGGCATAGGCTTGCTGTACCTCGTGGCGCAGCGCGCGATCCTGGGCATAGGTCAGCACCGCCACCACCACCGGGGCATGCAGCGTGATCAGCCAGCCCTCGTCATGGCCCTTCGCCCGCGCCGCTGCTGCCATGCCGGCAAGGTCAGCCTCCGGAATGCCGGCCAGGCGGCTGGCATCGGTCACGTGCAGGCTCCAAGCCTCGGTCGCGTCCATCACGGCATTGGCATATTCGGTCGCCAGGCGGCCCTGCTCCACCTGGTTTTCGGCAAAGTCGCGCGCGTCATCGCCATCCAGCGCCACGCCCGAAAGCTCGAAATCGCGCAGCGCCAGTTCGCAGGCGCGTGCCGCCAGCGGATCAAGCGCCGTAGGATCGATCGCGCGGATCGCTTCATAGAGCGCGCGATCCTGGCCCACGGCGGCAAAATGCGCGGCGATCAGCGGCTGCGCCTGTGCCTGCGCGGCACGCAACTCCGAGGTGTTGGTCACCGCCAGCAGATGGCCGACCACGCCCCACGCCTCGCTGATGCGGCGATCGGCCTCTTCCTTGAACGCCAGCATGGCTGGATCGCCGGCCCGTGCCACGCACGCGGCCATGGCGGCTTGGTGATCGGCGATCGCGGCGGTTACGGCCGGCACGATGTCATCGGCGTGGATTTGCGCAAAGCGCGGTTGGCCATGCGTGGCCAGCAGGGGAAAGGCAGCGTCGAGCGTGGCAGTATCGGTCAAAGGTGCGCTCCGGCAAGGTGTCTTGCGGCCTAGATAGGAAGGCCATCTGCGCTTGTCTGCCCCGGCACCTGCTTATTTTGCGTTGCGCGCGGCCCCGTATCCGGCAGCATGTGCGGCTTCTTCCAGGAATTCCGCCACCGCCCGCACACGCGGCAGGCGCCGCAGTTCGGCATGCACCACCAGCCAGTAGGCGCGCGGCACGGCCACCTCGGGCAAGACCCGCACCAGGCCAGGATCGCCATCGGCGGCAAAGGTGTGCAGCAGGCCGATACCCCCGCCGGCCTGGACGGCGGCCAGTTGCACCGTGGCCGATGTGCAGCGGAACTGTGCCTGCACGCCCGGCGCCACTTCATCGAGATAGCGCAGTTCGGGCCAATCGATCAGATCGTCGATATAGGAAATCAGCCGGTGCTGTGACAGCTCAGCCACGCTGCTGGGCACACCATGCTGCTCCAGATAGGCTGGCGCAGCATAGAACCCCACCGTGAACGCAGCGAGTTGCCGGGCATAGAGCCGCCCACGCGGTGGTCGCTTGAGCGTCACGGCCAGATCCGCCTCGCGCTGGGACAGGCTGACCGCGCGGGTTTCGGGCGCCAGTTCCAGCTCGATCCGGGGATGGCGGGCCATGAACAGCGGAATGCGCGGCGCCACCAGATAGGTGCCAAAGGCGGCCGGGGTCGCTACCCGCACTGTCCCGGTCAATTCGGTATCCACCCCGCCCAGCGCGCTGTCTGCCGCATGGGTTTCTGCCTCGATCCGCTCGGCATGCAGCAGCAGCGCCCGGCCCGCCTCGGTCAGCCGTGCGCCGCTGGGGGAACGATCGACCAGGCGTGCGCCCAGCCCGCTTTCCAGGCCATCGAGCCGGCGCGAGACGGTGGAATGATCCAGCCCCAGCGCCCGCGCCGCCCCGGTCAGGCGGCCGTGGCGGGCCACTTCCAGAAAAATCCTTAAATCGTCCCACTGGCGAATGCGCATGGTGTTCCTGTAAATTTGCACGGCCTGTTTGGCAAAATTGCCTGTATCAGGATATTCCTGCACGTTCTACAACCAGGCATCAGACTTTTCCCAGGAGTGTTGCCATGCGCCAGATCGACCATTTCCTGAACGGTGCCGCCGTTGCCGCCACCTCTGGCCGCAAGAGCGACGTTTTCGATCCCAACACCGGCGAAGTGCAGGCCCAGGTTGGCCTGGCGAGCGAAGCCGATGTGGATCAGGCCGTTGCCCTCGCTGCCGCCGTGCAGCCGGAATGGGCCGCGCTCAATCCGCAGCGCCGTGCCCGCGTGATGTTCGAATTCAAGCGCCTGATCGAACGTGACATGGACAAGCTCGCCCATGCTCTCTCCGCCGAACATGGCAAGGTGATCGCCGACGCCAAGGGTGATGTGCAGCGCGGGCTGGAAGTGATCGAGTTCGTCTGCGCCATTCCCCACCTGCTCAAGGGCGAATATACCGAAGGCGCCGGGCCGGGGATCGACGTGTTCTCGATGCGTCAGCCGCTGGGCGTGGTCGCCGGCATCACTCCGTTCAATTTCCCCGCGATGATCCCGCTGTGGATGTGCGGTCCGGCGCTCGCCACCGGCAACGCCTTCATTCTCAAGCCGTCGGAACGCGATCCCTCGGTGCCGGTAATGCTGGCGGAACTGTTCATCGAGGCGGGCGGCCCAGCCGGCCTGTTCAACGTGGTGCATGGTGACAAGGTGGCGGTCGATGCCGTGCTCGATCACCCGCGCATCAAGGCGGTCAGCTTCGTGGGCTCGTCCGACATCGCCAACTATGTCTATCAGCGCGGTGCCCAGGCGGGCAAGCGCATGCAGTGCATGGGCGGCGCCAAGAACCACGGCATCGTGCTGCCCGACGCCGATTTCGACCAGGTAGTCAGCGACATTCTCGGCGCCGCCTATGGCTCGGCAGGCGAACGCTGCATGGCTCTGCCCGTGGTGGTGCCGGTGGGTGACAAGACCGCCGACGAGTTGCGCGCCCGCCTGATCGACGGGATCGCCGGCCTCAAGGTGGGCATTTCCACCGACGAAGCCGCCCACTATGGCCCGGTCGTCACCGCCCAGCACAAGGCGCGGATCGAAAGCTATATCCAGATGGGCGTGGACGAAGGCGCCGAACTGGTCGTCGATGGCCGCGGCTTCTCGCTGCAAGGCTATGAAAACGGCAATTTCCTGGCGCCTACGTTGTTTGACCGCGTGACGCCGGAAATGCGCAGCTACCAGGAGGAAATCTTCGGCCCGGTGCTGCAGATCGTGCGTGCGCAAGATGTCGATGAAGCCATCGCGCTAGCCACCAACCACGCCTATGGCAATGGCGTGGCCATGTTCACCCGCAATGGCGCCGCCGCCCGCAACTTTGCCGCCAAGGTGGAAGTGGGCATGGTTGGCATCAACGTGCCGATCCCGGTGCCGGTCGCCTATCACAGCTTTGGCGGGTGGAAGCGCTCAGGCTTTGGCGATCTCAACCAATACGGCATGGACGGCGTGCGCTTCTACACCCGCACCAAGACCGTGACCCAGCGCTGGCCCAGCACCTCGGGCGATGTGGTGGACCAGAGCTTCGTGATCCCGACGATGAAGTGAAGCATCACGGTAGAGCCGCGATCAGCGTCTCTATGGGCAGGAACAGGGTTCGGCTATCGGCCGGATATTCCAGGAAGTCGGCGCATTTCAGGTAAAAGCGCCGAGCCTGCTCATTCTTGGCGTGAACCATCACCGCGCCGATGCCGATGCTTTGTGCCGCCAAGGCTATGCGGCGCAGGGCATCGGCCAGCAAATCGCTTCCCAAGCCCTGGCCGGCATGGCGCCGATTCACCGCAAGGCGCCCGATGATCGATACCGGGATCAGATCAGGCGCGTTTCGGCGCAGGCGGGATGGTGCTTCCCGCCGCTCTACTGCACCTGCCAGGATACACACATAGGCCGCCACTCTGCGATCATCGCATACCACATAGGTACGCGCGAAGCGCCCCTCGTTGCGACGCGCCCTCTGTTGCAACCAGGCATTGAGCGCCGGCTCTCCGCAATCGAACTCGTCAACATCATGGTCATCGGCCAGAGGGACTGGCGCAGTCAGTCTTCCCGTTGCCATGTCGGCACCCGCCGCATCAGTGCCTTCAGCCTCGGGCCAGGCTCGGGCGGATTGTCCAGCGCGGCCATGAAGGCCGCATGGTCCTGGCTTTCCAGTGCGAACAATCGCTGATCGAGCAAGACGTCGATCGCTTGTTGGCGCGCGCTTTCGATCATGAATTCGGTGCGGGTCTTGCCCAGAATGGCCGCTGCTTCGTCAATAAGCTGGCGGGTGGCAGCCTCGATCCGCAGATTGATGCTGCCCTTGCTTGGGATCATTTGGGGAGACTGGTCCATGGCGTGAATATCCGCCTTTGTATGTACAATGTCAATACAATCGCAACCCTATCCCCACCTGTTCCAACGGCCAGCCTCGACAGGGAGTGAGAAATGGAACATAATAGGAACATGGAAAGTGTTTCCGCCTCGATCCTCACCACCCCGGCCTGGCGCCTGCGCCCGGCCTTGCAGCGTCCCGTGCCTGTGCTGGCGGCGGGCCAAGTGCATGAAGTGCATGGGCAAGGTGATGATCGCGCGGCGGGGCTTGCCTTTGCCTTGGGGCTGGGCGCGGCGAATCGCAGTGGCACCGTGCTGATGGTGCGCAGTGGCGGGCGCCCGTCACTGGCGCTTTACGGTGAAGGACTGATGTTGCTGGGTATCGATCCGGCGCGGCTGCTGCTGGTAGAGGCAGGCGACGCTGCCACTCTGCTGCGCGCCGGGCTGGAGGGCGCACGCTGCCCTGGCCTGGCGCTGGTCTTGCTGGAAAGCGAGGGGCCCTTGAAAGGCTATGACCTGACGGCCAGCCGGCGCTTCGTGCTGGCTGCCGAACGCACGCAAACGCCGGTCGTGCTGTTGCGCCATGCCGCCAAGGCGCAGCCCAGCGCCGCACATACCCGCTGGCAGGTTGCCAGTGCGCCATCCCAACCCCTCGCAGCGCCACCGGGTGCGCAAGTGCGTCCGCCCGGCTTGCCGGCTTTGGCGGTAGAGGCGCTGCGCTGGCGGGGTGGGCCGGCGGGGCAAACGTGGCATTTGCAATGGGATGAACAACATGGCGGTTTCCGGGACACCACCGGCACCTCCAACCGGAGCGAAAACGGACAGGCGGCGCCATCTGGCGCTGTACTTCCCCTGGCTGCCCTGCGAGCGGGTTAGGGCCACATCGGCAGACCCGCTGCCCGCAGGCGTGCCGCTGGCCCTGGTGGCGCGCAGTGGCCAGGCCTTGCGCCTGATGGCGGTAGAGCGCGACGCCGCTCGACACGGCCTCGCCCCTGGCATGACCCTGGCTGATGCGCGCGCCCGCTGCCCCGATCTGCTCACCCTGCCCCATGATCCGGCCGCCGATGCCACGCTGCTGGCGCACCTGGCCACAGCGATGCACGCGCTGACCCCCAGCGTCATGCCCGATCCCCCCGATGGCTTGCTGCTGGATATCAGTGGCTGCGCGCACCTCTTTGGATCGGAAGCCAACATGGTGGAAAAAGCTTATGAAATAACAGCACTTTCCACGATCCATGCACTCGCCTGCAATCCAGTTGCGGCGCGCGCGCTGGCCCGCCACGGCACCCCGGCGCAACGCCGCGCGGAGGACGTGGCGGCCCTGCCAGTGGCCGCGCTGGACCTGAGCGAGGAGGCCGCCAGCGCACTGCGCCGCGCCGGGCTCAAGCGTCTGGGCGATCTGGCCACACGCCCGGCCCCAGCCCTGGCTGCCCGCTTTGGCGAAGGAGTGGTGCTGCGCCTGCGCCAGTTGACCGGAGACGTTGCCGCCCCCTTGGCCCCGCAACCCATGCAGGCTCCGATCCGGGCCGAGGCCCGCTTTGCCGAACCTATCGCCCGCACCGATGACGTGCTCGAGGTGGCCGAAAATCTCTTGCGCCAGGTTGCCGCGCAGATGGAACAGCGCGGGCTGGGCGGGCGGCGCTTTGTCCTGACCCTGCATCGCAGCGATGGCGCGCGGCGGGTGCTGACGGTGGAAACCGGCCAGCCCACGCGCGATCCGCCACTCGTGGTGCGCCTGCTGCGCGAGCGGATCGACAACCTGGCTGATCCGATCGATCCCGGCTTCGGGTTCGATGCCATTACCCTGGCGGTCAAGCGGGCCGAACCCCTGGCTGCGCGACAGACCGGACTGGACCAGGCGGAGGAAAACCAGGACAATCTGCAGGCGCTGATCGATCGGCTGGGTGTGCGGTTGGGCCAGGATTCCGTGTTGCGCCTGATCCCGGCCGATCGCCACATGCCCGAGCAGGCACAGGTTCAGACGCCGGCCGCCAAATGGAACGGAACCGTTTCGTTTTCCCTTGCCGCCATGCCCCGCCCCCTGCTGCTGTTCGATCCGCCGCAGGGGATCGAGGTGATCGCCGGAGTGCCTGATGGCCCGCCGCTGCGGCTGCGCTGGCGCGGCACGGTGCATGAAGTGGTCCACGCCGAAGGGCCCGAGCGCATCGCGCCAGAATGGTGGCGCCAGCGCGGCGGGCATATGGGCACCGGCGCAGACCGCACCACGCGCGATTATTACCGGATCGAGGATGGGCGCGGCCGCCGCCTGTGGGTGTTCCGGCGCGGCCTCTATGGCACGCAAACCACGCCGGCCTGGTATGTCCACGGGCTGTTTCCATGACCGGGGTTCCGTTCTTTGCAGAACCTGTCGCTGCCACCAATTTCAGCTTCCTGCGCGGGGCGGCCCATCCGGCGGAAATGGTGGCGCGCGCGCATGGACTGCGCCTCAAAGGCATCGGCATCGCCGATCGCAACAGCGTGGCCGGTGTGGTGCGTGCCCATGCCGCGTGGCAAGAGATTGGCGGCAAGGCAGGTGGCTTTGCCCTCAAGGTTGGCGCGCGGCTGTGCTTTGCCGATGGCACGCCCGATATCGCCGCCTATCCCACCACGCGCGCGGCATGGGGGCGGCTGACGCGCCTGCTCACCATGGGCAATCGCCGCGTGGAGAAAGGCGAGTGCCACCTTACCCTGCCCGATCTGCTGGACCATACCGATGGCGTGGCCCTGATCGCGATGGACGGCAGTGCCGATCTGCTCGCCCGCCTGGCCGAGGCTGCGCCCCACCTCTGGCTGGCGGCCACGATGCCGCGTGCCGGGGCCGATGGCCGCGATCTTGCCCGGCGGATGGCCTTGGCGCAAAGCGCCGGCGTGCCGCTGATTGCCAGCAATGATCCGCGCTATGCCGTGCCCGAAGACCGCCCCCTGCATGACGTGCTGACGGCCACGCGGCTTGGCACCACCGTGCATGCCGCCGGGCGCCGCCTTGCCGCCAATGGCGAGCGGCATATCAAGCCGCCGGCCGAAATGGCCCGTCTTTTCACCCTGTGCCCAGAGGCCCTGGAAGCGACACGCGACTGGCTGGATTGCATCGATTTCACGCTGGACCAGATCGTATATGAATACCCGCACGAGCCGGTACCGGAAGGCTGGAACCCGCAGGCTTGGCTCGAACATCTGGTGCGGGAGAATGCAGCACGCCAGTTCCCCCATGGCCTGCCGCCTGGATACCAAGAGGTTCTGGATGAAGAGTTTCGCCTAATCTCTTCAAAAAATTATGCTTATTATTTTCTGACGGTGCACGATGTGGTGCGCTATGCGCGCAGTCTTTCCCCGCCGATCCTGTGCCAGGGTCGTGGATCTGCGGCCAATTCCCTCGTCTGTTATCTGCTCGGCATCACGCCGATCGATCCGGTTCAGGAAAAGCTGCTGTTCTCTCGCTTCCTTTCCGAAGAGCGCCATGAGCCGCCCGATATCGACGTGGATTTCGAGCATGAGCGGCGCGAAGAGGTGATGCAATATATCTACCACCGCTACACCCGCGAGCGCGCCGGGATCGTCGCCACGGTGATCCGCTATCGCCAGCGCAGCGCCATTCGTGACGTGGGCAAGGCGCTGGGCCTGTCGGAAGATGTCACGGCGCGGCTTTCCGGCACGGTGTGGGGCAGTTGGGGGCGCGGCTCGCTGCCCGAAGAGCGCCTGTCGCAGGCCGGGTTCGACCCTGAAAACCGCGAGATCGCCCGCCTACGCGACATGGTCGATCGGTTGCTGACGTTCCCGCGCCACCTTTCGCAGCATGTCGGCGGCTTTGTGCTGTGCCAGAGCCGGCTGGATGAACTGGTGCCGATCCACAATGCCGCCATGCCCGATCGCACGTTCATCGAATGGGACAAGGACGACATCGACGTTCTCAAGCTGATGAAGGTGGACGTGCTGGCGCTGGGCATGCTCACCTGCATCCGCAAGAGCTTTGACCTGATGGAGCGGCTGAACCTGGGGCGCTATGCGTTGGCCACCGTGCCTCGCAACGACGTGCCGACGTTCGACATGCTGTGCCGGGGAGACAGCGTGGGCACGTTCCAGGTGGAGAGCCGCGCGCAGATGGCGATGCTGCCCCGGATGAAACCGCGCAAGCTCTATGACCTGGTGATCCAGGTGGCGATCGTGCGACCGGGGCCGATCCAGGGCGGCATGGTTCATCCCTATCTGCGCCGCCGCAATGGCGAAGAGAAGGTGGAGTACCCCGGCCCGAAAGGTGAATTGCAAGAGGTTCTGGAAAAGACCCTGGGCGTGCCGCTGTTTCAGGAGCAGGCGATGAAGCTGGCCATCGTGGCCGCCGGCTTCTCCCCGCCCGAGGCCGATGGCCTGCGCCGTGCCATGGCCACGTTCCGCAACCATGGCACGGTCACCAATTACCAGGAGAAGTTCATCACCGGCATGGTTTCGCGCGGCTATCCGCCGGATTTTGCCGAGCGCTGCTTTGAACAGATCAAGGGTTTTGGCGAATACGGTTTTCCCGAAAGCCACGCCCAGGCCTTTGGCTGGCTGGCCTATGTTTCGTCATGGCTGAAATGCCACTATCCCGGGGTTTTTACCTGCGCCCTGCTCAACAGTCAGCCCATGGGGTTCTATGCCCCGGCCCAACTGGTGCGCGATGCGCGCGAACACGGCGTGGTGGTGCACGGGCCCGATGTGAACCGCAGTTGGTGGGATTGCACGCTGGACGATGCCCGCACCCTGCGCCTTGGCCTGCGGATGATCGATGGCTTCAAGGAAGAATGGGCCGCCGCGATCGTGCGCGCCCGTCTGGCTGGCGTGTTCGGCTCTCCCGAAGACTTGGCGCGCCGTGCCGAACTGCCGCCGCGCGCGCTGGCGCTTTTGGCCGATGCCGATGCCATGGTCTCCCTGGGCCGCGATCGGCGCCAGGCGGGCTGGGACGTGCGCCGCGTGCCGCCCAGGCAACTGCCCCTGTTTGCCGCGCTGGATGCGCCCGAACTGGCGGCCGAACCCGATGCGGCCTTACCCGCCATGCCCCTGGCCGAAGAAGTCGTGGCCGATTACCAGACCCAGCGGCTTTCGCTCAAAGGCCATCCGATGCAGTTTTTGCGCGACAGCTTTGCCGCGCGCGGCGCGATATCCTGTGCCGACGTCAACGCCGCGCGTGACGGGCACAAGGTGCGTGTGGCCGGCGTGGTGCTGGTGCGGCAACGGCCCGGCAAGGGCAACGCCATTTTCATTACGATCGAAGACGAAACCGCCGTGGTCAATGCCCTGATGTGGGCCCGCGATTTCGAGAAGCAGCGGCGCCCCGTCATGGCGGCGCGGCTCATGGTGATCGATGGAGAAGTGCAACGCAGCAAGGAAGGCGTGGTGCACCTGATGGTGTCTTGCGTTCATGATGCCAGTGCTGCTTTGGCACAGTTGCAAGAGGATGGTGGAGTGCCAGCGCCCGATCCCGCCATGGCACGGCATCCGCGACAGGTGCGGGTGTTGCCGAGATCACGGGATTTTCATTGAGGGGCAAACCTCGCGTAGGGCCCCGGATCAAGTCCGGGGCGACGGGAGACTTTAAACTGACGAACGATCCAACAATCGTCGCCCCGGACTTGATCCGCGGCCCCACGCAACCTCGAATGCCAACAAAAAAGCCCGGCCATCCCTTTGGACAACCGGGCTTTTCCATCATACTCAAATCAATCAGCTTGCCGGCAGCAAGTGCCGTTCGCCGGCGATGCGCTGCATCGCCTTTTGCAGCTTTTCAAAGGCGCGCACCTCGATCTGGCGCACGCGTTCGCGGCTGACGTTATAGACCTGGCTCAGTTCTTCCAGCGTCTTGGGGTCATCTACCAGGCGGCGATCGGTCAGGATGTGACGCTCGCGATCATTGAGGCTGCCCATCGCTTCGACCAGCATGTCGTGGCGATAGTGCGCTTCCTCGGCGTCGGCCACCGTCTCGTCCTGCAAGGGGCGATCGTCGGTCAACCAATCCTGCCAAGTGCCCTCGCCGTCTTCGCGCAGCGGCACGTTCAGGCTGGCATCGCCACCCATGATCATGCGCCGGTTCATGTTGATCACTTCCTGCTCGGGCACGCCCAAGTCGGTGGCGATCTTCTTGACGTCTTCGGGCGACAGGTCGGTGTCTTCGAACGCCTCGAGGTTCTTCTTCATGCGGCGCAGGTTGAAGAACAGCTTCTTCTGCGCAGCGGTGGTGCCCATCTTGACGAGGCTCCACGAGCGCAGAATGAACTCCTGCATCGAGGCCTTGATCCACCACATGGCATAGGTTGCCAGACGGAAGCCGCGATCGGGCTCGAACTTCTTGACGCCCTGCATCAGGCCGATGTTCCCTTCGGAAATCAGCTCGGACACGGGCAGGCCATATCCGCGATAGCCCATGGCGATCTTGGCCACGAGTCGCAGATGGCTGGTCACCAGCTGCGCTGCGGCTTCAGGATCGGCATGTTCCTGATAGCGCTTGGCGAGCATGTATTCCTGCTCAGCCGTAAGCACCGGAAATTTGCGAATCTCAGAGAGATAGCGGTTGAGGCTAGCTTCCCCGCCCAAGGCCGGAACGGTCGCGGGGGCTTTGGCCACTGCTGTCTTGTTGCTCACCTGAACACATCCTTTCGTCGCGTCAGTTCCCCGATGAAGAACCTCTAGCGAGCATTCCCCGGTGGGGCCACACATCCTTTTGGTACACAGTAATCGATTTATACCATGATCAAGCTCAAGAACCGCCCAGTTCGACAATCAGTTCCGTCATATCGACGGGCGTCGAGCTGGTGAAATGGAGCGCTTCACCGCTAATGGGGTGAATGAAACCCAATTCTGCCGCGTGCAGTGCCTGCCGGGCAAAGCCGATCCGGGCCAGAATGGGGCGAATTCGTGCGGGTGCGCGTCCATAGACAGGATCACCCAATAGCGAATGGCCGATTGATGCAAGGTGAACGCGGACCTGGTGGGTTCTCCCCGTTTCCAGGCGGCATTCGACCAAGGCCGCGCCATCAAGGGGCGACAGCGTCCGATAGTGCGTTACCGCATGCTTGCCGCGACCATCATCGACCAGGGCCATCTTCTTGCGATCATGCACCGAACGCGCAATCGCGCCACGGATCGTGCCAGCAGCGGGCATGGGCCGGCCGGCGGTAACCGCCTTGTAGGCGCGCACGATCGAGTGATCGGCAAACTGGCGGGCCAGCCCCTCGTGCGCGGCATCGCTCTTTGCCACGACGAGCAAGCCCGAGGTATCCTTGTCGATCCGGTGTACGATGCCTGGCCGTGCCACACCGCCGATACCCGAAAGCTGCCCGCGGCAATGATGCAGCAGCGCGTTGACCAGCGTGCCATCGGGATTGCCGGCGGCCGGGTGAACGACCAGCCCGGCCGGCTTGTCCACCACGATCAAGGCATCGTCTTCGTAGGTGACCGATAGCGGAATATCCTGCGCCACCGCCTCTGCCGGGACCGCGGCGGGAACGCGCACGACGAATGCAGCGCCAGCGGCAACCTTGAGCGAGGCCTGGCGAACGCCCTGCCCATCCAGCGTAATGCGCCCCTCGTCGAGCAGCGCCTTGACCCGCTCGCGCGACAGGCCGCTGGCGTCGGCCAGAGCCTTGTCAAGGCGGCCGGGCGCGGCGATCGTGCCGGTCAGAATGTCGTCTAATTCCCCCATTGGATTGAGGATATGGGTATTCTTTGGCATGGGAACAAGGGGGTAGGCGATAGGGATAGACCAAGTATGGTTGGCCCCTTATCTCACAGCGCTATGGCCTTTCATGCCTACCTGCTGCTCTGCGCCGACGGATCGTTTTATGCTGGGCATACAGACGATCTGGAGGCGCGCATGGCGCAGCACCAACACGGCATAAGCGGCTATACGGCAAAGCGCCGCCCAGTCCGACTGGTCTGGCAGCAGGACTTTGCCACACGGGACGAGGCGTTGTCGGCTGAGTTGCGAATCAAAAGATGGTCTCGCGCAAAGAAACAGGCCTTGATCGACGGTGACTGGGATCGGTTGAAGATTTTGGCGCGCAATCGGCAAGGCAGTGGGGTTCAGCCAGGGGGCTTCGACAGGCTCAGCCCGAACGGAGGGGGGGATAATGAAGTTGTTGTCACCCAAACGCCGTTCGCCCTGAGCTTGTCGAAGGGCGCCAGCGCAACGCTTGATATGACCCTATCCCCCGCCGCCCTTACCGCCATGCTCGACGCAGCGGCGCGGGCGCACCCGCTTGAGGCATGCGGGCTCTTGTTCGGCCATGGAAATCATATCGCCTTGGCGCAGGAATGCACCAATGTGGCACCAGATCCGTCGCATCATTTCGAGATCGATCCGGCCGGATTGATCGCCGCGCACCGCGCCGCGCGTGCCGGTGGGCCGGCATTGATCGGCTATTTTCATTCGCATCCCAATGGTTTGGCGCGTCCTTCTGCCACTGATTCTGCCCAGGCGGCGGGCGATGGCAGGATATGGGCAATCGTGGCGCAGGGACAGGTGAGCCTGTGGCGCGATGCGCCATCTGTATTTCAGGCGCTTTCCTATCACGTCGCAGACGGTTAAGGCGCATTGCTGGGGAGAGGATGCAGCAGCAGCCGATCCCGACGCATTGCATACCCCGGAAGGCTTCCCAATCTGCCATGACCATTGCCACGCTTGATCTCGCCAGCCTGCTCTGCTCGCGGCTTTGCCACGACCTGTTGAGCCCGGTGGGCGCGCTTACCAACGGGCTGGAACTGCTGGCCGAGGAACGCGACCCGGAAATGCGGCAGAAGTGCATGGAATTGCTGGAACAGAGCGCGACCAGTTCGGCCAACAAGCTGCGTTTCTTCCGCCTGGCGTTCGGTGCAGCCGGTGGCTTTGGCGATATGGTGCCCGTGGCCGAACCGCGCACGCTGGTCGATGCGCTGGTTGCAGCCAATCCTCGCATTTCAGTGGCCTGGGCCCTGGCGGACGACATGCTGCCCAAGGCGGCCGTGAAAACGCTGCTGAACCTGTCCCTGATCGGGATCGAAGCGCTGGTGCGTGGCGGCAGCCTGGACATCGCCGGCGAAGTGCGAAACGGCGCGACCGAGCTGGTAATCCGCGCCAGCGGGCCGCGCATTGCGTTCGATCCGCTGGTGGCCCAGGCCCTGGCCGGCACGCTGCCGCCGGCTGAACTGTCCAGCCGCACCGCGCCGGCTGCCATGCTCTATCAGCTGGCGCAGAGCCTGGGCGGTGGTTTCCAGACCCATGTTGCCGCCGACGCCCTGGTGCTGGGCGCCATGCTGCCGGTTCGTTGACAGACCGCCGCGCCGCATGAACCGCTGGCTGGTCCATCGCGAGGAGCCGTCGCCCAATTTCAACGAGCGACGGCTGCCGGTAACGATGATCGTGCTGCATTATACCGGCATGCAGAGCGCGGCCGAGGCGCTGGAGCGCCTGAAAGACCCGGCTGCCGAGGTTTCGGCGCACTACCTGATCGATGAAGACGGCACGGTGATCCGCCTGGTCGACGAAGCCAAACGTGCCTGGCACGCCGGGCGCAGTTTCTGGCGCGGCATCACCGATGTCAATTCCGCCAGCGTGGGGATCGAACTGGTCAACCCCGGGCACGAGTTTGGCTATCGCCCCTTCCCCGATGCCCAGATGGAAGCGCTGGTGCCGCTGCTGGGCGATATCGTGCGCAGGCATGACATTCCCCGCGCCAACGTGGTGGGCCATTCCGACGTGGCGCCGGCCCGCAAGACCGATCCGGGCGAACTGTTCGATTGGGACATGCTGGCCCGCTATAACCTGACCCTGCCCCGCCCCCGCCCCAAGATGCGTCTGCTCTATGATAACGAAGGCGCGTTTTTCCTGGCGCTCGAACGCTTTGGCTATGATGTCAGCGACAAGGAAGCAGCCGTTGCCGCATTCCAGCGGCGCTGGCGTCCGCACAAGATCGACGGCGAGGTGGACGGACAAATCGGCGCATTGCTGTTCGAACTGCTGTTGGCGCGCGACCTGGGCCATGCTAGGTGACGCCCTCGCGCCGGGGAGCCGGGCAGCCGCGTCATCACTTCGTCTGATGCCGAGGAAAGTCCGGGCTCCACGAAACAAGGGTGGCGGGTAACGCCCGCCGGCCCGGTGCAAACCGGGCAAGGGAAAGTGCCACAGAGAGCAAACCGCCGACAGGGCTTTTCAAGCCTTGGGCAAGGGTGAAAGGGTGCGGTAAGAGCGCACCGCGCGACCGGCAACGGAAGCGGCAAGGCAAACCCCACCCGGAGCAAGACCGAATAGGGGCAACGCGCATCCCTCGTGGATGCAGGCGTGTTTCGCGCCAGTTGCCCGGGTTGGTTGCTAGAGCGGCTTGGCAACAGGTCGCCAAGAGGAATGGCTGCCCGTGCCGATACGGTCCACACGTGGGATACCGTCGGTGCGACAGAACCCGGCTTATAGGCTCCCCGGCGCGTATTCAGTCAGACCAGGCAAATGTTAGCTCCACTAGGCCGGTGCGGCGTCTGTCAGTCATGACAGCCTCAGCCATCTGCCGAGGCGTTGAAATCGGCCTGTTTGCAGTATCGTATTCAGGCCATTTGGACTGGGCCTCTGCCAAAATAGGGCCAATGGCCTGTGCAGGCCGTGATACCATGGCCCTATGGATCAGCCTGCGCCCCGCCCGTTCGCCCGCTTCTTCACCCCGCTCGCCGGGGAAACCCCGCTGCGCCAGGCGATCACCGCCGCCACGCGCCGCAACGAGCGAGCCTGCATTGCAGCGCTTGTGCCGCAAGCGACCGTGCCCGAAGACCTGCGCGCGCCGATCGCGGCCACGGCCAGCACCCTGATCAGCCAGTTGCGCGCCGATGCCCGCCCCGGCGCGGTGCAATCACTGGTGCAGGAATATGCGCTGAGCAGCCCGGAGGGGGTCGCGCTGATGTGCCTGGCCGAAGCGCTGCTGCGTATCCCCGACGTGGCCACGCGCGACGCGCTGATCCGTGACAAGATCGCGCCTGGTGATTGGCGCGGCCACGTGGGCAAGGATCGCCCGCTGTTCGTCAATGCCGCCTCGTGGGGGCTGCTCGTGACCGGTCGCCTGGTCCAGGCCGAGGACGAGGCCGGTCTCGGCGCCAGCCTGACGCGCCTGATCGCGCGGATGGGCGAGCCGGTGATCCGCCGCGCGGTGGACGCGGCGATGCGCATGATGGGCGAACAGTTCGTCACCGGCGAAACCATCGAGGAAGCATTGCGCCGTGCTGCCCCGCGCGAGGCCAAGGGCTTTGCTTTTTCCTACGACATGTTGGGCGAAGCGGCGATGACCGCCGCCGATGCCGATCGCTATAACGCGTCGTACGAGCAGGCGATCACCGCGATCGGCAAGGCCAGTGCCGGGCGCGGCATCCATGGGGGCCCGGGCATCTCGATCAAGCTGTCGGCGCTGCATCCGCGCTATGCCCGGGCCAAGGCCGAGCGGGTCAAGGCCGAACTGCTGCCGCGCGTCAAGGCGCTGTGCGTAATGGCCAAGGGCCATGACATCGGCCTCAACATCGATGCCGAGGAAGCCGACCGGCTGGAGCTGTCGCTTGACCTGCTGGAAAGCCTGGCGACCGATCCCGACCTCGCCGGATGGAATGGCCTGGGCTTCGTGGTGCAGGCCTATCAGAAGCGCTGCCCGTTCGTGATCGATTGGATCGTCGACCTGGCGCGGCGCGCGGGCCGGCGTATCATGGTGCGGCTGGTCAAGGGCGCCTATTGGGATGCCGAGATCAAGCGCGCGCAGGTCGATGGCCTCGCTGATTTCCCGGTCTATACGCAAAAGGTCCATACCGACCTTGCCTATGTCGCCTGTGCGCGCAAGTTGCTGGCCGCGCGGGACGTGGTGTTCCCCCAGTTTGCCACCCACAACGCGCAATCGGTGGCGACCGTGCTGCACCTGGCTGGGCCCGATTTCACGATGGGCGACTATGAGTTCCAGTGCCTGCACGGCATGGGCGAAGGGCTGTATGACCAGGTCGTCGGCGCCGACAAGCTCAACCGCCCATGCCGCGTCTATGCCCCGGTGGGCACGCATGAGACGCTGCTGGCCTATCTGGTGCGGCGCCTGCTGGAAAACGGGGCCAATTCCTCTTTCGTCAACCGCATCAACGATCCGGCTGTCTCGATTGACGAACTCGTGGCCGATCCGGTGGCGGTGGTGACGGCACAGGTAGATCCCGGCGCGCCCCACCCGGCGGTGGCCCTGCCCGCCGCGCTCTTTGCCGATCGCCGCAATTCGAGCGGGCTCGACCTGGCCGATGAAGCGATCCTGGCCGATCTTGCGCCGCGCCTGATGGCCAGCACGGAACGCGCATGGCAGGCAGGGACGGCCGGCGAACCTGGCACGGGCGAGGCGGTGCGCAATCCGGCCGATCATCGCGATATCGTGGGTGAAGTCTGGCCGCTGGACGCCGCAGGTGCGCAAGCCGCCGTGGCCCGCGCCCAAGCCGCGGCGTCGATGTGGGCGGCGACCCCGGTGGCCGCACGCGCGGCGATGCTGGAACGCGCGGCTTGCCTGCTGGAAGACGAAGGCCGCGCCTTGATGGGCCTGATCATGCGCGAGGCCGGCAAGACTGCCCCCAATGCTGTGGGCGAAGTGCGCGAGGCGGTGGATTTCCTGCGCTATTACGCGGTGCAGGCGCGCAGCACCCTGGCCCATACCAGCCCGCTGGGGCCGGTGGTGTGCATTTCGCCGTGGAACTTCCCGTTGGCGATCTTTGCCGGGCAGATTGCCGCCGCGCTGGTGGCGGGCAACCCTGTGCTGGCCAAGCCGGCCGAGGAAACGCCGCTGATCGCGGCACAAATGGTGCGCCTGTTCCATGCCGCCGGCATTCCCGCCGATGTGCTGCATCTGGTGCCCGGCGATGGCGCGATTGGCGCTGCGCTGGTGGAGGCGCCAGGCGTTGCGGGGGTAATGTTTACCGGATCGACCGAAGTGGCGCGGATTATCCAGCGCACCCTGGCCACGCGCAGCGATGCGAGCGGCCGACCGATCCCGCTGATCGCCGAAACCGGCGGGCAGAACGCGATGATCGTCGATTCCTCGGCCCTCGCCGAACAGGTCGTGGCCGATGTCATCGCCTCGGCGTTTGACAGTGCGGGCCAGCGCTGTTCCGCGTTGCGCGTGCTGTGCCTGCAGGAAGACGTGGCCGATCGCACGCTGGCGATGCTGCGCGGCGCGATGGCAGAGCTGACTGTCGGCAATCCCGATGCGCTGGAAACCGATGTGGGGCCGGTGATCACCGCGCAGGCGCGCGACGGGATCGAGGGACACGTGGCAGCCATGGCCGAGCGCGGCGCGCGGGTGCACCGCCTGCCCCTGCCCGATCAGTGCGCCAACGGCACGTTCGTGGCGCCGACGCTGATCGAGATTCCTGGCCTTGCTGCCCTTGGCCGCGAAGTGTTTGGCCCCGTGCTGCATGTCGTCCGGTTTGCCGCGCGCGACATGGATCGTCTGATCACGCAGATCAACGCCACCGGTTATGGCCTCACCTTTGGCCTGCACACCCGGCTGGATGATACCGTGGCGCGGGTGACGCGGGCGGTGGAAGCGGGCAATCTCTATGTCAACCGCAACACCATCGGCGCGGTGGTGGGCGTGCAGCCGTTCGGCGGCCGGGGCCTTTCGGGCACGGGGCCTAAGGCGGGTGGCCCGCTCTATCTGGCGCGACTGGTGCGCGGCGCCACGGGCAACCCGCCCGTTCTGGCTGGCGCGCTGGGGCAACCGGGCCCTGCGGCGGCCATGCTGGCCGATTGGCTGGACCAGCATGGCGAGGCCGCAACCGCCCGCGCCGTGCGCCACGATGCCGCGCGCAGCAAGCTGGGCGTCGACGTGGAACTCACCGGCCCGGTGGGGGAAAGCAACCGCTATCGCCTGGCGCCGCGCGGCCGCATTGCGCTCTATGCCACGACCACCGCTGGGCTGTGGCGACAACTCGGCGCGGCGCTGGCCACGGGCAACCACGCCGTGATTATGCCCGGCGCGCCGCTTGCTGCCCTGCCCGCCGATTTTCCGGCGGCGCTGGCCGCGCAGATCGGCTTTGCCGGCAGCGAACCGGTCGATGATCTGGCAGCCGCGCTGGTCGAACATGTCGGTGCGCCGGCACGCGCAGCGGCAGAGGCGCTGGCCGCGCGCGAAGGCATGATCGTGGCCCTGCACGCCGCCGATGCGGCAGGCGCCTACCCGCTCGATCTTTTGGTCGAAGAAGTGAGCCTGTCGATCAACACCACCGCCGCCGGCGGCAATGCCAGCCTGATGGCCATGGTCTGAACCCGAGCGCCCTTGCGCGTCAGCCCAGGGCCTCGGCCAGGGTGGCGCGCAGGGCGATGGGGGTGATCACCAGGGCCAGCACGGCGCCAAAGCCAAGCTTTGCGGCGAGGGCCACGGACCACGGCAATTGCGCAAGGCCCAGCGCAAGGCACACGGCGGCGGCCCCAGCCAATGCCAGCATGGCCGAAGGCACCGCGAGGATCAGCCCGCGCAACAGCAGGTTGCCCGGCAGGCGCAGCGCGCTGGGGCGCGAGGCCACGCGGCCGGCGCGCAGGGCCTTGCGCGACAGGGCACCGGGCACCAGCGTGCTCATGAACGCCACGGCAAAGGCCTGCGGCCCGAAATCGAAGACGTAGTGGCCCATGCCCCAGATCGGCACCGGCCCGTGCAGTCCGAATACGGCAAGGAAAAATACACCGCTCAGCACGGTATTGATCACCATGCTGATCGCCGTTTCGCGGCGGATATGCAGGTCTGCATTGGTCATCTGCGCTTCTCTCCCCCAGGCACGCATTCCTATGCGGCCCGTGTTACAGCAACGCGGTGGCCGGTCCATCCCCTTCGCAGCGAACCACATCATGAAATGCATCGATCAGCCAGCGCAGGCCGGCGTCTTCGGCGCGGGCCCGGTGGAACTGTGCCATTTCCAGCATGGGCGGCATGGCAAAGGGCAGTGGTGAAACGGCCACGGGCCAATGCCGGGCCGCCTTGGCCGCCAGGCGCGCATGCATCACCGCCAGGCGCGTGGTGCCCACCAGCAGTTCGGGAATGATGGTAAAGCCGGAAACCCGCACTTCCACCCGCCGCGTGATGCCCTGGGCGCGCATATAGCTTTCGGCAAAGGACACGCGGTTGAACCGCCCGATCTCCACCGCCACATGCCCGGCGGCCACGAACGCTTCCACATCGATCGGCTTGGCCATGACCGGATTGTCACGCCAGCCGACCACCACGTGGTGTTCTTCAAACAGCAGTTCGGCGGGATGTTCGTCGCTGACATAGCTTTCCGGTGTCAGCAGCAGGTCGATCTCGCCCCGATCGAGCCGCTGCGTGGCATCGTCGCTCAGCGGGATCACGTCGATCCCCACGCCCGGCGCCACCCGCGCCAGATGCGGCAGCAGCGGCGCCAGCAAAACGCTGGCTAGATAGTCTGACAGGCAGATGCGGAAATCGCGCGTGCTGGTGGCCGGATCGAAATGTGGCGAACTGCCGACCAGGCCATCGACATCGTTGAGGATGGCGCGGATGGCCGGCTGCAGGCGCAGGGCAAATGGCGTGGGCATCATGCGCTTGCCGTTCTGCACCAGCAGCGGATCGGCGAAGAACGTGCGCAGCCGGGACAGCGCCGCGCTGATCGCCGGCTGGCTGAGGCTGAGATGCTCGGCGGCGCGCGTGACGTTGCGCAGATCGAGCAGCGCATCGAGACAAACCAGCAGATTGAGATCGAGTCCCTTGAAGCGCATTGCACACCATAATTCTGACAAATCGAAACCGATAAAAACAAATCATTTCCATTATGACAAGGCGGTGGCGATGCTTGCGCCCATAAAAAGCACAAGAGGGAGAGGCATCTTGCACTTCGACATTCGCCCCGCGGTATCGATCGTGGCCCTGGCCGCAGCGCTTGCCATGCCGGCCGCTGCCCATGCCGCATCGGCCCAATCGCCAGATGGACCAGCCCAGCAGGCACCTGCTGCCGCCGCGCCGGAACAACCGCAGGCTGGCCTTGCCGAAATCGTGGTGACCGCCCAGCGCCGCACCGAAAACCTTCAGCGCGCGGCCATTCCGGTCAGCGCCGTGGCCGGTGACGTACTGACCACGCAGAGCGTGACGCGGGCCGATGACCTGACCCGCCTGGTCCCGGCACTGCAGGTAGCGCCGGCGGCCTCGTTCACCCAGATCTATCTGCGCGGGATCGGCACGTTCGGGGCGAATGCCTTTGCCGAACAGGGCGTGGCGTTCAACCTCGACGGCGTCTACCTGTCGCGCCCCGCTGCCCCGGCGGCGCTGTTCTATGATCTTGAGCGGATGGAAGTGCTCAAGGGGCCACAGGGCACGCTCTATGGCCGCAATGCCACGGGCGGCGCGGTCAACCTGATCACGGTAAAGCCCAAGCTGGGCGAGGCATCCGGCTTCGTCACCGGGGAATACGGCAATTACAACGCGATCAAGGCATCGGGCGCGATCAACCTGCCGCTCGGCAGCCAGGCAGCCCTGCGCATTTCGGCCCAGCATGCCCAGCATGACGGCTATTACAGCGACGGCTATGACGACGAGGACACGACCGCCGTGCGCGGGCAACTGCGCTTTGACACCGGCGACGGCTTCAACGCCAACCTGATGGTCGATTATGGCGATGTTGGCGGCAAGGGCCTGGGCGGCACGATCATGCCGCTGCTGGCGGGCAAAGACCGCCTTGGCCCCAGCGATCCGCGTGTCCTCGCTGAATACCTGTCACGCGCGCCCACCGCGCCCGTGCCGCAGATCATCGCGCGCGGCGATGGCTATCAGAACAACAAGTATTACGGCGCGCTGGTCACGGTGAATGCCGATCTGGGCTTTGCCAAGCTCACGGTCATTCCGGCGTGGCGGCGCACTGACCTCGACTTTGTCAACTACTCGTCCAGCTTCCTGATCGACGTGACGGAAAAGTCTGACCAGATGTCGCTCGAAGCGCGTCTGGGCAACCAGAATGCGCAGCTCAAGTGGGTGCTGGGCAGCTATTATTTCACCGAAAGCGTCAAGGCGAAGCAGTTCTTCGACCAGGGCAACAACGGCACGCGGATCAATTCCAACCTGGGTACGGACAGCTATGCCGTGTTTGGCGAGGCGACTTATTCACTGACCCCGCGTTGGCGGCTGACCGGCGGCCTGCGCTATACCCACGATACCAAGACGCAGCAGACCGAAGCGCACACCTATCCCTTCGTCGGGTTCGTGCCCCCGGCCTATCCCAACTTCACGCCGATCGTCCTCGACCTGGCGACCAACGCCACCACCGATGTGAATTTCAGCAAGGTGACGTGGAAGGCCGGCATGGAGTTCGACGCCGGGCCGCATTCGCTGCTCTATGCAACCGTGTCCACCGGCTTCAAATCGGGCATCCTGTTTTCCGCGCTGGGGCAGAACTATTCGCGCCCTGAACGGCTGACGGCCTATACCATCGGCACCAAGAACCGCTTCTTTGCCAATACGCTGCAGGTCAACGTCGAAGGCTTCTACTGGGACTATCGCGACCAGCAGATTTCTCATCTTGCGCCCGTGCAGGTGGCGGCAACGCCGGCCGGCGCGATCTATGGCCCGGTCTTTGCCACGGAAAATGCGGGCGCGGCCAAGCTCTATGGCGCAGAAGCCGAAGTGCTGTGGCAACCCACGCGCAACGACCTGTTCTCGCTGAACGTGCAATACCTGCACGCCACGTACGACAGCCTGCAGTACAAGGCCTACTCCACCACTGGGCCCGCGCCCGTGGTGGGCTGCGCAATCACGCCCACGACACTGATGGGCGCGAGTGCGGCGGCGCGCATCTACAACGTCGATTGCTCGGGCAAGTCGCTGGTCAATGCGCCGCGCTGGGTGGTCAATGCAGGGTATGACCATACATTCGACATCGGCAGCGCCGGCCGGATCATCGCGGCGGTTGACACCCGCGTGGAAAGCTCGCGCTATCTTTCGATCGACTATCTCGATCTGGGCCGCCAGGGCGCCTACATGATGTCGAACGCGCGGCTGACCTGGGAAAATGCGCCCGGTTCGCTGGCGATCACCGGCTTTGTCAACAACCTGGAAAACGCGCTGGTCTTTGCCAATTCCACGCAAAGCCCCGGCAAGCCCGGCGTGATCTACAACCAGATGCGCCCGCCGCGCACCTATGGCGTGCGCGGAACGCTCAAGTTCTAGGCTGCCGTCCACCGCGCTGCTATGAAAAAGGGGCCGTGCCCATATGGGCCGGCCCCTTTTTTATTGCGGCATCAAGCCCGTGATCAGAACACGATGACGCTGCGGATCGACTTGCCGGCGTGCATCAGGTCGAACGCGGTGTTGATCTCTTCCAGGCCCATGACGTGGGTGATCATCGGATCGATCTCGATCTTGCCCTGCATGTACCAGTCAACGATCTTGGGCACGTCGGTGCGGCCCTTGGCGCCGCCGAACGCCGTGCCGCGCCAGTTGCGGCCGGTGACCAGCTGGAACGGACGGGTGGCGATTTCCTTGCCGGCTTCGGCCACGCCGATGATGATGCTGGTGCCCCAGCCACGGTGGCAGGCTTCCAGCGCGGTGCGCATCACTTCGGTGTTGCCGGTGGCGTCAAACGTGTAATCCGCGCCGCCATCGGTCATTTCCACGACCTTGGCCACGGTTTCCTCGCGGCTCAGGCCCTTGGAATTGAGGAAGTCGGTCATGCCGAAGCGGCGGCCCCATTCCTCACGCTCGGGATTGAGGTCGACGCCGATGATCTTGCCCGCGCCAGCCAGGCGCGCGCCCTGGATCACGTTGAGACCGATGCCGCCCAAGCCGAACACCACGACATTGTCACCCACCTGGACCTTGGCAGTGTTGACCACCGCGCCCACACCCGTGGTCACGCCGCAGCCGATGTAGCAGCTGGTCTGGAACGGGGCGTCTTCGCGGATCTTGGCCACCGCGATTTCGGGCAGCACGGTGAAGTTGGAGAACGTGGAGCAGCCCATGTAGTGATAGATCGGCTGGCCCTTGTAGGAAAAGCGCGTGGTGCCATCGGGCATCAGGCCCTTGCCCTGCGTGGCGCGGATCGCGGTGCACAGGTTGGTCTTGCCCGAAAGGCAGCTTTTGCACTGGCGGCATTCCGGCGTGTAGAGCGGGATCACGTGATCGCCGGGCTTCACGCTGGTGACGCCGGGGCCAACCTCGCGCACGATGCCGGCGCCTTCATGGCCCAGCACCGACGGGAAGATGCCTTCGCTGTCCAACCCGTCGAGCGTGTAGGCGTCGGTGTGGCACACGCCAGTGGCCATGATTTCCACCAGCACCTCGCCCGCCTTGGGGCCTTCGAGATCGAGTTCAACGATCTCAAGCGGTTTCTTGGCCTCAAAGGCCACGGCGGCACGGGTCTTCATGAAGGTATCCTCCTTATCGATCGCAGTGGCCTACATCATTGCATGGCAGGCACAAAGAGCGCATTTGCGCAAAAGTTCGTTGCTTACTTGGGATAATGCCATGTCGGACTGGGATGGGCTGGAAGAACTTGTCGCGATTGCCGAAAACGGCACTTTCGCGGCCGCCGCGCGCAAGCTGCGGCGTTCCACCTCGCACGTTAGCCGGGCGATTGCCCAGTTGGAACACCGCACTGGAACCACCCTGCTGCACCGCACGACGCGCCAGGTCTCGCTGACGGCGGCCGGGCGCGAACTGACCGAGCGCGCGCGGCGCATCATCGACGAGCGCGATGCAGCGCTGGCCGTGGCCAGCGGCGATACCGGTCTGCGCGGATCGTTGCGCATCACCTGCCCCACGGCACTGGGGGAATACTTCATCGCCCCGCTGGCGCTGCGCCACGCCATGGCCAACCCCTCGCTCGACGTGACGCTCGATTTCAGCAACCGCGTGGTCGATATCGTCGCCGAAGGGTTTGATGTGGCGATCCGCACCGGGCCGCAGGGCGATCTGCGCTTGGCGGCCCATCACCTGGGTGGGCGCAACCTGGTGACCTGCGCCGCGCCTGCCTATCTCGCGCAGCGCGGCCGCCCGGCCGAGATCGAAGAACTGGATCACCACGACTGCCTGGTCGGATCGGCCGATGTCTGGCATTTCCGCCGTCATCGCGCGGAAACGACCTATCAGCCGCAGGGCCGCTGGCGCTGCAACAATGGCCCGGCGGTGACGGCGGCGGCGGTGGCCGGGCTGGGCATCTGCCAGGTGCCGGATTTCTATGCGGCGGCTGCCTTGACCCAAGGGCGGCTGGAGCCCGTGCTGGAGGCGTTCCGCGCCACCGAGGAAGCCGTCTGGGCCATGCACCCACGCCGCCGCCTGGTGCCCCGCAAGGTCACCGATTTCATTGCGCTTCTGGCGGCCGAACTGCCTGCCGCGATGGCGCGTGGCCTTACGCCAGCGGATCATCCCGGCGCGTGTCCTTGAGCATCAGGCTCGCGACCAGGGAAACCGCGGCCAGCACGGTAACATACCAATAGAACCCGCTTTCATGGCCGATCTGCTTGAAGCCAAGCGCCACGTTTTCCGCAGTGCCACCAAACAGTGCGTTGCCCACGCCATAGGCGAGGCCCACGCCCAGCGCGCGAACGTGGACGGGAAACAGCTCTGCCTTGAACAGCCCGCTGACCGAAGTGTAGAAACTGTTGATCACGAGGCCGACCATCACCAGCAACCCGGCCACCCACACGCTGCGGCTTGCCGCCAGCGCGGTGAAGATCGGTACGGTCAGCAGCATGGCGAGCGCAGCAAACAGCACGATGTTGGAGCGGCGGCCGATCCGGTCTGACAGCGCGCCCATTACCGGCTGGATCAGCATGAACGCCACCAGCACTACCGTCATCAGCAAGGTTGCGTCGGGCTTGGTCATGCCCACGGTCAGGACGAGGTATTTCTGCATATAGGTGGTGAAGGTATAAAACGACAGGCTGCCCCCGGCCGTGAGCGCCATGACCAGCAGGAACGGGCGAGTGTGATGGGCGAAGAGTTCGCGCAGGGTGCCGGCACCGGCCCGCCCTTGCGCGGCCTGCCCGGTTTCGTGCATGTGCCGCGACAGCCACAGGATCAGCGCCGCACCGCCCGCGCCGATGACAAAGCCGATGCGCCAGCCATAGGCTTTCATCGCGCCCTCGCCCAACAGATGTTGCAAGGCCAGGATCACCAGCGTGGCCAGCAGTTGCCCGCCAATCAGCGTGACATACTGGAACGAGGCCCAGAACCCGCGCCGCCCGCGCCCGGCGATCTCGCTAAGGTAAGTGGCTGCGGTGCCATATTGCCCACCGGTGGAAAAGCCCTGGAGCATCCGTCCCAGGAGCAGCAGCGCGGGCGCGGCAATCCCCACCTGGCGATAGGTCGGCAGCGCCGCGATCAGCAGGGCACCCAGCCCCATCATCAGCACCGAGACGACCATGGCCCGTTGCCGCCCGTGGCGATCGGCAAAGCGGCCGAAATACCAACCGCCGATCGGGCGCAGCAGAAAGCCCACGGCAAAGATGCCACTGGTCGCCATGACCTGAACCAGGGCGTTGCTTTCCGGGAAAAATTCCGCCGAAAAATAGAGCGCGGTAAAGGCGTAGATATAGAAATCGTACCATTCGATCAGGTTGCCGGCCGACCCGGCCAGGATCGCGCGCAGGCGCTGCGCATCGGTGATGGCGGCAGCATTGCCCCGGTCTGCATGGCTGGCCATGGCCCACATTCTCCCGTGATACGATCAGGTTGCCTTCCCGCTTTAGCTGCCTGGCCTGTCTCCGCAACCACAATGCCCTTGCGATCTCAGATGCAAAGGCCCTATGCAGGCGGCAAGGACGGAGCAGCGGCAGGAACGATACGGTGGCGGGATTGGCAGTTCATGATGCACTCGACGCCATTCCGCCAGCCTTTCCGCTGCAACAGGTGCAGGAGCGGGTTCACGCCGAGTGGGGATTGCGCGGCCAGTGGCACGCGATCAACTCGGAGCGGGACCAGACCTGGCATCTCACCGATGATGCTGGATCGGATTACGTGGTCAAGCTGTCGCACCGGATGGAGCAACCGGCCACGGTGGATTTCCAGATCGGGGCGCTCGATCACATCGCGCGGATCGACCCGCAACTGGCGGTGCCACGGATGGTGCCTACGCTTGCCGGCGCCAGGCGCACGACGATAACCGCCGATGATGGCACGGTGCACATCCTGCGCATCCTGACCTATCTCGACGGCAGGATCGCCCAGGATGCCTTTGCGGACTGCACCGATCCCGCAGCACTGCGCCGCGCCACGGGCGCCTTCGTGGCGCGGTTGAGCCTGGCGTTGCGTGGCTATTTCCATCCCCATGCGGCCAGCAACCGGCACGATTGGGATCTTTCGCGGGTGACTGCGCTGGCCCCGGCCCTGCCCCGCATTGCCGATCCGGCCCTGCGCGCGCAATGCGCCCAGATTCTGGCCGAGGCGGACAGCCGCATCTATCCGGCGCTCGCCCGCACGCGCCACCAGGTGGTGCATCAGGACGCGCACATGGGCAACCTGCTGGTCGATCCTGCACAGCCCGCAAACATCGTGGGCGTGATCGATTTCGGCGACATGCTTTATGGTGCGCTGCTGGCCGATCTGGTGACGGCGGCAGACTGTTTTCCCGATGAAAGCGTTGATCCGCTGGTCATCCTGGCCGAGGTGACGCAGGGCTTCGACACGGTCTATCCGCTGGAAGAAGCGGAAATCGACCTGGTATTCGATATGTGCTGCCTGCGCCTGGTCAACACCGTGCTGGTAGCCAATGCCCGGCGTGATCCCGCAGACGAAACGCCCGATGCACATCTGGGCGGCGGGCGCAAGCATAGTGCGATGCTGGCCAAGTTGCTGGCAGTGGGGCGTGATACCGCGACCCATGCGCTGCGCCGGGCCTGCGGTTTTCCGGTGCCCGCGCTGGCCCCGGATCCGGCAGCCGCGCGCACGGGCCTGATCGCGCAGCGGGACGCGGCGTTTGGCAAGATCTGGCACTTCTATGAAACGCCGCTGCATCTTACCCGTGGGCAAGGCCCCTGGCTGATCGGCGCGGATGGCACGCGCTATCTCGACGCCTACAACAACGTGCCGCAGGTAGGCCATTGCCACCCGGCCGTGGTGCGCGCCATCGCGCGCCAGGCTGCCGCGCTCAACGCCAACACGCGCTATCTGGCCGATAGCCCTGGTTCCTATGCCCAGGCGCTGCTGGCCAAGGCACCGGCCGGATTCGATGTCTGCTCGTTCGTCAATTCCGGCAGCGAGGCCAACGACGTGGCCGCGCAGATTGCCCGCTTTGCCACCGGGCGCACCGGCGCCGTAGTGATGCAAGGCGCCTATCACGGGATCACGGCCGCCACGGTAGAGCTTTCTCCGCTCACCAAGGCGCCGCCCGCGCATGTGGCCTGCCTGCCTCCGCCCGACCTCTATCGCGGCGTCGCGCCCGATCCGGCGGAAAGCTGGGCCAAGGCCGTGGCAGCGCTGGCCCAAGCCGGCCACCAGCCGGCGTTCCTGATGATTGACACCGCGCTGACCAGCAACGGCGTGCCCGGCCAGCCAGAAGGCTATATGCAAGGCCTTGCCCGTGCCGGCCGCGCATCCGGCGCGCTGGTGATTGCCGACGAGGTGCAGGCCGGGCTGGGTCGCCTGGGCAGCTTCTGGGGATTTGCCACTCAGGGCCTGGACCAGGTTGACGTGATCACGCTGGGCAAGCCGGTCGGCAATGGTCATCCGCTCGGCGTGGTGCTGACGCGGCGCGACCTGTGGCAGGCGTTCTATGCCGATTGCGAGGTGTTCAGCACGTTTGGCGGCAACAGCGTGTCCTGCGCGGCGGGGCAAGCCGTGCTGGACGTGATCGAGCGGGAAGACCTGATCGCCCGCGCCAACCAGGTGGGAGACCTGCTGCGAACCGAACTGCGCGCGCTGGCACGGCAATTCCCGCTGATCGGCGACGTGCGCGGGCGCGGCATGTTGACCGGGCTGGAATTCGTAACCGATCAGGCGGCTCGCACCGCCGCCCCGCACCAGGCGCGCCAGTTGGTGGAACGGATGCGCGAAAATGGCGTGCTGGTGGGCACGTCGGGCGAATATCGTGCCACGTTCAAGCTGCGCCCGCCGCTCACCTGGACGGAAACCGAAGTGGCGTTCTTCATCGATGCCCTGCGCAAGAGCCTCAACGCCCTCTAACGCCTGCGAAAGAACCGATCGTGCCCAAGCCCTTGCTGATCATCCAGCCAGCAACCTCGTATGACGACATGCCCGCGACCTGCGCCGTGCACGGGGACGAGGTCGCCTGGTTCAGCGCCGGCTGCGGGGTGCCGCGTGACGAGATCCTGGCGATCAAGGTCTATCAGGATGAACCCCTGCCCGATCCGGCCGAGGTCCGCGCCACGATCATTACCGGCGCGATCGACATGGTCACCGATGGTCACCCATGGATCGAGCGCACGGCAGCCTGGGCGCGTGACGCCATGGCGCATGGCGCGCCGATCCTGGGCGTGTGCTTTGGCCACCAGTTGCTGGCCCATGCCCTGGGCGGAGTGGTGGATGACAACCCGCGCGGTGCGATGTTTGGCGGGGTGGATGTGGCGCGCACCCCAGCCGGCGCGCAGGACGCGCTATTTGCTGCGCTGCCGCAGGTGGCGCGACAGATGGTTTTCCATTTCCAGTCGGTGCTGGCCTTGCCGCAAGGGGCACAGGTCCTGGCCACCAGCGGCCACGATCCGCACCACGCCGTGCGCTATGCGCCGCGCGCCTGGGGCGTGCAGTTTCACCCCGAATTCGATGCCGCCATCATGGCCGGCAGCTATGACGTCTATGCCGATGCCATTGCCCGCGCTGGCTTTTCCGTGCCCGCCCTGCGCGCCGCCAATGCCGATACGCCCGACGGACCGGCATTGTTGCGTGCGTTCATCGCGGCGGCCGATCAGGCCTGATAACCCGGCGCAATCAGCACTTTGCATTGGTGGGTGCGCTGGCGCAGGGTTTCGAACACATCGGGCGTCTGCGCCAACGCGATGGTATCGGTTACCAACAGGCGCGGTTCGGCCAGGCCGCGATCGAGCGCGTCGAGCGCGGCTTCGTATTCCTGCCGCGTGAAGAAGGCAGAGGTGATCAGCCGCACTTCCTTTGACAGCATGGCAAAGGTGTTGAGCGTGTCGGGCCGGGTGCACAGCCCGAGCAGTACGATCGTGCCGCGGTTGCGCGCGGCTTCCACCCCTTGCGCGATCAGGCCAGGCACGCCGACGCATTCGAACACCAGATCGGCAGGGCCACCCAATGCGCGCTGTGCCGCGCCCACCGGATCATCGGGCGCCACCACGAAATCGTGTGCGCCCATGGCCAGGGCGCGGTCCTGCTGCCAGGGGGCGATATCCTGCACCACTACGCGGCCCGCGCCATGCTGCCGCGCCCAGAACGCCACGGCGAGGCCGATCGGCCCAGCGCCCAGCACCAGCACCTTGTCGCCCCGACGCAGGCCAGACAGGCCGATGCCATGCAGCGCCACGGCCAGTGGCTCGATGATCGCGCCATCGGCCAGGCTGGCACTTTGCGGCAAGCGCACGCATTGGTTGGGCCGGGTGAGCGCATATTCGGCATAGCCGCCACCCTGCAGGCCAAACGCGGTACACCACTGCACCTCTCCGGCGCGGCAAGCCGGGCAATCGCCGCAGCTTTTCAACGGGCTGACCGCCACGCGATCACCCACGCGCCAACCGGAGACATCACGGCCCAGGGCCACCACTTCGCCAGCGAACTCATGCCCCAGGATGGAGCCGGCGCCTTGGCCATAGGCGGGGTCCTCGGTCATGTGCAGATCCGATCCGCAGATGCCGCAGCGGCCCACCCGCACCACCAGATCGCCCGCTTCTGGCACGGGGTCGGGCACGGTTTCCAGCGCCAGGGGCCGGTGCAGCCCCTGCATCACCACCGCGCGCATTACTGGTACTTGCCCAGCATCATGCCGCCATCGATCACCACGTGGCTGCCGGTCATATAGTCAGACGCATCAGAGGCGAGCAGCAGCGCGAGCGGCTTGATCTGCTCAGTCTCGGCCAGCTTGCCCAGCGGCACGATGGCATCCCAGGCAGCGCGCGCCACCGGGTCTTTCTTGAGCCAGCCGCCGCCGATATTAGTCACGAACGGGCCAGGCGCAATGGCGTTCACGCGGATGCGGAACTCGGCCAGTTCCAGCCCCAGCGCACGGACCATGTGCAGCACCCCGGCCTTGGCTGGCATATAGGGCAGACCCACGATCGGCTCTGTCACCAGGCCGGCGTTGGATGCGGTGCAGATGATCGAGCCGCCGCTGCGCCCGTTGGCGCGGCCGGGTTGCTTCATGATCCGCACGGCGTTGGAAATGGTGTAGAATACGCCGTTGAGATTGACCGCGATCGACTTGTCCCAGCGCGCCGGATCATAAGTATCGACCTGGCCTTCCGGGTTGCGATGGCCCGCCGGGTTCCAGAAGCCGGCGCCGGCATCGATCCCGGCATTGGCAAAGCAGATATCCAGCCCGCCGAACGCGCTGGCATGGTCGTCAAAGGCGGCTGCCACCGCATCGAAGCTGGATACATCGCAATGGACGGCGCGGGCCTCGTGCCCCGCCTCGCGCAGCAGGGCGGCTTCGCGCTCTGCACCGGGCAGGTCTATGTCTGCCAGAGTGACCGCCGCGCCGCCTTCGGCCATGGCCTGGGCATAGGCAAGGCCAATGCCGCTGGCAGCCCCGGTGACCAGCGCGCTGCGCCCGGCGATGCTGAAACGATCGATAATGGCCATGACTTTCCTCTCCAATGGGGGGATGCCCCGCGTTTACGCGGTGGCTTCGGTGTCTTGCGGCAGGGTGGCGCCCTGCTCGCGTGCGATCAGGCGCTGCAGCAGCCGGCGGGCGCGGATGCCGCCGCCATCGCCGCCCAGCACCAGCGGCTTCAACGCCCAGAAATCAGCCCCACGCATCAGGCGGTGGCTATCGCGGATGATCGGCATGTCCTCGCGTTCGAACGCATGTTCGAGCGCGGCCTGCATGCCTTGCGAAAACGCCGCATCGCCCAGCGCGAAATCGCGCCCCGTGGCCCAGATATAGTGCGTGGTATCGGGCGTTTCGGGGGTAAAGGCATGGAGCGAGGGCAGCAGCGTGCATTGCTCACGCGGTGTGCCGGGCGGCCCGGCGACATAGTCAAAGCGCAGAACCGCCGGCGCGTGCCAGATCACCTCGCCATAGAAATCCTGCGCCTGCCCCACGCGGCCCAGCATGGCGCCGATGCCATCAGACAGCGTATCATTCAGGCGGACATATTCGGCATGCACCGTTTCGCCATCCTGCCAGAAGCGCCGTTCTCCTTCAGTAAAGGCGCGGGCGACCAGCGCGGGGTGGACGAAGTTGGCATGGCTGAGATCGAGGATATTGTCGCTGTAGAGTTCGTAATGCCCTTCGGCGCGGGTGGCGCCGCGCACCACCGCCCAGACGGGATCGACCAGCCAGGAAAAATCCGGGATCAGCGCGGCATCGGCGCGTTCCGCCTCACCCATCCAGATCCACAGCAGGCCATGGCGCTCGACCAGCGGATAGACCGGCAAGCGTGTGGCGGGCAACTGCCCACCGGGGTGGGGATTGTGCAAGCAGGCGCCCCCGCCATCAAAGCGCAACCCGTGATAGGGGCACGCGAGCGCGCCATCGATCACCCTGCCCTGCCCCAGCGGGGCAAAGCGATGGGGGCAGCGTCCACCCACGGCATGGGCCATGCCCGCCTCGTCGCGAAACAAGGCAACCGGCTCTTCCAGGAAGACCCGATCAATCGGGTCGCTGCCCAGGTCATCGGCCCACCCGGCCACGTACCAGCAATGGCGCAGATACGTGCCGCGCGGTGGACCGGCCAGAATGGGGATGGAAAGCGCCGGCGCCGGCATCACGCTGCCCCGCTGCTCACAGATAGAGTTGCTTGTTGATGGCAATGCCGTGTTCGCGGCAGTAGCTTTCATAGTGGTTCATGAACCACCACACATCGAGCGTTTCCACGTGGTTGCCTTGGGCATCGAAGAACTCGTTGGCGCCCTGCATGTGAAACAGCGCTTTCATCCCCTGGGGATCATCGGTCACCAAGGTGTGCGCGGTGCCCGGCGTTTCAGTGATGAATTCGCCAGGGCGGCACACCCAATCGTATTCCAGATAGCGGAACGAGCCTTCCAGCCCGATCGCCCAGACCTTGCCCCGGTGCTTGTGCGTGCCGATCACGCCGGGGCCCTTGATCCACAGGATGTTGACATAGATGTTTTCGCGCACGTCGAAAGCCAGGTGGCGGATCGCGGCGTTGTCACCGAACGGAACCCACGGGCTTTCCGCCTCTCCCGCGCCGACATAGGTGCCTTCCACCCCGCGGGCGCGGATCAGGTCACCATAGAGTTCGGGCACCGAGACGATTTCATAGGCGGATGAGGGCGGCGCCTTCATGCTGCTGGCCATGGCGTTTGCCTTTGTCAGAGATAGAGCTTGGGATTGATCGCAAGGCCGTGCTCGCGGCAGTGCGTCTCGTAGTGGTTGATGAACCACCAGACGTCGGCGGTATCGACCAGATTGGCCTGGTCATCGTAGAAATCGATCGGTCCCTGCATCCAGCCGAACAGCTTGCAGCCCTGCGGGTGATCGGTCACCAGCGTGTGGCTTTCGCCCGGCGTTTCCAGGATCAGGCCCCCCGGCGTTGCCACCCAATCGTATTCGAGATAGCGTACCGATCCTTCCAGGCAGACCATGGTGATCGTGCCGCGATGGAAATGGGTGCCGATCACGCCCGGCCCCTTGACCCACAGGATGTTGGAAAACAGATTCTGGCGCACGTCGAACGCCAGGTGCTTGATCGCCGCGCCATCGCCGAACGGCACCCATGGGCTGTCCACGTCGGTGGCGGCGTCGATATAGCGGCCGCCGGGGCTGAGCCGTTCGACCAGGGCCTTGTGCGGGAATTTCACGTCGACGATTTCCGCCTTGTTCGACGGCGGGGCTGTCATCACGGTCATGGGGGGATCTCCGGGGTTCAGCGGATCAGGGTGTCGACGTAATCGGCGCCGATGCCGACAGCGGCATAATGCGCGCGGGCGGCGGCGATATAATCGAACACGTCATAGTGGCCGATGGTGTTGCCGGCCTCGTCGAGCCACATCAGCGGGCCCGACACGACGAAGAACACCTTCATCGGGTCTTCGTGTTCATAGCAGACCAGGGTGTGGCTCTCGCCCGGGGTTTCATAGATGAAATCGCCGGCGGTGGCCGTCCACGCATGTTCGAGATAGGCCCACTTTCCGCTAATCGTGTAGGCCCAGATCGGGTGTGGGTGATAGTGGCGGTTAACCAGGCCAGCCTGCTTGCTCATCAGCACGTCGGCCCACATGTTTTTCGATGGGCTGATCCACACCGGCTTGGAAAACACGGTTTCGCTGATCGGCACCCAATAGCGTTCATCGCCTTCGGCAATTTTGGGCATGTAGACTTCGGGCAGGCCACCATCGCGGAAGACTTTCTCTACCGGCTTGATGTCTTTCCAGAATTCGGCGTGGGGGGCTTCGGGCATTATCGTTCTCCAGGGGAGGAGCCGGGCAGCGCGGGGACGCGCGCCGCCCGGCCTTGTTGCGTCAGAACTTCACGCCAACGCGCGCATACCATTCGGCCGGACGGCTATAAGTGCCGTAGATCTGGCCGCCGGCCAGCTGTGCCTGGCCCGTGGTGAGATAGCGTTCGTTGGTCAGGTTGGTGCCACCGGCGGTGAGTTCCCAGCTGCCGCCCGGCGCACGATAGGTGATCGAGCCGTTGAGCACCGTGGTATGCTGCCGGTCGAGCAGGAAGGTGCCTTCGGTGTCATTCTTCATCATGCTGGTGAAGGTGACATCGCCAAGGAACACCAGGGTGCCGTGGCTGCCCAGATCGGCCTGATAGCGGGGCGATACGTTGAATTTCCACTTGGGAGTCTTGGGCAACGTGGCCCCTGCAAAGACCCCGGCCTGGAGCGCGGAGGGTGCAACCTGCGCCGGGCCATCGACGCTGGTGTATTTGGCGTCGGTATAGCCGAGCGAGCCGGTCACGGTCAGGCCACGCACAGGGGCTGCCACCAGTTCCACTTCAAAGCCCTTGATCCGCGCGTCACCAGCATTCTGGATGGTGGGCGAAACCCCCTGCTGGAAGTTGAGCTGGATGCCGTTGTAATTGGTGAGGAACACCGCGCCGTTGATCTGCAGATGCCGATCGAGCAGCTCGGACTTGATCCCCGCTTCCCAGGTTTCGGCCTTTTCCGGGCCAAAGCCCGGCGCATAGGGTAAGGGATTGGACAGGCGCGTGGTCCAGCCGCCGGTCTTGTAGCCCTTGGACCAGCTGGCATAGACCATGATGTCCTGCGTGGGGTGCAGTTGCACGCCGACCTTGGGCGAGAAGTTGGAGAAGGTCTTGTGCTGCACACCGGCAACGTAATAGCGCAGCGGCTGCCCGGCGTTAGGGAAGCCATTGTCCACCCGGCAGGCGTCGCTGATCGGGTTGAGCGAGGCGCAGTTGGGATCGCCGAAATAGTTCGCCAGCTTGTAGTTCAAGCCGTTGGCATCGGACTGGAAGCCTTCGAACTCCTTCTTTTCGTGGGTATAGCGGCCACCCACGGTAACCGCGATCAGGTCTGACAGGGCATAATCGACCTGGCCATAGAATGCATAGTTCTTGGTCGAGAGGTTGTTGGGCCCGTCAACTTGCAGCAGGCCTTCGGCGAAAGTCACATAGTCGTGCAGGTCACCGCTTTCGGTGAAGTAATAGGCGCCGAGGACATACTTGAGCTTCTTGTCCACAGCCGTGCCAGTGAGTTGCAGCTCCTGGCTGAACTGCTTCTGGTTCATCGAGAAGCTGGTGTGGAGGAAGTTGAGCGGCGAACCGTCAAGGTCCATGCCCACCACCCAGTGCAATTCGCGATAGGCCGTGATCGACTTGATCGAGGCCGTGTCAGACAGATCGAAATCGAGCGTCAGCGCGGCGCCGCCCTGCTTCAACTTGTTGAAGTTGTTGCCGTTGGCATAGGACGTGTCGATGTTGTTGGTGACGAACCGATTGTCATAGGGCAGCCGGTTGTTGTCAGGATTGTTGTCGGTGTTGACGCCATAGATCGCGGGCAGATCGAGGATCGAGTTGAGCCCGCCGCGGCGATAGAGATAGGCGGCCGAGGGCGGCCCGCCGATGAAGCTGTCGCACGGGCCGGTAACGCCGCCCACGGTGGTGGTGGGATTGCCGGCGATCGCGCAGTTATAGGTGCCGGCAAACACCGCCGGGAAGGTGGTGATCACCTTGTTGGCGATCTGCGAGGTATCGGTGCGGCTGTAATCCCCGGTCAGAGTCGCGCGGAACGTGGCGCCATTGTAGCGGATCTTGCCGCGCAGGTTCCAGGTATTGTCGCCCCCTTCGGTGCCGTAGCCCTGGTTGCCGTAACCGGCCGCCTTGAGCGAGGTGATCGGATCGAACGCATAGTTGTTGGCGCCCGGATAGGGAATGCGATGCAGGTAGCCATCGCGCTTGGTGATCGCAAAGCTCAAGGACGAGGACAGCTTGTCGGCCAGCGGCATGTCGACCGTGCCCTTGGCGCTGAACAGGCTGTAGCTGCCGGTCATCGCGCTGCCGACAAAGCGGAACGTATCGCCCGGATCGTGCGTGACGATCGAGATGGCGCCACCGATCGTGTTGCGGCCAAACAGCGTGCCCTGCGGCCCCTTGAGCACTTCGACGCGCTCGACATCGGGCAGGTCCTGGTTCGCGCCGACCGAGCGGGCAAGATAGACGCCGTCAAGATAGATGCCCACGCCCGGATCGATGTTGAAGGCAAAATCGTTGGCGCCGATGCCGCGGATATAGGCCGCCAGCACCTGGCTTGACCCCGAAAACGGCGTACCGGCATCAAGCGTGACGTTGGGCGCGATGTTCGAGAGCGAGGAAACGCTGGTCACCGCGCGCTCCTGCAGGGCCGCTGCGGTGAAGGCGCTGATGGCGATCGGCACATCCTGGACGTTTTCCGCACGCTTCTGCGCGGTCACGACGATTTCCTGGATGCCCCCGTTGCCGCTCTGCGCCTCTGCCTGCGGCGCAGCCTGACCTTGTGGCGCTTCCTGCGCCATGGCCGGGCTGGCCAGTGCAATGGCCAGTGCGCCCACCGATACCGGTGCGAACTTCATGGTCTCTCTCCCTTTTTTCGATGCGGGTTGTGCCCGGATTCCCCTGACATCCGATCCGCTGTGCACGATGGTAGGTGTTCGGGGTGATCTGCGCTTGCATTGGTGCGCAAGCCGATCAGGATTCTGGCGCAACCACCCCGAAAAATTCAGCGCGCCCGAACAATTCAGCCGGCAAGGTTCAATTGCCAGCACGCCATTCGCGCGGCGCCACGCAAAAGCGCTGGCGAAAACAGCGCGCGAAATAGGCGCTGTCGTTAAATCCCATTTCGAATGCGATCTGCGTGATGCTGGCGCCAGGGCTGCCGGTAATGCGATCGGCCGCGCGCTGCAGGCGCCGCTCGAGGATATAGGCGCTGGGCGTGGTGCCCATCATGGCAAACACGTTCTGCACCGTGCGGACCGAGGTGTGGCAGGCATCAGCGAGGGTCTGCGTGCGCAGCGCCGGATCGCCCAGATGGGCATCGACCAGCGCCACCACCTTGTCGCGCAAGGCATGGTCGGTCACGCGCTCTTCAGGATGGGTGGCGCCGCGCATGGCGAGCGCGGCGAGGTCATAGAACACGGCACTCACGCCCTGCTGCCAGGCCATGTCCTGCCCGCTCTGATCGCCCTGGTGCCACAGCGAGCGCAGGAAATCGTGGAATACCCGGCCGCCCGGACTGGCCCCGCACAGGCGGCGGCTGAGCATGTCATCGAGGCCCGGCACCCGTTCGGCGAGCGGCGCGCGCGGGAACTCTACCACCAGCAGTTCATGCGCGGAAAGATCGAGCGTGTAGGACTGGTGCGGCGATCCGATCACGAAATCGCCGGCTTCGAGCAGGCTTTCCGCCTGCCCCTGGCGATGCAGGCTGCGGCCCCGGCATTGCAGGTGCAGGATCAACCGCTCGGTCGTGGCCTGATCACCCTGCCGCCCCACGAACGACGCGGTCGAGCGCGGGCGGATCATGGCGAGGTCACCCACCGTCCATGACCACATTTCGCCCACGAAATCGCGGCCCTGGGTTTTCACATAAGTGCCGGAATAGATGCGATCGACCAGGTCATTCCAATACGACAGGCGCTGGTCGGGCGCGATGGCATCGGTGGCGTAGCGTTGCACGGCATTCATCGGCGTGAGCTCCCCCAACGAGAACAAGATCAGGCGCTTGGCACGACCCCCGGTGTTACGGGATGGCGGCCCGATGCCGCCCGCCGCGCGAGCACGCGCGGTGCGCTTTCCTCAAGGCCCAGCGCCAGCACACCGGCCGCCAGGCACAGCACGAGCATCAGCCACACCGGCGCCGCCAGGCCATAGGCATCGGCCAGGAAGCCGGCCAGAAACGGGCTGAGCACCCCGCCCAGCACTTCGCCGATGCCCATGACCACGCCGGTCAGGGTGGCGGTCAGCCGCGGGTCGACGCTTTCGGCCGGGATCGTGGCCATGAACATCGGGAACAGGCCGTTGAGCGCCCAGCCAAAGAAGAAGATGGCGCCCAAGAGCCAGGCCGAGCCGCCATAGTAGATGGCGCCCAGCGGCAGGATCGCACCCAGGAACGAAAAGGCGATCATCACCGGGCGGCGGCCAATGGCATCGGACAGCGCCGGCACGGCAAAGCTGCCGATCCCCGCCGAAATGCCCAGCGTGGCCATGAGCCAGCCCATCGTGCCCGGATCGAACCCGCGCCCCTTGGTGAGAAACAGCGGCATGAACGCCCAGCACACCACCAGATAGGACACCAGCAGGATCGCGATCAGCGCACACAGCACCACGTTGCGGTGGGCAAACGCGGCGCGCAGCGTCACGCGCGGCGCATCGTCATGATGCTCAACCGCAGGCGGTTCACGCAGGGTGAACCAGATCAGCGCCGCAGTAATCACGCCTGGCGCCGCTGCCAGGTAGAACCCCTCACGCCACCCATAGGCGACCGCCAGTGGCACCAGCAGGATCGGCGCGAGCCCCGAGCCGAGCAGATTGGAGCCCAGGTTCTGGGCCACGCCCATCGCCATGCCCCGCCGTTCCGGCGATACCTCGCCCACGATCATGGCATGGCTGACGGGCATGACGCCACCTTCGGCCGCGCCCATCAGCAGACGGGCGCCAAGCAGCATGAGGAACGAAGTGGCAAAGCCCGACACCACCGAGCACAGGCAAAACGCCAAGGTGGCAACCACCACCACGGCCTTTTGCGCGCCGAGCCGATCCGAAACGCGCCCCACGACAAAGCCCGACAAGGCCCAGGTGAGCGAGAGGGCCGAGGAAAACAGCCCAACCTGCGTGTTCGACAGGCCCAGATCGGGCTGGACGAACGGCATGAGAAAGTTGAGCGCGTTGCGATCGAAGAACAGGATGCCGAAATTGAGGCTGAGCAGACCGGTCACCCAGACCTGATAGCCGCTGCTGGCGCGCGCCGGCGCGTGGGCCCGCCCGCTCACAGGAACGGCCTTACCGGATCGCTGCCGTCCCACCCGCGCGATGCCTGCCACATCGCGGTGAAATGGCGGTCCATGTCGGGCGTGGCGGGGATCAGTTCGACAAAGCCCGGCGCGCCATCATGCCCCCCTTCGAGATAGGCGACAGCGCCCCCCGTGGGCACCGGGGCGCGAAAGGCCATGGTATAGCCGCGTTGCAGGTAGCCGGGCAGCGCCGCATCGACATCGCGGCAGGCAATGCCAACGTGGTGGAAGCCATGGCCGCGCGCCTCGATCGTTTCGCGATAGACCGACGGGTTATCATCGAGCGGCTGGATCAATTCGATCTGCATGTGCCCGGCAAAACCCATGGCGATCGCCACGTCGGCGGTGGACGGCGTGCCGCGATAGACCTGCCCCTCGGTCAGGAAATGGGGTAGCAGGAAAAATGGCCCTGCCCCGCAATCGCGGATGAAGTGGTCGATCGCGGCGTTGATATCGCGCACCACGAACGCAGTCTGGCAAATTCCGCCGATCGGCTGGCCATAGCCGAGCGTGGCGGCCGGTGTGACGGCAGACGTAAGCTGGTCCAACGGCGTGTCCTTTCCCCTTGCGCACGCGCCCACCGCCGGAAACCCGGCGTCGCACCATGCGCGCATCCTCTTCCCTTGGCGCGCCGGCCGCTATCGGGCCGCGTCACGCCTGCTCTGGCCCAAGGCCGGCGATCACACCGTGATCACGACCTTGCCAAACAACCCTGCCGATGCCTGATACTCCCAGGCCTCGCGCGCCTGCTCCATGGCAAAGCGGCGATCGATCACCGGCGTGATGCCGTGGGCATCGATGAACTGGTTAAGCCGGCGCGCCATGCCGGCCGAGCCGACAAAGATTCCGCGCAGGCTGGCCCCCTTGATCATCAGCCCGTGCGGGCTGGTATCGCCACTGCGGGTCAAGACGCCGATCAGCGCGATCTCGCCGGCAAAGCCGACCGCCTGGATGCTTTGCGCCAGGGTGCCGGCACCGCCCACTTCGACGACATGGTCCACCCCGCCGCCGGCAAGCTCTGCCGCGCGCACGCCCCAATCGGGCGTGGTGCGGTAATTGATCGTTTCGTGCACGCCCATGGCCCGCACGCGCTCCAGCTTTTCATCGGACGATGACGTGGCGATCACCCGCGCCCCGGCCGCCAGCGCGATCTGCGCGGCGAGCAGCGAAACCCCGCCAGTGCCCAGCACCAGCACCGAACGCCCCGGCCCGACCGGCCTTGGCCCTTCCATCAAGGCATGCCAGGCCGTGACCCCGGCGCAGGGCAGGCAGGCCGCTTCCTCGAACGACAGGCTGGCGGCGATGGGCACCACGCCGTGGGCGGGCAGCACCACCACATCCTGCAGCATGCCGGTGGCGGGCGGCGCGCCGAGCGCTGGACCGGAACCGGGATTGGGCGGTCCATCGTCCCAGTTCTGGAAAAACAGGCCAGCGACGCGGTCACCCACGGCCAAGCCAGTCACCCCTTCCCCCACCGCCACGATCTCTCCCGCGCCGTCAGACAGCGGCACGGTGTCACGATCGACTGCGCCGCCGAAATAGTGGCCCAGCGGGATCAACTGATCGCGATAGTTGAGCGAACAGGCCCGCACGCGCACCGCCACTTCGCCAGGGCCAGGGTGCGGCTCCGGAACGTTGACCAGCGCCATGTCGTCAAGCGATTGCGCGCCCTTGCGGATAAGCCATTGCCGCATATAGCCGTCCATCTCCCCCATGGCATATGGTCTGCTTCTTACGCCTTGTTGCCAATTATGGCACAGCCGCCAGGCAAATTAATCAGCTAGACTAACTATTTTCACCAGGTGAAACGCTTTTCGCGGTCCCTGCGGCAAACTGGGCCATGATCGCGCCGCTTGGCGCCCGCCCTTCTGCCGCCAAGGCCGCGCGTTCGATCGCCATGGCGATTTCGCGGGCAGTATGCTTGAGCGCACCCAGATGGCGCAGCATGACCGCATCATCGGTGCCGCGCTTGGCCGGCCAGGTGATGTTGATCGAAGCCACCGGCGCACCATCCAGCAGGATCGGCACGGCCATCGATCGGCGCCCGTCGCGCAGCACCAATTGCCTCGACCGATCCGGCCATGGGTGCAGCGGCTCGCGCGCAGCATAGCCGCGAGAGCGTGTTTCAGCCAGGATCGCGCGCAGATCGGCTTCGCTACCTTCTTGCGGGTTGCGAGGGCGCAGGCGGGTGATGATCGCCTCGCGCTCTTCCTCGCGGCAGGCGGCGAGATAGGCCCGCCCGGTGGCGGTATGGATATAGGAAAGCTTGACGCCAACCGGGCCGAGCGTGGCCGAATCGAGTCGGAACAGCGGGCTGTTAGTTTCCACGATCTCCATGTGATCGAGGCGCGGCATGGCGAGCACCGATGGCCACGAGACGCGCGTCGACAGTGCCTTGAGCCAGGGCGAGGCCACCTCGGCGACATGCTCCAGCGTCAGCGCCTGCGAACGCGCCCGGGCATCGACGTGGGGCAGATAGGCACCGTCGGCAAGCCGCTGCCATATCAGCCCTTTCTGGCCCAGCGTCTGCAGCATGCGCAGCAACGTCGCCTTGGGCAGGCCCAGCGCCACATGCATTTCGTGCAGGCTGGCCGCGCGGCGGGCCTGCACCTGCAGCAAGACATCCAGGCCACGCTCCAACGCGCGGACGGTCTTCACCTTCCGATCCTGCATCCTGTCTCCCGACCGCTGTTGCGGCTCGTTATGGTTTCATCTTGTGAAACGGAAGAATGGCGCAGCCGGTGGCAAAGTCAAATCCATTGGCGCAACATCAAGGCCGAGGGAGAGAACCGACCATGACCCAGAGCCAAGGCGCCACAGCGCCCAGCGTGCTGCTTGTCATTACGCAGGATACCAAGGAGGAAGAGGCCCGCTTCACCCGTGCCGCGCTGGAAGCGGCAGGCGTGCGCGTGGTGCACCTCGATCCCAGCGTCCGGCGCACCCTGGGCGGCGCGGAAATTGCGCCGGAAGACGTCGCCGCCGCAGCCGGCATGACCATTGCCGAGGTGCGCGCCCTGGGCCACGAGGGCAAGTGCCAGGCGGCCATGATCAAGGGCGCGATCGCCGCCGCCCACGCCTGGGATGCGCGCGAGCCGATTTCCGGCATCCTTGCCGTCGGCGGGTCGATGGGTTCGGCCCTGGCCGGCGCGCTGATGCAGACGTTTCCCTATGGCCTGCCCAAGCTGATCGTCTCGACCATGGCCTCGGGTTTCACCAAGCCCTACATGGGCATCAAGGACATCGCGATGATGAACGCGGTGACCGATATCTCTGGCCTCAACACCATCAGCCGCGATGTCTTTGGCAACGCCGCGCGCGCCGTTGCCGGCATGGCGCGCGGTTATGACCGCAACGCCCCGGCCGAAAAGCCGCTGGTGCTGATCACCACGCTGGGCACGACCGAAGCGTCTGTGCGTCGCATCCGCGAGGCGCTGGAGCGCGATGGCTGCGAAGTGATGGTGTTCCATTCCTCTGGCGCGGGCGGGCCGACGCTGGATGGCCTGGCCCAGGCCAAGGACGTGGCCCTGGTGCTCGATCTGTCGCAGACCGAAATCCTCGATCACCTGATGGGGGGATTGGCCGACAGCGGCCCGGATCGCGGCAAGGCGGCCCTGGCGCGCGGCATTCCCACGATCCTGGCGCCGGGCAATGCCGATTTCATCATCGCCGGACCGATCGACGCGGCGCGCGCGCAGTTTCCTGGCCGGCGCTATCACGAACACAATCCGCAGCTGACCGCCGTACGCACCACGATCGAGGACCTGCGCAAGCTGGCCGATCACCTGGCCGCCAATGTGCGCGATGCGCAGGGGCCGGTCCGCGTGATCACGCCGCTGCACGGCTTTTCCAACCATGACAGCCCCGCCGGCCACATCATGGACCGATCGGTGCCCGGCCCCTTTGCGCAATACCTGCGCGAGGTGATGCCGCCGCATGTGCCCGTCACCGCCGTGGACGCGCACTTCAACGATGAAGCCTTTTCCGATGCCGTGATCGCCACGGCGCGGGCGCTGCTGGCCGACGCGCCGGCGTGCGTGGCCTAATCCGTCCAAAGGGACCACGATGACTCCAGACCTGCCATTGACCGCCGAAGATGTGGCCGAGATTGCCGAGATCCTGGCGCATTCGGGCTATCGCGAGCTTGACCTTTCCACCCGCCGCTTTCGCCTGCGCGTGTCACGCGGGGCAGACCAGGACGGCGGCGGCGATGGCGGCCTGACCCAGGAATGGCAATGGGCGGGCGATGGATCGGCCGGCGCCGGCCCTGCCAGCGCCGAGGCAGCCGGCGAAGCGGCGGCCGATCCCGACGTGATCGCCAGCCCGCTGCCCGGCACGTTCTATCACGCACCACAGCCCGGCGCGCCGCCATTCGTGGCCGTGGGAGACGCCATTACCGCCGATACCGTGGTGGGTATCGTCGAAACCATGAAGCTGATGAACCCGGTCCATGCCGGGCGCGCGGGAACCGTTGCGGCCGTGCTGGCCGCCAATGGCGCACTCGTGGCCAAGGGCACCCCGCTCGTGCGCCTAACCTGAAAGCATCCGTCATGACGATCAAACGCCTGTTCATCGCCAATCGCGGCGAGATCGCCTTGCGCGTGCTGCGCACCGCCCACGCCATGGGAATTGCGACCGTGCTTGGCGTTTCGGAAGCAGACCGTACATCTCTCCCGGCGCGCCTGGCTGGTGCCATCGCCGTGCTGGGCCCCGGTAGTTCGCCGCAAAGCTATCTGGCGATCGACCGGGTGGTGGCAGCAGCGGTGGAGCATGGCTGCGACGCGGTGCACCCTGGCTATGGCTTCCTCTCTGAAAACGCGGCGTTTGCCCGCGCGGTGGCCGAGGCCGGGATGGTCTTCGTCGGCCCGGCCGTGCAGACGCTGGAAGGCATGGGCGACAAGCTCGCCGCGCGCGCACTCGCGCTGGCAGCCGGCCTGCCCGTGCTGCCCGGTGGCGCGGCGGAGACTGCGCAAGACGTGGCCGCCCGCGCGCAGGAAACCAGCTATCCTCTGCTCCTCAAGGCGGTGGCGGGCGGCGGCGGCAAGGGCATGCGCCGGGTGGACCGCGCCGAAGACCTCGATGCGGCGCTGGCCATGGCGCGGGCGGAGGCGCAGGCATCGTTTGGCAATCCTGCGGTCTATGTCGAACGGTTCGTGGCGCGCGGACGCCACGTCGAGGTGCAGATCCTGGGCGATGGCACGCATGCCATTCACCTGGGCACCCGCGACTGTTCGATCCAGCGTCGCTTCCAGAAACTGGTGGAGGAAGCCCCTGCCCCGGCCATGCCCGATGCCGCCCGCGCCGCCATCGAGGATGCGGCCGTGCGCCTGGCCCGTCACATCGCCTATCGCGGCGCGGGTACGGCCGAATTCCTGGTCGATGCCGACGATTTCTCGTTCTACTTCCTGGAGCTTAATGCCCGCATCCAGGTGGAGCATCCGGTGACCGAGGCGATCACCGGCGTCGATCTGGTGGAACAGCAGTTGCTCGTGGCGATGGGCCATCCCCTGCGGCTGACCCAAGGCATGGTGCGGCCCCATGGCCATGCGATCGAGGTGCGCGTCAATGCCGAAGATCCCGACGCCGATTTCCGCCCGGCGCCCGGCGTGGTGGCGCGCGCGGCCTGGCCGGCCGGGCCGGGCATCCGGGTGGACAGCCACATCGCCAACGGCGGCGAGGTTCCACCATTCTACGATTCGCTGCTGGGCAAGCTGATCGTTCATGGTTCCACGCGCGAACAAGCCGTGGCGCGCATGGCGGCGGCACTCCAGCACCTGAGCATCGACGGGCTGCCGACCACGGCGCCGCTTCATCGCCGCATCCTGGCCGATCCGCGCTTTGTCGCCGGCGGGGTGGACACCGGCTTTCTTGCCGGCCTCAATCTTGCAGGATCCAATCCATGACCGCGATCCGCCTTGTCGATGTGACCATGCGCGACGGCAACCAAAGCCTGTGGGGCGCCACCGGCCTGCATACCGCGCACATGCTCCAGGCCGCATCGCTTACGCAGGCCTGTGGCTTTGCCGCGGTGGATTTCACCTCATCGAGCCACATGGCGGTGGCTGTCCGCTATTTCCGCAACAACCCGTGGGAACGGCTGCGGCGCATGGCCGCCGCCATGCCGACCACGCCGTTGCAGTTCATCACCACGGGCCTGCGTTTCATCGCCTGGCAGCAGGCCGATCCCGATTTCATGGCGGTGGTCTATCGCACGCTGCAGGCCAATGGCGTGGGCCGCTTCGTGCTGCTCGATCCGATGCACGAGGTGCCCGCCGTGATCGAAGCGGCGCGGCTGGTAAAGCAGGAAGGCGGGGCGCAGGTCATGGCCGCGCTCACCTTCACGCTGTCTTCGATCCATACCGACGCGTTCTACGCCGATTTCGCCCGCGCCTTGGCGCAATGCCCCGATATCGACCTGTTCTATATCAAGGACCCGGGCGGGCTGTTGTCGGTGGACCGGGTGCGCACGCTGGTGCCGGCGGTAAAGGCCGTGATCGGCGCCAAGCCGCTGGAAATCCACGCCCATACCACGATCGGCCAGGGCATGCTTTCCAGCCTGGAGGCAGCGCGCCTGGGCATCAGCGCCGTGCACGTGGGCGTGGGCCCGGGTGGCGATGGCTCATCGCTGCCCGAGGCGAACCGCATGCTCGCCAACCTGGAGGATGCCGGCCACAGCGTGGAGATCGACCGGGACGCGCTCAGCCGCCTGACCCGCTATTGGCAGCGCGTGGCTCTGGCCGAAGGCCTGCCGCCGGGCGCGCCGCAGAATTTCGATGCCAGTTTCCTACGCCACCAGATTGCCGGCGGGGTAATGACGACCACGGCGCGGCAACTGACCGAACTGGGCCTGGCCGACCGGATGGAGGCCGTGATTGCCGAAACCGGGCAAGTACGCGCCGAACTGGGCTATCCCATCATGGTCACGCCGTTTCCGCAGATGGTCATGAACCAGGCGCTGTTCAATGTGATCGGCAGCCATCGCTATGCCCAGGTTTCAGACCAGGTGATCCGCTATTGCCTGGGCAAGTTCGGCAAGCCCACCTCGCCGATCGATCCGGCGGTGCTGGCCACGATCATGGACCGGCCACGTGCGCGCGAACTGGAGCGGGAGCCGGCGTTTCCCACCCTGGCCGACCTGCGCCGCCAGTTTGGCCAGGGCCTGCCGGACGAGGAATTCCTGCTGCGCGCGGTCATGCCCGCCGATCAGGTCGATGCCATGCTGGCCGCCGGCCCCTCGCGCGCCACCTACACGCCCGAGGCCGCGCCGCTACTCAGCCTGCTGCGGCAATTGGCGGCCAAGCCCGACGCACGCAACCTGGTGGTCGAACGCCCCGGCTTTCGCCTCGCCCTTCATGCCGGAGCCAGCCTGTGACCGTCCTTTCCCCCGATCACGTGGCGCGTCTGCGCGATGCCGCCGGCTTCATCTTCGACATGGACGGCACGATTGCCCTGGGCGACGCCAAGAGCGGCGGGCACAAGGCCCTGCCCCATGCCGTGGCTCTGCTGGAGCGACTGCGCCAGCGCGGCACGCCCTATGTGATCTTCACCAATGGCACGGCGAAGGCGCCGGCTGACTATGCCGCATCGCTGCGCAACGCCGGATTCACGGTGGACGATGCACAAATGCTCACGCCATCGGCATCGGCCGCCGCGTGGTTTGCCGCGCAGGGGTTGCGGCGGGTGCGGGTGCTGGGCAATGCCGGCTGCGCCGCGCCGCTGCGGGCGATCGGGCTTGACGTGATCGATCCGTCGGAACCGGCAGAGCGCGTCGATGCAGTCTATACCGGATGGTTCCGCGAGTTCGATTTTGCCGCGCTTGAGGCCGGCTGCGATTCGCTGTGGCACGGGGCGCGGCTGTTTACCGCCAGCAACGTACCATTCTTTGCCACGGCCACGGGCCGCGCGATTGGATCGAGCTTTGCCATCAATGCGATGCTCACGGCAATGACCGGCAAGCGAGCGCGCATCCTGGGCAAGCCATCGCGCGTGGCCTTTGACGTGGCCCGCCAGATCATGGGCCTGCCGCGCAGCGCCGCGGGCGCGATGGTGGTGGTGGGCGATGATCCCGCCCTCGAAATGCGCATGGCCAACGGCGCTGGCGCCATGGCCGTGGGCCTAACCACCGGCCTGATGAAATCGGCCAGCGACCTGCCGCAGCGCGATCGGCCTGGCGTTCTGCTCGATGGACTGGAGCCGGTGTTACACGCGCTGGCCTGATCACTTGCAGGCGCAGGACGCCTTCTTGGTTTTCTGCTTGGTGGTGACGAACTCAGCGCGGGTCAACGCGCCATCGCCGTTGGCATCGGCGCTCTTGAACTTGTTCTCGGTGCTCACCGCCCATTCGTCAAAGCTAAGCAGGTTGTTGCCGTCGACATCGAGCTTGCGGAAATCCTTGGCCCGTGGGGCCAGCAGTTCGTTGCGGGTAATGCGGCCATCGCGGTCCTTGTCGAACCGGTCGAAGCGGCGCTGCTCGCGGCTCGCCTCGCTGGCATGCGGCAGGGCTGGTCCCTGCAATCCGTCGCCATCGGCGGTGGGCAGGGTATCGTCCTCGCTCGCCTCGGCTGACGGTGCGCTGCTGGGGACGGCGGCAAGCGCGGGGTTTTTCTGCACGGCAGCGTGGCCTTGCCACCAGAAAACGCCCGCAGCCACCAGCATCAGCGCGCCCAAAGCGCCCACCAACGTCCTGTTCATGTCCACCCCCCGGTTTACGCAATTCTACGGTTCCGGGCGGACGTTCACAGGGGCAAGCGATACCGATTTGGCAGGATCAGCGGCCGATCAGTCCCAACCGCAAGGCACTGAGGAAACGCAGCGCCGGGCTGCCGCCCTCGCCGCGCAGGGCCATGCCCCGTAGCAGCGCCAGTGGCCGCATCGCGCGGGGCAGCGGCGCCGTTCCGCGCGTGGATAACGCCAGGCCGCGCCACTGGCGGGCGGCCAGTTCCACCGGCGCCAGATCGACAATGTCAGACAGACCGGCCAGCGCCAGCATCACGCCCACGCGGGCCTCGTCAAGCGCGGCAGTGCCTTCCTCGCCCACGTGCAGCGCCTCATAGCCATCGACCAGCGCCGAAAGCGCGGGGCGTGCCGGGTTCCAGGGGGAAAGCATGGCCAGCAAGGGTTCACCCTTGGGCCAGCGGGCGGCATCCTCGCCCAGGCGATCGCGCCACCATGCCAGCCGCAGCTGGATCATGATGGCGTCGCGCCCATCCCGCGCGGCATCGGCCAGGCGCTGTTCCAGCGCGAAATAGCCGATCCACAGCGGGCGTGTGGCTGCCGGGGCATAGCTTGCCGCAAGCCGTTCAAGCGGCGGCAAGCCATCGATCAGATCCTGCATTGCCGGATTATGCACTGCGAGATCCTGCGCCCCGGTCAGCCACCACCGCTTAGCGGTAGCAGACCTTCTTGACCGCAGCCACGATCTTGCCAGCGTCGATCAACGCGGCCTTTTCAAGGTTGGCGGCATAAGGCAGCGGCACGTCTTCGTCGCACACGCGCAGGACCGGGGCATCGAGGTGATCGAAGCCTTCTTCCATGGCGATGGCGATGATTTCCGACGCGATCGAGCAGACCGGGAAGCCTTCTTCGGCAACGACCATGCGGTTGGTCTTGGCGAGGCTGGCGAGCACGGTTTCCTTGTCGAGCGGACGCAGCGTGCGCAGGTCGATCACTTCGGCATCGATGCCCTGCTCGGCCAGTTGCTGCGCCGCGTCGAGGGCAAAGCCCACGCCGATCGAGTACGAGACGATCGTCACGTCCTTGCCTTCGCGCACCACGCGGGCCTTGCCGATCGGCAGCACGAAATCGTCAAGCTGCGGCACATCGAACGTGCGGCCATAGACGAGTTCGTTTTCCAGGAACACCACCGGGTCCTGGCTGCGGATCGCGGCCTTGAGCAGGCCCTTGGCATCGGCTGCGTCATAGGGCGCAATGACCACAAGACCGGGAACTGCGGCGTACCACGGGCCGTAGTTCTGGCTGTGCTGCGCGCCGACGCGAGCGGCGGCGCCGTTGGGGCCACGGAACACGATCGGGCAGCGCATCTGGCCACCGGACATGTAGTTGGTCTTGGCCGCCGAGTTGATGATGTGGTCAATCGCCTGCATGGCGAAGTTGAACGTCATGAACTCGATCACGGGCTTGAGACCACCCATGGCGGCGCCCGCACCAATGCCGGCAAAGCCATATTCGGTGATCGGGGTATCGATCACGCGCTTGTCGCCAAACTCTTCGAGCAGGCCCTGGGTCACCTTGTAGGCGCCCTGGTATTCGGCCACTTCCTCACCCATCACGAAGACGGCGGAATCGGCGCGCATTTCCTCGGCCATGGCGTCGCGCAGGGCTTCGCGCACGGTGGTGGGAACCATCGTGGTGCCGGCCGGGATTTCCGGATCAGCCGCAGGCTTGGCGTCATGCTTGGGCGCGATCGCGGCGGCAGCCTGGGCCTTGGGATCAGCAGCGGGGGCCGGCGCCGGTTCGGCCGCCGGGGCGGGCGCGGCGGCAGGCGCAGCCGGCTCGTCTTCACCCTGCAGCGTGGCGATCACGGTGCCGACCTTGACGCCTTCGGTACCTTCGGAAACCAGCAGTTCGCCGATCGTGCCTTCGTCGATGGATTCGAATTCCATCGTCGCCTTGTCGGTTTCGATTTCGGCGAGGATGTCACCAGACTTGACCGTGTCGCCGGGCTTCACCAGCCACTTGGCCAGCGTGCCCTCTTCCATCGTGGGCGAGAGGGCGGGCATCTTGAGTTCAATTGCCATCTCAGTACTTCTCCACCAGCACGTCGGTATACAGCTCTGCCATGTCCGGCTCGGGCGAGCTTTCGGCAAAGTCGGCGGCCTGGGCCACCTGCTGGCGAATCTTCTTGTCGATGTCCTTGATCGCTTCTTCGGTCACGCCGCGCTTGAGCAGTTCCTGCTTGGCGCCCTCGATCGGATCGTGCTTGTCGCGCATTTCCTGCACTTCTTCACGGCTGCGATACTTGGCCGGGTCGGACATCGAGTGGCCGCGATAGCGATAGGTGTTGAGTTCCATCAGCACCGGGCCATTGCCACCGCGCACATATTCCAGCGCCACTTCGGCAGCCTGGCGCACTTCGAGCACGTCCATGCCGTTGACCGGCATGCCGGGGATGCGGAACGCCGTGCCACGGCGATAGAAATGGGTTTCGGCCGAACCGCGCTTGACCGCGGTGCCCATGGCATAGCCGTTGTTTTCCACCACGAACACGATCGGCAGCTTCCACAGCGCGGCCATGTTGAAGGTTTCGTAGACCTGGCCCTGGTTGGCCGCACCATCGCCGAAATAGGCCATGCACACGCCGCCATCGTCGCGATACTTGTGGCCGAAGGCCAGGCCTGCACCCAGCGAGACCTGCGCGCCGACGATGCCATGGCCGCCGAAGAACTTGTGCTCGGTCGAGAACATGTGCATCGACCCGCCCTTGCCGCGCGAGATGCCCGCGCCGCGGCCGGTCAATTCGGCCATGATCACCTTGGGATCGATGCCATAGGCCAGCATGTGGCCATGGTCACGATAACCGGTGATCACGCTGTCGTGGCCCTCGTTGAGCGCCGACTGCAGACCGACCGCCACGGCTTCCTGGCCGATATAGAGGTGGCAGAAGCCGCCGATCAGGCCCAGGCCATAAAGCTGGCCCGCCTTTTCCTCGAAGCGGCGGATCAGCACCATCTGCTCATAGAACTTGAGCAGTTCGGCGTCCGACGCATCATAGCGCTTGTTGTTCGCGTGCGACTGCTGAAGGCTGCGCAGAGCGAAGGTGGCATCGTCCTCGACCGGACTGCTCAGCGCGGCCGACGCGTCGGGAACCGACGCGGCCACAACAGCAGGCTTGGGGGCGGAGGAGCGGGGATTGGCGGCACGCGGCCTGGCGGACTTGGCCAAGTCTCAATATCCTTATTCTGGCTGCCTCAAGGCTCTGCGTATTCGCAAAACCGGCTCTCCCATTGAACCATGATCGCGCCTTGCGCAACGGCCAACAGCGGCCAAGACGACAATTGATGCAGCGAAAACGCGGTTTCTCGGGATTTATACTAGTATAACGAAAAATCGCTGCAATGCGGCATTGCAATGCACCCTGAAACGACGCGGAAGCCGCACCATGCGCGCCGCCCTTTCCACGCCAAACAAGCCACGAAGCCAGCATGATTTGCCCGGTGCGTCAAATCGGGGTTTGCGTAGTGACAGCCGAAGAGGATGGCGCCGCGCACAACCACAGGCCGGATCGTGGCGTTGCGGCCGCGGCTGCAAACACCAATGCGACCGGCCGCCCGAGACAGGCGCCGGCTTGGGCGGATCGTGCTGCAGCGTGATGATAAGGGAGTGGCGCACCCGGAACGATTCGAACGTCCGACCCTCAGATTCGTAGTCTGATGCTCTATCCAGCTGAGCTACGGGTGCCTGCCAATGTCGTGCCTGCCGGGTACCCATGCAGGCGCCTTTCCAATGGAAAGGTATGGCGCACCCGGAACGATTCGAACGTCCGACCCTCAGATTCGTAGTCTGATGCTCTATCCAGCTGAGCTACGGGTGCCTGCCATGTATGGCCAGTGAAGGCCTTCCCCTGCCCCACGCCCCTGAAAGGAGAATGGCGCACCCGGAACGATTCGAACGTCCGACCCTCAGATTCGTAGTCTGATGCTCTATCCAGCTGAGCTACGGGTGCCGGGGAGCCGCGCCTCTATGTCACACAGCGCAGGTTGGCAAGCGCCTTGTTCAGGCGCCGAGCAAATTTTGTGCAGTTATACACAGTGCAATGTCGAGCGGCGGCATGGTTTCGGGAATGGCCAAACTGCGCAGGGCTGCCCCATCCACCCATTGCAGCGCCGCCCCTTCTTCGGCCACGGGCGTACCGCGCCAGGCGTGGCAGCGATAGAGCAGCAGGACCAGATCACGCCCGCTGGCGGCCGCCTCGTGCACGGCAAAGGTCAACGGCGCCAGATCGGCAGGATCGACGGCAATTCCCAGCTCTTCTGCCAACTCGCGCGCCAGGGCCGCTGCCGGCGTCTCACCTGGCTCCACCTTGCCGCCGGGAAACTCCCACAGCCCGCCGTGATGCTTGCCCAGCGGGCGCTGCTGCAACAGCAGGCGGGCTTCGCTGCCCTCGCCCGCTACCAGCGCTGCAGCGACGACCAGCAGCGGCGCGGATGCCTGGTGCGGCAGGGGCGAGGCAAGTGTAGCTGACATTGGTTAATCCGATCCGGCAAAACATAAGGGCAAACCGCCAGTCATGCCGGCAACGGTTTCTTAGGCCATGTGCCGGTAAGCGGAAAGATGCACAGGTGGATGGGGCCAAGACATGAAGAACTTCTTGCGCAGGGTCGCGCGCGAAAGCGAGGCGGTGACGCTGGTGGAATATGGCCTGCTGGTGGGCGCACTGGGCCTGTCGATCGTTTTCGGGCTCAACGCGTTTACCAATCAACTCTACCGTCTTTGGCACATTATCGACAATGCAGCGGTGGCTGCGGCCAATCGGCATTAAGCGCATTTTAGGTTTTACTGCCTAGAGACAGCATTGTCCGCAGCGTGACGCAAAACCGAGGCGGGCCGGGAAAAGAAGATCTCTTCAGGAGTAGAATTTATGAAGCTCGTCCGCGACCTGTTCCGCAACGAAGAAGGCGCCACCGCCATTGAATACGGCCTGATCGCCGCTCTGATCGCCGTTGCTGCCATCACCGCCATGGGCGCGCTGGGCAACTCGCTCGGCAACACCTTCAACCTCGTGTCGAACGACATGAACAACGCTTCGGACGGCCACCTCTAAGAGGCGCCGTCGCCCGGCGAAACACGCCGGGTGAGCAACAGGAAGGGGCGGAAGAAGGCGGGGGCCTTTTTCCGCCCCTTTTCTGTCAGCAGCACCAGACGGCCGGCACGAAAAAGGCCGCCAGGCATCGTGCCGGCGGCCTTTTCATGTCTGGCCTGTGCGGATCAGGCGCCGATGCGCAGGAACCGTTCGGCGCGCAGGGCGCGCAGGGCATCGGCATTCTTGCCCGCAAGATGATCGAGTTCTTCACCGATCGCGGCGCCGAGTGCGGTGCAGGTGGCGGCCGGATCGCGATGCGCGCCGCCCACCGGTTCGGGCACGATGCGATCGATCACGCCCAGCGAGAGCAGATCCTGCGCCGTCACTTTCATCGCCTCGGCCGCTTCGGGTGCCTTTTCGGCCGTGCGCCACAGGATCGAGGCGCAGCCTTCGGGCGAAATCACCGAATAGACCGCGTGTTCGAGCATCAGCACGCGCTCGGCACTGGCCAGCGCCACGGCCCCGCCTGAGCCGCCCTCGCCCACGATCGTGGCGACCATCGGCACGCCCAGCGCCAGGCAGGCTTCGGTGGAGCGGGCAATCGCCTCGGCCTGGCCGCGTTCCTCAGCCTCGACACCCGGAAACGCGCCCGAGGTATCGACCAGGGTGACCACCGGCAGGCCGAATCGGCTGGCCATTTCCATCAGGCGCACCGCCTTGCGATAGCCTTCGGGCTTGCCCATGCCGAAATTGTGGCGAATGCGGCTTTGGGTATCGTGGCCCTTTTCATGGCCGATCAACATCACGCGGCGATTGCCCAAACGGGCAAAGCCACCGACGATCGCCTGATCCTCGCCATAGAGGCGGTCCCCACCCAGCGGCATGAACCCGGTGAACATCCGCTCGACATAGTCGCGGAAGTGCGGCCGCGCCGGATGGCGGGCCACCTGGGTCTTTTGCCAGGGCGAGAGCGCACGATAGGTGTTGGCCAGAAGCTCGGCCGACTTGGTCTCAAGACGACGGATCTCGGCGGCGATATCCAGCTCACCGCTGGCGGCAGCCGTATCGCGCAGTTCGGCGATGCGGGCTTCCAGGGCGGCGACGGGTTTTTCGAATTCGAGGTACGAAATCATGGCGCCTGCGCTAGGGACACGCGGCCGTTTGGTCAATGGTCGCGCAAGCTCAAAGGTGCCTGAGCGGGTGCTTCTCGTTCACCAGCGCCACCAGGCGGGCCGAATCCACGTGGGTATAGATTTCGGTGGTGGCAATATCGGCATGGCCCAGCAGGGTCTGCAACACGCGCAGGTCTGCCCCGCCCTCCAGCAGATGGGTGGCAAAGGCATGGCGCAGCACGTGCGGGCTGACCTTTTCCGGATCGATTCCGGCGCGCAGCGCCAGATCGCGCACCAGTTGGAACAGCCGAACGCGCGTCAGATGCCCGCCGCGTGGCGAGGGAAAGAGGTGGCGCGAACCACCCGGTCGCACCGCCAGCCAGCGCCGCAGGGCGGCCAGCGCCCGGGTGGACACGGGCACCAGGCGTTGTTGCCCACCCTTGCCGGTGATCGCCAGGAACGGCACGTCGCGCGGTAGTGCCGCCAGTGGCAGCGAGACCAGCTCGGTGGCGCGCAGGCCAGAACCATAGAGCAGTTCGACCAGTGCCAGCAGCCGCACACCCTCGGGCGTGCCGGTGGCCGCATCGGCCTCTGCCGTTTCCAGGAACCGCCCGATTTCCGCATGATCGAGCAGGCGTGGCAGCGGCCGCCGGGAGCGTGGCCGCACCAGCGCGGTGCTGGGATCATCGGCCCGCAGGCCTTCGTCCTGGGCAAAGGCCATGAACTGGCGCAGCGCCGAAATCTTGCGCGCCTGGCTGGCCGGGGCAAGTTCGGCCCAGGTTTGCGCCAGGCCGGTCAGCGCCTCGACATCGGCGGCAAGCAGATCGCCGACCACGCTTTCCGCGCCGGCAAGATCGCGCGCATAGGCGGCCAGGGTATTGGCAGCGGCGCCGCGTTCGGCCGCCATCATCGCCAGGAACGCCGCCACCGCCGGAGAGGCCGGGCCGGCGCCGCGCCTGGTCACAACCGTGCCTTCACACCCGCGCCACCGCTTCGGCGGCGATCATCCGCGCCTCGCCATCCAGGCCGACGCGGCGCAGCGCCGAAACGATGTGATAGAGATGCACCGCCGTCATCTTGTCCCAGCTTTGCGCCTGCATGCCAAAGCCGGCGAGCAGCGCGACCAGCGCGGGATTGTCGGATTGGGCGGCATCATCGATGGCGCGGGTCCAGCGCGTTTGCCGGCCCATGTTGATCTTGAGCTTGCCGGCAAAGGCATTGGCCGTGGCATCGTCCACCCGGCCCAGGCCCATCAGCCCGGCCAGCAGGAACTGCGAACGCAGCGCGCCGCTGCTGTCATCGCCGCTCTGGAAGGATTCCAGCGCGGCGTTGCCGATCGCCGTGCTTTTGGCCGGGGCGGACAGGGCAATGAGGCCCCAGGGTTCACTGCCCACGGCGACGACACCGCTCCACCGCGCGGCATTGGCATCGAGGCCAGCGGTCAACATCGAGGCAATCAGGCCCCCGGCATCGCCTGCCAGATCGGGGCTGGGCAGCATGCGCGCGGCGGCATAAGCCGTGAGCACCAGGCGCGAATAGGCCCGATCGGGATTGTCGGCCGAACCCCACAGCGCCTTGATCGCGGCCAAGCGGTCTGCGGCCTCAGGAGCGGTATAGGCGGTGCGCAGCTTGTCGGCCAGCGGGCCCCAGGTCTTGTCCTGGTCGGCCCCGTCCTGGGCGTTGATTTCGGCAAGCTGGCTGTAGAGGTCAACCATCGCCGCGCTCGACAGGATGCCCCGGCCCGCCGCCACATCGGCTGCAGCGCAGCGTGCCGGCAGCGGCAGCATGGGCGCACGCACCGCCAGCACCGCGTAATCGGCCCAGGCCTGCTCGCGCAGGTTCTGCGGCGGTTCGATGCCGACTGCAAAGGCCATGCCGGTGCGCCACGGGGTGAGTTGATCGACATCCTTCCATTCGATGTTGACCGCGCGGCGCGTGGCAGAGGTGGCGCCGGCCAGCTTCTGCGCCAGCAGAATATCAATCTTGTCGGTGCCGCCGCGGCGCATCAGGCGATCAAGCTGTGCCATCGCCGGCGGCCCATCGCCGGTAAAGCCGGAACAGATCGCGCGGGTCAGGTCCCACTGCATGCCCTGCCGCCCTGCGGCGGTAAGCGCGGTGATCGGGCACAGCCCGACCGGGTCGGCCGTAGCCAGGAACGCCCCCATCGCGGCGTCTTCCAGGCCCGGCGTAAAAAAGCCGCTGTCGACCGACTGCACCATGGCGCGCGCGGGATCAGCCTCACCCATGCGCAGCAGCAGCGCAGCGCGCAGGGCGGCCCAATCGGCGCCGTTCATGCCCACCGGGGTATCCATGCGGCTCATCAGCGCGCGGCGCACCAGGATATGCCCCCAGCGCGACACCATCGGCCCGCGCATGTGGTTGAGCAACTGCTCCACGAACGGGCCGTTGAGATAATGCGTGGACTTGGCCGGAAACCCGCCATCGACCTGGTCGATCACTCCGACCCGCGCCAGGCTGCGCTGGGTACTGGGCGGAATATCGTACTTGGGCTGGGCCTTGGCGATCAGCGCATCGAGCGTGCCGGGATCGATCGAATCGAGCGGATCGGCCGGGCCGCTACTGCCGGTCACATCGGCATTCTCATCCAGCGGAAGCGGCTGGATCACCGGTGACGCAACGGCCGCAGGCGCCGCCGGGGTCGCGGCCGGCTTGGCCGGCGCGGGAGCCGCCTTGGCGGCGGCAGGTGCTGCCGCGGGCTTGGCCTTGGCCGGCTGCGGGCGTGCGGGCTGCGCCGCCGGCTTGTCAAAACCGGGCGGCAGCAGCGATTCCTGCGCCAGCAGCGCGCCGGTCATCCCGGCAATGGCAACGCAGCCGAGCAGGGCATGGCGGAAAAGGCGCGGTTTCATGGCTTGCTTTCCGAATGGGCCGAGCTGGCATTACTGGGCACGGCAACGGGCTGTTCCACCCAAGCGGTCTGGCGTGGCCCGCCCAGCATCCAGGCCAGCATAACCAGGGCCACGATCACGGCCGCCACCAAGCCACCGCCGATCGCCAGCCAGGGCAGCCCCTGAAACGGCGCGAATCCACCAGCGGAAAGCGGCGGCCGATTTTCCGGCCCGCGCCCGTCACCCTTGCCACTTTGCATCGAACCCTGATTGTTCACGTTGCCTCGCTGCCACGGCGCTTGCGCTTGGCCCTAGCGCAAGTATAGGCGGCGCGGCAATGGACCACGAAAGCGCCCTCTTATCCATGGCGGAAATCGCCCGCATTGGCCGCCGGATCGATCGGCCGGTGGTGCTGGTAGGCATGATGGGCGTGGGCAAGACCACGGTGGGCCGCAAGCTGGCCAGCCTGCTCGACGTGCCGTTCGTTGATGCCGACGAAGAGATAGAGCGCGCGGCGCAGATGCCGATCCCCGAAATCTTTGCCACCTATGGCGAACCCTATTTCCGCAGCGGCGAGCGCCGGGTCATCGCACGCCTGCTCGACGGCGCCACGCCAACGCGGCGCAAGATCCTGGCCACCGGCGGCGGCGCCTTTGTCGATCCCGATACGCGGCGGCTGATTCTCGACAAGGCGGTGTCGGTCTGGCTCGACAGCGATATCGACACGCTGGTGGAGCGCGTGGGCCGCAAGGACAACCGCCCGCTGCTGCGCGGCGGCAACCCGCGCGAGATCCTTTCCCGCCTGCGCGAGGACCGGCGCGCCGCCTATGAGCAGGCGGCAATCCATATCACCAGCGGCAACCTGCCCCACGGCGTGACGGCAAACCGCATCCTGAAAGCGATTGACGCATGGCTGTAATCCCCGTCGCCATTGCCGGCGCCCCCTATGACGTGGTGATCGAAGAAGGCGCCCTCGCCCGCGCTGGCGCGCTGTGCCGCCCGTTCGTGCGCAAGGACAGCGTCGCGGTGATCACCGACGAAAACGTCGCCGCCGCCTGGCGCGAGACGGTGACGGCCAGCTTTGCCGCGCAGGGCATCGCCAGCCAGTGGCTGGTGCTGCCGGCCGGAGAAGCGACCAAATCCTGGGACAGCCTGGTGCGTGTGGTCGATTGGCTGCTGGGCCTGGAGATCGAGCGCAAGGACAACGTGGTGGCGCTGGGCGGCGGCGTGATCGGCGATCTGACCGGCTTTGCCGCCTCGATGGTCAAGCGCGGCTGCGGCTTTATCCAGATGCCCACCACGCTGCTGGCGCAGGTCGATTCCAGCGTTGGCGGTAAGACCGCGATCAACACGGCCATGGGCAAGAACCTGGTGGGCGCGTTCCACCAGCCCAGCCTGGTGCTGGCCGATCCCCTCAGCCTCGATACCCTGCCCTTACGCGATGTGCGCGCCGGCTATGCCGAAGTGGTGAAATACGGACTGATCGACGATCTCGAATTCTTCTTCTGGTGCGAGGCCAACGCCGCCCGCCTGCTGGCCGGCGAGGCTGAGGCGCGCGAGCACGCCATCGCCCGCAGCGTGGCAGCCAAGGCGCGGATCGTGGCGGCCGACGAAAAGGAAACCACGGGCGTGCGCGCCCTGCTCAATCTGGGTCACACGTTTGGCCATGCGCTTGAGGCGCAGACCGGCTTTTCCGATCGCCTGCTGCACGGCGAAGGCGTGGCGCTGGGCATGATCCTGGCCGCGCGCTATTCCGCGCGGATCGGCCTGATGAGCGGACAGGATGCCGAGCGCGTGGCCGCGCATATCGCTGCTGTGGGCCTGCCGGCTTCGCTCAAGGGGCTGGACATGAATTGCGACGGGCAGACGCTCAAGAATCACATGCTCCACGACAAGAAGATGGACGCGGGCACCCTGCCCTTCCTGCTGATGCGCGGCATTGGCCAGACGTTCCTGGCCAAGGATGTGGACCTGGCGGATGTGGCAGCGTTCCTTGACGAGGAACTGGCGCGCTAAGCGCCCCCTCCACCACCGCTACGCGGCGGTCCCCCTCCCCACAAGTGGGGAGGATCTTGAAGGTCCTCCCCACTTGTGGGGAGGGGGACCAGCCGCAGGCTGGTGGAGGGGCGATGCCTCAGACTACGTCCGGCACCAGATCGACCGCGGCAAACTCTGGCAGCATCGCTTCGCGCAGCAAAGTGCGGTGGCATTCGTGCGCGGCGCGTTCATAGCATAACAGGGCAACGCGCTTTTCCGTGGCCAGGGCATGCAGGTGCGCCCCAGCAGCCATCGCCTCGGGCAGTTCGAGTTGGCCGGCATAGATGCGTTCCAGCGCCGCGTGATCATGCGCGCGTGCGGCGGCGCGGCCGTCCGCAGGCGTGCCCAACGCCTTGAAATGCACATACTGGATGCCAGCCTGCGCCAGCGCTCCGGCCAGCGCGGTCTTGGAAAAGCCGGGCCGGCGCGACAGCGGCAGGGCGCGCACGTCGGCCAGCACGTCGACGCCGGCGGCTTTGAGCGTGCCGATCACGGCATCGAGCGTCGCCTGCTCATAGCCGATCGTCCAGATCGTGGGCGCGGTCATAGCAAGCGGGCGCCGTTGGGCACGGGGCGTTCGGGGCTCGCCAGCACCACGCGGCCTTCGGCATCGGCAAAACCGAGCGTGAGCACTTCGGAAATCGCCTTGCCCACCTGGCGCGGCGGGAAGTTGACCACGGCGGCGACCTGGCGGCCGACCAGGCTGGCCGGATCATACAGCGCGGCCACTTGCGCGCAGCTTTTCTTGTGCCCCACGCCGGGGCCAAAATCGATCACCAGCTTGATCGAGGGTTTGCGTGCGCCAACCAGGTCTTCAGCGGAAAGCACGGTGCCGATGCGGATGTCCACTTTCAGGAAATCGCTGAAGGCAATCGTTTCTTCGGGCTCGCTGGCGGGATCGTGAATAACATGCATGGGCCAATTGTGCCCCGGCCGCCCCGCATGTGCAAGGCGGCCGGTGGCCCGATCAGTCCTTGTTGGCCTGGGCAAAGGCGGCAGCTGCGCCAAACAGGCCCGGCTGCGGATGGGTGATCAGCTTGACCGGCATCTGCGCCATGATCTGCTCGAACCGCCCCTTGGCGCGGAATCGCTCGGCAAAGCCAGACCGCACCAGGCAATCCTTGATGCGAAGGCCAAGCCCGCCAGCCATGACCACGGCCGAGGCACCATGGGCCAGCGCCAGGTCGCCCGCCACGCTGCCCAGGCTCAGGCAGAAGCGATCGATCGCGGCGGCGGCCAGGCTGTCTTCGCCGCTGCTGCCCAGCGTCCAGATCGCCTTGTCGTCACGCGGGATGAACGGCGCGCCCTCGATCAGCGCCAGCGTTTCATAGATATCGACGATGCCAGGCCCCGCCACCACGCGCTCTACTGAAACGCGGCGATGACGCTTGCGCAGGCGGGCGAGCACCGCGTCCTCTATCCCGTCGAGCGGGGCATAATCGATATGTCCGCCTTCGGTGGGCTGCACTTGATAGCCATGCGCATGGCGCCACAACTGGGCCACGCCCAGCCCGGTGCCCGGCCCGACGACGCTGAATACGCCATGATCGGGCAGCGACACGTCGGGGCCAGACAGGTGGATGAAGTGTTCTTCGCCGGCCTGCGCCACGGCATGGGCGACGGCGGCGAAATCGTTGACCACGACATAGCGTTCGGCGCCCAGCTTTTCCGGGATCAGCGCCGGCCGGATGATCCACGGGTTGTTGGTGAACTTGATCACCTCGCCCCCTACCGGCCCCGCCACGGCTATGGCGCAGGCCTTGGGCACCGCGCCACCGTTCTGGCGGGCAAATTCCTCCCACGCCAGCTGGAAGCTGGCATGTTCGGCCGTCTTGAGTGTGACGGCCTCGCCCAGATGCGTAACCCGGCCACCTTCCACGGTGGCCAAGGCAAAGCGCGCGTGCGTACCGCCGATGTCTACGGCTACGAGTTCCATGATATCCTCTCCCCCGAATGCCGGACGTTACAGGCCTGCAGCGGCCAACATGGCCGATCCGCCGCGCTCGGCCGGATCGGAATAGTGGCGCATCAGGGCAAACAGCTCGCGGCCCACGCCCATCGCCTCGGGCGGGGCCACCACGTCTTCACGCGCAGCCCATTCATCAGCATCGACCAGCGCCACCAGTTCGCCCGTCTGCGCACAGACGCGCACGATATCGCCATCGCGCAGCTTGGCGAGCGGGCCGCCCAGCTTGGCTTCGGGCGAGACGTGGATTGCCGCTGGCACCTTGCCCGATGCGCCCGACATGCGCCCATCGGTGACCAATGCCACGCGGAAACCGCGATCCTGCAACACGCCGAGCGGCGGCGTCAGCTTGTGCAGTTCGGGCATGCCATTGGCGGCCGGGCCCTGGAAACGCACGACCACGATCACATCGCGTTCGAGTTCGCCGGCCTTGAACGCCTTGAGCACGTCGTTCTGGTCGGCAAAGACGCGCGCGGGCGCCTCGATCGTCCAGCGCGACGCATCCACCGCGCTGACCTTGATCGTGCCACGGCCCAGATTGCCCTGTAGCAGGCGCAGGCCGCCTTCAGGCTGGAACGGCGCGGTGACCGGGCGCAGCATGCTGTCATCCCCGCTCTTGACCGGGGCGGGGCTCCACGTGAGCGTGTCGCCATCCATGACCGGTTCCTGCGCGCCATCGGCAAGCGAAGCGCCATAGACAGTGCGGATGTCGGCATGGGCCAGCCCGTTGTCGAGCAGTTCGCGGATGACATAGGGCATGCCACCGGCGGCGTGGAAATAGTTCACATCGCCCGCGCCATTGGGATAGACGCTGGCGATCAGCGGCACCACGCGCGACAGCTCGTCCATGTCGTCCCAGTCGATCTGCACGCCTGCGGCGCGCGCCATGGCCGGAATGTGGATGACGTGGTTGGTCGAACCACCCGTGGCCAGCAGGCCGACCACGGCATTGACGATGGCCTTTTCATCCACGCAATGGCCCAGCGGGCGATAGTCATCGCCATCCCAGCTGATCTGCGCGGCGCGGTGCACGGCGGCGCGGGTCAGTTCCTGGCGCAGCTTGGTGCCGGGCAGGACGAAGCTGGAACCGGGCATGTGCAGGCCCATCATTTCCATCATCATCTGGTTGGAATTGGCCGTGCCATAGAACGTGCAGGTGCCGGCCGAGTGATAGCTTGCGCTTTCGGATTCGAGCAGTTCGTCGCGGCCAACCTTGCCTTCGGCATAGAGCTGGCGAATGCGCACCTTTTCCTTGTTGGCCAGGCCCGTAGGCATCGGGCCCGACGGGACCAGGATCGTGGGCAGATGGCCAAAGCGCAGGCCGCCGATGATCAGGCCAGGCACGATCTTGTCGCAGATGCCCAGGAACAGCGCCGCCTCGAACATGCCGTGCGACAGGCCCACCGCGGTGCTCATCGCGATGGTGTCGCGGCTGAACAGCGACAGTTCCATCGAATCCTGGCCCTGCGTCACCCCGTCGCACATCGCCGGAACGCCGCCCGCCACCTGCGCCGTAGCGCCCACTTCGCGGGCGAAAACCTTGATCTGTTCGGGATAACGACCATAGGGCTGGTGCGCCGAAAGCATGTCGTTGAACGCGCTGACGATGCCGATGTTCAGCGCCTTGCCATCGCGCAGCGCCAGCTTGTCATCCCCGGCGGCGGCAAAGCCATGGGCCAGGTTGCCGCAGGTCAGCTTGGGGCGGTTGACGCCTGCCTCGCGCGCGCGATCGATGAGATCGAGATAGGCGGCGCGGGTATCGCGGCTGCGTGCCACGATACGATCGGTGACCTTGGCCACGGTAGGATGAAGGGCCATCATTCGCTCCAATAGATGGTAACCGGCGGGCCATCGCTGCCGCGCAGGAAATCGGAAACAGGGTAATCGGCGTTGCCCGCCAGCACGTCTTCGATCAGCGCCTTCTTCGATGCGCCGGTCACGACCAGGATCACTTCCTTGGTGGCCTTGAGCGCCCGCGCGGTCAGCGTCAGTCGATCGAACGGTGCCTCGGGCGGCAGCGGGATCGGCGTGGTGGCAATCACCGTGGCGCCGGGGCGGACCAACGCCTGCATGGTCGGAAACAGCGAGGCGACGTGGCCATCCTCGCCCATGCCCAGCCACACCAGGTCGAACGGCGCCACTGCAGCGCCCTCTTCCAGGCGTTCGAACCTGGCACCGCTGTCACCCAGCGCGCCGTAAAGCTTGCCGAAATTGCTGGCGGGATGATCGTCGGGCACGCGGCGATCGTCGGTCAGCGCCAGGGTGGCGCCCGACCAATCGAGCCCGCGATCCTTGAGCAGGGCAAAGACCTTGAGCGGGGTGGAGCCGCCGGTCATCGCCAGGCGCTTTTCACCCGGACGCGCCAGTTCGGTGGCGATGCGATCGGCCACGGCGGCAGCATCGCCAGGCTTGGCCCACCGCACGCGCGGGTTGGCGGTCTCAGTCATTCCAGCTTCTCCCGTCGCGCTCGGTCAGGGCGATGGCCGCGTTGGGGCCCCAGCTGCCAGCGGCATAGGGCTTGCACTCCATATCACCACCGGCCCAGACCGCGCGGATCGCATCGACCCAGCGCCACTGCGCTTCCACCTCGTCACGGCGCACGAACAGCGTCTGTTCGCCCTCGATCAGGTCGAGCAGCAGGCGTTCATAGGCAATGCGACGCCGCGCCTTGGCAAACGCCTGGGTCAGCGAGAGATCGAGGTTGACCTCGCGCAGCACCACCCCGCCGCGATCGAGCCCCGGCTCCTTGGCCATGACCTGAAGTCGCACGTATTCTTCCGGCTGCAGGCGGATGACCATGCGATTGGCCTGCAACTTGCCGCCCCGGCCCGAGAAGATGTTGTGTGGCACCTGCTTGAACTGCACCACGATTTCCGACCGACGTTCGGCCAGACGCTTGCCGGTGCGCAGGTAGAACGGCACGCCCTGCCAGCGCCAGTTGTCGACATGCGCCTTGATCGCCACGAAGGTTTCGGTGTCCGACGGCTCGCCCAGGTCTTCCTGGTAGCCAGCCACCCCACCGCCCTTCACCGCCCCGGCACGATACTGCCCGCGCACCATCTCCTCGGCCTTCACCGTGCGCAGTGCGCGCAGAACCTTGACCTTTTCATCGCGGATCGAGGTGGCATCGAAATCGCGCGGCGGCTCCATCGCGATCAGCGCGAGCAGCTGGAGCATGTGGTTCTGCACCATGTCGCGCAGGGCGCCAGTATCGTCGTAGAAACCCTTGCGCCCTTCCAGGCCTACGGTTTCGCTGACGGTGATCTGCACGTGATCGATATTGCCGGCGTTCCACTGCGGCTCGAACATCATGTTGGCAAAGCGCAGCGCCATCAGGTTCTGCACGGTTTCCTTGCCCAGGTAGTGATCGATGCGGAAGATCTGGTCTTCGGCAAAGGCCCCGGCAACAGCATCGTTGATGCGGCGGCTGGAGGCCAGATCATTGCCCAGCGGCTTTTCCAGGCCGATGCGCACGTTGTCATGCGCCAGGCCAGCGCGACGCAGGCCCTCGATCGTCGGCTCGAACAGCGCGGGCGCGGTCGACAGGAAGATCGACAGGCCGCAGCTGGTATCGCCCAGCTTGGTAGCCAGATCGGCAAAGCCATCGACGTTCGATGCGTCGAGCGTCTGGTATTCCAGGCGCGCCAGAAAACTGGCCAGCTTGGTCTCGTCCTTGCGGTCTTCCGGCAGGAATTCATCGAGCGCGGCGTGGGCAAAATCGCGGAAATCAGCGTCGGTGTGTTCCGAGCGTGCGGTGCCGACAATGCGCAGGCCCGGATCGATCAACCCGTCTTCATGCAGGGCATAGAGCGAGGGCAACAGCATCCGGCGGGAAAGGTCGCCGGTTGCGCCAAAGAGCAAAAGCGCAGAACAACTGCTGTCGGCCATCGGCGGATCTCCTTATCTTTCGCAACACGAATGCCGTGCGCGCTTGCATGGCAACGTGCGACCCCTTGGGTTGGGTCCTTGTCGATGCTTGCCCTAGTCGCTCATGCGGCGCGATGCACGTCGCATAAGTATGCAAGCGGGGTGGGCACTGCCAAGCACGTTTCCATGCCTGGCCATGGTAGCGCGCGCAATTTCCTGCCGCGCGCATGATCGCGCCGTTTTCGTGATAATTCGATTGCAAAGAGGTTGACCATACTGGCATCACGCCTTCAAGGACCGTCCGATTTGTGCGATCCAAAGGGAGAAATAATGCCTGCTGCCCCGCTCAACGGTGCCCCCCTGATCGGTGCGATCGAGGCAGGCGGAACCAAGTTCATCGCCGCACTCGCCACCCCGGAAGGCGAAATCCTGGCGCGCACGCGCATTCCCACGCAAACGCCCGAAACCTGCTTCCCCGCGCTGGCCGATTTCTTTGCCGCCGCGCAGGAAGAGCATGGCCCCGTCGCCGCCTTTGGCGTTGCCAGCTTCGGCCCGATCGACATCGATCCCACCTCGCCCACTTATGGCACGTTCACCACCACGCCCAAGCCGGGCTGGCAGGGCGCGCGTTTCCACGATGTGCTGGGCAGCTTCGGCGCGCCGATCGTGGTCGATACCGATGTGAACGGGGCCTGCCTGGGCGAATGGATGAAGGGCGCGGGCCAGGGTTGCCGCACGCTGGCCTATACCACTATCGGCACCGGCGTGGGCACCGGCGTGGTCAGCCATGGCCGCTCGCTGATGGGCATTTCCCACTTTGAAAGCGGGCATATCCTGCCCCCGCACGACCGCACGCTTGATCCGTTCGCAGGATCGTGCCCCTACCACGGTGATTGCCTGGAAGGCCTGGCATCGGGTCCGGCGATCGAAAAGCGCTGGGGCAAGAGCCTGGACCAACTGGCCGGTGACAGCGCGGCGATCGATCTGATCGGCGGCTATATCGCGCACCTCGCGGCAAGCCTGGTGCTGCTGCACATGCCCGATCGCCTGATTTTCGGCGGCGGCGTGATGAAGGCGCCGGGCCTGGTGGAATCGGTTCGCCGCCAGACCGAAGCCAAGCTCAACGGCTATGTCAGCCACCCGCGCCTCGATGCTGGGCTGGAAACCTACATCGTCACGCCAGGCCTGGGCGACGATGCCGGCATCACCGGCGCGATCGCGCTGGGCTGCCAGGCGCTGGACGTGGCCCTGCCGGGCTGATCTCGCCCACCATAAAGCGCGCACAAAAAGCCCGGCAAGGTCTGACCTTGCCGGGCTTTTTGCTGTTTATCTGTCACAAAAAAGGCGGCCGGGAATGCCCCGGCCGCCCTCCCGTGGATCAGAACTTGTAACGAACCGAAGCGCTCATCGTGCGGCCCAGCATGGCGCTGTTGTCGAAGATCGCCTGGTTGGCAGACAGGCCGGCCGTACCCGGGCCCACGGCGATCGAACCGTTGTTGGCGCGGTAGCCGAGCGTGTTGAACAGGTTGTTGACGTTGAAGCTCACTTCCAGCTTGTCGGCCGGGCGAACCTTGACGAAGCCGTTCACAAACGTGCGGCCCGGCGCGGTATAGCCACCCGAAACCAGGAAGTTGGACTGGCCGCTGGCCGAGAAGCCGATGGCGGCAACGCCCGCGTCATAGCTGGGCGAAACCAGCCAGGTCCACTTCGGCATGGCGACCGGGGTGGTCTTGGTGCCGACGTTTTCGGCGTGGGTATAGACCACATAGCCGTCGAGCGAGAAGTGGCCCGCCGACACGCCGCCCGAGGCTTCCACGCCATAGGAGTGGTAGATCGCGTCGATGAACGGGCTTTCGCCGCGCGAAGGAGCGGTGAAGTCGTAATTGCTTTCCTTCACCTGCGCCCGATAGAGCGTGACTTCGGCGTGGTAGCGACCGCCGCCCACATTGCCGCGCTGCTTGAGGCCCAGTTCCTGCTGGCTGACATAGTTGACCGACAGGTGATCGCCACCGGCCGTCAGCTTGCCATCGGCCGTGAAATTGGCGTTGTTGTACAGCAGGCGATCGGCGTTGAAGCGGCCACCGCGGCTGACGCGCACGAACACGCTGGTGTCGTTGCTCACTTCATAGAGCGCGCCGAACGACCAGCTGACATAGCCCTTGGTGTAGTTCAACACGTTGTCCGGGGTGGACTTGGTGTTGTAGGCCGGGATCGAGGCCGAGCCGAGCGCGTCGGTAACCGTCACGTTGCCCACGGCCTGCGGCGCATAGGCCGCACCCGATGCCTTCACGCTGTCATAGCGCACGCTGCCGTCGAGGTTGAGGTGGCCAACCTGGCCTTCGAGCTGACCATACAGCGCATCGTCGGTGTAGCTGACGTCATACGAACGCCCGCCGCAGCAGCCGCCCCACTGGTTGTTGAAGCCGGTCAGGCCCTGCGCGGTCAGCTGGTTGCCGGCAGCATCGAACAGGTCGAGCGGCACGGGGTTGCTCGAACCGTTGAGGGTCTGCGTGGCGTTGTTGATGCGCCAATCCATCGCCACCGTCTGGCGCATGTGGAACCAACCGGCGTTGGCCTTGACCTTGGCGCCGTCACCCACGTCGAACTTGCCGCTGAACGTCAGGTCGTTCACCAGGCTGCCGACATCCTTCATGTCGACATAAGCCTGCGCGCTGTTGCTGACGAAGCGGCCGTTATAGACTTGGCCGGCGTTGGGGCCGGCAGCATAGCGCAGCGTGCCCAGACCCGCGAGAGAGGCAGCGGTGGCTTCACCGGTCCACTGGTTGGCAAAGGTGCCGCTCATCGAGGTCCAGCGGGCCTTGTCGGTCACGGTGAAGGCCGGGGTGAATTCGTAGTGGAATTCGCCGCCCAGCGCGGTGGCGACCGGGTGAATGCCTTCCATCGCCACGGTGCGCACGTTGCCGTTGGCATCGAGGATCTGGAAGTTCTGGTTGTAGATGCCGGTGGAGGCATACTTGCGCGCGTCGACACCATCGAACGTGCTGTAACCGGTGATCTTGTTGCCCGAGAGCGTCACCAGGCTGGGCATCGAGGTGAACGTCGGCTCCTTGTCATCCAACCGCTTGAAGTTGAAACGGATGTAGCCCTTGCCGTCGTCAAAGTCCTTGGTGATGTTGCCCTTGATCTGATAGCCGCTCTGCGCCTTGTACGGCAGGTGCGTCGGGCCGTTGCCATCGATCGCATAGCCGCCCAGGTGGAAGCGCACGCTGTCGGACAGGTGGCCGCCGTAATCGAAATCGACGCGGGTTTCGCGATAGTTGAGCGCCTGGCTCAGGCCGATTTCGCCGCCGTCATGCTCGCCGGTCTTGGACACGTAGTTGATGACCGCGCCGGGCGCCTGGCTGGAGAAGGTGGAGGCCGAACCACCGCGCACCGCTTCCACGCGGTTCACGTTGTTGTCAAAGCGCACCCAGTAGTCGTTGTTGCCGAACTGGATATCGCCGAACAGGGTGACCGGCAGGCCATCTTCCTGAAGGCCGACATATTCCGAACCGCCGGTGGAAACCGGGATGCCGCGCACGCCGATGTTGGCGTTGCCACCCGGGCCGGCGGTGTCCTGCACGTTGAGGCCGGGGATCGTGCGCAGCACTTCGGCCTGCGAACGCGGGGTGAAGTTGGTGACCGCTTCCTGGTTGATCTGCGACACCGAGATCGACGAAAGCTGGGCAGACTTGCCGCCGGCAGCGGCGGTCACCACGATCGGGGCGACATCGGCGGCGTCATCGGCGGGGGTCGCGGCCGGCTGGGCATCCTGCGCCAGGGCGGGCGTGGCAATCAGCGCACCGGCAACGGCGGCGAGCGACGCGCACGACAGAAAAGCGGACGGCTTCATCAGGTACTCTCCCATGAACACGTTCCCACATGCGGAGCGGGAATCGATAAATAGCCTGATACGCACCACTACAATCGTTTGCAATGCACATTTGCACGCTATGCAATGGATTGCATCTTCAGCTATCACTTTGCCTCGGGCTGTGGCATCGCTGCATCACCCACCGCCTCGAAGCCCGGCGTTGCAGGGCTTTAAGTTGCCTGCTCCACCTTGCTTTCAGGGTTCCCCCAGCTAAAAGCGTGGCCATGACCGAAACGTCCAACGAAAAGACCGTAAGAGAGGCAAGCAAACCCAGGATCCGCAACATTGCGGAACTTGCGCGCATGGCCGGTGTTTCGGCCGGCACTGTTTCGCGCGCGCTGGCCGGCAAGAGCCTGGTCAACGCCGAAACGCGCGAGCGCATCCAGGCCATCGCCCGCGAGCACGGGTTCCGGCCCAACCAGATGGCCCGCCGCCTGCGCACGCAGCGCACCGGCGTGATCGGCGTGGTCATCCCGCTCGGCCACGAGCGCCGCCAACACATTTCCGATCCGTTTTTCATGACGCTGTTTGGGCACTTGGCCGATGCGCTGACGGAAAGCGGGCACGACCTGATGCTGTCGCGCGTGATCCCGGGCGATGACGAATGGCTGGATCGCATCGTCGATTCCGGCATGCTCGATGGCGCCCTAGTGATCGGCCAGTCCAACCAGATGGAGGCGATCGAGCGGGTGGCAGAACGCTATCTGCCGATGGTAGTGTGGGGCAGCCACCGTGACGGGCAGATCCATTGCACCGTGGGCACCGACAACCGCCTGGGCGGCCGCCTGGCGGCGCAGCGCCTGCTCGACCAGGGCAAGCGCAAGCTCGTGTTCTTTGGCGATACCGGCGCGCCGGAAATCGCCGATCGCCTGGCCGGGGCGCAGGATGCCGTGGCGGCATGCGCGGGGGCCACGCCGCTCGTGGCGTGCTCGACCCATCTGTCCAACGAGGAAATCCCCGAACAGGTGGCCGGGCACCTTGAGCAGTTCGCTGGCCAGATCGACGGCATCGTCTGCGCGTCTGACGTGATCGCGATGACCACGTTGCGCCTGCTGCACGAGCGTGGCGTGCGTGTGCCCCACGATGTGGCCGTGACCGGGTTTGACGATGTGCCGATCGCCACGCAGACCGTGCCGCAGCTTACCACCGTGCGCCAGGATATCGCTGGCGGCGCGCGCGCGATGGTCGACCTCTTGACCCAGCGCATCGCCGGCGTGGAAACCCCATCAACGATCATGGCCCCCGAACTGGTCGTGCGCGAAAGCGCCTGACCGGCACGGGGGGCCAAGCCGCCAGGTTCAGGCCGCGACGGTGACGCGATCCCCGTCAAACGCCAGTTGGAACACCGGCGCCGGCGTGCCACCGAACTGGGCCCGCAGCAGTTCGGGATGATCGGCCAGCTTGCGTCCGTTCATGCCCCAATAGTCGATGAAGCTCCACACCGCGCCTTCGCCCGTCACCCACCAGCTATAGGTCTGGCCGGGCTCCCCGGCCGGATTGGGGGCAACCAGGCCGCTGCCGTTGATCTGGCGCCACGGGCCGGTGAGGCTGTCAGCCACCATGCCATAAAGGCCGTTGGGCCCATCGACGGCGCCAGGAGCAAAAGTATGCCGCTGGGTGGACCAGAACAGGTAATAGCGCCCGTCGCGCCATACCACACAGGGGCGCTCCATTTCGTTATTCGTGCCGATCGCCTCGACCAGCGGATCTTCCAGCAGCCAGCCGGCATCGCTCAGAGTGGCCAGGCCCACCAGCCCGTTGTGCGGGTTGTCGGTCCAGGCTGCGCTGCCGGTAAAGACGATGTGACGCTGGCCGGTGGCCGGATCACGGAACCACGCCGGATCGCGGAACGCCTTGATCGAACCAGGCGCGGGATTGGTGATTTCCTGGCGATCGGCAATATAGCGGAGGCCATCGGCGGCAACGATTTCCTGCGGGGCCTGCCATTGCCCCGGGCCATCCGCGGCCAGCGTGCCCGGCACGGCGAACAGGCGCTGCTCATAGGAGAAGGCCCCGCCCTGGCGACCGGCCACGGTGTAGAACAGCGTCACCGAAACGCCGTCGTCCATCACCACGGCGCAGCCAGCCCATTCGCGGGTGCCGGGGTTGAGCCCATCGGGCAAGGCGTTGCCATGATCGCGCCAGCCATCGGCACCGTGCGACAGCAGGCGGATGCGCGCCACATCGTGCCGCTGCACCGGATCGGGGAAGCACGGCGCGCTGAGGAAGAACCACCAGGTGCGCCCGGCATGCACCGCCGTGCGCCCATCTTCGTGCGCCAGCGGCCAGCAGTCCCACAGATCGAGGCCGGGCATGATCGGCGCGACATCGGCCGCCGTCACCAGCGGAATTTCGGGCACGGCGTCGTAGCCATGCGGCTCCCAACGGCTCGGCTGCCGGGTGACCGGGTGAGCAATCGTTTGCGCATCGGGCTGGAAAGAAGGACGATCGGCGGACATGCGACCTCGTGCTGGTTGGCGCGTCAGGCGCGCGAGGAAGGGTGGAGGGTGTAAAGCGGCCAGGTCATTCACCCGGCCTCGATATGAAAGATCGCCACGGTCTGGGCATTCATCGGCGGCATCGGCAAACCGGCATGGGCCAGCCAGTTGCCCGCCAGCGTTACCGGCGCATCCACCATGGCACGATGGAGCGGCGTGGTTGGGGCGGCGTGGCCACCAGTGCCACCGGCCAGGCGCAGCAGGCGCACCTTGCATGCCCCCTGCCCGGCCAGATGCGGCAGGCGCAGCGGCTGTGGCCGCCGATCAGCGGCCGGCGCGCGGCGAATGGCAAACAACAATTGCGCCTGGGCGCTGCCCTGCGCCTGCCACACCAGGCCATCGGGGCCTTCGCCCAGCCATACCTGCCCGCCATGCAGCAGATCGCGCCACGTGCGGTGAAACCCGATCCAACCGGCCAGTTCATCCCGCTCTGGCGCGTCAAGCGTGCGCGGGTCCATCTCCACACCGAAATGCCCTGGCATGGCCACGGCAGCGCGAAACGCCAGGGCCTGTGCCCGGCCCGTGGCATGGGCGGGGCTGGCGCCCACGTGGCTGCCCATCATCTCGGGCGGCAGGAACGCTAGGAACCCGCGCTGGATATCCACGCGGCTGACGGCATCGATATTGTCGCTGGTCCAATAGCGGTGGACATAGGGCGCCATACCGGCGTCGCTGCGCCCGCCACCACCGGCACAGGCCTCTATCTCGACGCCGGGATGGGCGGCGCGCAAGCGGGCCAGCAAGTCATACAGCCCGCGCACCTGTGCCGCGCCACAGGACGGCGCCAGATCGCGATTGTGGTCCCATTTCAGATAGCTGATCGGCACATCGCGCAGCAGATGATCGAGGCAATCGAACAGATAGTCACGCACCGCTGCCTGCGACAGATCCAGCACCAACTGGTTGCGGGCCGTGGGTCGCGCACGATCGGGTAGCGCCAGTGCCCAACCGGGATGGGCGCGATAGAGATCGCTATCGGGGTTGACCATTTCCGGCTCGACCCACAGTCCGAATTCCATGCCCGTGGCGATGATCCGGTGCGCCAGCGGCGCCAGGCCTTGCGGATACTTGGCTGGATCGGGCGTCCAATCGCCCAGCCCAGCCGTATCGTCGTTGCGCCCCACGAACCAGCCATCGTCGAGCACAAAGCGCTCTATGCCGATCTGCGCGGCGGCTTCGGCCAGGGCGAGGATGCGCGCCTCGTCATGATCGAAATAGCAGGCTTCCCACGAATTGAGATGAACCTTGCGCGGCGGCATGGTGCCGCCCGGCCAGCGCACCATGGCCCGCACCGCCGCATGGAACACCGCCGTGGCGCCGTTGCGCCCGTAGCTGGACCAGGCTGCCAACACATCGGGCGCGTGCCAGCTGGCACCGGGGGCCAGAACCACCTCGCCCGGTGCCAGGCGCGCGCCAGCCATGGCGATAAAGAACCCTTCGTCATCGCGCTCCACCCGGATCAGGCTGTCGCCTGACCAGCACAATTGCAGCGCATGAACCGGGCCGGTGGCATGCCCTGCCCCCTCGCCCAGCACGAACAGCCCGGCCGGGCCGCCATGGCCGGCAATGCCGCGCCGCCCTTCGCGTTGCCAGGCATGCGCCGGCAAGGGCTCGACCTTCTGCACCAATTCGGCATTGTGCCGCCCGCGCCAGGACACCAGCTGCGCGGCATCGCCCGGCAGCGGCAGCACCGCGCTGGCCAGCCAATCGAGCTGGATCGGCGCAGGGCCGATATTGGTCAGCGTGGCACCCATGCGAAAGCCGCCAAGGCCATCGGCGGCGATGGTCTGCACCAGGCGCACGCCCTGCACCGTATCATCGAGGCAGATCACCAGCCCGTCGTCGGTGCGGGCAACATCACTGTTGGTCCAGGAAACGACCATGCCGGCGCCGGTGGCATCACGCAGTTCCACCGCAGCCGGGCCGAACCAGCCCAGCCCGCCCACCGGGGCGCTATCGAGCGGGACGTCTTCGTCAAACGAAAACGATGCCGCGCCGCGCGCGTCGGCCAGCGGCGGCAGGCCAGCAACATCCACCGCCGCGCCCCAATGGCGCCACACGGGAGCGCGGCCCTCGCGCGGCTCCAGCACGATTGCCGCATCGCCGCTGTTCAAGGCAAACATGCCGCTCATGCCAGGGCTTGCGCCTGGGCCACGGCATGGGCACGCCCTTCGCGCACCCACAGGACCGACAGCGCCGCCGCGATCAACAGCGCGCCGCACAGCGACAGCATATTGCCCGGATCGCCACGCAGCACATGGGAATAGACACCCAGCCCCAGCTTGATGAAGCCCAGGTCCAGTTCGCTCATCACGACCGCGAACAGCAACATGGGGATCACGATCATCATGTTGAAAATGCCCATATAGACCCCGGTGCGGGCCGGCGGGATGGAATTGGTGAGGATGGCATAGGGGTTGCCCATGATGCTGCCCCAGGCAAGACCCACGCCCACCGCCGGCACGAATAGCAACGCCTTGTCGGTAATGTGCGGCAGCGCCAGCATGCCGAGGCCTCCCGCCAGCAGGCACAGCGCGTGCAGCGGTCCCGGGCCGATCCGGCGCACCAGCGGCACCATGGCAAAGGCAGTGACGAACGAGATGCCGTTATAGAACGCGGCCATTTCGCCATTGGTCAGCACCGCGCTATGGAACGCCGAGCTATGTGCATCGGCGGTGTGATAGACCGTCCGCGCGATCGAATAGGTGACATAGAGCCAATAGCCCGACATCGCCGACCACTGGAACAGGCTCATCAGCCCAAGCTTGCGCATGGCGACCGGCATGGTGCGGATGGCGTCGGCAATCTCGGCCAGCGCCGCGCCAAAGCCCCTGGGCGCTGCCTCGATATGCGCGCGTTCCTGCGGTGTCAGCGGCAATTCCGGCACGCGCCAGACCGACCACAGAATGGTCACCAGCGACAGGACCGCGCCGAGCGTGAACACCACCCGCACGGTATAGGGAATGCCATGGGCATCGACCCAATCCTGGTTCATGCCCAGGCCGACCAGGATCGAGGGCGTCAGAAACGCCAGCATCTGCGCCAGGCCGGTAAATGCACTTTGCGACAGAAACCCGGTTTGCCGCTGGTTGGGATTGAGCCGGTCGGAAACATAGGCCCGGTAGGGTTCCATGGTGATGTTGTTACCAGCGTCGAGCAGCCACAGCAGCGACGCGGCCATCAGCACCGAAGAAGACAGCGGCATGATGAACAGCCCGAGGGCGCAGAGCACAGCCCCGATCAGAAAATAGGGCGTGCGGCGGCCCCAGCGGCTGGCGGTGCGATCAGACAGCGCCCCAATCAGCGGCTGCACCAGCAGGCCGGTGATCGGCCCGGCCAGGCCAAGTAGCGGAAGCTGCGCTTCGTTGGCGCCAAGATAGCTGTAGATCGGGCCCATGTTGCCCTGCTGCAGGCCGAAGCTGAATTGCAGACCCAGGAAGCCCAGGTTCATTTCCAGGATGCGCGCCAGGGACAGACGCGGCCGCGCAGATCCCGATGCCACGCAACCGCTGGCCGGCACCGTGCTGCCTGGCGGAGTTTCGGCCTGATTGCGGGCAAATTCCATGACGCTCTCCCAAGGGGCTTCACCGGCCCTTCGCGTGCACCATGGCACAGACAATGCGCCCTTACAACAATCGATTGCAAAATGAGCTCGTCGATCTTCGGCACGAAAGCCGCGCGAACCGCAAGAAAAAGAAACTTGCCGCGAAGGGTTTTGCCACGCCCCTCGTTAAGCCGGTGTCCCTCATCCCTCCCCTCCCACTGATGGACCCTGACGAATGCCCCTTGCACACTCCGAACTCCGCCCAAATCCCGCCGGTGCCATGCGCTTTGCCCGCAACGACGCGATGATCACCGCACCCGCTCCGGCCAACGGTTATGAACCCGCCATGCGCCGCACCCACGATGCCCGCATCGCCCTGCTCGATGAAGATCAGCAGACCCGCGACATGCTGCGTGAATACCTGGAAGGCCAGGGCATGCACGTGGTGCCCGTCGCCAATGGCACCGAACTGCGCCAGCTGGTGTCGCAGGAACCGATCGATGCGGTGATCCTCGATGTCATGGCCCGTGGCGAGGATTCGCTCGGCCTGCTGCGCGAGATGGCTGAACAGCCCGGCACGCCGCCGGTCATGCTGCTTTCCGCCGTCGCCAGCGATATCGATCGCATCGTCGGCCTGGAACTGGGCGCTGACGATTATCTCGCCAAGCCGTTCAACCCGCGCGAACTGCTCGCCCGCCTGCGCGTGGTGCTGCGCCGTGGTAACGCCGCCACCGCGCGCGCCGCTGCCACTCCAGTGCTGACCTTTGCCGGTTGGGTGCTCGATCCCACGTTCTATGTGGTGCGCGATGCCGCTGGCCGCGACGTTGACCTGACCAGCGGCGAATTCAAGCTGCTCCATGCCCTGGCAGTCCACGCCGGCCAGGTCGTCAGCCGCGAAGCGCTGCTGCGCCTAGTTCATGGCGACGAAGCCGAAGCGTTTGACCGCGCCATCGATGTCGCCGTTTCGCGCCTGCGTGCCAAGCTGGTGCGCCACGGCGGCGGCGCCCTGATCCGCACGGTACGCGGCGAAGGCTATCTGTTCGCGGCCCGCATCTGACCGCAAACTGACGCAACACCCCAAGACCTGGCGCCGCGTCCCTCCGCGCTGCTGCGTCCTGGAAGGCTTGGAACGGGGCTGCATCGCCAAGCGGTGCAGCCCCGTTCGCGTTCGTGCACGCCGCCAGCAAGCGCGCGTTAACCATTCCTTGGCCTCCGTCCTTTTATTCCCGCCCTAGCCATAGCGACGGACAGAAAGGGGCAGACGGGGCATGACGCAGATCCACGTCGGCGACACGATCGCACCCTGGCTTTGCGCGCGGGCGCCGCTGCTGGCGCGGGTGCTGGCCTGGATAGCCCGCACGACCTTGGCGCTGGATCGCGCCGTCAACGCAGCCTTGGCCACAACCGTTGCGTGGACCGGCGCGATTTGCGCGGTTATCGCCCTGCAAATCCTGCTGATCATCACGCACAAACCCTGGTTGGACGAATGGCAGGCCGTGCTGATCGCGGTGCAGACGCCAACCTGGCCCGATCTGCTTGCCGCGCTGCGTTATGAAGGCCATCCCCCGCTGTGGTACGCGATCCTGCGCGGTCTGACGCACTTTCTATCTGCGCCATTGCTGACCCTGCCGGTGGCAGCCGCCCTGATTGCGGTTCCGGGCCAGCTTGCCATCCTGCTAGGTGCACCCTTCGCGCGCAGCCAGCGGTTGTGCCTGGCCCTGTCGGAATTCGTGCTGTTCGAATTCCTGACCGTGTCGCGCAGCCTCACCCTGGGCGCGGTGTGCGTGTTCCTTGCCTTAGCGCTGTGGCGACGCGGCCACTGGGCCTGGCCATTCATCATCTTGTTGCCGCAGTGCGATTTCCTGTTCGGGGTGCTGTCGTTCGTATTCGCCGGTTGGCGCTGGGTCGAACGGCGCGCGCCGCTCGGCTGGCTGGGCGGGTGGATCGCCTCGGGCCTGCTGGCAGCATGGTGGGTGCGCCCCGCGCCCGACGTGGCGCCCGCCATCACCCAGCCTGGCCGACTTGCACGACTGATTGACTGGCTCGCTGGGATGAGCGCGCAAGGCCTGCCGCTGCAATGGCACGGCCTGCGCCCGGAATGGGGTCAGCCTCCGCCTGCTTTGCTGGGCGCGATCGCTTTGTTGGCCGTAGCAGCCATGGCCTGGACACAACTGCGCGGCCGACCGGCCGATCGCCTCGTGCTGGCCGGCTTTGCCGGATTTACGCTGGTGTTCAGCGTGGCGGTTTACGCCCTCTCGGTCCGCCACCTCATGCTCAGCACACTGCTGCTGGTGGCGATGGTCTGGCGCCAGGCCCTTGCCGGGGGGCCTGGCCCCGGCGTGTGGATGCGCGTGTGGCTATGGCTGGTGGCGGGGTGTGGCGTGTTCATGGCGGTGGTCGCCCTGATCATGCCGTTCAACAACAGCGATCGCGCCTCCGCCTGGATCGCGTCTCATAACCTGAGCCAGGAACGCTGGCTGGCTTTCCCGGAAAGCGCGGGCGAGGGAATTTCCGGGCTGAGCGGCATGCCATTTCAACGCTTGGGCAAGCGCTGCACGCAAAGTTTTACCCGCTGGAACAATCCCGAACCGCAAAAGCTGGTCGATGGCGCGCAGTTCTATCGCGTACTGGCGGCCACGGCGAAACACGAAGGCAGCTTTTATCTGCTGAGTGACTTTTCCCTGCCCGACATGCCGCCCCTGATTCGGCGGATCGGCGACGTCCCGGCCGGATTGGATGGCCAAGCCTTTCATTTCTATAGAGTTGGTGAAGGATTGCCGCCGCGCGGCCAGGCAACACCGCCATGCACGGCGCCATTGCGGCCTTTTGTCCGTTTTTAGGGAATCCTGAAGGTTTCCCCCGTATTCACTACGTCTGAAAAGCCGTTCCTGACCATTGTCGGGCTACGGCCCCGGAAGAACGAGTTGACAGGAAAAGACGCATGAGCGCTTTTGGCCGGAAGACAGGTTTGGGTGGAGCCACCGCCGCGCGCCCCTCGTTCGGCGTTGCCCGGCCGATGAAAACTGGCGAAGCCGCAACGGCCGTGCCCGCTGGCTTTGTCGAAGCAAGCCCTCTGCCCGGCGCCAACGATGACATGGGCGGCAAGCATGCCGATGCGATGAGCCGCCTGGCCGAGCGCATCAACGGCGTGGTGGACAACACCTACCAGGCCGAAGGCTTCGAGGCGTCGGTCCACAAGATCAAGGAACAGGTGCTGCCGCGCCTGCTCGAACGTGTCGATCCCGAAGCCGCCGCAACGCTGACCAAGGATGAACTGTCGGAAGAATTCCGCCCGATCATCATGGAAGTGCTGGCCGAACTGAAAGTGACGCTCAACCGGCGCGAGCAATTCGCGCTGGAAAAGGTGCTGATCGACGAACTGCTCGGGTTCGGGCCGCTGGAGGAACTGCTCAACGATCCCGACGTGTCCGACATCATGGTCAACGGACCGGAACAGACCTACATCGAAAAGAAGGGCAAGCTGCAACTTGCCCCGATCCGCTTCCGCGATGAAAGCCACCTGTTCCAGATCGCCCAGCGCATCGTCAACCAGGTCGGCCGTCGCGTCGACCAGACCACGCCTCTGGCCGACGCCCGCCTCAAGGATGGCAGCCGCGTCAACGTGATCGTGCCGCCGCTTTCATTGCGCGGCACGGCGATCTCCATTCGTAAGTTTTCCGAAAAGCCGATCACGCTCGATATGCTGCGCGATTTCGGCTCGATGAGCGACAAGATGTGCACGGCGCTGAAAATCGCCGGGGCGTGCCGCATGAATATCGTGATTTCCGGGGGCACGGGCTCTGGGAAAACCACGATGCTCAACGCCTTGTCCAAGATGATCGACCCGGGCGAGCGCGTGCTGACGATCGAAGACGCGGCCGAACTGCGCCTGCAACAACCGCACTGGCTGCCGCTGGAAACCCGCCCACCGAACCTGGAAGGCCAGGGCGCGATCACCATCGGCGATCTGGTCAAGAACGCGCTGCGTATGCGCCCTGACCGCATTATCCTGGGCGAAATTCGCGGCGCGGAATGCTTTGACCTGCTGGCGGCGATGAACACCGGCCACGATGGTTCGATGTGTACGCTGCACGCCAACAGCCCGCGCGAATGCCTGGGCCGTATGGAAAACATGATCCTGATGGGTGACATCAAGATCCCCAAGGAAGCGATCAGCCGCCAGATCGCCGAGAGCGTCGATCTGATCGTTCAGGTCAAGCGCCTGCGCGACGGTTCGCGCCGCACCACCAACATCACCGAGGTGATCGGGATGGAAGGCGATGTGATCGTGACGCAGGAACTGTTCAAGTTCGAATATCTCGACGAAACCGAAGAGGGCAAGATCATCGGCGAATTCCGCCCGTCCGGTCTGCGCCCCTATACTCTGGAAAAGGCGCGTCAGTTCGGCTTTGACCAGGCATTCCTGGAAGCCTGCCTCTGATCGTCAGCTTGCCAGGGCGGCGCGCAAAGCGCCGCCCAGCAGCACGCAGGCCATGAAAAAGCACAGGGCGTAGATCATCGTCCAGGGCATGCAGCCCACGCGATCGAGATCGGCACGCTTGCTGCGCCGCCGTTCGGCCACCAGCGCCACGATCGCCACCGCCAGCAGCACGGCGCCAACGGCCGCCACGGCTTGCCACGGCCCCTGCCACACCTGCTGCCAGTCTATCGCGCGCCACCGTTCGATCATGGCGGCGCCATGGCCGCAGCGCCGGCACGATGCAACCCCGCGATCGACAAGCCTTGCACTCGCATCGCCCTGCGCCTAGGCGCGCGGGCCATGCCGTCTCGTGAAAGACCCTTTCTGGCCCTGGGCCTGCGCCTGGTGGCAATGGCCATGCTGTCGACCATGCTGGTGCTGGTCAAGCTGACCGGCGAGCGTGGCATGCCGCTGCCCGAAACCATGTTCTGGCGGCAGACGCTGCCGGCGCTCATGCTGCTGGGCTGGCTTGGTGCACGTGGGCAATTGCATCGCCTGCGCACGGCGCGGCCGTGGGTCCATTTCCGCCGCGCGATGATCGGCACGGCCGGCATGTTCCTTACGCTCGGTGTGGTGCAGATCCTGCCCCTGGCCGAGGCGACCGTGCTGGGCTTTACCGCCCCGGTCTTTGCCGTGATCCTCTCTGCGCTCCTGCTCAAGGAACGGGTGGGTCCGTGGCGCTGGACGGCGGTGGCCATGGGACTGCTGGGCATCGTGATCATTGCCGGCCCGAACCAGACCCACCTGCCCGCGCTGGGCGTGGCGGTTGGCGTCGGCGCGGCGTTCATGGTCGCGCTGGTCTCGATCCAATTGCGCGACCTTGGCCGCACGGAAGAGCCACTGACAGTGGTCTTCTATTTTTCCGCGATGAGCGCGCCGTTCCTGGCGCTGTTCCTGTTCCGCACCGGGGTGCACCATGATGCCCTCGGCTGGCTCATGCTCGGCGGTATTGGCCTGGCCGGCCTCGGCGCGCAATTGCTGATGACAGCCGCGCTGCGGTTCGGCCCGGTGTCCAGCGTGATCGTGATGGATTACTCGCAATTTGGCTGGGCCACGCTGTGGGGCTGGCTGGTCTTTGCCCACCTGCCGCCTGCCACCACCTGGATCGGTGCGCCGATCGTGATTGCGGCAGGGCTGATCATCGCCTGGCGCGAACATGTGCGGCACCGACAGCAGCAACCTAGCCCGCCTACCGCCTCTGCCATGGCGTGAACGCAGGGTCCTTAGGGCAAGGAACCGCATGCGGATTGGCTCGTTCTGTGCGCGTTCGGAAGGGCATGTTTCGAGCCTTTCGTCCCACAAGGAAGGGAGCCAATCTCATGATGCGCAAGATCATCGTCGCGGCCGCCATGGGCGGCCTGCTGCTGGGCACGGCTGCGTGCAACACCGTCAAGGGCGCCGGCAAGGACATCCAGTCTGCTGGCCAGGCCGGTTCGGACGCGATTAACGGCAAGTAATCGCGCCAGGATCATGAATAAAGAAGGCGCCGCAAGATCAATATCTTGCGGCGCCTTTTTACGTTTGGCTGTCAGGCATTGCGGCGCGCCTCAGGCGCTCCACACCAAGCGCGGCTTGCGCGCCGCGCGGGTTTCATCGACCCGGCGGCGCGGGGCAAAGTGAGGGGCAGACTTGAGCGCGGGATCGCCAGCCTTCGCGCGCGCACCCAGGCTTTCCATCGCCATGATGAACTGATCGAGACCGGCCTTGCTTTCCGTCTCAGTCGGCTCAACCAGCATCGCGCCATGCACGACCAGCGGGAAGTAGACCGTCATCGGGTGATAGCCCTCGTCGATCAGGCCCTTGGCGAGGTCCAGCGTGGCAAAGCCATCGGCAAAGCCATCATCGCTGAACAGCGCTTCGTGCATGCACGGGCCAGCCGCCGCGAACGGCGCATGCAGCACATGCTCCAACCGGCGCAGCACATAGTTGGCGTTGAGCACGGCATCGCCCGATGCCTGGGCGAGGCCATCTGCACCGTGGCTCAGGATATAAGCCAGCGCACGGCTGAACATACCCATTTGGCCATGGAACGCGCACATGCGGCCAAACGCCTCAGGCGCCTCACCGGCGCTATCGGCCTCTTCCACCAGGCGCAGCATGCCATCGCTGCCAGGCTTGACGAACGGCAGCGGCGCGAATGGCGCCAGCGCGTCTGACAGCACCACCGGACCGGCACCCGGACCGCCCCCGCCGTGCGGCGTGGAGAAGGTCTTGTGCAGGTTGATGTGCATGGCATCCACGCCCAGATCGCCCGGGCGCACCCGGCCGACGATGGCGTTGAAGTTGGCGCCATCGCAATAGACATAGCCGCCGGCGGCATGCACGGCATCGGCAATGGTCTTGAGATCGCGCTCGAACAGGCCGCAGGTGTTGGGGTTGGTGATCATCACCCCGGCCACATGCGGGCCGAGCTTGCCGATCAGCGCGGCGGTATCGACGCGGCCATCGTCGGTGGCCGGGATCGCCTCCACCTGGAAGCCGGCAAAGGCGGCGGTGGCCGGGTTGGTGCCATGCGCGCTTTCGGGCACCAGGATCACCTCGCGCTTGTCCCCCCGCGCATCGAGCGCGGCGCGGATCGCTAGCAAGCCGCACAGTTCGCCATGCGCACCGGCCTTGGGCGTCATCGCCACGGCGGCCATCCCGGTCAGCTTGACCAGCCAGTCGGCCAGTTCATCGATCACCTTGAGCGCGCCCTGCACCGTGCCTACCGGTTGCAGCGGGTGCACATCGGCAAAACCGGGCATCCGCGCGACCTTTTCGTCCAGGCGCGGGTTGTGCTTCATCGTGCAACTGCCGAGCGGGAACGGCCCGAGGTCGATCGCATAGTTCTGGCGCGAGAGGCGGGTGTAGTGGCGCACCGCCTCCGGCTCGCTCAGGCCCGGCAGGTCCACCGGCGCCGCGCGCAGGGCGAGGCCAGCGAGCGGCGATCCGGGTACGTCGTCGAAATCGACGCCGCAGTGGTCCATCCGCCCCACTTCGAACAGCAGCGGTTCTTCCAGGTGCAGCGCGCGGTTGCCGGTCACGGTTTCGGGCGCTTCCAGCGTGGCAGGAATGCGCTCGCCCAGTTCGGGGCGCCAGCCGGAGGGGTTCAGAACAGTCATGCCAGTACCTCCGCAAGCGCGGCGCACAGGGCCGCGATGTCTTCATCGGTCGTCAGTTCGCTGGTGGCGACGAGCAGCACATGGGTGAGATCAGCCTGCCCCGGCACGAGCCGCGACAGGGCAACGCCGCCCAACACGCGACGGGCCGCCAGCGCATCCACCACTTCGGCCGCCGGACGCGGCAGCGTGATGGCAAACTCGTTGACATAACTGGCGTTGACCACGGCCACGCCCGGCAGCGCCGCCAGCGCAGTGGCCGCCTGGACCGCACGCAAATGGCTGGCGCGGGCCATGCGGGCCAGGCCTTCACCACCCAGCAAGCTTAGATGAATGCTGAAAGCCAAGGCACAAAGCCCTGAATTGGTGCAGATATTGCTCGTCGCCTTTTCGCGGCGGATATGCTGCTCCCGCGTGGACAGCGTCAGCACGAAGGCGCGCTTGCCATCGGCATCCACCGTTTCGCCACACAGGCGGCCCGGCATCTGGCGCACATACTTTTCGCGGCAACCGAACAGGCCCAGGTATGGCCCGCCAAACTGCAGGCCAACGCCGAGCGACTGGCCTTCGCCAACGACGATATCAGCACCCAGCGTGCCGGGGCTTTCGATCAAGCCCAACGCCACCGGTTCGGTCACCACCGCGATCAGCAGCGCGCCCTTGGCCTGCGTGGCTGCGGCAATGCGCTTGAGATCGGGAATGCGGCCCAGCACGTCAGGATACTGCACCAGCACGCACGATGTTTCAGCGTCGATCGCGGCGATCAGCGCTTCGTCATCGGCCTGTGCCGACACTTCGGGCTTGGCCGTCACCAGCGTATCGCCGGTAAAGCGCGCCATGGTCTGCGCTGTGCCCACATAATGCGGGTGCAGGCCGCCCGAAAGCACGGCCTTGCTGCGGCGGGTAATGCGGCCAGCCATGGCGATGGCTTCCCAGCACGCGGTCGAGCCATCATAGAGCGAGGCATTGGCCACATCGGTGCCGAACAGGCGCGCCACCTGGGTCTGGAATTCGAACAGCACCTGCAGGGTGCCTTGCGCGATTTCCGGCTGATAGGGGGTGTAGGCGGTCAGGAACTCGCCGCGCTGGATCAGGTGGTCAACCGTCGCCGGAACATGGTGGCGATAGGCCCCTGCCCCCAGGAAGAACGGCACCTGGCCGGCGGTGAGGCTTTCGGCCGAAAGCCGCGCCATGTGGCGTTCCACCGCCATTTCGCTGGCATGGCCCGGCAGGCCTGCAATCGGGCCAGAGAGCCGCGCCGCCGCCGGAACATCGGCAAACAGCGCGTCGATATCCGGCGCCCCGATCGTGGCGAGCATCTCGCCACGATCATGGTCACTCAAGGGAAGATAGCGCATCGTGTCAAAGCCCCGCGACATGGGCGGCATAGGCCGCCTCGTCCATCAGCCCATCAAGCTGGGCGGCATCGGCCAGCGTCATGCGCCACAGCCAGCCCTCGCCTTCCGGCGCGGAGTTGACCAGTTCGGGCGCGTCTTCCAGGGCCGGGTTCACTTCGGTAACGGCGCCCGAAACCGGGGCATAGACATCCGAAGCGGCCTTGACCGAATCCACGACAGACGCGCTGTCACCCTTGGCCAGGGCAGCGCCCACGGCGGGCAGTTCGACAAAGGTGATGTCGCCAAGCTGGCTCTGCGCATAGTCGGTGATGCCGACAGTTGCAGCATCGCCTTCAACCACAAGCCATTCGTGATCAGCGGTGAAATAGCGGGTCATCAGGCGGCTCCTTTGCGCACGTAACGATGGGGATGGAAGGGAAGCGAAACGACAGTGGCGGCAAGGCTCTTGCCGCGCACGGAAAGGGTCAGCGCGGTGCCGGGCACGGCCAGCGCGGTTTCGACGAAGGCCATGGCGATCGGCCGCTCCAGGCTGGGGGCAAAGCCGCCAGAGGTGACGGTGCCCACGGTGCGGCCATCTGACACCACCTCGGCGCCTTCGCGTGCGGCCATGCGGCCTTCAATCAGCAGGCCCACGCGGCGCCGCGCGGTGCCTTGGGCAAAAGCCTTGGCCAGTTGTGGCGCGCCGGGGAAACCAGCGTCAGCCAGTCGGCGGCGAACTGGAATGGCAAAGCCGAGATCGGCCTCTACCGGATCGATATCGGGCGAAAGATCATGGCCATAGAGCGGCAGGCCGGCTTCCAGGCGCAGCGAATCTCGCGCACCCAGGCCGATCGGCTTGACCTGCGGCTGGGCCAGCAGCGCATCGGCCAGCGCCACGGCTTGATCAGCATGAACCGAGATTTCAAAGCCATCTTCGCCGGTATAGCCCGAGCGGCTAACGCCCAGCGCCACCCCGTTCCACACGAACGGCGCAGCCTCCATGAACACCAGGCTGTCAAGCGTGCGCGCCGGATCGGCCGCCGGCACCAGGCCCAACGCGCCGAGCGCTTGGGCGGCTTCCGGTCCTTGCAGCGCGAGCAGTGCATGGTCTGCCAGGTGGTCCAGCGTCACACCCTTGGGCAGGCGCGCGGTGATGTGGGCGATATCGGCATGCTTGGTGGCGCCGTTGACCACCACGTAGAAATCAGCGCCGCGATTGGTCACGATCAGATCGTCAAGGACGCCGCCGTCGTCTGCCAGCAACAGCGAATAGCGCTGCTTGCCGGGCTTGAGCGTGGTGAAGGCGCCGGGCAGCAAGGCCTCGAGCGCCTGCCCGGCATGGTCACCGCGCAGCACCAGCTGGCCCATGTGCGACACATCAAACAGCCCGGCATGGGCCCGCGTCCACTGGTGTTCAGCCAGAATGCCTTCGTACTGCACCGGCATGTGATAGCCGGCGAATTCCACCATCCGGCCGCCGCGTGCGCGGTGCCAGGCATCGAGAGGCAGGGTGAGGATAAGCGGCTTTTCGCCCGCAATCGGGGCGAGATCGTATGTGTCACTCACAAGTTTCAACTCCGCACAGAGGTGCACCCAACGGTGCCCCCTCTGTCACGGAAACCTGAGAGCTTTCCCCCGCGCCCCTAGTTGTGGCGCATCGCGGGGTTACCCCTTCGGCGGCCCCATTTCCGCAAGGAAATGAAACACTTTCCAGAGTGTCGCTATAGACCCCGTGCGGTCCTTTAGCCTGAGAGATTCCGGGGCGGTTGCTCCTTCGGCGTCACTGCTTTTTTCACATATGCGAATCAGCAGCAAACTCTCCCGCGCGGGTCAGCGACAGGCCCGCCCTTTCGCGCAGGCACCCCGTGCAAGTCAACTGCCTGGATAAGCAGTCCCGCGCGCAGCGCTGTGGATGGAGCGAAAATGGTGGACGAACCGCCCATCGGCCTGGACGCTGGCCAGGTTTACAATCGCCTGGCCCACCGTGCTGGCGGTGATCGAGCGATAGCGGGAAAGCGCGCCCCTCAGCGCCCAATCGACCAGCGGCGCCACCGCCATGCCCACGCGCTCAGCCGGGCGGACTGCGCCTTGGCGGGCGCCGCGCAGCAGGCCGGGTCGAAGTATATCGCACCGAGGGAGGCCCAGCGCTGCCACGTCGCGCTCCACCTCACCCTTGGTGGCGAGATAGAACGTGCGCGCAGCCGGATCAGCGCCAACCGATGAAACTAGGATGGCATGGGCAACGCCCGTCTGGCGCGCCGCCGTCGCACAGCGCAGCGTGAGGTCATGGTCCACCGCCCGAAAGGCGGCGCGATCGCCACCCACCGCCGCGATCGTCGTGCCCAATGCCAGCACGATCACATCAGGGCGCACCTGCGCTACGGCATCGCCCCAGTGTTCAGGCGCGATCACCAATTGCTCCATCTGCGCGCCGGCAGGCAGGGGCGCCGCACGGCGTCCCAAGGCGACCATGCGCACGCCAGGCCGGCCAGCAGCGGCATCCAGCACGGCCTGGCCGACCAGCCCCGTCGCGCCGACCAGCAGCACGCGGATGGGATCAGACATTGCTAAGTCCTTCAGGCACTTGACCGACGATCTTCGCGTAACAGTCGATAGCATAGCGATCGGTCATGCCGGCGATGAAATCGGCGATCACGCGGCTGCGATCTGGCTCTGACAGCCGCAAGCGCGCCTGCCAGGCGGCCGGCATGTGTCCGGCATCGGCGCGATAGGCGGCAAACAGCGTTTCGACCACATGGCGCGCGCGATCAGCCGCAGCCACCTGCTCGGGATGGAGGTAGAGCCGCGCGTACATGAACTGCTTGAGTGTGCGTTCTTCCCGCCGCACCTCTTCGGAAAATCCGCAGAGCGCGCGCCCGGCAGCGCGCACCGCCGCCACATTGCCAACGCCGCTATCATCCAGGCGCCGCTGCGTTTCGCTGATCACGTCGTTGACCATCCGGCCGATCTGCCCACGCACCAATTCGCGCAGCAGGCGTTCGCGCGGGGCATGGGGATGGCGCGCCTCGATCGCATACCATTGATCGGCCACGAACGGCAGTTCCAGCAGGTCGTCCAGCGCCAGGAAACCGCCGCGCAGTCCATCGTCGATATCGTGGTTGTCATAGGCAATGTCGTCGGAAATCGCGGCAATCTGCGCCTCCATCGAGGCGTGACTGGCCAGGTCGAGCGGGAACGCCGCATCGAGTTCGGCAAGCGCCCAGGTGGGCTTCTTCACCGGCCCGTTATGCTTGGCCAGGCCTTCGAGCATTTCCCAGGTCAGGTTGAGGCCATCGTGCTCCACATAGGGGCTTTCCAGGCGCATCAGCACGCGCAAGGTATTGGCGTTGTGATCAAATCCGCCGCAGCTTGACAGCGCCGCCTCCAGCGCATCCTCGCCGGCGTGACCGAACGGCGGATGGCCGATATCGTGGGCCAGGCACAGTGCTTCGGTCAGGTCTTCGTCCGCGCCCAAAGCACGGGCAATCACGCGCCCGATCTGCGCCACTTCTAGGCTGTGCGTCAGCCGCACGCGATAGTGATCGCCGTCGGGCGCGATGAACACCTGCGTCTTGTGGCGCAGCCGGCGAAACGCGATCGAATGGATGATCCGATCGCGATCGCGCTGGAACTCGCTGCGCGGGCCGCGCACCCCGCCCTGCTCTGGTGCGAACTCTCGCCCACGCGAGGCAGCGGGATCGCAGGCCCAGGGCGCGCGCATGTCTGTCACCCCGCGCCCAGGATCCAGTCGGCCGCCGCCTCGGCATGGATGCGCGTGCCGTCATAGATCGGCAGCACGTTGGCATCGACATCGATGACCATGTCGAGTTCGGTGCAGCCGAGCACCACGCCTTGCGCGCCGGCCTGGCCCATGGTGGTCAACAAGGTCTTGAACGTGCGCTCGGCCGAGCGCGTGGCGCGGCCCTGCATCAGCTCTTCATAGATGATCCGGTCGATCTCATCGACATTGTCCATCACCGGCGGCAGCAGCGTTACGCCATGGGCCACCAGGCGCTTGCGGTAAAAGCTTTCGACCATGACATTGCGCGAGCCGATCAGCGCCGCGGTCTTCACGCCATTGGCCTGCATCCGTGCGCCAACGGCGTCGGCAATGTGGATCACCGGCACACCCACCGACGCGGCAACCTGGTCATAGACCTTGTGCATCGAGTTGGCGCCGATCAGAAGCGCGGTGGCGCCAGCCTGTTCCAGCCGCTTGGCGCTCTGGACCAGCACGGTTGCGGCGTGGGCCCACTCATCCGCAGTCGAAAGCCGGGCCAAGCCGGCAAAATCCAGGCTTTCGATCAGCAAAGGCGCGCTCGACAACGTGCTTGTGCGCGCCTGAACCAGCTTGTTGAGATGCTCGTAATACGTGCGGGTCGAAACCCAGCTCATGCCGCCGATAAGGCCAATCTTGCGCAAACCACTATCTCCCACCGGCGCCCCCGCCGGTCAGTCCCGTTTCGATGGTTTTCAGCCTTAGGCAAGACCACCGCCCAGGTCCAGCGGCCCCCGGCAGCGATCCACCGTGCACGCGCACGCGGTTCACCGCTTTTCGGGGGCCAATCCCATGGCGCAGAGCGCAGCGGCGCTGACCGTCACTTGCACCAGTTGCGGATCATCCAGGCGGCGCACGGTCCACACGTAATCGGCCAGGCTGCGCCTGGGCGCCTGCAGTGCCTCCAACCGGCGCAACTGCCCCAGCGAGAGGCGATCGGTCATGCGCTCGGCCATGCAGGCGGCATTGGCATGGGACAGGCCGGCATCGACCAGCGCCGTGCGCACGCGGCCCTCGGCCAGTTTGGAGACGCAGGCGGTAGAAACGAGCGACAGCGCGGCGACAACGGCGACAAGAACGATGGTCTTCATGCCCGCCTTCTCGCCCCGCCGCGCCGACGCTGTCAACCAGGGGTTATCATCAATGCTGGAGCGCCTTGACGATCTCCTCCACCATCTTCTTGGCGTCTGCCAACAGCATCATCGTCTGGTCCATGTAGAACACGTCGTTGTCGACGCCCGAATAGCCGACCCCGCCCATGGAGCGCTTGACGAAGAAGATGGTCTTGGCCTTGTCCACGTCGAACACCGGCATGCCATAGATCGGGCTGGACTTGTCGGTCTTGGCCGCGGGGTTGACCACGTCATTGGCGCCGATCACGAACGCCACGTCAGCCTGGGCGAAATCGCCCTGGATATCTTCCAGTTCAAAGACTTCGTCATAGGGTACGTTGGCTTCGGCGAGCAGCACGTTCATGTGCCCGGGCATGCGCCCCGCCACCGGGTGAATGGCATATTTCACGTTGACGCCATTGGCCTTGAGCACGTCGCCCATCTCGCGCAGCACGTGCTGCGCCTGGCTGACGGCCATGCCATAGCCCGGGATGATGATGACGTTTTCGGCTTCCTTCATCAGGAATGCCGCGTCTTCGGCCGATCCGCGCTTCCACAGGCGCTGCTCCTTGGCCGCGCCGCCGCTGACGGCTGCTTCGGCGCCAAAGCCCCCGGCGATCACCGACAGGAACGAGCGGTTCATCGCCTTGCACATGATGTACGACAGGATCGCACCTGAAGAGCCGACCAGCGCGCCGGTGATGATCATGGCGGTGTTGTGCAGGGTGAAACCCATCGCCGCTGCCGCCCAGCCGGAATAGCTGTTGAGCATCGAGACCACCACCGGCATGTCTGCCCCGCCGATCGGGATGATCAGCAGGAAGCCGATCACGAAAGACAGCGCGGTAATCGTGGCGATGACCCAGGGGCTTTGATCCTGGGTAAACCAGCCAACCAGCCCGAGGATCGCGATCAGCGTGCCCAGGTTGATCACATGCCGTCCGGGCAACAGGATCGCCGCGCCGCTCATCTTGCCAGCCAGCTTGAGGAACGCGATGATCGAGCCGGAGAAGGTGATGGCGCCGATGGCAATGCCCAGGCCCATTTCGACGCGGCTTTGCGGTTCGATCAGCCCCTGGGCATCAAGAATGCCGAATGCCTCGGGATTGGCATAGGCCGCCAGCCCCACCAGCACGGCGGCCAGTCCCACCAGCGAGTGGAACGCGGCCACCAGTTGCGGCATCGCCGTCATCTGGATGCGCCGCGCGATGATAAAGCCGATGCCTCCACCAATGGCGATGGCCACCGCGATTTCCGGCAGGCTGGCGATCGAATGGGTAACCAGCGTGGTGGCCACGGCAATGGTCATGCCGATCATGCCATAGCGGTTGCCCGCCCGGCTCGTGCCCGGCGACGAAAGCCCGCGCAGCGCCATGATGAACAGCACGCCCGAAATGAGGTATAATAGCGGAACGATACCGCTGTTTTCTGCCGCAGGCATCGGAAATACATTGCGCGGCGCCACACTCACAGCCGCCGAGAGGAACGAGAAGTCCATCACTTCTTCTCCTTCTTCTTGTACATCGCCAGCATGCGCTGGGTAACGGCAAAACCGCCGAAGATATTGACCGACGCCAGGACCACTGCGCCGAGCCCCAGCACCTTGGCCAGTGGCGACCCCGCCGCTGCCGAGGCGACCAGGGCGCCGACGATGATGACCGACGAAATGGCATTGGTCACCGCCATCAACGGCGTATGCAAGGCCGGCGTGACCGACCAGACGACGTAGTAGCCGACAAAGCAGGCGAGCACGAAAATGCTCAGGATCGATATGAAGTCCATAGATCAGGTACCTTCAGATCCTCCCCCGGCGGGGGAGGTGGCAGCGCCTAGCGCTGACGGAGGGGGTGCTGCTTGGCACGCGGTTATAATGGCTTGGGCCGTGGCATCAGGGTCGCGGAGAACGTCGGCGGCGGGAATGCGGATCACGCGAAGCCCGTGGCGTTCCATCCACGCCGAACGCCGGGCATCAGCAAGCGGGCGAGAGCCCATGTCATGCGAAATCCCGTCGATCTCGAAGACAGTTCTAGACGCAGCGCAATAGAAATCAGCGACAAAGCCGCCCACCGGGTGCTGTCGGCGCAGCTTGATTCCCGCAGGCCGCTGCCGAAAGCGCTGCCACAGCAGAACCTCGGGCAAGCTCATGGCTTTGCGCAGCTTTCTCGCGCTTGTCAGTGCTTGCACGCTATGATCGCGCATCGCTACCCCCCCCTCCACCGCCCTGTGGGCGGTTCCCCTCCCCCGCAGGGGGAGGATCACTCGTCCATACTCACCCCTTGAGCCTTTCGTGCACGACCTGCCCGCCTTGCGTCAGGCGGATGGCGTTGCCGATTTCCTCGTCCAGCACCGGGCGGCCTTGTTCCTTGTCCCAGAAGGCCGAAAGGAAATTGAACAGGTTGCGCGAAAACAGGGCCGAAGCATCGGCCGGCAAGAGCGCGGGCGTGTTGGCATAGCCGACGATCTTCACGCCGTGGCGTTCCACTACCTGGTCGGCCACGCTGCCTTCCACGTTGCCGCCTTGCGCCACGGCCAAGTCATAGATGACCGAGCCTGGCCGCATCGTCGCGATCTGGGCATCGCTGATCAGGCGCGGCGCGGCGCGGCCGGGGATCAGCGCGGTGGTGATGACGATATCCTGCTTGGCGATATGGCTCGATACCAGTTCGGCCTGGGCCTTCTGGTATTCGGGGCTCATTTCGGTGGCATAGCCGCCCGCGCCTTCGCCCTCGATCCCCGCCACGTTCTCCACGAAGATCGGCTTGGCGCCCAGCGACTGGATCTGTTCCTTGGTGGCAGAGCGCACGTCGGTGGCGGAAACCTGCGCGCCCAGGCGGCGAGCGGTGGCGATGGCCTGGAGGCCGGCGACGCCCACGCCCATGATGAAGGCCTTGGCCGCGCTCACCGTGCCGGCCGCCGTCATCATCATCGGGAAAGCCCGGCCATAGAGATTGGCCGCCACCAGCACGGCCTTGTAGCCAGCGAGATTGGCCTGTGATGACAGGATATCCATCGATTGCGCGCGGGTGATGCGCGGCATGAATTCCATCGCCAGCGCCTCGAGCCCCGCAGCGGCATAGGCATCGACCCGGGCGCGCTGGCCAAAGGGATCGAGCCCTGCCACGATCCACGCACCAGGCGCGGCGCCAGCCAACAGCGCCGGATCGGGCCCCTGCACGCCCAGCACTATCTGCGCGCCGGCGGCGGCATCGGCGCTGGCAATCGCCGCGCCGGCGGCCTGAAAATCATCGTCGGAAATATCGGCGCCCTTCCCCGCGCCGCTTTCCACCACCAGTTTGGCCCCCAAAGCCGAAAGCTTGCGCACCGTTTCCGGTGTCGCCGCCACCCGGCTCTCCCCCGTCGCGCGTTCCCGAAGGACGGCGATCGTTATGTCATGTGACATTCTTTATTGTATGATCAGGATCACGAAAGCGACGATGAGCGCGATCACCGGCACGGAGACCTTGATCATCGAGATAAAGCCTTCGTAGGTTTCGCGTGCAGCCTTCATATCATTGGCAGACGTCATGCTCACTCATCCCTCGTTATTATCCTTGAGCGCACCTTAAACCGCTGCCCCGCGTCTCTCAAGGGCGATTGAATGGCCTGATTGTTTAATCAGGTTTTTACCAGAAATGCGTAATCGGGTGTTGTTTCAACGACGGGAAAATCATGGCCGAAGCCGACGACCGCCTGCTGATGCTGATCGATGATGAGCCTGCGCAATGCCGGCTGATCACGGCACTGGCCGCACGCGAAGGGTGGCGCACGCTCGTGGCCCGCGATTCCGAAACCGCGATTGCCACGCTCGGCACGCGCCAGGGCATGCAACTGGGCGCCATCATCCTGGATCAATGGGTTCCGGGCGACGATGCCTGTGCGCTGATCGCCGAACTCAAGGCGCGGCGCCCGGCCCTGCCGATCCTGATGCTCACCACCAGTGCCTCGCCACTGCTGGCGGTGGAAGCAATGCGCGCCGGGGCCACCGATTACCTGATCAAGCCCGTGGCACCCGATCGCCTGCTCCAGGCCCTGCGCAGCGCAACCACGCGCGAGGCGCCCGCGGCAGAGCTTCAGCCGCTCACCGAAAAGATCGGCACGACGCTCGACTTTGATTCGATGATCGGCGCCGCGCCGGCATTCCGCGCCGCACTGGCCGTGGCGGCCAAGGCGGCGCGCACCCAGCAGACCGTGCTGATCGAGGGCGAAAGCGGCACCGGCAAGGAAATGCTGGTGCGCGCGATGCACGCCGCCAGCCCGCGCGCCAAGGCGCCGCTGCGCATTGTCAACGCTGGCGGCATTCCCGCCAACCAGATCGAAAGCGTGCTGTTCGGCCACGAAAAGGGCGCGTTTCCCGGAGCCTTCGATCGGCATATCGGCGCGCTGCAACACGCTGACGGCGGCACGCTGGTAATCGACGAGGTCGATCGCCTGCCCCTTCATGTACAAGAACGGCTGACCCAGTTCGTCGAACGCGGTGATGTACAGCCGATCGGCGCGCGCCACTCGTTCCGCATCGACGTACGCCTGTTCGCGTGCAGCAATGCGCCGTTGCGCGATCTGGCCGAGGCGGGTTTCTATCATGCGCCCCTGGTCGATGCGCTCAGCACGGTGCACGTGCATCTGCCCGCGCTGCGCCAGCGGTCGGGCGATATCGCCGCGCTGGCGCGCTATTTCCTCGCGCGGATTGGCGAGCAGCCGGGCCTGCGCCCGCTTGGCATCACCGATAGCGCGCTGGCCCTGCTCAAGGCCTATGACTGGCCGGGCAACGTGCGGCAGTTACAGGCGACGCTGTTTCGCGCCGCCGTGTTCTGCGATGCAGAAACACTGACCGCGCAAGACTTCCCCAATCTCTCGACGATGGTGGGCGAAACCCCGCGCAGCCCGGCACCGATCAGCGATGGTGCCGGCGTGATGCTGTTCACCGCCGACGGCAACCTGCGCCCGCTGGAAGAGATCGAGGCCGATGTCATCCGCCTGGCGATCGGCCACTATCGCGGCCGCATGACCGAAGTGGCACGGCGCCTGGGGATCGGCCGCTCGACGCTCTACCGCAAGCTGTCGGAACTGGGCATCGACAACGCGGCCTGACGGGGGCGTGCGCGGCTGGGGGCTTCGACAAGCCCAGCCCGAACGGTATTCACAAACTGCTCTTTAATCCGTTCGGGCTGAGCTTGTCGAAGCCCCCCGCGCGCTCATGCCAGCTGCGAAAAATCGGTCAGTGCCGCATCGCGCAGGCCGCGCCACACGCGCATGGCCTGCACCGTTTCGGCCACATCGTGCACGCGCACCATGTGGCAACCTGCCTCCAGCGCCTTGATCGCCAGCATGACCGAGCCACCCAGGCGCTGGTCTGCCGGTGCCTCGCCGGCCAAGGCGCCGATCATGCGCTTGCGGCTGGCGGCAAACAGCACGGGTTGGCCCAGCGCGTGGAACAGCGGCAGGGCGTTGATCAGCGCCAGGTTTTCGGCCAGCGTCTTGCCAAAGCCGATGCCGGGATCGAGCAGGATCTTCTCGGCGGCAATGCCGGCGGCCAGCGCGGCATCACGCCGGGCGCGCAGGTCATCGAACACGTCGAGCACGACATCGCGATAATGCCCATCGGCGTGGAGGTCGTCCGCACCGCCCGGCGCATGCATCAGCACGACCGGCGCACCGCTGGCAGCGACAATCTCCATGCTGCGCGGATCGTGGCGCAGGGCGGAAACATCGTTGACAATATGCGCCCCGGCGGCAAGCGCGGCGGCAATCACGCTGGAACGCCGGCTGTCGATGGAAATGGCAGCGCCGGTGGCGGCAAGGCGCTCGATCACCGGCACCACGCGCTTGATCTCGTCCCCCTCCCACACCGCGGCGGCATTGGGCCGGGTGGATTCCCCACCCACGTCGATCACCGCCGCGCCCGCCGCCAGCATGGCCGAGGCATGGTCTAGCGCGACATCGGGCTTGTCGAGGAACTGGCCGCCATCGGAAAAGCTGTCGGGCGTGACGTTGAGAATGCCCATGACCAGCGGCTGATCGAGGCGCAGCACCCGCTCGCCACAGCCGATCGGCGCATGGTTTTTGCTCAGGTTGGCCCATTGCGCGCTGGCGTCGGCGGCCAGCGCATCGGGCAAGGCAGCAATGGCAGCAACTACGTCCCCCGCGCTGACAACCTGGCGCGAGACGATCTTGCCGTCACCCCGCACCAGCAGGGCAAAGCGGCTGGCGCAGGCGAGCCCGCCAGCCAGGCGCACGGCCTGACCGTCATCCGACTGCGGGCTTTCGGTCAAGGCGATGGGGCGAAGGTAAACCGTCTCGTTCATGCCAAAGCCTTTGCCCCAACCACCAACTATTCGTCACCCCGGGCTTGACCCGGGGTCCAGCTTCTTTTGGGCGCCTTGCGCTATCCTTCAGGAAAAGCGGGGCCCCGGATCAAGTCCGGGACGACGGCAATTAACCCGATCAGTCTTCCACCGCCAACAGATAGCGCTGGCGCAGCACGTCGATCGGCTTCATCTCGCCCTTGTCCATGAAGTGCCAGAACGTCCAGCCATTGCACGAGGCGGCGTTCTGCACCTTGGACCCCATGCCATGGATCGACCCGGTATCCTCGCCCACAGCCAGGCTGCCATCGGCGCGCACCACGGCCTGCCAGCGGCGCTTCTTGTCAGCGAGCACGGTGCCCGGCGTCAGCCAGCCACTTTCCACCAGCGAGCCGAACGGCACCTTGGGCGCGGCGCGCTTGGACTGCATGGTCTTGAGTGCGCTTTCATCGAGCGGCAGGGCCAGGTCGATACGCTCCTGCGCCACTTCAATATAATCGTCCTCGCGCTCGCAGCCGATCCAGTTGCGGCCCAGGCGCTTGGCCACAGCGCCGGTGGTGCCGGTGCCGAAGAATGGATCGAGCACCACGTCACCCTTGTTGGTGGTGGCCAGGATCACCCGATAGAGCAGCGATTCCGGCTTTTGCGTGGGGTGGGCCTTGGTGCCGTTGCGCTTGAGGCGTTCCTTGCCCGAACAGATCGGCAGCACCCAGTCAGAGCGCATCTGCAACTCGTCGTTCAAGGTCTTCATCGCGCGGTAGTTGAAGGTGTACTTCGCCTTCTCGCTCTTGGCTGCCCAGATCAGGGTTTCGTGGGCATTGGTGAACCGCGTGCCTTTGAAATTGGGCATGGGGTTGGTTTTGCGCCAGATGATGTCGTTGAGAATCCAGAAGCCCATGTCCTGCAGCATCGTGCCCAGGCGGAAGATGTTGTGATAGCTGCCGATCACCCAGATCGAGCCATTGGGCTTGAGCAGGCGATAGGCCTCGCTCAACCATTCGCGGGTGAAGCGATCATAGACGGCAAAGCTGTCGAACTTGTCCCAGTGATCGGTCACGGCGTCGACATGGCTGCCATCGGGGCGGGCCAGGTCGCCGCCAAGCTGCAGGTTGTAGGGCGGATCGGCAAAGATCATGTCAATCGAACCGGTGGGCAACGAGCGCATCATTTCAATGCAATCGCCCTTGAGGATGCGGTTGACCGGCAGCACCGGCGCCTGAACCTTGGCGGCCACTTTGGCCCGCAAGGCGCGGGTGCGCGTTTTCACTGCCGTAACCATGATACTTCCTTCCACTATCGCTTGTTGACGTGGAATCTGAATCATCGCGACTCGCAGGTCAAGGCGCGACTCGCGGATTTGCGCCGAGTCGCAGCGCTGCAAAAGCGGAACGGAACGAGTCCGCCAACCACATCTTGAGTCTCGGTGGGGGTGCGTGACTCAAGATATGGTGTGCGCAACTGTGGAAAATTTATTCGCAGGCCTTGCGCCGAGTCGCGGCTAAATCAGCAGCAGCTGCGCCACGGGGGCAAAACTGCGCCGATGCAGCGGCGTAGGGCCGTGCGTGCGCAGGGCGGCAAGGTGCTGCGCCGTGCCATAGCCGGCGTTGCGCTCCCAGCCGTAGTGCGGATGGAGTTCGGCCGCCGCCCGCATCATGCGGTCACGGTGCTCCTTGGCGATGATCGAGGCCGCAGAAATGCACGGCTCGATCGCGTCGCCACCAACAATCGGCCGCGCCGGCCAGCACCAATCGGCATGGCGCCCGTGCGGCGTGAGATTGCCATCGACACGCACCTCGCCCACATCGCCCTGCAATTGCGCCACGAGTTCCTGTACGGCGAGGGTCATCGCCAGCATGGTGGCGCCAAAGATGTTGAGGCGGTCGATCTCGGCCGGGTCCACCACGCCCACGCCCCAGTGGCACGACGCCTTGATCTGCTCTTCCAACACCGCGCGGCGCTTGGCCGAAAGCTTTTTGGAATCGGCCAGCCCTTCGGGCGGCCGCCGCCCCAGCACCACCGCAGCGGCCACCACCGGGCCGGCCAGGGGGCCGCGCCCCGCCTCGTCGACGCCAATCACATGCCCCGATACGCGGGCAGTAACACGGGTAATTCTGGTGGCACGGACGCGGGTTTCGGGCATTGTAGCGGGCATGACAAAAGGGATCCTCTGCCTCCTATCGCCGCTCGCGTTCCTGGCTGCAAGCTGCGGATCGCAAGCCCAGCCCGATAACGCCGCCGCCACGGCGCCCGAACAGCGCGACAGCTTCGTGATTACCGACCTGGCGCGCTTCGACAGCCCGTGGGCCATGGCGTTCCTGCCTGATGATGGCCAAGGCAAGACCGCCGTGCTGGTGACCGAACGCACCGGCGCGCTTAAGCTGTGGCGCGAAGGGGGCAAGGCCGTGGTCGTGTCTGGCACGCCCAAGGTGGACGCCGGCGGCCAGGGGGGCCTCGGCGATATTGCCCTCGCCCCCGATTTTGCCACCAGCGGGTTGGTCTATCTCACCTGGGTGGAAGCGGGCGCGGGGGATACGCGCGGCGCCGTGCTGGGCCGCGCGCGGCTGGTGCGCGATCAGGGCTCGCCCCGCCTCGAAGGCCTCACCGTGATCTGGCGGCAGGTACCCAAGGTTTCCGGGCGCGGCCATTTTGGCCATCGCATCGCCTTTGCGCCGGATGGCCAAAGCCTGTTCCTGTCTTCGGGCGAGCGGCAGAAGTTCATCCCGGCGCAGGATATGAACACCAACCTGGGCAAGGTCCTCCACCTCACGCTCGATGGCCAGCCCGCGCCGGGCAATCCCTTTGCGGCGCAAGGCGGCATTGCCGCGCAGGTGTGGACGCTGGGCCATCGCAACCCCTTGGGCTTGCAGTTCGATGCCCAGGGGCGCCTGTGGGATGTAGAGCACGGCCCGGCCGGCGGGGACGAGCTCAACCTGCTTTCACCCGGCAAGAACTATGGCTGGCCGCTGGTGTCCGATGGGGACAACTATGATGGCACGCCGATCCCGCGCAACGCAACGCGGCCAGACCTGGCGGCGCCGGCGATCAGCTGGAACCCGGTGATCGCGCCGGGCGATTTCGTGTTCTATTCGGGCAAGGCCTTTCCGCAGTGGCGCGGGCAGGCGCTGATCGCGGCGCTGGGCGCGGCCGGGATCGTTCGCGTGGGCCTGGAACCGGGGCCAGACGGCCACCCGGTGGGCAAGGAACTGGAGCGGATCGACCTGGGCACGCGGATACGCGAGATTCGCGAAGCGCGCGATGGTACGCTATGGATTCTCGAAGACGGCGAAAACGCCCGGCTGAGGAGGCTTGCCCCGCGCTGATTTTGCGGGCAGGCGGCGGCACCATGCTCTAAAGGCAGAGCCACGCTCATGAGGCCAGAGCCAAGCTCGCAAGGATGACGGATGCCCTTTGACCCATCGCGTGTCGATTGCTGGATCTTCGATCTGGATAACACGCTGTACCCGGCCGAAACCTGCCTGTTCGACCAGATCGACGTGCGCATGGGCGCCTATATTGCCGATCTACTGGGCTGCGACCATGCCGAGGCGCGCCGCGTGCAGAAGATGTATTTCCACGACCATGGCACCACGCTCGCTGGCCTGATGCATTTCCACGGCGTCGATCCCTATGAATTCCTTGGCTATGTTCACGATGTCGACATGGCCCCCCTGAACCGTGCGCCGCGCCTGGAAGAACGCCTGATGCGCCTGCCCGGGCGCCGCCTGGTCTTTACCAATGGCGATGCAGCCTATGCCACACGGGTGCTCGATGCCCTGGGCATCACCCACTGCTTTGAAGGCCTGTGGGACATTCACGCCATGGAATACAAGCCCAAGCCCGAGCCATCGGCCTATCGCGGCTTTGTCTCCGCCTTTGGCATCGACCCTACCCGCTCGGTATTCTTCGAGGATTCGGCGCGTAACCTCACCCCGGCCAAGGCCATGGGCATGCAGACGGTCTGGCTCGACTTCGGGACGGATTGGGGCGCCCGCGCTCGCGACGAGACCGCGATCGACGAGACGATCGACGATCTTGCTGCCTGGCTCGACGCGCTTGCCGCCGACGGTCACCTCGGCTAGGCGCCCTGCCCAAGCAGACTGTCCAGACCCCCCAAGGCCAGACCATCTCAGTATTGCCCGGAGAAACACACATGACCGCACAGCTTGAAGCCGCCATCGAAGCCGCCTGGGACAACCGCGCGGACGTGACGCCGGCCAGCAACGATGTGCGCGTGGTGGTGGAACAGGCCCTCGCCCTGCTCGATGCTGGCGAAGCGCGCGTGGCGGAAAAGGTCGATGGCGCGTGGCGCGTGAACCAGTGGCTGAAGAAGGCCGTGCTGCTCTCGTTCCGCCTCAATGACAATGTCGTGATTGAGGGTGGCGCCGGTGGCGCCCCGGCCTTTGACAAGGTGCCGAGCAAGTTTGCCGGCTGGGACGAAGCCGCCTTTCGCGCCGCCGGGTTCCGCGTGGTGCCGGGCGCCGTGGCGCGGCGCGGCGCACACATTGCCAAGAACGTCGTGCTGATGCCCAGCTTCGTCAACATCGGCGCGTTCGTCGATGAAGGCACCATGGTCGATACCTGGGCCACGGTGGGTTCGTGCGCGCAGATCGGCAAGAACGTGCATATCTCGGGCGGCGTCGGCATCGGCGGCGTGCTCGAACCGCTGCAGGCCGGCCCGGTGATCATCGAAGACGGCGCGTTCATCGGCGCGCGCTCGGAGGTGGCCGAAGGCGTGATCGTGGGCGAAGGCGCGGTGCTGTCGATGGGCGTGTTCCTGGGCGCCAGCACCAAGATCATCGACCGCGCCACCGGCGAAGTGCATATCGGCCGCGTGCCCCCTTACGCCGTGGTCGTGCCCGGCTCGCTGCCCGGCAAGCCGCTGCCCGATGGCACGCCCGGGCCGTTGCTCTATTGCGCCGTGATCGTCAAGACGGTGGACGCGCAAACCCGCAGCAAGACCGGCATCAACGAGCTGCTGCGCGACTGACGCGGAACCACGCGGGCTCTCCGCGCGTAGAATCAGGCAAAAGGGGCGCGCCACCCGTGCGCCCCGCCGATGAAACGCAGGAGAGTCGTCATGCAGAACGACCATACCCAACGACAGGAGCCGCCGGCGCGGCTGTCCACCGACGAAGCGCGTAGCGCCGTCGGCTTGAACGTGGTGCGCTGGGTACTTCTGATCAGCCTCGTGCTGGCAATCCTGGCCTTGTCTGCCATCTGGATCACCGGTGCGCTCACGACACCACAGGCCGATCACAACGGCGTCGTCAGTGGCCAGGCCACGCCATCTTCCTGATCTGCCGGAAACCGCGCGATGCCCAGCGGCTGGAAGCTCGAACCCGATAGCCGCGACCGCCTGATGGCGCTCTTCCCGCCACGCTATCCGCACACTGTGGCAGACCATGTGACGCGCACGGTTCATGCCGGCCCCGGTGATCCCTTGCCACCAGCGATCCGCCACGCCCGCGTTGTCGGCCATATCGATGACGGCGCGGGCGTGGAGGCGCTGGTGGTGGCGCTCGAAGGCTCCACCCGCAGGCCGGACGGTGGCATCTGGCACATCACATGGTCTCTGGCGGAAGACCGCGCGGCCCGGGAAAGCAATGTCGCCCTGGCCATGCGCGCCTGGAAACCCCGCGACGGTGGCGCAATCGTGCTCGTCCCGGCGGTGTGGTAAGACAAGTTCCCGCAAGGGCTGGCGCCCGTGCCCCCAACCTGCCATGGCCCCACCGGGACCACAGCATAAAGGGGCGGGACATGAGCGACGACGAATACGTTTACGATGATGAAAGCGGCGAATGGATGACGGCCGCGGAACTGGCCACGCGGCGCGCGGCGGCCAACGCCGTGGAAGTGCGCGACGCCGTGGGCAACGTGCTGCAGGACGGTGACCAGGTTACGCTGATCAAGGATCTTGATGTCAAAGGCGCCGGGCAGACGCTCAAGCGCGGCACGCTGATCAAGTCGATCCGCCTCACCGGCGACGCACAGGAAATCGACTGCAAGTTCGATGGGATCAAGGGCCTCGTGCTGCGCGCAGAGTTCGTGCGCAAGCGCTGAACTGGATGGAACGGGCCGCTGGCCAGGGCGTTCAACGGGCAAACCCCATCAAGGAGATGCCCCAATGCCCACCAGCACCGCTTCTGCCCGTTATGAAGGGCTCGGCAAGCCCGGCAAAGGATCGATAAGCACGGCCTCGGGCGTGCTGTCAGACCAGCCCTATGGCTTTGGCTCGCGGTTCGAAGGCAAGCCGGGCACCAACCCGGAGGAACTGATCGCCGCCGCGCATGCGGCGTGCTTCACCATGGCCACCAGCTTTGCCCTCGCCAAGGCCGGTTATGCCGATGGCACGCTCGACACGACCGCCAAGGTTACGTTGGAGGCCGATGGCGACGGCTTCAAGGTGACGCGCAGCGCACTTGCACTCAAGGCGGCAATCCCCGGTATCGCCGAATCGGATTTCGCCAAAATTGCCGATGAGGCCAAGGCCAACTGCCCGATTTCGCGCCTGCTGAACTGCGAAGTCACGCTGGAGCGCACGCTCGAAGCCTAAGCGTTCCGGCACTTTCCCGTGTTTTCGTATGCGCCCGGCCACCTCCCCCATGGCTGGGCGCATATTGTTATGCATGAAAACAAACGCTTTTCAAAACCGAGCGCTCGCCACTTGCAAATCATGCAAGCGGGCGGGCAACCTAAGCAATTGCTCGCAGGCGCAGCATGGGTGAAACGCGCTGCAACAAGAACACAACAGACGGGTGTCCGAAGGCAATCTCGCCTTTATGATCAGGGGAAATTGCCATGCTTCGTTCTTTCATTTCGACCGCCGCCGCCGCTCTCGTGCTTGCCGCCCCCGCCGTGGCCTCGGCCGAAACCCAGCCTGACAGCTTCGCCTACAAGGGCGTGAGCTATTCCTACACCACCGAAACCAAGGGCGAAGAAAAGATCGTCCGTGGCACCGCCTATGCCGGCAAGGTGCCCTTCGAACTGCACATCCGCAAGAAGTCGGTGGAAGGCACGTTCAACGATCGCCCGGTCGCCTTCACGCTCAACGACGTGAAGAAGCTCGGCATCGCGGTCGACGCTGCCAAGTAAGCCTGTTGAGGCCTGACGTGGGATTGTCCCGCGCCATGCCGACATGAAAAAGGCCCTTTCGCCGCGTGGCGAAAGGGCCTTTTTCATGTGTGCCGATGCCCGGTTGGGGATCAGCGGCAACGCACGTTGTTGCTGTCGATCGCGGCACCGGCGGCAGCGCCACCGATTGCGCCGAGGATCGCGCCGAGCGGACGGGAATCGCCCTGGGCAATCACCGAGCCGAGCAGCGCGCCCGACACACCACCGACGATCAGGCCGGTCGAGCCATCGGAACGGCGGCAATAATAGCGACCATCATTGCCGCGATAAATCCGCTCATTGGCGCTCAGGCGATGTTCGCCGTAGCGCGGATCGTCGCGGTAATAGCGATCGGCATAGTAGCCGCCGTAGCTGGGATCGGGACGGTTGTAGTCATAGTTGCCATAGCGGCGATAATAGCCGTCGTCGCGATAGCCCCAGCCGCCGCCACCGGCATAACCGCCTTCGATGCCACCGTAACCGCCGCGATGGCGGTGATAGCCGTTGTCATAGCCGGGGCGACCATCATAACCATCGGTACAAGCGGCGGTCAGGCCCGACGCTGCAAGTGCCACTGCCAGCAAAGCCTTCTTCATGGCGCGATCTCCATCACGAGAGCGGAGCGCCACCCCATGGCGACGCGACCTTCCAGATGGACAGGCAATGATTGGAAACCGCGCTGGTTCCTGCGCTGGTTACACGATGGCAACCAGCGCAGGACGCACCGCCTTATTGCGCGGCCGGCAGATAGAGTTCGCTACCGGCCTCGCGATACTTGTCGCTCATGGCCTGCATCCCCGCCTCGGCCTCTTCGGCGGCGATGAAGGTATCGGCGGCCTGGTTCTGTTTCGATGCAAATTCACGCACTTCCTGCGTGATCTTCATCGAGCAGAACTTGGGCCCGCACATCGAGCAGAAGTGCGCGGTCTTGGCCCCTTCGGCCGGCAGGGTCTGGTCGTGGTACTGCTCGGCCGTTTCGGGATCGAGGCTGAGGTTGAACTGGTCGCGCCAGCGAAATTCGAAGCGGGCGCGGCTCAACGCATCATCGCGCAGCTTGGCCGCCGGATGTCCCTTGGCCAGATCGGCGGCATGGGCGGCGAGCTTGTAGGTGACGACGCCAACCTTGACGTCATCGCGATCTGGCAGGCCCAGATGTTCCTTGGGCGTGACATAGCACAGCATGGCGGTGCCGAACCAACCGATCATCGCCGCGCCGATGCCGCTGGTGATATGATCATAACCCGGCGCGATATCGGTGACGAGCGGCCCGAGCGTATAGAACGGCGCCTCGCCACAGGCGGCCAGCTGCTTGTCCATGTTCTCCTTGACCTTGTGCATCGGCACATGGCCCGGCCCCTCGATCATCACCTGCACGTCCTGCGCCCAGGCACGCTTGGTCAGTTCACCCAAAGTGTAAAGCTCGGCAAACTGTGCCTCGTCATTGGCGTCGGCCACGCTGCCCGGGCGCAGGCCATCGCCCAGCGAATAGGCGATGTCATAGGCCTTCATGATCTCGGTGATCTCGTCAAAATGCTCGTAGAGGAAGCTTTCGCGGTGGTGCGCCAGGCACCACTTGGCCATGATCGAGCCGCCCCGGCTGACGATCCCGGTCACGCGCTTGGCGGTGAGCGGAATATAGGGCAGGCGCACCCCGGCGTGGATGGTGAAATAGTCCACGCCCTGTTCGGCCTGCTCGATCAAGGTATCGCGGAAGATGTCCCAGGTCAGGTCTTCGGCAATGCCGCCGACCTTTTCCAGCGCCTGATAGATCGGCACGGTGCCGATCGGCACCGGGCTGTTGCGCAGGATCCATTCGCGCGTGTCGTGGATGTTGCGCCCGGTCGACAGGTCCATCACCGTGTCGGCGCCCCAGCGGATCGCCCAGACCATCTTGTCCACTTCGTTGGCCACATCAGACGCGACCGCCGAATTGCCGATGTTGGCATTGATCTTGACCAGGAAATTGCGCCCGATCGCCATCGGTTCGCTTTCCGGATGATTGATGTTGTTGGGGATGATCGCGCGGCCGCGCGCCACTTCGTCGCGCACGAATTCGGCCGTGACGTAGTCGGGGATGCTGGCGCCCCAATCCTGGCCGTCGCGCACCAAGGCTTCCTTCAACTGGCGGCGGCCCAGGTTTTCACGGATCGCCACGTATTCCATCTCGGGCGTGACAATACCCTGGCGGGCATAGTGCATCTGGGTGACATTGGCGCCGGCCTTGGCCCGCAGCGGCGCTGTATTGACATTGGGAAACGCCGGTACGCCGCCCGAACGGTCCGGCCCCTTGAGGCCATTGTCCTCGGGCTTCACTTCGCGCGCGGCGTAGGTCTCCACGTCGCCACGGCCCACGATCCATTCGTGGCGCAGGCGCGGCAGGCCGGCGCGAATGTCGATCGCCTGCTTGGGATCGCTATAGGGGCCTGAGGTGTCATAGACGCGCAGCGGCGGCTCGCCACAGCCCGGCTCCAGCGCGATTTCGCGCATTGCCACGGTCATGCCGGGGAAACGCGGCGATTCCACGTGGATCTTGCGGCTGCCGCGGATGGGGCCGGTGGTGACACCGATTTCCAGCGGGGAATTGAGATCGGCCATACACGAGTTTCCTTTCGTGTGGACGAACGAAAGGCTGTGGCACGCACGTGTAACGCTGGGCCGGCCCTCCCTCCGCCCGTGCTAACGGGTTCAGGTTCGACGGGTCGGGCTGCGTGACCAGCCCCTCTCAGCCTTTGCTCAACCCGGCAACGCAGGCGCGTTGCCCAGGCCACTGGCTCCCCGGGGTGCCCGCATCCTAGGGCCAAGGGCGCAACGCTGCAAGCCGGACGGACTCCATCGTCGGTCGAGTTGAGACAAGCGCTACTTTTTTGAAAATGATTATCACTCTCCTTGACTCATGATAACCATTCGCATTAGCGGGCGGTGAGAAATCATTGTTCAGGAAGGATTGAGACCATGGCCCCCACGCATTTGCGCCACGCGATGCTGGCCTGCGGCGTTTCGCTGGGTGTGCTGGCGGCGGCGCCCGCCCATGCCGACAGCACTGCGGACGCCGCGAGTGCCAGCGCCAGTGATGCCGACGCTGGCCGCACCATTGTGGTCAACGGCGAAAAGGGGGAGACGGTGGCAAGCGGCGCTACCGGCCTGGCGCTATCCTTGATGGATACGCCGCAATCGGTCAGCGTGGTCGATCGAAAGTTCCTGGATGACTTTGCGCTGGACGAAACCAACCAGTTGCTGCGCTACGTTACGGGCGTCAATGTCGACCAGGTCGAAACCGAGCGCACGTACTACAACGCGCGGGGGTTCGACATCGTCGACGCGATGATCGACGGGATCAGCCTGCCCAATATCTGGGGCCCGACGATCGGCGCCCAGGATTCGGTGATGTGGGACAACGTGGAAGTGGTGCGCGGGGCCAACGCGCTGCTCACCGGCGCAGGCAATCCTTCGGGCACGATCAATTATCACCGCCGCCATCCCACCGGCCAGCGCCATATGTCGGCCGAGCTGTCCTATGGCTCATGGAACAAGAAGCGCGCCGAGGTGGACCTTGACCTGCCGCTGACCGCCGATGGCAAATGGGCCGTGCGCGTAACCGGCGCGGCGCAGGACGGCGATTCCTACCTGCGCAGCTATCACCACAGCCGCACCGCGATTTCCGGCGTTCTGGATGGCGAAATCACCCCCAACCTGCATCTCTCGGCCGGCTATATGCGCCAGGATGGCAAGTCCACCGGGGTGATGTGGGGCGCCCTGCCCTTGCAGGACAGCAAGGGCAACCAGCTGGAGTTTGACCGCAGCGCCTCTACCACGATGGACTGGACCTATTGGAATACGCATGACCAGACCGCCTATGGCCAGCTGACCTGGGATTTCGCCCCGGGCTGGAGCGTGCGCGCCCATGTCACGCGCAAGTACCACAACGAAGATTCGCGGTTGTTCTATGTCTATGGCACGCCAAAGCACGACAGCCAGACCGGCGCCTGGGGCGGGCTCTTTGGCAATCCCGGCGCCTATGCCCCCGTCGCCAAAGGCTGGATCTATGACGGCACGGTACAGGGCAGCTATCGCCTGTTCGGCCGCGACCAGCAGCTGACGCTGGGCGTGCAGCGCACGGTGGGAACCTATGAATACTATGGCCGCGCCGTGCCTGACAGCGATCCTGCCTGGGGTCAGATTCGCGGCCTGCCCGGCAGCTGGACCGGACAGGAAGTCGCCCTCCCCGCCTATGGCGCCAGCGTGCAGCAGGAGCATACCGAAGATCGCCAGTGGCGCCTGCGCGGGGCATCGGATGTATCGCTGACCCAAAAGCTCAGCGTGCTGCTGGGCGCCAGTTACCTTGTCGAAAAGACGCGTGGGATCAGCTTTGGCGCCAGCACCGACAAGAATGAAAAGGCGCTGAGCCCATTCGTCGGCGTGACCTACAAGGCCCTGCCCGGCGTCAATCTCTATGCCAGCTATTCCAGCATCTTTGCCCCGCAGGCCAATCTCGACATCGACCGCAGGCCCTTGGGCGCGGCCAAAGGCAAGAGCTATGAAGCCGGGCTCAAGGCGCAGACACCGGGCGGCGGGCTGTTTGGATCGGTCGCCTGGTTCCGCGCCGAACAAAGCAACCTGGCCGATGCGGGCGCTTACGACACGGCCACCGGCCAGACCCTGTACAACGGCATCCGCGCCGTCAGCCGCGGGGTAGAGGCAGAAGTGGGTGGCAAGCTGACCTCCACGCTCACGATCCAGGCCGGCGCCACCACGCTCAAGATGGACGATGGCGCGGGCAGGCAAGTGCGTACGTATGTGCCGCGCAACACCGCCAACCTGGCACTGCGCTGGAATCCCATCGCGCCGCTGCAACTGGGCGCGGCGGTCAAGTGGCAGGACACGATCTATTCCGGCACCGTGCGCCAGGGCGATTATGCCACGCTGCAATTGCAGGCCGGGTATAAATTGAACGAGAACGTTCAGTTCAATTTCAACGTCGCCAATGTGACCAACCACAAGTACCTGACCAGCCTGTATTGGACGCAGGCCTATTACGCCGCGCCGCGCAATGTCACCGGCTCTGTCCGTGTGACGTTCTGACCGTCATGGCGCTTCCCGGCCGTCCGTTCTGGGTGATCGTCCATCGCTGGGCGGGGCTGACTCTTGCCCTGTTCCTGGCGGTGGCGGGGCTCACCGGATCGCTGTTGCCGTGGTTCGAGGAACTCGACGCAGCCACGGCGCCAGCGATGCAGAACGCAGCCCCGCCCCGCCCTGGCATGGCAGCGCTTGATCCGCTGGCGGTGCGCGCCGGGCTGCTTGCCCGCCATCCCGCGGCGCGGGTCGATTTCGTCTACCTCACCCGCCTGCCCGGCCGGGCCGATCGGCTCTATGCCACCTGGCCCGACCCCAGGACCGGCCTGGAACGGCGCGATCGGCCGGATTGGGACGATGTCTTCCTCAATCCCTGGACCGGCGCCGAGCAGGGCCATCGCCGCAATGGGGACGTGCGCCAGGGCATCAAGAATCTGATGCCGTTCCTCTATCGCCTGCACTATTCTCTGGCGCTGGGCCCATGGGGCCTGTTCACCATGGGCGTGGCAGCGCTGGTCTGGACGGTGGATTGCTTTGTCGGGTTCTATCTCACCCTGCCGCCCGGCGCGTTGGGCAAAGGCGGCCTGTGGCGTCGCTGGCGGCCCAGTTGGAAAGTGCGCCGGCCCACCAGCAGCTACAAGCTGACATTCGACCTGCACCGCGCCGGTGGGCTGTGGCTCTGGCCGATCCTGCTGGTCTTTGCGCTGTCCAGCGTCTCGTTCAACCTGCCCCAGGTCTATCGCCCGGTGCTTGGCCTGCTGGGCGGGCAGGATGACGAGGCCCTGCTGGAAGCGTCTGCCCTGCCCAGCCCGCGCTGGAACCCCGCGCTCGATTTCCCCGCCGCCGCGCGACACGGGGCGGTGCTGGCGCAGCAAGAGACAGCGCGGCGCGGGCTGTCCCTGCGCCCGGATGGGCGGGCCTGGCTCTGGTACATTCCGGCAACCGGGCTCTATGTCTATGGCGTCAAGTCTTCGGCCGACATCACGCAAGAAGGCGGCGGCACGCGGATCGCGTTTGATGGCAACAGCGGCGCAATGCGTCACGTCTCCCTGCCCACCGGAGCCCAGGGCGCAACGACGTTCACCACCTGGATTGTCGCGCTGCACATGGCCCATGTCGGCGGGCTGGCATGGCGCATTGCCGTCAGCGTGATCGGCCTTGGCGTCACAGTGCTGTCGGTCACCGGCGTGTTGATCTGGCTGCGCAAGCGATCGGCCCGCGCCGGCCGCCGCTTCAAGGCTGCGGCCCGGCCGGCGCGGGCATGACATCAACACTTCGCCGCGGAAAAGCGCCGTGCATTGCTGACAGGCCCTTAGGGGCGGTTGCATGGTCGCGCCGCCTGGCCTAACGCCATGGCAATGAGCATACGCCATGCCGACATCGCGATCCTGGGCGGGGGCCTTGCCGGGGGATTGATCGCGCTCGCCCTGCGCAAAGCCCGCCCGGATTGCACCCTGCTGCTTGTCGAACAGGACCATGTGCTGGGCGGCAACCACGTGTGGTCCTTCTTCGGATCAGACGTGGGCAAGGCCGGGCGCGAGTTGCTGGCGCCGATGGTCGATGGGGCGTGGTCGGGCTATTCCGTGCGCTTTCCGCAGTATCGTCGCGATCTCTCGACCAGCTATTATTCAATGACCTCGGCCCGCTTTGACGCGACGGTCCGCGCTGCCTTGCCGGCTGACGCGATCGTCACCGGCGCACGCGTGCTCGCCGCCGGCACCGGCGCGGTGACCCTGGCCGATGGCACCCGGATCGAAGCCGGCGCAGTGGTCGATGCGCGCGGCATCCGCCTGCAAGGGCAGCTTTCGGGCGGCTGGCAGAAATTCCTCGGTCAGCGCGTCAAGCTGGCGCAGCCCCATGGCCTGATCAAGCCGATCGTCATGGATGCCACGGTCGAACAGGTCGATGGCTATCGCTTTGTCTATTGCCTGCCGTTTGGCGATGACGAGATCTTCATCGAAGACACCTATTACGCTGACAGCCCGGTGATCGATCACCCTGCCCTTGTCGCCCGCATCGCCGACTATGCCCGCAGCCAGGGCTGGTCGATCGTGGAGGTGTTGCACGAGGAACAGGGTGTGCTGCCCGTGGTTTCCGCCGGCGATTGGGACGCGTTCTGGCGCTCCTCTGGTGGACAGATCGCCCGCGCCGGCACGCGCGCCGGACTGTTCCATCCTGTGACCAGCTATTCCGTGCCCGAAGCGGTGCGTTTTGCCCTGGCCCTGGCGCAGCAGCCTGATCTGACGCACGAGGCCCTCGCCAGCTTCAGCGAAAGCTGGGCCAAGCGCCACTGGCAGCGCAACAGCTTTGGCCGCCTGCTGTCGGCCATGCTGTTCCAGGCGGCAGAGCCGTTGGCACGCTATCGCATGATGGAACATTTCTATCGGCTGGATACTAGGCTGATCGAACGCTTTTATGCCGGACGCAGCAGCTTGCTGGATCGCGCCCGGATTTTTGTGGGGCGGCCCCCGGTACCGATTTCGCGCGCCCTGGCGGTGCTCGCCGGATCGGGCGCCCGGCCGCGGCCTCTCACTTTGGCAGGGATGCGCAAGTAAATGAAAAGAGCATGCGTCATCGGCGCCGGTTTTGGCGGCTTGGCCCTGGCTATCCGCCTGCAGTCTGGCGGCATCCAGACCACCCTGATCGAAGCGCGCGACAAGCCCGGTGGCCGCGCCTATCACTGGCAGCGTGATGGCTTTACCTTTGATGCCGGGCCCACGGTGATCACCGATCCGGCCTGCCTGGAAGAGCTGTGGGGCCTGAGCGGGCACAAGCTGTCGGAAGATGTCGAACTGATGCCGGTGATGCCGTTCTATCGGCTGAACTGGCCCGATGGCACCAACTTCGATTATTCCAACGATGAATCCAGCCTGCGCGCCGAAATCGCCAAGATTTCCCCGCGTGACGTTGCCGGCTACGAAGAGTTCCTGGGCTATTCCGCCGGCGTCTTCGAAGAAGGCTACGTCAAGCTGGGCGCGGTGCCGTTCCTGGATTTTGCCAGCATGATCAAGGCTGCGCCGGCTCTGGCGAAGTACCAGGCCTGGCGCTCGGTCTATTCGATGGTGTCAAAGTTCATCGAAAGCGAAAAGCTGCGCGAGGCGTTCAGCTTTCACACGCTGCTGGTCGGTGGCAACCCGATGAACACCAGCGCGATCTATGCCCTGATCCACAAGCTGGAAAAGGATGGCGGCGTGTGGTGGGCCAAGGGCGGCACCAACCGCCTGATCGCCGGCATGCTCACCCATTTCCAGCGCATCGGCGGCGAAGTGCGCATGGGCGATCCGGTGGTGCGGGTCGAAACGCTGGGTAACCGCGTGACCGGCGTGCACACCGCCAGTGGCTGGCACGGCAATTTCGATGCCGTCGCCTCCAACGGCGATATCATGCACACCTATCGCGATCTGCTGGGCGACAGCGCCACGGGCAAGAAGCGGTCGCGCGCGCTCAAGCGCAAGAAGTTCTCGCCCAGCCTGTTCGTGGTGCACTTCGGCATCGAGGGCACGTGGCCGGGCATCCCGCACCACATGATCCTGTTCGGCCCGCGCTATAAGGGCCTGCTCGACGATATCTATCAGCACGGGGTGCTGCCGCAGGATTTCTCGATCTATCTGCACCATCCCACCGTGACCGATCCGTCCGTCGCGCCCGAGGGGATGAGCACGTTCTATGCCCTGGTCCCTGTCGCCAACATGGGCAAGCTGCCGGTGGACTGGGCCGAAGTTGGGCCGTTGCTGGAAAAACGCATCCTCGATGAAGTGGGCCGCCGCCTGATCCCGGATATCCACAGCCGCATCGTCACCAAGTTCCACTATGCGCCCACCGATTTCGCGGCCGATCTTTCAGCTTATCAGGGTGCCGCGTTCAGCCTAGAGCCGTTGCTCACGCAAAGCGCGTGGTTCCGCGCGCACAACCGTGATGACGATATCGCCAACTTCTATCTGGTGGGTGCCGGCACCCATCCAGGCGCCGGCATCCCCGGCGTGGTGGGCAGCGCCAAGGCCACGGCGAGGCTGATGCTGGAGGACCTGCAGTGAAGCGTATTGCCGTCTATTGTGGATCGGCCAGCCCGGCCGACCCGCGCTATGTCGCGCTGGCCGCCGATGTCGGCCGGCAGCTGGCCGAACGCGGCATCGGCGTGGTCTATGGCGGGGGCCGCCTGGGCCTGATGGGCGCCGTGGCAGATGGCGCGCTGGCCGCTGGGGGCGAAGTGATCGGGGTGATCCCCCAGGCGCTGGTCGGCGCCGAAGTGGCGCACCACGGCCTGACCCGGCTTGACGTGGTGCCCGGCATGCATGCGCGCAAGCAGGCTTTCGTCGATCTGGCCGATGGTTTCCTCACCCTGCCCGGCGGGGTCGGCACGATGGACGAGCTGTGGGAAGCGATCAGCTGGGCGCAGCTTGGCTATCATGCCAAGCCGGTGGGCGTGCTCAACGCGTTCGGGTTCTATGATCACCTGCTGGCGTTCAACCGCCACATGATCGAAGTGGGCTTCATCCGCCCGGTTCACGCCGGAATCATGGTCGCCGAGCACGAGCTTGACCTGCTGCTGCAGCGCATGGCCGCGCACGAGCCGCACCGCCCGATCATCGCGATGCAGGCCTCGGACCTCTGATCCCATGACGCCGGCTGTTCCCGATCGCGCCGCGCTGGTGGCTGCCGCGCGCGACACGATCCGGCGCGGCTCGAAAAGCTTTGCCGCCGCCTCCACCCTGTTCGACCGCATCACCCGCGAACGGGTCTGGCTGCTCTATGCCTGGTGTCGGGCGTGCGACGATATCGTCGATGCGCAGGACATGGGCGGCGCGCTGGGCGATCAATCCGGCGCGGCCGAACGGCTGGCGCTGGTCCGTGATCTGACGGCACGGGCCATGGCGGGCGAGGCCACCGGCAATCGCGCGTTCGATGCGCTGGGCCTGGTCGCGCGCGAGACCGGCCTCACCATGGCCATGGCCGAGGCGGTGATCGACGGATTCGCCCTCGATGCCGCCGATTGGCAGCCGCGCACCGAAGCAGATCTCATGCGCTATTGCTGGCATGTGGCGGGCGCGGTGGGCGTGATGATGGCGGTGGTCATGGGGGTTTCGCCCGATGACGATGACACGCTTGATCGCGCGGCGGACCTGGGTCTCGCGTTCCAGCTGGCCAATATTGCCCGCGACCTGGCCGAAGACGATGCCGCCGGTCGTTGCTATCTGCCGGCCGAATGGCTGGCCGAGGTTGACCTGCCACCGGGCGAGCAGCTCAAGCCGCAGTACCGCGCCACGCTGGCCATCCTGGCCCAGCGGATGTGCGCCATGGCCCAAGCCCACGAATGCTCTGCCCGGATAGGTGCCGGCCGGCTGCAACCGCGCCAGCGCTGGGCGATCCTGGCCGCCGCCGGCATCTATGGCGACATTGCCCGCAAGGTGGCCGCGCGTGGCGATCGCGCCTGGCACAGCCGCACCGTGGTGTCGGGCAAGGCCAAGCTGGCGTGGATTTTCCGCGCCGGATGGCAGGCGCTGCGCCCGGTGCCGCCGACATGCCGAGAGCGCGCGCTGGCCCGCCGCCACAGCCGGCAAAGCCTAATCGCGCTGGCGCAGGCCCGCCCCTGGGGTTGAAGCCTCGCGCGTCATTCATCGATCAGGGGATGACCCCGGCCGCGATTCAGGGCATGGTATCGGGCATGGAGCGATCCCCTCTTGTCATGCGCATTCGCTGGCCCGTGCGGCTGTGGCACTGGATCAACGCGCTGACCGTGTTCATCATGCTGATGAGCGGGATGATGATCTTCAATGCCCATCCGCGGCTCTATTGGGGCAAGTTCGGCGCCAACTTCGACAAGGCCTGGCTGGAAATCGGCAACCATGGCGCGCGCGGTTTTCTCGCGCTGGGCGGCCATGAATGGCCCACCACCGGCGTGATCGGCTATGCCCAGGATACCGCGCTGGCGTTTCCGCCCCTGGTAACGCTGCCCACGCATTACAACCTGTCGCTGGCGCGCGGATGGCATTTCCTGGGCGCGTGGATGCTGGTGATCAGTCTGCTGGGCTTCCTCGCCTATGCGCTGCTTTCCGGCCATTTGCGCCGCGATCTTGGCCTTTCGCGGGAAGAGCGGCGGCCACGGGCGCTGCTGCACGACGTTACCGAGCATCTGCGCCTGCGCCTGCCGCGCGGAGAGGCGGCGCGGCATTACAACCCCTTGCAGAAGATCGCCTATCTTTCGGTGCTGCTGGGCGTCTTGCCGCTGATCATCGCCACGGGTCTGGCCATGTCGCCGACGATGAACGCTGCGTGCCCATGGCTGCTGACGCTGCTGGGTGGCCGACAGTCTGCCCGGTCGATCCATTTCCTCTGCGCGCTGGCGATGGCGCTGTTCATTGCCGTGCACCTCGCCATGGTGGTGCTGGCCGGGCCATTCAACGAGTTGCGCGCGATGATTACCGGCTGGTATCGCCTGCCACCGGAGCGCCAGCCATGAGCGGGTTTTCGCGGCGCGGCCTGCTGGTCGGATCGGGTGGGCTGCTGCTGTCGGGGTGCGATCGCATCACCACCTCGCCCACGGCCAGGTCGCTGCTGTCGCTGGGCGAAAAGGCCAGCCGCAGCGCACAGCGGCTGGTCGCCGGCAATGCCCTGGCGCCGGAGTTTTCCGCAGCCGATATCTCCCCGGTGTTTCGCGTCAACGGCAATACCCGGCCCACCGCCGCAGCCTATCTTGCGCAGGTCGAACGCGGCTTTGCCGATTGGCGACTGACGGTTGATGGCCTGGTGGCCAAGCCGATGGCGATGAGCCTGGCACAGCTGCGCGCCCTGCCGCAGCGCACCCAGATCACCCGCCACGATTGCGTAGAGGGCTGGAGCGCCATCGCGCAATGGACCGGCGTTCCGCTCGCCCTGCTGCTGCACGGTGCCGGCGCCCTGCCTCAGGCGCGCTATGCCGTGTTCCACTGTGCCGACGATTTCTCGGGCAAGCCCTATTACGAATCGATCGACCTGGCCGAGGCGCTGCATCCCCAGACGATCCTGGCCCACACCATGAACGGGCAGCCGCTCTCGGTCGGCCATGGCGCCCCCTTGCGCCTGCGGGTCGAACGCCAGCTAGGCTACAAGCAGGCCAAGTATGTGATGCGGGTGGAACTTGTCGCCAGCCTTACCGGCCTTTACGGCGGCAAGGGCGGATACTGGGAAGACCATTCCGGCTATCAGTGGTGGGCGGGAATCTAGGCCGCCACCACCCGCGTTTCGATCAGGCTTTGCGCGCAATCGGCGATCGTCTGCTCCACCGGCCGCGTGGCCCAGCCCAGGCGGCTGAGCGCGTGGCCGGCATCGGTATCGCGCACGTTGCCCAGTTCCCCGGTCACCTGGCGCACCATCGGATTGACCAGTGCCAGGGCGTGCACCATCCAGTCGGGCACATGGCGCAGCGGCACGCGCCGGGCCTGCTGGCCCAGTTGCTGTCGCAGGATGCGGGCAATGTCGATCATCTTGAGGAACGGGCCAGACGCGATGAAGCGTTCGCCATCGATCCCCGGCTCGGTCAGCGCGCGCACATGCAGCGCCGCCACGTCGCGCACGTCCACCACGCCAAAGCCAAGATCGGCGCAGCCCGGTACCGCACCCGCCAGCAATTGCCGCACCAGCTCGATCGAGGTGGAATAGTCCTCACCCCACACCGGCCCCAGCACGACCGATGGGTTGATCGAGACGAACTCCATGCCGCGCCCCTCGCGCGCGATCCATTCGCGCGCCGCGCGTTCGGCCAGGGTCTTTGACTTGGCATAGGCATGCACGCCCGGCCCGTCGGTATCGGTCCAGTCAGCCTCGGTAAAGCGACGGATGCCCTTGCCATGGCCATAGACGATGGCGGCCACCGACGATGTCTGCACGAACCGCTCCACCCCGGCGGCACGGGCAAAGCGCAAGGCGCGCAAGGCCCCTTCGCGGGCGGGCAGGATCAGTTCATCTTCCTGGCGCGGGGCTTGTACGGTGATGGGCGAGGCGACGTGGCAAACGTGGCTGCACCCGTCCATCGCCGCGCGCCAGCCCTTGTCGTCCATCAGATCCGCTTTGAAAAACCGCAAGGTGGCATAGCTGCCGCCAAGCTGGGCACGCAGCTGCGCTTCGCGTGCAAGATCACGCACCGTCGTGTTGACGGTCCATCCCTCGTCCAGCAACGCCCGGATGATATATCCGGCGATATAGCCCGATCCGCCCGTGACCAGCACGGTGCCGCCGATCTTGTCCATTGATTCCGCCCCCAGCCCTCTCCGCCTACAGCCTATCGTACCGGCGGCGCAGTTCAACGGGCATCTTTGGTTAATGCGGAATCCCGATGCGCCAAGTGGGTCAGCGCATCAGGACAAGTTCCTCGGCCATCGACGGGTGCAGCGCCACGGTGGCATCGAAATCGGCCTTGGTCAGCCCGGCTTTCACCGCAATGGCAGCAGCTTGGAGCACTTCTGGTGCCTCCGGCCCGATCAGGTGTACGCCCAGCACCTTGTCGGTCTGCGCATCGACGACCAGCTTGTACAGCCCGCGTTCGTGGCGGTGGGCGAAGATGTTCTTCATCGGGCGGAAGTCAGAGGTGAATACCTTGACGTTGCTGCCCAGCATCTCGCGGGCCTGCGCTTCGGTGAGGCCGACACTGGCCAGCGGCGGCTGCGAGAACACCGCGCTTGGGATGCAGTCATAGGCCACGCGCGTGTCCTTGCCGCCAAATACGCGATCAGCAAAGGCGTGCCCTTCGCGAATGGCGATGGGTGTCAACTGCACGCGGTTGGTCACGTCACCCACGGCAAAGATGCTGGGGCACGATGTCTGCGCGGTGTCGTCCACGCGGATTTCGCCATGTTCGCCAAGTTCGATGCCGGCGTTTTCCAGGCCCAGCCCGTCGGTCTTGGGCCGGCGCCCGGTGGCGACCAGCACGGCATCGGCGCCAAGCGGATCAGGCTGGCCCTTCATGTGCACGTTGAGGCAGCCGTTCTCGAGCCGCTCGACCCGCTCGATCCCGCAGTTGAACTTGTATTCGATGCCGCGCGCCATGGTGATCTGCAGCAACCGGTCGCGCAGCGACGCGTCATAGCCGCGCAGGATCGTCTCGCTGCGGTTGACCACCGTGACATGGCTACCCAGTGCATTGAAGATGCCGGCAAATTCCAGCGCGATATAGCCAGCCCCGGCAATCACCACGCGGCCTGGCAGGTTTTCCAGGCCGAACACCTCGTTGGACGTGATGCAATGCTCCGCCCCATCGAAATGCGGCATTACCGGCCAGGCGCCCACCGCCACCAGGATATACCTGGCCGTGATCTCGCGCCCGCTCGCCAGCTTGACGCTGTTGGGGCCGGTGATCGTGGCGCGTTCGAGGAAATGCTCGACCTTGTTGGAATTCAACGTGTTGGTATAGGCCGCGTTCAAACGGTCGACATCCTTGGCCACCGCATCGCGCAGCGTCGGCCAATCGAACGTCATCTTCTCGACGGTCCAGCCATAGTTGGCCGCGTCCTGTAGTTCCTCGGCGAAGTGTGAACCGTAGACCAGCAGCTTCTTGGGCACGCAGCCACGGATCACGCAGGTTCCACCCACACGATATTCCTCGGCCACGGCCACCCGCGCGCCATAGCCGGCGGCGATGCGGCTGGCGCGCACCCCGCCCGATCCGGCCCCGATCACGAACAGATCATAGTCGTAGGCGGCTTCGGTCATGGCACGGCTTTCTTGCTGCTGAATCGGAAACTGGCGCCGGATATGGCAACGATGCCCATCCGGCGCCAGCCCTGGCGTAGCGATTATCTGCGCCGTTTATTCAATTAGGCAGGCTAACGTTCATTCCACGCCGATGCCGGCTTCGGCCAGCAGCGCTTCGGTGCTGGGATCAAAGCCTTCGCCGCCACCGGCATCGATCTTCTTGGCAATCGCCTTGCCCAGTTCCACACCGAACTGGTCGAACGGGTTGATGCCCAGCAGCATCGCCGAAACGAACACACGGTGTTCATGGAAGGCGATCAGCGCGCCCAGCGTGGCCGCGTTGAGTTCGTCGCACAGGATCGTTGCCGAAGGCCGGTTGCCCGGATAAGCGCGCGCGCCATCCTCGCTCGCCTGGCCCGCCATCAGCGCGGCGCCCTGGGCAAAGCAGTTGGACAGCAGGATCTTGTGATGGACCGGATCAAGATCGTGGCCCGGCACCTTCACGGCCAGGAAATCCACCGGGATCAGGTGGGTGCCCTGGTGCAGCAGCTGGAACACGGCATGCTGCGCATCGGTGCCCACGCCACCCCAGGTGATCGGCGCGCTCGGGCGGGTCAGCGGCGTGCCATCGGCCAGCACGCGCTTGCCGTTCGATTCCATTTCCAGCTGCTGGAGATAGTCGGGCAGCAGCGCCAGGCGCTCGTCATAGGCAAAGACCGCACGGGTCTGGCAGCCGCGCGCCTGGGTGTAGAACAGATCGGCAAAGGCCGCGCGCACTACCACGTTTTCATCGATCGCGGCGTCGCGGAAATGCTCGTCGATCGCCTCGGCGCCCGCCAGGAACGCGGCAAAGGCTTCGTTGCCCAGGGCCAGCGCCACCGGGAACCCGATCGAGGACCACAGCGAATAACGCCCGCCCACGGTTTCGGAGAACGGCAGGATGCGGGTTTCGTCAACGCCCCATTCCACCGCCTTTTCCGGCGCAGCAGTCAGCGCGATGACGCGGCCATAGGGATCAGCCACGCCGCCTTCGCGCAGCCATTCCAGCGCGCTGTGGGCATTGGTCATGGTTTCGGTGGTGGTGAAGGTCTTGGACGCGACCGCGATCAGCGTGCTGGCCGGATCGCACTGCTTCATCGCTTGTTCCAGCGCGCAGCCATCGATGTTGGACACCACGTGCACGGCAACCTTGGCGTCTTCGCGGGCCAGCGCGTCGATCGCCAGCGCCGGGCCCAGGGCGGAACCACCGATGCCGATGTGGATCAGGCTCTTCACCTCGCCCAGCACGCCTTCGTGGATGGCTTCGACCAGCAGCGCCATGCGCGCGTGCAGGGCCTGGGCTTCTTCCACGCTGGCTTCGGCGCCCACGCCGCGCTGGGCGGTGTGTTCGGCGGCGCGGCCTTCGGTGTTGTTGATCTTGGCGCCAGACAGCAGCTCTTCACGCTTGCCGGCGAAATCGGTGGCCTGTGCCAGCTGGGCCAGGATCGCCTCGACGTCGGCCGAAAGATGGGTCTTGGACCAGTCAAAGCGAATCGGGCCACCGGGCAGGTCGAGCGTGGTGGCATAGCGCTCAAGACGGGCCGGATCGGCAAACAGCGCGGCGAGCGTTGGCACCTCCAGCGTCTCCAGTGCGTGCCACAGCGTGGCCTGGTCCTGTGCTGCCATTGTCTAACGTCCTTTTTCGCGGTTGCGGGATGCGCCTCTCATGCCCGCTTGCGCACAATCTTCCAAGCGGTGGCGTGGCTCGACGAACGGATCGTGCAAACGTATTTGCCTCGGGCTATGGCACGTGCATTCCTGCTTGACGGATGCCTTTGCCCTCCACATGACCCAGCCGATGAACGAAACGCCCGAACCCGCCAATCCTGCGGTGGAAACGCCTGTGCCGCCCACGGCCGCGCCAACTCCCGCGGGCGCGCCTGCCGCCCCGGCGAAAAAGCAGAAGAAGGAAGACAGCTTCCCGGTGTTCTTGGTGAAGCTGGTGCTGATCGTGGCGATCTTCCGCAGCTTCTTCTTCTCGCCTTTCAACATCCCGTCGGAATCGATGCTGCCCCGGCTGGAAAACGGCGATTATCTGCTGGCGGCCAAGTGGCCCTACGGATTTTCCAAGTATTCCCTGCCGTTCAGCGTGCCGTTGCTGCCCAAGCGCATTTTCGCCAGCCAGCCCAACCGGGGTGACGTGGTGATCTTCAAGGCGCCCCCGGGCAACGATGTCGATTATATCAAGCGCGTGATCGGCGTTCCGGGCGATACCGTGCAGATGATCGGCGGCGTGCTTCACCTCAACGGCAAGGCCGTGCCCAAGGTGAAGGTGGCCGATTTCGTGATCAAGGTTTCGGCCAATACCGAGTGCATCTCGCCCGATTTTGCCGTGACCGAGGCCGATGGCACGCAGACCTGCCACTATCCGCAGTTCCAGGAAACCCTGCCCGGCGGCAAGACCTACAATGTGCTCGACCTGGGCTATCGCCCGCAGGACGATACCCCGCCCGTGGTCGTGCCTGAAGGCCGCCTGTTCCTGATGGGTGACAACCGCGACAACTCGATGGACAGCCGTTTCCCCGCGATCGAAGGCGGCGGCATCGGCCTGGTGCCGCAGGACAACCTGGTTGGCCGCGCCACCATCGTGATGTGGTCCACCGACGGTTCGGCCAACTGGTTCCTGCCGTGGACCTGGTTTACCGCGCTGCGCTGGAACCGGATCGGGGGCATGTTCTGAGCACGCCCCTTTCCCCCGAAACCGCCAAATTCCTGGCGGAACTGACCCAGGCGCCGGTTGCACAACCGGCGCTTTGGCATGAAGCGCTCACCCATGGTTCGCTGGGCGAGGCGCGCGATTACCAGCGCCTGGAATTCCTGGGCGATCGTGTGCTGGGGCTGGCCGTGGCCGAGTGGCTGCACGAGGCCAGCGATGCCGCCGAAGGCAAGCTGTCGCAGCGGCTCAACGCGCTGGTCAGCCGCGAAACCTGCGCCGATGTGGCCCGCGCATTGGGCGTGCCGGCGCATATCCGCCTGGGCAAGCAGGCCCGCGACGATGGCGGGTCCGATAGCGACAACATCCTGGGCGATGTGATGGAAGCGCTGATCGGCGCGCTGTTCCTGGAACGCGGCTTTCCCGCCGCGCGCGATTTCGTGCGCCGCTGCTGGGACAAGCCAATGCGCACCGGCGCCGGGCAGCGCAAGCACCCCAAGGCCGCCTTGCAGGAATGGGCCGCCGGCAACCGCCGCAAGCCCCCGGTCTATAGCCTGGTCAGCCGCGACGGCCCCGATCACGCCGCGATCTTTACCGTAAGCGTAGAGGTCAAGGGCGTGGGCCTGGCGGAAGCACGCGGATCGAGCAAGCAGGAAGCCGAAACGGCCGCTGCGCGCGATTTCCTCAAGCAGTTCGCCTGACCGCACGCACGACCGAGCGTCCATCCCCAATTCCGCCACTTTTTCCGGGCATTTTCCAGTGCCGCACCGGCCGCTTGTCGGCGGGCGCCATGAGGTTCATTCTGTTTCCATGATCGACACTACTTCCATTCCATCCGAATCCGGCCCCACTGAGACTGGCGGCGGGCAAACCTGCGGCCTGGTCGCGGTGCTCGGCGCGCCCAATGCGGGCAAGTCCACCCTGGTCAACGCGCTGGTCGGCCAGAAGGTCGCCATCGTTTCGGCCAAGGCGCAGACCACGCGCGCGCGGCTGATGGGCATTGCCCTGGAAGGTCAGGCGCAGATCATCCTCGCTGATACGCCCGGCCTGTTCGAGCCCAAGCGCCGGCTCGACCGCGCGATGGTCAACGCCGCCTGGGAAGGCGCGAGCGAGGCCGACGCCATTCTGCTGGTGGTCGATGCGCGCAAGAAGAAGCGCGAATACCTCGAACCGATCCTCGCCTCGCTCGCCGGGCGACCCGAACGCAAGTTCCTGGTGCTCAACAAGGTTGATGCCAGCCCCAAGGAACCGCTGCTGGTCATGGCCGAGGCGCTGAGCGGCGAAGGCCAGTTCGACGAGGTGTTCTTCGTTTCGGCCCTGACCGGCGACGGCGTGCCCGAATTGAAGACGCGGCTGGCTGCCCTCATGCCGCCAGGGCCGTGGCACTATCCCGAAGATCAGGTCTCCGATGCCTCGGAACGCCTGCTCGCGGCCGAAATCACGCGTGAGCAGCTCTATCGCCAGTTGCACGACGAACTGCCCTATGACAGCGCGGTGCGTCCCGAAAGCTATCAGCACCGTCGCGACGGCTCGGTGGAAATCCATCAGCAGATCGTGATCGCGCGCGACAGCCAGCGCGGCATCGTGCTGGGCAAGGGCGGCGCCAAGCTCAAGGCGATCGGCGAGGCATCCAGAAAAGAGCTGGCCAACCTGCTTGGTGCGAAGGTTCACCTCTTCCTGCACGTTAAGGTGGAAGAGAACTGGGCCGATAGCCGCGAAATCTACGAGGAAATCGGTCTCGACTGGGTGAAGTAATGGCGCTTGACCCGCCGCCGGGGCTGGCGCAGCCTGCAAGGATGTGGACGGGACCGATGACCGCGTTTGACCAGACACCGCCGTACCTGACGGGCCTGGCCATCATGCCGGTTTTCGCCGCCGCGCCATGCGCAGACCGCGCCACCGTGCTCGATCCGGAACACCCGTGCGCGAGGGGCGTTGTCGCCGCGCCGGGTAAACTCCAGAACGCAGCTGCGGCCCTGCCCTGACCGGATCGGATCGGACTGTCGCGAATGCGCAATTTTGCCGTGTTTTTCCTGGTTGCCTTCGTGTTGCGCGCTCCGTGGCTGGGCGATCCACTGTTTCACGCAGACGAGCAGTTCTACCTGCTGATGGGCGACAGGCTGTGGCACGGGGTGATCCCCTACGTCGATCTGTGGGATCGCAAGCCGCTGGGCCTGTTCCTTATCTATGGCGCGGCGCGGGCCTTTCCCGGCAATGGAGTGCTGGCCTACCAGCTCATGGCGATCACCTCGGCCGCCGCCACGGCAGTGGTTCTGGCGCGCTGTGCCCGCCACCTGGCCGGGCCACGCGGCGCGCTGTTTGCCGGGCTTGCCTATCTCATCTACCTGATGGCGTTCAATTGCGGCATGGGCCAGGCCCCGGTCTTTTATGACCTGCCGATGATCGCGGCGGCATGGCTGGTGATCGGTGCCCTGGCCGATACGGCCGCGCCCACCATCGCCGGGCAGCGTTTCGGCCTGATGGCGCGCGGCTGCATGGCGATGGCTCTGATCGGCATTGCCTTGCAGATCAAGACCAGCGTGGTGATCGAAGGCATCGGGTTTGGCCTCATGCTGCTGTGGGCCGGCTGGCGGCGCGGCTGGGGTTGGCCAAGGCTGGCCGGCGCCGGCGCAGCGTGGATTGCCCTGGCACTGCTGCCCACGGCACTGGTCTTTGCCGCCTATGCGGCAGAGGGTGAAGCCCGCGCGTTCCTCATTGCCAATGTGGTGTCCATTCTTGGCCGCGGCCAGGATCTGGGTGAGGCCTCGTTCCGCCTGGCCAAGGTGGCGGCCGCGCTGATCCCGTTCTACGTGGCGCTGGCGATGGGCTGGCGGATCGCGCTGCCCCGCAGCGAAAGCGAAATCGTGCGGCGTGCGGTGCTGATGTGGCTGGGCCTGGCGGTCGTCGGGTTCCTGGCGCCGGGCACCTGGTACGATCATTACGTGGCCCCTGCCCTGATGCCGCTGGCAATCCTGGCCGCCCCGGCCCTCGATGGCCGCTGCCGCCCCACCGGCTGGCTGCGCCGCGTGCTGTTCGTCGTGGGCCTTGGCGCGGGCCTGGGCGCAACGACGGTGCAGGCGCACCGCTTTGGCGACACCACCGACCTGGACGAGGCAGCCGCCGCCATTCGCCCCCATATCGACGCCAACCACTGCCTCTATGTCTACGAAGGCGACAGCGCCCTCTACAGCGCGACAAATTCGTGCCTGCCCACGCGCTTTGCCTTTCCCGCGCATCTTTCCACCCGGTTCGAGGAACATGCCCTGGGTATCGATCCCACCGCCGAAGTGGAACGCATCATGGCCAGCCGCCCGGGCGCGGTCGTGATCGACGCCGCGCCAAACCCCTATGGCGCCAACATGCAGACCCGCGCTGTCGTGCTCCAGGCGCTGGCACAGCACTATCAGCGGATTCGCACTATCACGCTGGGCACGCGGTCATTCGCGCTGTTTGCCGCACGGTGACAGGCCGCAACAATTACGTGTCAGCATTGCGACAATAATAGCCCATCCGCATTAAACGCGACGCTGAACGTTATATTGAGATAATAACAATCGCTGCGCTTGATAGCGATTTTCCGAAGCTTTAGCCTGTACAAATACAGCTGAAAACTTCGGAAATAAACGATGATCGATATCTCTGGCCCGTCCTTGATCGCATCGCGACCAGAATATCCTGTTGGGGCGAAATCAACGCCGCCTGCCAGGATCGAATACGCTCGTCTCTTTGCCGAGTATTTTGGCCTCGCCCTCGTCTTTCGACTGATGCTGCTGGGCAATCCGCTCGTCCACGTCGATGAAGAGTTCTATCTCTTCATGGCCGATCGCTGGGCGCATGGCGCGGTGCCTTTCATCGATATCTGGGACCGCAAGCCACTGGGCCTCTTTGCGCTCTATCGGCTGTTCGTGAGCCTGCCGGGCGATCCCGTGCTGGCTTATCAGGTGTGCGGCATTGCCAGCACGGCGGCCGCGGCGCTGGTCGTGCGGCGCCTGGCGCTGGAGCTAGCCTCGCCGCGTGGCGCCTGGCTGGCAGGCTTGGTCTATCTTTGCGCCATGCCCGCGTTCAATTGCGCGCTGGGCCAATCGCCCGTGTTCTACAATCCGTTGGTGGCACTGGCGGCGCTGTTGCTGTTGCGCGCATGGCAACGCGCCGATGGCGTCGATCTGCTGCGGCAAGGCGCAGTGATCATGCTGCTGATCGGCCTGGCGCTGCAGATCAAGTACGCCGCCGTGTTCGAGGGCCTGGCGATCGGCATCATGCTGCTGGCACTGGGCCGCAGGGTAGGCTGGCCCCTCCCCCGGCTGGCCGGCGCAGCAGCGGTGTGGTGCGCCATCGCCCTGGCGCCAACCGTGCTGGTGCTGGGCAGCTATGCCGCGATCGACCAGGCGCACGCCTTCGTCTTCGCCAATTTCACCTCGGTGCTGGAACGCCTGCCCGATGGCGCGCCCAGCTGGCGCCGGTTGCTCAAGCTGTCGGCCGGCCTGTCACCGTTCGTGCTGTGCATCGCGTTCGATCCCCTGCGCCGCGCCGGGTGGGATGATCAACACCGCGCGCTCGCCTATCGCCTGCTAAGCCTGTGGGCCGGGGCAGCGGTGCTGGGCTTCCTGCTGTTCGGCACCTGGTATGATCACTATGCCGGGCCACTGGTGGCGCCGCTCGCCGTGCTGTCGGCCCCTGCCCTGGCGGCTGCGGCGCGCACGGGGCAGCCGTGGCAGGCGCGGTGGAGCGGGCGCTTCCTGATCCTGGCGAGCGCGATCGGCGGCGTCGTGGTGATGGCTGGCGCGGTCCAGAACCACGGCACGGCGCAGCAATTTCAGCGCGCCACTGCGGTGATCCGCGGCGCCGTGAACCGCGGCTGCTATTTCCAATTCGATGGCGTGCCGGCGCTCTATCGGGGCGTGGGCGCGTGCGTGCCGACGCGCTTTGCCTTCCCCAACCACCTCAACACCTGGACCGAAAGCCCGGCGATCGGCGCAGACCCGGTGGCCGAAGTGCGCCGCATCATGGCGACGCGCCCCGCCGTGGTGCAGGTGTCGGAAAGCGCGCCCGAAGACCTCTACCTTCCCAACCGCGCCACGCGCACGATCATGGCCCAGGCGCTGGTCCAAGACTACACCCGCTTTGCCGAGATCACGCTGGGGCAGGAACGCTACGCGCTCTATCGCCCCCGGTAGCCGACAGGGCGGGCATGGTCGTGCCCGCCCCGGCACAGGGTTATTCCGCCGCAGCCTTCTTGCGCGCCGGGGCCTTTTTCGCAGCAGGTGCCTTCTTGGCCGCCGGCTCCTTCTTCGCAGCAGGTTCCTTCTTGGCAGCCGCCTTCTTGGGCGCGGCAGCCTTCTTGGCGGGTGCTTTCTTCTTGCCCTTGGCCGGTCCCTTGGCAGCGCGCTCGTCGATCAAGGCGATCGCTTCGGCGGGCGTCAGGCTTTCGGGCTGCTTGTCACGCGGCAGCGTGGCGTTGGTGGTGCCATCGGTGACATAGGGACCATAACGCCCAGCCATCAGCTTGATTTCACCGCCCGAGGTGGGGTGTGGCCCGAAGGTCTTGAGCGGTTCGGCTGCCGTGCGCGCGCCGCGTCCGCCCGCGCCACTGGCTGCCTCGGCCAGGCGCACCACCGCCGCGTTCATGCCCGTGTCAAACACCTCGGCAGTCGATTTGAGGCGGGCATACTTGCCGTCATGCGCCAGATAGGGGCCATAGCGGCCGATCGCGGCAGTAATCGGCTTGCCGCTTTCGGGATGCACGCCCACTTCGCGTGGCAGGCTGAGCAGCTTGAGCGCCCATTCCAGATCCAGCTCGGGAACATCCTTGGGGATCGAGGCGCGCTTGGCGTCCTTGCCCTCGCCCAACTGGATATAGGGCCCGAACCGCCCGGTGCGGCGCGTCACTTCAAGCCCGGTTTCGGGATCCTTGCCCAGGCCGGTTTCTTCGCCATCGCCACCCTCGCCATTGCCGCCCGGCTGGGCGAACTTGCGGGTGAACTTGCACTCGGGATAGTTGGAGCAGGCGATGAACGCGCCGAAACGGCCACCGCGCAGCGAGAGCCGCCCAGCGCCACACTTGGGGCATTCACGCGGATCGTGTCCATCGGCACGCGGCGGAAAGAGATAGTCTTCCAGGAATACGTCCAGCTCGGCGGTAACCTCGCTGGGCTTCTTCTCCATGACCTCGTCGGACTTGGGTTTGAAGTCGCGCCAGAATTCGGCCAGCACCTGCTTCCAGGCGGCACGACCACCAGAAACGTCGTCCAGTTCGTCTTCCATGCCGGCGGTGAATTCATAGGCGACATAGCGCTCGAAGAACCGTTCGAGGAACGCGGTGAGCATGCGCCCGCTTTCCTCGGCAAAGAACCGGTTCTTCTCGGTCCGCACATAGTTGCGGTCCTTGAGCACCTGCAGCGTGGCGGCATACGTCGACGGGCGGCCGATACCCAGCTCTTCCAGCCGCTTGACCAGGCTGGCTTCGGAATAGCGCGGCGGCGGCTGGGTGAAGTGCTGCGTGGCGTCAACGCCGTGCTTGACCGGGCAATCGCCCTTGTTGAGCATCGGCAGCAGGTTGCCGTCTTCATCGTCGCCGTCGGCCTTCTGGTCGCGGCCTTCTTCATAGACGGCCAGGAACCCGGGGAACTTGATCACCTGGCCGGTGGCGCGCAGCTCGTGCTTGCCGGTGCCTTCGCGCAGGGTCACGGTCGTGCGCTCGATCGCGGCAGAGGCCATCTGGCTGGCCAGCGCGCGCTTCCAGATCAGGTTGTAGAGCCGCGCCTCATCACCGCTGCCATAGACATCGCGCGTGAAATCGGTGGGGCGGATCGCTTCGTGCGCTTCCTGGGCGTTCTTGGCCTTGGTTTCATAGTGGCGCGGCTTTTCGGGCAGGAAGTGCCCGTTGTAGCGGTCGGAGATTGCCCGGCGCGCGGCGTCGATGGCGCTGGGGTCCATCTGCACGCCATCGGTACGCATATAGGTGATGGCGCCCGCTTCATACAGCGTCTGTGCCACGCGCATGGTGTGGCTGGCCGAAAAGCCCAGCTTGCGCGCCGCTTCCTGTTGCAGGGTAGAGGTGGTGAACGGCGGCGAGGGATTGCGCCGCGTGGGCCGCACGTCCACGTCTTCCACACGGAACGTGCCGGCTTCTACCGCCGCCTTGGCGGCCAGCGCGCTGCCTTCTTCGCCCAGCGACAGGCGGTCGAGCTTGTTGCCATCGAACTTGACGAGGCGCGCCACGAACGGCGTACCATCGTGTTCCATCCGCGCGGCAACAGACCAGTATTCCTGCGCCTTGAACGTCTCGATCTCGCGCTCGCGCTCCACGATCAGGCGCAGGGCCACCGATTGCACGCGCCCGGCCGACTTGGCGCCAGGCAGCTTGCGCCACAGCACCGGCGAAAGGGTAAAGCCGAACAGGTAATCCAGCGCGCGGCGCGCCAGATAGGCATCGATCAGATCCTGGTCCAGCTCGCGCGGCGCCTTCATCGCCGAGGTTACCGCCGGCTTGGTGATGGCGTTGAACGTTACGCGCGAGACATTCTTGGGCAGCGCACGGCGCTTGGCCAGGAGTTCGCGCACGTGCCAGGAGATGGCCTCGCCTTCGCGATCAGGGTCAGTCGCCAGGATCAGGCCGTCGGCCTCCTTGGCGGCGTCGGTGATCGCCTTCACGCGCGATTGCTTGTCGCCGTACAGCTCCCAATCCATGGCAAAGTCTTCGTCCGGGCGCACGGACCCGTCCTTGACCGGCAGGTCGCGGATATGGCCGTAAGAGGCCAGGACCTTGTAGCCGGGGCCAAGGTACTTCTCGATGGTCTTGGCCTTGGCCGGGGATTCTACAATGACAAGCTGCATGGCGACTGGCAAAACGTCCTTACGCGTATACGTGCGTATGAGGGTGGGGGCGGTTGGACGGTGGCGTCAAGCCCCCGATTTTCAGCGACGGTTCAGGCGTGCGTTCAGGCAAGCGACACCCTCCCCCCGGCATGGCGCAGCAGGCGCCCGGCCAGTTCCAGTTCGATCAGCGCCAGTTGCACCGATCCGGCCGGCGCGCCGCTCAGCCGCACCAGTTCATCCACGCCAACCGGCGCAGTGCCGAGCAGCGCGACGATATCGGCCGGCGCATCGTCGGCCGGCGTGCTGTCGAGCGCCACGGGCACGGCTGCTTCGTGAAAAGTGGAGCGCGGCGTGCCGGTAAAGCTTTCGAGCAGTTCGATTACGTCGGCCGGGCTTTGCACCAGGATCGCGCCTTCGCGGATCAGCTGGTTGCAGCCCTGGCTGCGGCTGTCGAGGGGGGAACCGGGAATGGCCATGATCTCCCGCCCCGCCTCTGCCGCCAGCCGCGCGGTGATCAGCGAGCCCGATTTGGGCGCGGCTTCCACCACCACCGTGCCGGCGCACAGGCCGGCGATAATGCGGTTGCGCCGGGGAAAATGGCGGGCCTGCGGTTCGGTGCCCGGCGGCATTTCTGCGAGCAGCACGCCCTGCGCCACGATCTGCGCCTGCAACGCGGCATGTTCGGGCGGATAGATACTGTCCAGCCCCCCAGCAATCACGCCGATGGTGCCCCCGCCACCCGCCGCCACGTCGGGCAACAAGGCGCCCTGGTGCGCGGCGCCATCCACCCCGCGCGCCAAGCCGGAAACCACGGCAAAGCCGGCTGCGGCCAGCGCCGCGCCAAATTCGCGCGCCAGCCGCATCGCCCCGGCTGATGCATTGCGCGCGCCCACCAGTGCCACCGCCGGCCGCGCCAGCAACGCGGCATCGCCCTGCATCGTCAGGATCGGTGGCGGCGTGTCGGTCTGCGCCAGCAGCGCGGGATAGTGCGGCGAATCATGAAAGAGATAACGCCCGACCAGCGCGCGCACCCTGGCCGCCTCTGCCGCGATGCGCGCCGCATCGGCCGGGCGATAGGGCGCCCCGCCCCGCGCCGCCAGGCTGGGCAAAGCCTCCACCGCAGCGCCGGCGCTGCCAAAGCGGCGCAGCAACTGGTAATAGGAAACCGGCCCCACGTTGGGTGAGCGCAGCAGCCGCAGCCGGGCCAGCGCCTCGTCGGACGAAAGCGGCAGGGCCGCAGCTTCGTCCGCGCTGTTCATCAGGCGGCGTCCCCGCCGGTGTTCTTCTTGCCGCCGATCTTCGGCTCGGTTCCAGCGAGCAGGCGGGCGATATTGGCCCGGTGCAAAAAGATCACCAGCGCGGCGATCACGGCCAGCACCAGCGCATAATCGCTGCGCCCGATGGCAAGCGCAGCCAGCGGCGCCACCACCACGGCGGACATGCCGCCGACCGAGGAAATACGCACCAGCGCCAGCATGCCCAGCCACACCACCGCATAAGCCAGCCCAATCGGCCAGCCGAGGCCCAGTGCCACGCCCATCGTGGTCGCCACGCCCTTGCCGCCCTTGAAGCGCAGCCACAGCGGGAAGCAGTGCCCGATCACCGCCGCCAGCGCGACCAGCGCCTCGGTGCCGGGGGCATAGGCGCGGGCCAGCCACACCGCCACGCTGCCCTTGAGCAGATCGAGCAGCAGCGTGCTGGCCGCCAGCCCCTTGCGCCCGGTGCGCAAGACATTGGTGGCGCCGATATTGCCCGACCCAATCGCGCGCAGATCACCCGCCCCGGTCAATCGGGTGAGGATCAGGCCGAAGGGAATCGCGCCGAGCAGATAGGCCAGGATGCAGGCCGGAAGGGCAAGGTCATGGGTCACGCCGCCGCTCTTAGCCGTGGTTGCGCACAATCGAAAGGTGGCACGCCCTCCCTTTTTACCACCGTTATCGCTACAAGCGCGGCCATGACCGCTGCTGCCACCGCTTCCGATCCCGCCATGCCGCCGGCCGATGCGCCGATCCTGATGTTCGATTCCGGTGTCGGCGGGCTGTCGGTGCTGGCCAAGCTGCGGCAGGTGCTGCCCCAGGCGCCGGTGATCTATGTGGCTGATAATGCGGGCCTGCCCTATGGCACCAAGACCGAGGCACAGATCGCTGCGCGGGTATCGGGCCTGCTCGGCCGCCTGACCGAGCGGCTGCGTCCACGCCTGGTATGCATTGCCTGCAACACGGCCTCCACCATTGCACTGGCCTCGGTGCGCGAAGTGCTGGAGGTGCCGATCGTGGGCACGGTGCCGGCGATCAAGCCCGCCGCCGCGATGACGCATACTGGCGTGATCGGCCTGCTCGGCACGCAGGCCACCATCCGCCAGGGCTATGTCGATCGGCTGGAAGCAGAATTTGCCGCCGACAAGCGCCTGCTGCGGCACGGGGCGCCCGAACTGGTTGCCGCAGCAGAGGCGCAATTGCGGGGCCATGCGGTTGATCCCGCTGTGTTTGCCGCAGCAGCCCAGGCCCTGCGCGAACAGCCGGGCGGCGCCCAGATCGATACCGTTGTGCTGGCCTGCACGCATTTCCCGTTGGTAGAGGCCGAGCTGGGCAAAGCATTCGGACCAGGAGTGCGCTTCATCGATGGCTCTGACGGCATCGCGCGGCGCATCGCGTTCCTTACCCAGGGCCAGGAATTTGCCCGCCGCGTGCCCGACCTTGCGCTGTTCACCCGCCTTGACGATGCCGTGGCCGAACTGGCGCCCACGCTGGCGGCACATGGCCTTGACCAGGTGGGCAAGGCTTGAGCGTTGCGGCGCGCCGCCTGGGGCATTTTGCCGCATTGACCTAAAGTGCAATCGCTTCGATCACTCAAACCGCAAAAGTCACTTGGCAAGACTTTACCGCGGGGAGTAGAAGCGCCTGGCAACCCGCGACAAACGCCTTTTGGGAGAGAGGTGGCGGGCGCACAACAACGATGTGGCATTATCCAACCCGTGCATTCACCGCAGGATGGGATTTTGTTGCGATAAGACAAAGACGCGGCCGCCTGGCAGTGCTTCATCGCGAGGCAATCCGGGCCCAGCCGGTCAGCTGCAGGAACGAAGGAGCAGCAAGCAGTGAACTACGACCAGATTTTTGATGCTGCCATCGATCGCCTGCACTCCGAAGGTCGTTATCGCGTTTTCATCGATATCCTGCGCAACAAGGGCGCCTATCCCAACGCGCGCTGCTTTGCCGGCCACAACGGCCCCAAGCCGATCACCGTATGGTGCTCCAACGATTACCTCGCCATGGGACAGCACCCCAAGGTGATCGCCGCCATGGAAGAAGCGCTGCACGATGTCGGCGCTGGCTCTGGCGGCACCCGCAACATCGGCGGCAACACCCACTATCACGTCGATCTCGAAAACGAGCTGGCTGATCTCCATGGCAAGCAGGGCGCGCTGCTGTTCACCTCGGGCTATGTCTCGAACGACGCGACGCTGTCCACGCTGGCCAAGGTGCTGCCGGGCTGCGTGATCTTTTCCGACGAGTTGAACCATGCCAGCATGATTGCCGGCATTCGCAACTCCGGCGCGGAAAAGCGCGTGTTCCGTCACAACGATCTGGAGCATCTGGAAGAACTTCTGGCGGAAACCGATCCTGCCGTGCCCAAGCTGATCGCGTTTGAAAGCGTCTATTCGATGGACGGCGATGTCGCCCCGATCCACGCGATCTGCGACCTGGCCGACAAGTACAACGCCCTCACCTACATCGACGAAGTCCACGCCGTGGGCATGTATGGCCCGCGCGGCGGCGGCATCACCGACCGTGACAACGCGGCCCACCGCATCGACATTATCGAGGGCACGCTCGGCAAGGCCTTTGGCGTGATGGGCGGCTATATCGCAGCCGACAGCCGGATCATCGACGTGATCCGCTCCTATGCACCGGGCTTCATCTTCACCACCTCGCTCTCGCCGGTGCTCGTGGCCGGCGTGCTCGCCTCGGTTCGCCACCTCAAGGCGTCATGCGAAGAGCGCGACGCCCAGCAAGCCGCCGCCGCCACGCTCAAGCAGCTGTTCCGCGATGCCGGCCTGCCGGTGATGGACAGCACTACGCACATCGTCCCGCTGATGGTCGGCGATCCGGTCCGCGCCAAGAAGGTGTCGGACATCCTCCTCGCGGAATACGGCGTCTATGTGCAGCCGATCAATTTCCCCACCGTGCCACGCGGAACCGAGCGCCTGCGCTTCACCCCTGGCCCGGCCCACACCGAGGCGATGATGCGCGACCTGACGCAAGCCCTGGTGGAAATCTGGGAACGGCTTGAACTGGAAATGTCGCAGCGCCAGGCCGCCTGACGCTTTCATCCTCAAACACAGGAAAAGGCCCCCGGACCGCAATCCGGGGGCCTTTTTCTTTAAGCCCCATCCTCTTCAGCGGATGGGGTTTGGGGATGGTGGAAACCAGGCACCAGCCCAGCCCCCACCTCCACCCATATCAGAACCGATCTGCGTTCATCACCTTGGTCCAGGCCGCGCCGAAATCGCGCACGAACTGTTCCTTGGCATCGTCCATGGCATAGGCCTCGGCCACGGCGCGCAGTTCGGAATTGGAGCCAAAGATCAGGTCCACCGTCGTCGCCGTCCAGCGCGGCTTGCCGCTGGCACGGTCGCTGCCCTGATAGAGGCCCGCTGCCTTGTCAGACTTCTTCCATACCGTGCCCATGTCGAGCAGGTTGACGAAGAAATCATTGCTCAACGTGCCAGGCTTGGCCGTGAGCACGCCGTTGGCCGAATGGCCGGTATTGGCATCGAGCGCGCGCATCCCGCCCAGCAGCACGGTCATTTCCGGCACGCTCAGGCCCAGCATATCGGCCTTGTCCACCATGGCTTCCGCCGGGCCCTGCCAGTTCGACGGGGCATCGTAATAGTTGCGGAACGGATCCGCCACGGGTTCGAGCACGGCAAAGCTGGCCGGATCGGTCTGCGCCTGGGTGGCATCGACACGGCCTGGCGTGAACGGCAGCGCCAGCGTGACGCCGCCCTTGGCTGCGGCCTGTTCCACCGCCGCATTGCCGCCCAGCACGATCAGATCGGCCAGGCTCACCTTCTTGCCGCCCGGCGCGGTTTTGTTGAAGCCGGCCTGGATTGCCGCCAGCTTGGCTAGCACCGCGTCAAGCTCGGCCGGATCATTGACCGCCCAGGCTTTTTCGGGGCTCAGGCGAATGCGCGCACCATTGGCGCCACCCCGCATATCGGTGCTGCGGAACGTGCTGGCCGAAGCCCAGGCGGCGCGGATCAGTTCGCGCTGCCCCAGCCCGCTCGCCAGGATTTGCGCCTTGAGCTTGGCGATGTCACCGGCATCGATCATGGCGTAATCGGCCTTGGGCAGCGGATCCTGCCACAGGAACGATTGCGCTGGCACGTCAGGGCCGATGTAGCGCCCCTTGGGGCCCATGTCGCGGTGGGTCAGCTTGAACCAGGCGCGGGCAAAGGCATCGGCAAACGCCTGCGGGTCCTTGCGGAACTTGAGCGCGATGGCGCGGAAGCCGGGGTCTTCCTTCACCGCGATATCGGTGGTGAACATCATCGGCGCGTGTGTCACGCCGGCCAGATGCGCATCGGGCACGATCTGCACGTCCTTGGCGTTCTTGGGCGTCCACTGCTTGGCACCGGCCGGGCTGGTCGTCAGCACCCAGTCAAACCCGAACAGGTTGTCGAGATACTGCGTGGTAAACGCGATCGGATTGGCCGACCATGCGCCTTCCAAGCCGCTGGTCACGGTGTCTTCGGCGTTGCCCTTGCCGCACTTGTTCTTCCAGCCGAAGCCCTGGTCTTCCACCGGGGCGGCTGCCGGCTGCGGGCCGGTGCATTCCTCCGGCTTGTGCGCGCCGTGCGCCTTGCCGAAAGTGTGGCCACCGGCGATCAGCGCCACAGTTTCCTCGTCGTTCATCGCCATGCGGCCAAAGGCGCGGCGGATATCGGCCGCTGCCGCAATCGGATCGGGATTGCCGCCCGGCCCTTCGGGATTCACATAGATCAGGCCCATCTGCACCGCGGCGAGCGGGCCCTTGAGCTGGCCATTGGCGCCGATGCGGCTGTTCGCCCCGTCGAGCCACTTCTTCTCGCTGCCCCAGAACACCATGTCCGGCTCCCACGCATCGACGCGGCCACCGGCAAAGCCCAGGGTCTTGAAGCCCATCTGCTCCAGCGCGACGTTGCCGGTCAGCACCATGAGATCGCCCCACGAGATCTTGCGGCCATACTTCTGCTTGATCGGCCAGAGCAGGCGGCGCGCCTTGTCGAGGTTGGCGTTATCTGGCCAGGAATTCTGCGGATCAAAGCGCTGTTCGCCGCCGGCCGATCCGCCACGACCATCGACCGTGCGATAGGTGCCGGCGCTGTGCCAGGCCATGCGGATGAAGAACGGGCCGTAATTGCCATAGTCGGCCGGCCACCACGGCTGAGACGTGGTCAGCACCTTGGCGATGTCGGCCTTCACTGCCGCCAGATCGAGCGTCTTGAACGCAGCAGCATAATCGAAATCGGCGCCATAGGGATTCGATTTCACGTCATTCTGGCGCAGCGGCGACAGGTCGAGGCGGTTGGGCCACCAATCCTTGTTGGTAGTGGCAGTCTCACTCGCGGCCATGGCCGTGGGTGCGGTTGCGGCGGGGGCCGCTGCTTCGGCATGGGCCAGCGATGTGCCCCAAGGGGCAGTCATCGCCAGACACAAAGCGCCCAGCGAGCGATGAATATGACGCATTGCAACAATCTCCTGCGTTTTGATAAGACAAACATAGGCGCTGCCGCAAACGCGATGGCGTGCGGCACGAATTGTTTCCGAATATATTCAGACCAACAGAACGAACGCGACCATCAGGCAAAATGCCTGATGACAGGTTAGAAACAGCAATTTCGTGGATTTCAGATCATGTCATCCCGGCGTTGCAAATACACTTCCCCTTCATCACGAGTTCAGGGTGTGTCTTTCCGCAATTCGTGGCTTGGCGGAAACAGATTTATCCGGTCACAAAGATTGCCGAAATCGATCATGCGGAAAAGGGCGGGAACCAAGGTGCAACCACGTGCGTTGCAGCGCGCGAGCGATGCCGTGTGTTGCGAACGAATGCCGCAGTATTGCCCCAAAGGCCAGGGTGTAACCTGGCTGCAACACCCGGACAAGCCATTGATCGAATTGGCGCAAAACAGTTGCGTTTTGATACCTCCCACGCAAGTTTGGTCGCACTTGCAACAAACGGGGGCTTTATGGCCGCGACTACTTTTTCGCAGCGCCGCATGCGTGCCTTGGCAGCTACGGCGTCATTCCTTGTTCCTCTGACCCTGGCTGGCGTGGCGCACGCACAATCCACCGACGCGGCCCCCGCCTCGGCGGAACAGGCTGCACCGGCCGACGCGTCCGACGCCGAAATCGTCGTCACTGGTTCGCGCATCACCCGCGCGCCGATCACCGACCAGCCCGTGGCCACGCTCGGCAGCGACCTGATCGAGCAGCGCGGCTATACCAACGTGGGCCAGGCGCTGCAGCAGCTGCCGGGCTTCGGCGTTCCGGGCAACAGCGTCGCCGGTGACCAGGGCAGCTTCGGCGCCGGCCAGACCTTTGCCAACCTCTATAACCTGGGTTCGCAGCGCACGCTCACCCTCGTCAACGGCATGCGCTTCGTCAGCCCGGCGACCGGCTCGATCTTCGGCGCCGTTGCCGGCAGCCCGGTGGACCTCGGCCAGATCGCGCCGAGCCTGGTTGACCGCATCGAAGTCGTCTCGGTCGGCGGTGCGCCGATCTATGGCTCTGACGCGATCGCCGGTACCGTCAACATCCTGTTGAAGAAGAACTACGACGGCGTGGAAGCCAATGGCTCCTATGGCCTGTCGAAGTATGGCGACGGTCAGGACTACAACTTCTCGGTGCTAGCCGGCAAGAATTTCGCCGAGGGCCGCGGCAACATCACTGCCAACTTCTTCTACGACAAGCAGAACGGCATCACCGGCGCGCAGCGTCCGACCACCTATGGTGGCGAGGCATCGTTCTTCGGGACGGCCTTGGGCGATACCACGTATGCCTACCAGCTCTACGGTGGCGGCCTGCACTATAACGTGTTCACCAACACCGGCATGCCGATGTATCGGGACAACTATCCGATCCTAGGCAATGCTCCAGCTGCCGCGATCACCAACGCAGGTGGCCAGGCACTGGTCTTCAACCGTGCCGGCCAACTGGTGCCGTTCAAAAATGGTCAGGAAACTGGCAGCCTCATTTCCCAGGCTGGCGGTGACGGCTTTGCGATCGGCGACTACAGCAACTTCCTCGTTTCGTCTGAGCGTTATCAGGGCACTGTCCTCGCGCACTACGATGTGAGCGACAGCATCCGATTCAATGGTGAAGTTTGGTTCAGCCGGAATTACGCGTCGAACACTGCTGGCCAGCCGTTTTATAACTATCGTGGTTTCGGCCGAGCGGGCGACACGAACGGCAACCTTATCCTAAGCACGGATAACCCGTTCCTGAGCGCGGCGGATCGCGCCACGATCATCAGCAGCCTGACGGCGAACGGCGCCAACCCCAGCCGCTTCTACATGTCGCGCGCGAATACCGATCTTTCGACGGGCGAATTCCGCACCAGTTCCGACCTTCTACGCTTTGTTGGCGGGCTGACCGGCGATATTCAAGCAGGTGAACGTAAGCTCACCTGGGAAATCAACGGCACATACGGCCGTTCCATTTCTAGCACCACCTCGCGCGAAATCGTCACGCAGAATTTCTTCAACGCGCTTGATGCCACCACCGACGGCACTGGCAACATCATCTGCCGCCCGGGCTATACCAATGCCGCGATTGCCACGTTCAGCTCCACTTGTGCGCCGCTGAACATCTTTGGCAATGGTAACGCCAGCAAGGCCGCGCTCGATTATATCACCGCACAGGCGACCACCCGCCAGATCAACAAACAGTCTGACATCATCGCCGATATCAAGGGCGATCTCGTCAAGCTGCCGGGCGGCTTTGCCAAGTTCGTGCTGGGTTACGAGCATCGCTATGAAAGCGCGCGTTTCGATCCGGGTGCGTTCTATTACGGCCAGGACAACGGCGACGGCACGCGGTCGCAGTATGGCAACTCGATCCCGATCGATCCGGTGGCGGGCAGCTACAACACCAATGAAGGCTTTGGCGAAATCAGCCTGCCGTTTATCTCGCCCGACAACGCAGTGCCGGCGGTATATCGCTTCGAAGTCAACGCGGCGGGCCGCTATGTGAAGAACAGCATCGCTGGCGGCTTCTGGACCTATACCGGCGGCGCCACTTATGCACCGGTCAAGGACTTGACGCTGCGCGGCAATTACACCCGCTCGTTCCGCGCACCGTCGATTACGGAATTGTTTGCACCGATCGGGTCGATTTTCGACACCGCCAACGACCCGTGCGACAAGCGGTACATCAATCAGGGGCCAAACCCGACGAACCGCGCCGCCAACTGCGCCGCAGCGGGCGTTCCCGCCAACTTCACATCCAACGTGGTTGACTATACAGCGCAGGGCACCTCGGGTGGCAATCCGAAGCTGCGCAACGAAGTGGCCAACAGCTGGACGATCGGCGGCGTGTTGCAGCCCAGCTTCCTCCCTGGCCTGACGATCACCAGCGACTATGTGAATATCAAGATCAAGAACGAGATCGCAACGCTCAGCCTGACCGATCTCATGAACGCCTGCTATGACTCGGCCAGCGGCAGCAGTCCGTATTGCAGCACGTTCTCGCGTGACGCGGAAGGCCAGGTTAATGGCTTTGCCGAAGGCAACTACAACATCGGTCTGGAAGTGTTCCGGGCCCTGCAGACCTCGGCCAAGTGGAACCTCCCGCTCAGCCGCCTCGGCCTGCCTTCGTCGGCCGGTGCATTGCTGTTCGACGTGAACTACCTGCATACCTTCCGCCACTACTACCAGATCGGTGAAGGCGATTTCACCAAGACGGTGGGCGGCGTTGCCGAACCGACCGACAACTTCACGGCAACGGCAGTCTGGGCCACCAAGTCGATCAACTGGATGTGGCAGGCTACCTACTATGGCCCGGCCAAGGTTGCGGTGAACTCGGCCGACACGGTGTATCAATACCCGCGCGTGGGCGCCTATGTGCTGTTCAACAGCGCACTCGGCTTCAACGTCAACGACCGTTTCAGCCTGCGCTTCAACGTCAACAACGTCTTCAATCGCAGCCTGCCGTTCCCCTATGCCCTCGGCAGCGCGACTTCGACCCGCTACTACGACGCTGTGATGGGCCGCTACATGCGCGTTACGGCTGGCATCAAGTTCTGATGACCACGGCTGCGTGGCGGTTTCGGCCGCCATGCAGCACGGGCCGCAACGCCCCATACTACACAACAAAAAAGGCCCCGCCGATGCGATCGACGGGGCCTTTTTTCTGGGTTGCGACCCGATTGGACTCGGGATGTGGGCAAATTATATCGATTGCAACATGACACAAAAATGAACCGGCGGACCGCAATCCGCCGGTTTCATATTTTCAGCGCAGCGAAACCACGTTGTCGCCGGTGCGCAGGTGGCGACGGCTGCCGTTGTACTGGCTGGCCATCGGCTCGTCCGCCACGGTGTAGGTTTCCACCGCTTCAAAGCCATTGAACGCGGTCTTCATCGCCGCACCATAGGCACCGAGCATACCGATCTCGATATAGTCGCCGGCACGGACATCGCCGGGCAGCGGGAACGGCCCTTCCATGAAGTCCATGTCGTCGCAGGTCGGGCCATAGAAGCTGAAGTCCTGCGCCTCGACGCTGCCAGCGGCATCGTTGTCGGCTTCGCGCAGCAGGCGCACCGGAAAGCGCCAGCCCACATGTGCGGCATCAAACAGCGCGCCATAGGCGCCGTCGTTGATGAACAGCTCGTTCTCGCGGCGCTTTTCAACGCGCACGATGATCGAGTTGTATTCCGCGCACAGCGCACGGCCCGGCTCGCACCACAGCTCGGCCGAGTAGGACACCGGCAGCGATTCGTAGGTACGGTCGATCAGCGCGAAGTAATCTTCGAGCGGCGGCGGCTCCATGCCCGGATAGACCGACGGGAAGCCCCCGCCAACGTCGATGATGTCCACCGTCACGGCAGCATCGACGATCGCGGCGCGGGCCTTTTCCAGCGCCAGCACATAGGCATGCGGGCTCATCGCCTGGCTGCCCACGTGGAAGCACACGCCCAGGCAATCGGCCAACTGGCGGGTCTGCTGCAGCAGTTCACGCGCATCGACCAGGTCGACGCCGAACTTCGACGCCAGGCTCAGTTCCGAATGCTCGGACGATACGCGCAAGCGCACGCAGAGCGTGAGATCGGTGGCGCCATTGGTCGCTTCCCGGATTTTTTCCAATTCGTCGAGCGAGTCGAGGCTGAACGTGCGCACGCCATGGACGTGATAGGCCTCGGCAATGGCGCGCGGCGCCTTGACCGGGTGCATGAAGCACAGCGTAGCTTGCGGCAGCGTGGCGCGCACCAGCTTGACCTCGGTGATCGAGGCTACGTCATAGTGCGTGACACCAGCGTCCCAGAGGATGCGCAGGAGGTCAGGAGAGGGGTTCGCTTTGACAGCATAGAGCGACTTGCCCGGAAACTTCTCAACAAAGAAGCGGGCTGCGCGCGCTGCTGCATGCGGGCGGTTCAAAATGGCGGGTTGGTCAGGCGCGGTGGCGCGAACTACAGCCCGTGCATCAGGATGAATGTGCAACTCAAGGGACCCCCAAACGGAACGTGGAACGAAAGCTGCCTTGCGGTTTGGAAGTCCCCATGGGGCAGCGAGGAAGCGCTAAATAAGGCTCAGGGGGGGAACTTCAAGCGAAAAAATCCCCCTTTCACAAATCTGTCACAGTGCCAGCCTCGGACTGGCGCACCCCCGCCCCGTCCGGGCGCAGATAGCACCTCGACGAGAGCGGGCAACAGACTGTTTTAAAGAGATATTTTCCGGTTAGCTCAGCCGGTCGCGGAAATCTTCATAGGCAAACCGGCGTACCAGCTTGAGCGTGTCCGCCCCGCTGTCCCACAACCAGATCGAGGGCAGCGGCACACCGTTGAACGTGGTCGTCTTGACCATCGAATAATGCGCCTGATCCAAGAACGCGAAACGCACGCCCGGCTCGGCCGGAACCGGCAGGCGATAGTCGCCGATCACGTCCCCCGCCAGGCACGATGGCCCGCCCAGCCGCACCGGAGCATCGCCGGCGCCATCCTCGTATTCGTCGATCGGCAGCTCGCCCAGCATTGCCGGACGATAGGGTGCCTCAATCACGTCGGGCATGTGGCACGTGGCCGAAATGTCGGTGATCGCAATGTCCACGCCGTTCCAATGGCGATCGAGCACGGTGCCCACCAGGATGCCGGCGTCGAGCGCCACGGCCTCACCGGGCTCGAGATAGATCTCGCACCCGGTCTGGGCCTTCACCTCGCGCAGGAAGGCCACCAGGTCATCGCGCTGGTAATCCGCGCGGGTCACATGGTGGCCGCCGCCAAAGTTCAACCACTTCAACTGGCCCAGGAACGGCGCGATACGCGGCAGCAAGGCGTCCCAGGTGCGGCGCAGCGGCTCGAAATCCTGCTCGCACAGCGTGTGGAAATGCAGGCCGGACACGCCCTCGAGATGCTCTGGCTGCAACTGGTCCACCGGAAAGCCCAGGCGCGAATGCGGCGCGCAGGGGTCATAGCGCGGCACTTCACCTTCCTGGTGCAGCGGATTGATCCGCAGGCCCACGTCGAACGCCTGGCCATCGGCGCGCGCCTGCGCCAGCACGGGGGCAAAGCGCGCGATCTGGAACGGCGAATTGAAAATCACGTGATCCGAAAGCGCGCAGATTTCGGCCAGGTCTTCCGCCTTGTAGGCCGCGCAATAGGTCGCGATCTCGCCCTGGTAGTGCTCGGCCGCCAGCTTGGCCTCCCACAGGCCCGAAGTGCACACGCCGTCGAGGTATTCGCCCACCACGGGCGCCACCTGCCACATCGAAAAGGCCTTGAGCGCGGCCAGAACCTTGATCCCGGCCCGATCGCGAATGTCCGCCAGGGTTGCCAGATTACGCCGCAGGGCCTGCACATCGACGACGAAAGCTGGGCTGTCGACGCGCGACAGATCGAAATGGGCGAAGGCGCCCGGATCACCGGCTCTGGTTTCCATGAAGGTGCGGCCTTTCTGTGGTGTGCGGGTGGCTTCCACCACCCCCAACCCCCTCCTCTGAAGAGCAGGGGGCTATTTGGGTCTTACTCCCCCTCCTCTTGAGAGGAGGGGGTCGGGGGGTGGTGCGAGGCCTTGCGAGACCTCAGAACTGCAGTGGGCCTGCCAATTCCTTCACCTGCCAGGGCAGGCCATGCTGGTTGAGCATGTCCATGAACGGATCGGGATCGAGCTGTTCGATGTTGAACACGCCCTCGCCCTTCCACAGGCCCTGCACCATCAGCGCCGCGCCGATCATCGCCGGAACGCCAGTGGTGTAGCTGATCGCCTGGTTGCCGGTTTCGGCAAAGGCGTCTTCATGGTCGCAGATGTTGTAGATGTAGAACGTCTTTTCAACGCCGTCCTTGGTGCCGGTGGCAATGTCACCGATATTGGTCTTGCCCTTGGTGGTGGCGCCCAGCGACGCCGGTTCGGGCAGCACGGCCTTGAGGAACTGCAAGGGAATGATTTCCTTGCCTTCATAGACCACCGGATCGATCCGCGTCATGCCCACGTTCTGCAGCACGGTGAGGTGCGTGATATAGGCGTCGCCAAACGTCATCCAGAAACGGATGCGCTCGATTTCCGGCAGGTGCGTCTTCAGGCTTTCGATTTCTTCATGATACATGAGGTACATGTTCTTGGGGCCGACCGCCTCGAAATCGAACTGCTGGCGGATCGTCAACGCCGGGGTTTCCACCCATTCGCCGTTCAGCCAGTGGCGCGCCGGGGCCGTCACTTCGCGGATGTTGATTTCCGGGTTGAAGTTGGTGGCAAAGGCCTGCCCATGATCGCCGCCGTTGCAATCGAGAATGTCGAGCGTGCGAATCGTGTCGAGCTTGTGCTTCTTGAGCCAGCCGGCAAACACCGACGTCACGCCCGGGTCAAAGCCCGAACCGAGCAGCGCCATCAGGCCCTTTTCCTTGAAGCGTTCCTGATAGGCCCACTGCCACTTGTATTCGAACTTGGCTTCTTCGCGCGGTTCGTAGTTGGCGGTGTCCATATAGTGCACGCCGGCCGCCAGGCACGCGTCCATGATCGTGAGATCCTGGTACGGCAGTGCCAGGTTGACCACCAGCATGGGCTTCACCTGGTTGATCAGCGCGGTGGTAGCGGCCACATCGTCTGCGTCGATCTGATAGGTGGCCACGTCAACACCGGTGCGTTCCTTCACCGATGCGGCAATCGCGTCGCACTTGCTCTTCGTGCGGCTGGCGAGCGCGATGCCGGTGAAGATATCGGCATTCATCGCCATCTTGTGGACCGCGACCGAGCCGACGCCGCCGGCGCCAATCACAAGAACCTGAGCCATGGTCACTCCATAATTCGAGAAAACAGGGGGCATTCGGCCTGCCCGGCACAGGGCAGACCCATCATGGGCAGGCCCCATAGGGCAAGCACATGACAAACCCAAGTCCTATTGCGGGCAACGCAACCGGGGCGAAACCCGATATGCCGCCGGGTTTGCCATATTACCGCAACGCCGCTGCCTTAAACCGGTGCCCATCCATACGAATGGGAAAGACACTGGCCATGGAACTGCAACGCCACCGGGGCCAACCCGGCGCCGGCAACCCGATCACCCGCTCTGTCGTGCGCAAGGGCGCCGGCGTTGCCCACCGCCTGCTCGATCATGCCTTTGCCCTGGCGTTTCGCGGGCTGGTCTATGCGCAGATCTGGGAAGACCCGGATGTCGACATGGGAGCCCTGCAGATCCGGCCGGACAGCCGCGTGGTGGCGATCGCCAGCGGCGGGTGCAACGTGCTGTCCTATCTGGTGGCCGATCCCGAAAGCATCACGGCCGTCGATCTTAACACCGCGCATATCGCGCTCAACAAGCTCAAGCTGGCCGCAGCGCAGGGCCTTCCCGACCATGCCGCCTTCCACCGCTTTTTCGCCCAGGCGGATAGCCCGGCCAACATCGCGGCCTATTGCGCGCATCTGGCGCCCATGCTCGATGAGCCGACGCGCCGCTATTGGGAAGGACGCGACCTGATTGGCCGGCGCCGCATCGGCGGCTTTTCCAAGGGCATCTACAAGCGCGGGCTGCTCGGCAATTTCATCGGCGTGGCGCATCTGCTGGCCAAGCTCTATCGCATCGACCTGGCACAAATCCTGGCCGCCCCCACGCAAGAGGCGCAGCGCGCCGTGTTCGAGCGCGAACTGGCCCCGGTGTTCGACAAGCGCTTCGTGCGCTGGCTGACCGACCAGCCCGCCGCGCTGTTTGGTCTTGGCATTCCCCCGGCGCAGTTCGATGCCTTGGCCGGGGACCAGCGCATGGCGCAAGTGCTGCGTCGCCGCCTGGAAAAGCTGGCCTGCGATTTTCCGATCGAAGAGAACTATTTCGCCTGGCAGGCCTTTTCACGCGGCTATGCCCGCGATGGGGATGGGCCGCTGCCGCCCTATCTCCAGGCCGGGAACTGGGACGCCGTGCGCGCCCGCGCCGGCCGCGTGACCGTGCTTCACGCCAATTTCACCGAGCATCTCGCCACGCTGCCCGATGCCTCGCGCGATCGCTATGTCCTGCTCGATGCGCAAGACTGGATGACCGATACCCAGCTCAACGCGCTGTGGCAGCAGATCACCCGCACCGCGCGGCCCGGCGCCCGCGTGCTGTTCCGCACTGCGGCCCAGCCCACGCTGCTGCCAGGCCGCGTGGCGCCCGACCTGCTTGACCGCTGGACCTATCACGCGCAGGCCAGCGCCGGCTTTACTGCGCGGGATCGCTCATCGATCTATGGCGGCGTCCACCTTTACGAACTGCGCGCATGACGATGCTGGCCGGGCAGGCGTGCGCGCACGGCGCGCTGATGGATGCGATCTATCGCCGCCAGGTGCGCATCTATGACATCACGCGCAAATATTACCTGTTCGGCCGCGATCGCCTGATCCGCGGGCTGGACGCTGCGCCCGGCGCCCGCGTGCTGGAACTGGGCTGTGGCACCGGGCGCAACCTAGCGATGATCGCGCGGCGCTGGCCCGGCATGCGGCTGTTCGGCATCGATATCTCGCGCGAGATGCTGGGCAGCGCGCAGGCGCGGCTGGGCGATGGCGCGCGGCTGGCACTGGCCGATGCCAGCGCTTTCGATGCAGCCGCGCTGTTCGGCACGGCACGCTTCGATCGCATCGTCATCTCGTTTGCGCTCTCGATGATCCCGCCATGGCAACAAACGGTGGCCCATGCCGCCACCCTGCTGGCGCCGGGCGGATCGCTGCACATCGTCGATTTCCACGATGCCGCCGGCCTGCCCGGTCCGCTGCGCCGCCTGCTGCATGCCTGGCTGACGCGCTTTCATGTGACGCCGCGCACCGAACTGGCCAAGCTGGCCCAGGACATCGCCACGCAGCAGGGCCTGTCTTGCCAGACCCATACCGGCGCCTTTGGCTATTACCGCCTGATCGTGCTCACCCGGTCACGCTGACACCCTGTGTGCAGGCCTGTGGATAACCTGCGCACAATCCTTGGATATCGCCGGGAAAGCCTGTGCATTGCGCCGGCCCTGATCAGGCGCCTGCGCGCACGAACAGGCTCGCCAGTTCGACATGGGTGGACCAGCGGAACTGCCCCACGGCCTTGAGCCCTTCCAGGCGATAGCCAGCCGCCACCAGCGTTGCCGCATCACGGGCCCAGCTGGCCGGGTTGCAGCTGATATAGACCACCCGCGCCACGGTTGATTCCGCGATCTGCCCCACCTGCTCGCGCGCACCGGCGCGCGGCGGATCGAGCAGCACGGCAGCGAAGCGGTTCAGTTCTTCGGCCCGCAGCGGATTGCGGAACAGATCGCGGTGCAGCGCATGCACCGGGCGGCCCTGGCTGCGCGCCGCCGCCTGGCAGGCCAGATGCGCATCGCGCGCGGCTTCCACCGCCAGCACCTTGGTGCCCAGCCCGGCCAAAGCAAAGGCAAAGGTGCCCAACCCGGCAAAGAGATCAGCCACCGTGCTGGCGCCGGCCAGCCAGCCCTGTGCGACGGCGACCAGCGCCGCTTCGCCATCGGCTGTCGCCTGCAGGAACGCGCCCGGCGGAATGCCCACGGCGGTACCACCCAGGGTGATCGTCGCCGGATCAGGCTCCCACGTGGTTTCCGGGCCATAGCCGGTATCGATCGTCAGCCGCGCTAGGCGGTGATCGCGGGCGAAATCCAGCAACGCCTCGGTCCGTGCCAGATTATCGGCCACCAGGCCGGAAAAGCCGACGGCCACGCCCTGATCGGCCAGCGTCAATTCCACGTCCACCGCCAACTTGCGATCCTGCCAGCTTTCCAGCAGCGTGCGCAGCGGAGCCACCAGCGCCATCAGTTCGGGCGCGATGACATGGCATTCGCGCATGTCGATGGTCTTGTGGCTGCCACCCTCGCGAAAGCCCAGCACCACGCGGCGGCCAATTGCCTGCGCATGCAGGGTGGCGCGGCGGCGGGTGCGCGGCGGCGAAAGGTGGGTCGGCGCTGGCGTGCCGGGGTCCAGTTCCTGCCCCTTGGCAGCGCCGATCACCCGGCTGCCGACGAAATCGGTCAGCGCGGCTTCGGAAAGATGCTGCAACTGGCAGCCACCGCAGGCCGGAAAATGCCGGCAGGGCGGCTCGACATGGTTGGGCCCCCAGGTCAGCGTGCCATCGGCCTCCAGCATGTCACCGGGGGCAGAGAGTGCGACATAGCGGCCATCGGCCGTAGCGCCCTCACCCTTGGCGGCAACGCGCACGATCGGTGCCGCGCTCATGCCAGCACCTGTTGCATCGCACCGGCAATGGCGTGGGCCAGATCGCCGCTGGTAAAGGCCGGGCCGGCCAAGCGCGCTGCTTCGCCATGGAGCCACAGCCCTTCCTGCGCGGCGCGATGCGGATCGCGCAGCACGGCCAGGCGGCTGGCAACGGTGCCAGCCAGCACATCGCCGCTGCCGGCCACCGACAGCCACGACGACGCGCGCGGCGCCACCGTCACAGCGCCATCGGGCGCGGCGATCACACTGTCCGGTCCCTTGAAAATCACCACAGCGCGGGCGGCTTGCGCCAGTGCTACGGCGCGCGCGCGCCGGTCACCCGTGCCGGAAAGTCCAAAATTGCGTTCCAAAACCTGCATCTCTCCATCATGCGGGGTCAACACCAAGGGTGTTCCCCGCAGCATCGCCGGCACCAGCAAGACCAGCGCATCGGCATCAATCACCATGGGCCGGCCTGCACCAAGCGCTGCAGCCAGGCGAGCCCGCGCCACGCCATCGCGGCCCAGCCCCGGCCCCACCAGTAACGCGGCAAAGCGATTATCGTCTAACGCGGCTGCCAGCGCCGCTTGCTCGGCAGTGTCACGCACCACCAGTTCCGGCGGCGGCCCGGATAGCGCGCTTTCGCCCGCTAAGACCTGTACATAGCCTGCCCCACCGCGCAGCGCGGCCGTGGCCGCCAGAAGCGCCGCGCCGGGCATGGCACCGGCCACGATGCCCAGCAAGCCCCGGCGATACTTGTGCGCATCGGCCGTTGGCGCTGCCAAGACTGGCCGTGCCAGCACATGCGCCGCGCCGGGCACCGTGCCCACGCCAATATCCACCAGCCGCAGCGCGCCCATCGTGGCGCAAGCCGGCATCGCATAGTGGGCATGCTTCCATGCCCCCAAGGCCAAGGTCAGATGCCAATCGGGCAGACCGGGATTGAGGCATTCGCCGCTATCGCTGGCCACGCCGCTGGGCACATCGATCGCGATCCGATAGGCGTGCCGCGCGGCCAGATTGGCCAGCATCGCTGCCGATGCATCGTCCAGCGGCCGAGTCAGCCCGCTGCCGAACAGGCAATCGACCAGCACGCCGCCCAGCCCGTCAGCCGCGCTTTCCATAACGGTGCCGGCATACAGCGCCCGCGCCCGCTGCGCCGCCGGAGTGGCGGGCGGCCGGGGCGCGATCACGCACACACGCAAGCCAGCCTCGGCCAGATAGTGCGCGATGACATAGCCATCGCCGCCATTGTTGCCCGGACCGCACAGCACGGTGACGCGCCGCCCGGCCGCCACCCGGCGCACCCATTCCCCGGCGCCGCGCCCGGCCCGCTGCATCAGCGCATGGACATCGGTGCCGGCGGCGATCAGGGCATCTTCGGCGGCGCGCATCTGCGCGACGGTGAGGATTTGCACAGGGTCAGGGCTTGGCGGGAGCATCTGGTCCAGCCGGGGCACTGGCCGGGGCGTCGGCCTTCACTTTGGCGGGAAAGCGATAGCGGTCGCTGCCCACCGTCACTTCCAGCCGACCATCGGCCAGCCACGCCACCTGGGCGGGCACCACGCCATCGGCCGTCACCACGCCGCGCCCGTCATCAACCTTGAGCAGGCGGCGAAATCCGCCAGCGGGATGGTGCACGACCAACAAGTGCCGGCCCTGCTCCACCACCGGCTCCACCTTGCAATCGCGCGCAAAGGCGGTGGCGCCATCGGTGGCGCATTCGATGGTGACCATCGGCCGTTCCGGCGCAGAGCCGGCGCCCTGCCCGCAGGCAGCCAGCGCCAGCAGCGGCAGCAGGGCGGCCGCGCGCAGCATCAGCTCCGCTTCAACTGCGCCAGGTCGCGCACCGCGCCGCGCGCCGCGCTCGTGGTCATCGCGGCATAGGCCTGCAACGCCACCGAAACCTTGCGCGCCCGCGGCTTGGCTGGCTGCCAGGCATCGGCGCCCTTGGCCTCCATCGCGGCGCGGCGGCGGGCGAGTTCATCGGCCGACACCAGCACATCGATCTTGCGGCCAGGAATGTCGATGGCGATCAGGTCACCGGTTTCCACCAGGCCGATCGCCCCACCCTCGGCCGCCTCGGGCGAGACATGGCCGATCGACAGGCCCGAGCTGCCGCCCGAAAAGCGCCCGTCCGTCACCAGCGCGCAGGCCTTGCCCAGGCCCTTGGACTTCAAATAGCTGGTGGGATAGAGCATTTCCTGCATGCCGGGGCCGCCTTTGGGCCCTTCATAGCGGATCAGCACCACGTCGCCTTCCACCACCTGGCCGGTGAGGATCGCGGTCACCGCGGCGTCCTGGCTTTCATAGACCTTGGCCGGGCCGGTGAACGTGAGGATGCTTTCATCCACGCCCGCTGTTTTCACGATGCAGCCGTCGGCGGCGATGTTGCCGGCCAGCACGGCCAGCCCGCCGTCCTGGCTGAAGGCATGGGTGGCGCTGCGGATCACGCCGTTTTCGCGATCGAGGTCCAGCTCGGCCCAGCGGCGGCTCTGGCTGAATGCGGTCTGCGTGGGCACGCCGCCAGGGGCCGCGCGATAGAACTCCTGTACCGAGGGCGCATTGGTGCGCGCCACGTCCCACTGCGCCAGCGCATCGGCCATGGTGCGTGCATGAACCGTCGGCGTATCGGTATGCAGCAGCCCGGCGCGGTCCAATTCGCCCAGGATCGCCATGATCCCGCCGGCGCGGTGCACGTCTTCCATGTGCACGTCATTCTTGGCCGGTGCCACCTTGGACAGCACCGGCACCCGGCGCGACAGGCGATCGATGTCGGCCATGGTGAAATCGACCCCGGCTTCGTGCGCGGCGGCCAAGAGGTGCAGGACGGTGTTGGTCGAACCGCCCATGGCGATGTCGAGGCTCATCGCGTTTTCAAACGCGCGGAAGTTGGCGATCGAGCGCGGCAGAGTGCTCTCGTCACCCTCTTCGTAATAGCGCTTGCACAGGTCCACCGCCAGGCGACCTGCTTCCAGGAACAGGCGCTGGCGATCGGCGTGGGTCGCCAGGGTGGAGCCATTGCCGGGCAGGGAGAGGCCGAGCGCTTCGGTCAGGCAGTTCATCGAATTGGCGGTGAACATGCCCGAGCATGAACCGCACGTCGGGCAAGCCGACCGCTCGATATCGGCCACTTCCTCGTCGGTGTAGTTGTCATCGGCGGCCACGACCATGGCGTCGACCAGGTCGAGCGCGTGTTCCTTGCCGCGCAGAACAACCTTGCCCGCTTCCATCGGCCCGCCCGAAACGAACACCACGGGAATGTTGATGCGCATCGCCGCCATCAGCATGCCCGGCGTGATCTTGTCGCAGTTGGAGATGCACACCATCGCATCGGCGCAGTGCGCGTTGACCATGTATTCCACGCTATCGGCGATCAGATCGCGGCTCGGCAGCGAATAGAGCATGCCGTCGTGGCCCATGGCGATGCCATCATCCACCGCGATGGTATTGAATTCCTTGGCAACGCCGCCCGCGGCCTCGATCTCGCGCGCCACCATCTGGCCCAGGTCCTTGAGGTGGACGTGGCCCGGCACGAACTGCGTGAACGAGTTTACCACGGCGACGATCGGCTTGCCGAAATCGCCATCCTTCATCCCCGTGGCGCGCCACAGGCTGCGCGCGCCCGCCATGTTGCGGCCGTGGGTAGAGGTGCGGGAGCGGTAGGCGGGCATTGTTCGGAAACTCCAGGCATGCAATTTTCTCGCGCCGCGCAGGCGCAAGCACGTGCCCCTACTCCACGTGAGCCGACGCGTCCAAGGTTACATTTGCGACTTTTTGGCGAGGCCCGCAACCACCGCTGGCAACAACCGGGAGAGCCGCGCGGCCCACTCCGCCTGGCCCGCCGCGTCGCCAATCAGATCCTGGCGCAGTTCCAGCCCGACATAGGCCCGCCCGTGCGCCTCGGCATGGCGGTTCATCGTGGCATTGAGCAGGCGGCCCGAATAGGGCTGCTGATCGCCCACGCACAGGCCCGGCTCTTGACCCAGCCAATCGAGCGCCAGCGCTGCGGCGCGCGCATCGTCGTTGTACAACACGCCGACGTGCCACGGCCGCTGCTGTTCGGGATCACTTGAAAGACGCGGCGTAAAGCTGTGCAGCGAAAGGATTAGTGCCGGTTCATTCGCCGCCAGTATTCGCGCCAGCGCGGTATGATAAGGATCGAAGAACCGCGCCAGCCGCCCTGCGCGAGCAGCGGCGTCGAGCCGGTTGCCGGGGATCGCATGCCCGTCGCTCGCTTCGGGCACAACGCCCGGCGCATCGGCATCGCGATTGAAATCGCAGATCAGACGGCTCACCCCGCCCAGGAATGCCGCAACGCCCGGGGTTTGCGCCAGGATGGCGGCGATGCCGGCCACGCCAATGTCGATGGCCATGTGCTGGGTCAGCAGGGCAGGATCGATGCCCAGATCGATATCGCCTGGCACACGCGCCGATGCGTGGTCGGAAACGATCAGCACCCCACCTGTTGTGGGCGTGCCCAACAGGGTCCAGGCCTCGGCGCTCATCGCAACGCTCCGGCCAGAGTCCACCATGCACCAGGCATTGCCGCCTGCGCGGCATCGCGCGCGACGGTATCGTCAAACAGCGCAAAACACGTCGCGCCAGAGCCGGACATGCGCACCAGCCATGCGCCCGTGGCGCGCAACGCGGCGAGCACGTCACCGATCTGCGGCACCAGCGCCAGCGCCGGTGCTTCCAGATCGTTGCGCCCGTCCAGCGCGATGGTGCGCAGGTTTCCGGTAGGCAGCGGGCCGCGATCGACGCCATCCCAGCCCTTGAACACCGGTCCGGTCGCCAGCGGAATGCGCGGATTGACCAGCAGCACCGGGCACCCTGCCAAGTGATTGTCCACCGCTTCCAGCTCGGTGCCGGTGCCGCGCCCGATGCAGGCTTGGCTCGCTACGCAAGCGGGCACATCGGCGCCCAGCGCAGCGGCGCGCGCGTGCCAATCCTTCGGCAGGCCCTGCGCCCGCTCGACCAGGCGAAACACCGCGCCGGCGTCGGCCGATCCACCACCCAGCCCGGCCGCCACCGGCAAGCGCTTTTCCAGCGTGACCGCCCAGCCTTGCTCACGCGGCAGCGTAGTCAGCGCCTTGGCCACGATATTGCCAAAGGGATCGGCCAGTTCTCCGCCAAATTCACCGACCACGCGCAAGGCATCCTGCGCTGCCGGGCTTACCGCCAGTTCATCGCCGGTGTCGACAAAGGCGAACGCAGTTTCCAGCGCGTGATAGCCATCCTGGCGCCGCGCGCGGACGTGCAGCGCCAGGTTGATCTTGGCAAAGGCCGTTTCATCCATGGTCTGAACAACAGGGCCTTACATGTTGGGATAATTGGGGCCGCCGCCACCTTCGGGCGTGACCCAGTCGATGTTCTGGGTCTTGTCCTTGATGTCGCAGGTTTTGCAATGCACGCAGTTCTGCGCGTTGATCTGCAGGCGCGGCGTGCCTTCTTCCACACCCACGAATTCATAGACACCCGCCGGGCAGAACCGCGCCTCTGGCCCGGCATAGAGCGGCAGGTTGACGCGCGTGGGCACCTCGGGGTCTTTCAACACCAGGTGGCACGGCTGGTCTTCCTCGTGGTTGGTGTACGAGAACGATACGCTGGTCAGGCGATCGAAGCTGATCACGCCATCGGGCTTGGGATAGGCGATCGGCTTGTAGAGATCGGCGCGCTGCGTCGCCTCGGCATCGGTATGATGCTTGAGGCCCTTGACCGGATTGACCTTGAGCACGCGGGCCCACATGTCGGCCCCGGCCAGGATCGTGCCCCACGAACCGCCAAACTTCGACACCAGCGGCTGGGCGTTCTGCACCAGCTTGAGTTCCTTGGCGATCCAGCTGTCGCGCACGGCGGCATCGTATTCCACCATGTCGTCATGCTCGCGCCCGGCGGCGGCTGCCGCCACGATCGCCTCGGCCGCCAGCATGCCGCTTTTCATCGCGGTGTGGCTGCCCTTGATGCGCGGCACATTGACGAAACCGGCCGAGCAGCCGATCAGCGCCCCACCGGGGAACGACAGGCGTGGCACCGATTGCCAGCCGCCTTCGTTGATCGCGCGCGCGCCATAGGCCACGCGGCGGCCGCCTTCGAGAATGGCGCGGATTTCCGGGTGCTGCTTCCAGCGCTGGAATTCCTCGTAAGGATAGACATAGGGATTGGCGTAATCGAGCGCGGTGACAAAGCCCAGGGCCACCTGGTTGTTGGCCTGGTGATAGAGGAACCCGCCGCCCCACGAATTGCTTTCCGACAGTGGCCAGCCCTGGGTGTGCAGCACGCGGCCCGGCACGTGCTTGGCCGGATCGATGTCCCACAACTCCTTGATGCCCAGGCCATAGACCTGCGGCTGGCAATCGCGCTCAAGATCGTAATGCTGCTTGAGCCGCTTGGTCAGGCTGCCGCGCGCGCCCTCGGCAAACAGGGTGTACTTGGCGTGCAGTTCCATGCCGGGCTGGTAATCGCCCTTGTGGCTGCCATCCTTGGCCACGCCCATGTCGCCCGTGGCCACGCCGATCACCGCGCCGGCCTCGTTGAACAGCACTTCGGCAGCGGGGAAGCCGGGGAAGATTTCCACGCCGAGTTCGGTCGCCTGTTCGGCCAGCCAGCGGCACAGGTTGCCAAGCGAACCGGTGTAGTTGCCCTCGTTCGACATGAACGGCGGCATCGGCCAGTGCGGGATGGCGTATTTCTTGGTCTTGGTCAGCACCCAGTGCCAGTTGTCGGTCACCGGCACGTCGGCCATCGGGCAGCCCATGGTGCGCCATTCGGGCAGCAGTTCGTCCAACGCCTTGGGATCGACCACCGCGCCAGACAGGATATGCGCGCCGATTTCGGAGCCCTTTTCCAGGATGCACACCGAAAGTTCGGGATTGAGCTGCTTCACCCGGATCGCGGCAGCCAGGCCTGCAGGCCCACCACCGACGATCACCACGTCATAAGGCATCGATTCCCGTTCGCTCATCGTCCCCGCTCCATCGCCCGTTCCTGCTGAGGGCTATTAATCACGCGATTATGCAGCGCAGCCTTGAAAGCTGGGGCGCCCAAGGTCAATAGGGTGTGCATGACAAGCCGCCTCATGAGACAAAAAGGCATCGCGCCACAGGTTGCGGCATGAGCCAGCCCCCTGCCGGCACGGCCGCCGGCCATTCCCTGTCTGCCCTGGTCGACGCTGCCTTTGCCTGGTGGGAGGATGCCGGGCTCGATGGAATGTTGAGCGATACGCCGCAATCCTGGCTGGAAAGCGACCGCAAGGCTGCGGCCAAGGCCAATGCCAAGGCCGGAAATGGCGCCGCCGGCTTTGCCCCGCCACCACCGCCGCCGGCGATGGGCGGCCTGGCGCGGGATTGGCCGCAAACCCTTGATGATTTCCACGCCTGGTGGCTGGAAACGCCCAGCCTGCCCTTCCCGCCAGCGCGCCGCATCGCCCCCACCGGCCCGGCCGGCGCGCCGCTGATGATCCTGCTGCCCATGCCCGAGGCGGATGACGAAGCCGGCCTGCTCAGCGGCCGAGGCGGCAAGGTAGTGGACGGGATGCTGGCCGCATTGGGCCTTGCGCGCGATCAGGTCTATTGCGCCGCCGCCCTGCCGGTGCATGTGCCGATGCCCGATTGGGGCCAGTTGCGGGCAGAAGGCCTGGGCGCACTCCTCGCCCATCACGCCGCGATGGCAGCTCCCAAACGCGCGCTGATCCTGGGCCGCAGCGGCATTTCAACGCTTCTTGGCCACAGCTTGCCGAATAATGCTGCCGATTTACGAGAGTTTAACCATGACGGTGGATGCGTACCTGCGGTTTTCGCATACGATCTTGCGGCGCTCGTGGCTCGCCCGGCGCACAAGGCGGCCTTGTGGAACCGCTTGCTTGACTGGACGGGAACAGACCTGACGTGATGATCCGGCGCTTTCACCGCGCTTGCCTGCCGGCTGCAGCCCTTGCCTGCATCGCCGGCCTGGCCGCGCCTGCACACGCCAACAGCGCGGCCGTGGAGTACTTCCGCAGCCGGGCAGACCGCACCGCGGTGCCAACCCTGCTCAGCCAGGACGACCGCACCTATTATACCCAGCTGTTCGCCGCGATCGAGCGGCAGGACTGGACCAATGTCCAGACCATGCTGGCCCAGCGCAGCGATGGCCCGCTTCAGGCCGTAGCCCGTGCGCAGTATTATCTGGCCGCCACCTCGCCCAAGGCGGATCTCGCCTCGCTCACCGATCTGATCGCCCGCGCGCCGGATCTGCCGTGGACCGACCAGCTCGGCCGCCTGGCGCTCAAGCGCGGGGCCATCTCGCTGCCGATCACGCCCAGCGCGCAATCGTTCGCCACGCTGCCCAGCACGCCGCGCCGCACCCGCCCGCGCAGCATTGCCGATGGCACGATGCCCGATAGCGTCGCCCAGGCCATTCAAGAGCGGATCAAGGCCGACGACCCCACCGGCGCGCGCGTGCTGCTCGATGGGATCGACGCCAACCTTTCCTCCGACGCCCGCGCCGAATGGCGCCAGAAGGTGGGCTGGAGCTTCTACATCGAAAACGACGATGCCAATGCCCGGCTCGTCGCGCTCTCCGCCACACAGGGCGGCTCTGGCCCATGGGTGGCCGAGGCGCTGTGGACCGCCGGCCTCGCTGCCTGGCGCATGGACGATTGCATGGCCGCGGCCGATGCGTTCCAGCAGGCGGCCACGCAGGGCAGCAACCCGGAACTGGTTTCGGCCGGCTATTACTGGGCCAGCCGCGCGATGGTGCGCTGCCGCCAGCCGGAAAAGGTGTCCGGCATGCTGCGCGCCGCTGCCCGCAACAGCGACACGCTCTATGGCATGATGGCCGCAGAGGCGCTGGGCCTGCGCAGCGCGACGCCGCCCGCAGCCCCCGATTTCTCCGCTACCGATTGGCAATCGCTCCGCGATGTCAACAATGTGCGCCTCGCCGTCCAGCTTGCTGAAATCGGTGAGGATGGTCTGGCCGACGATGTGCTGCGCTATCAGGCGCGGATCGGTGCGCCCAGCCAGTATGCCCCGCTTTCGCGCCTGGCGCGTGACTTGGGCCTGCCATCCACCCAGCTGTGGATGGCCTATAACGCCCCGGCTGGCGCGCGCGCTGATGAAGCGGCACGCTTCCCCGCGCCCAAGTGGGTTCCGGCCAATGGCTGGAAAGTCGATCCCGCGCTGCTCTTTGCCCACTCGCTGCAGGAATCGAACTTCCGCACGGCGGTAACCAGCCCGGCCGGCGCCAAGGGCCTGATGCAGGTGCTGCCTGGCACCGCGCGTGACATGGCACGGGCCGATCCGGTCATGCAGGGCCGTGATACCCAGCTCGATCTGCCCGGCGTGAACCTGGCGTTTGGCCAGACCTACCTCACGCGGCTGCGCGACAATGGCGCCACTGGCGGGCTGCTGCCCAAGGTGATTGCCGCCTACAACGCCGGCCCGATGCCGGTGGCGCGCTGGAACACCCAGGTGAAGGACCAGGGTGATCCGCTGCTGTGGATGGAATCGATCCCCTATTGGGAAACGCGCGGCTATGTTTCGGCCGTGATGCGCAACTACTGGATGTATGAACGCCAGGCCGGTGGCCCGTCGGATAGCCGGATCGGCCTGGTCCAGGGCTTGTGGCCCAAGTTCCCGGGCCTGGCCGGCGCAGACAATGTCCGGGTTGCGATGGGCGGGAATTGAGCGCATCACGCCGCCATGGCCATAGACACGACGCGCACTTTCAAGCCGATCAACATCGCCCTGCTCACCGTGTCCGACACGCGCGGACCGGATGAGGACACCTCGGGCGACATCCTTGCCCAGCGCATTCGCGATGCCGGACACGCCTTGGTGGCGCGCGGCATCGACAAGGACGATGCTGGCGTCATCGCCACGCGGCTCAACAACTGGATCGACGATCCCAAGGTCGATGCCGTGGTGATCACCGGCGGCACCGGCCTGACCGGCCGCGACGTGACGCCAGAGGCGCTCGACCGGGTAAAGACCCGCGACATTCCCGGCTTTGGTGAGCTGTTCCGCTGGCTCAGCTACAAGACCATCGGCACCAGCACGATCCAGTCCCGCGCCTGCGCCGTGGTGGCGCGCGGCACCTATATCTTTGCCCTGCCCGGCTCGAACGGCGCGGTGAAGGATGGCTGGGACGGCATCCTCGCCGAACAGCTCGACAGCCGCAATCGCCCCTGCAACTTCGTCGAACTGATGCCAAGGCTGCTCGAAAAGTAAGCTCCTCCCCGGCCCGGGGAGGATCAGCCTTCCCCTGCCCGCATGTTCATGCTATGTTCTCATGCATGCAACCGATCAAAGGCAGGGGTGCGCAATCCGGCGCGGTGCCCACGCGCTTCGGCCTTGCCCAGCGCGAGGCCGATGGCGACTGGCGCGACATCGCGCCCGATATCGATGGCACCGCCCCGCCCCTGCGCACCACGGTGACTGAGGAATTTCCCAAGTCGGTCCTCACGTTCAACGCCTCTCCCGACATTCCGTTTGACCGCAGCGTCAATGCCTATCGCGGCTGCGAGCATGGCTGCATCTATTGCTATGCCCGGCCAACCCACGCCTATCACGATCTCTCGCCGGGCCTCGATTTCGAGACGAAGCTGTTTGCCAAACCGCAGGCGGCGGCGCTTTTGCGTCAGGCCTTTGCCAAGCGCGGATATAGCCCAAGGCCGCTGGCCATGGGCACCAACACCGATCCCTATCAGCCGATCGAGCGGGATTATCGCATCACGCGCCAGGTGCTGGAACTGTGCCTGGACGTGGGCCACCCCGTCACCATCACCACCAAGTCTGCGCGCGTGCTGGATGATCTCGATCTGCTACGCGCCCTGGCGGCGCGCCGGCTGGTGGCAGTCGGCATCTCGATCACCAGCCTCGATCCGCGCCTGTCCAGCCTGCTCGAACCGCGCGCGGCCAGCCCGGCCAAGCGCATGGCGGCGCTGGGCACGCTGGTGGAGGCCGGCATCCCCGCGCATGTCGGCGTCTCGCCGATCATCCCGGCCATTACCGATCAGTTCCTCGAACAGATCCTGATGGATGCCGGCGCCCTTGGCGTGCGCTCGGCCAGCTGGATCATGCTGCGCCTGCCGCACGAGGTCGCGCCGCTGTTCCGCGAATGGCTCGACACCCATTTTCCCGATCGCGCCGCCAAGGTGATGCACACCGTGCAATCGATGCGTGGCGGCAAGGATTATGACGCCAGCTTCCACACCCGGATGAAGCCCAAGGGCGTTTGGGCCGATCTTGTCCGCACTCGCTTCCGCCTGGCGTTGCGCCGCGCCGGCATCCCGCAGGAGCGGCTCGATCTGGATTGCAGCCAGTTCCGCGCGCCTTCGCGGGATGGGCAGATGGACTTGTTTTGAGAGGTGCAGCGCTTGGCTTCCACCGCCCCCAAACCCCCTCCTCTGAAGAGGAGGGGGCTTTTATGTCAGCCATTTAACTCCCCCTCCTCTTCAGAGGAGGGGGTCGGGGGGTGGTGGAAACCTGAGCGCCCAATTAATCCGCGACCGGCTCATACTTGCGCGCGCCGGTCAGCGGATCGTACCACACTTCCACCACCGCGCCGGTTTCCACGTCCACTTCGCACTCGCCGGTGCGCTGCCACTGCACCTGTCCTTCGGGCATCCGCGCGCGGTAACGCCCTTCGAACAGCGTGCCGAGCGCAATGACCGCGCCAAGGCCGATCAAGCCCCAGCCATGACCCGTCACCAGATGCAGGGCCACTCCGCCCAGGCCGACCAGCCCCGCCGTCACCAGCGCGGCGATGCGCGCCCCGCCGGTCACGGCCTGGCCAGCTTCACGGCCGTGCCATAGGCCACCACCTCGTTCATGGTCTGGCCGATGGAGCCGGAATCGAAACGCATCATCACCACGGCGTCGGCACCCATCAGCCGCGCATTCATCACCAGCCGATCGATCGCGTGGCGCCGCGTATCTTCGACCAGCGCCGAATATTCCTTGATCTCGCCGCCAATGATCGTGCGCAGGCCCGCCACGATGTTGCCAGCCAGGCCGCGGCTGCGCACCACCACGCCGAAAACCTGCCCCAGGCTTTCCACCACTTCATGGCCGGCGATGTTTTCGGTGGTCGTGACGATCATGGTTCTCTCCCGTTGATTGCCGCCGATGATGGCGCTTGATCCCATGAAAAGCCATGGAATTGTGCGCGCAGATCCTTCTTGGAAATCTTGCCGGTGCCGGTGTGCGGCAGGCTTTCGACAAAGACCACGGCATCGGGCAGCCACCATTTGGCAACCCGGCTGGACAGATAGTCGCGCAGGTCATCCGCCGTGGCGGTCATTCCAGGGCGCAGCACCACCACCAGCAGCGGGCGTTCGTCCCAGCGCGGATGGGGAATGCCGATCGCGGCGGCTTCGGCCACGGCCGGATGGCCAACGGCGATGTTTTCCAGATCGACCGAACTGATCCATTCCCCGCCCGACTTGATCACGTCCTTGGTCCGGTCGGTGATCTGCAACGTGCCCTCGGGGTGGAGGATCGCCACGTCGCCGGTGTCGAACCAGCCGTCGCCATCCACGGCATCGGCCTCGGCCTTGAAATAGCGCTGGATCACCCACGGCCCGCGCACCTGCAGCGCGCCTGCCGTCTTGCCATCGCGGGGCAGCACGCGCGTGGCATTTCCCAGATCGACGCAGCGCATCTCCACGCCAAACGGCGGGCGCCCCTGCATCGCCTTGAGCGAGACCTGCGCCTGGAAATCGAGCGTGTCCCAGTTCCATGGCTCACCGCCAGACGTGCCAATGGGCGAGGTTTCGGTCATGCCCCAGGCATGGCTGACGCGCAGCCCCGCCGCCATGAACCGCTCCACCAGGGTGCGTGGCAGGGCCGATCCGCCACACAGCACATCGCGCAGCGCCGGCGGAAAGGCGCCATCGGCCGTGGCATCGACATATTGCGTCAACCCCAGCCAAACCGTGGGCACCCCCGCCACGGCGGTTACCGCGTGGCGATGCAGCAGATCGCACAGCACGGCCGGCTCGGCCACGGCGGAAAAGACCAGCTTGGCCCCGACGCTCGCCGCCGCCCATGGCGCGCCCCAACAGGCGGCATGGAACATCGGCACAACCGGCAGCATCACACTGCGGCTTTCCAGGCCAAACACCTGCCGTTGCAGCATCGAGAGCGCGTGCAGCACGGTGGACCGGTGCGAATAGAGCACGCCCTTGGGATTGCCCGTGGTGCCGCTGGTATAGCTCAGCATGCAGGCTTCGCGCTCGTCACCCTCCGCCCAATCGGCACGATCGTCGCCGATCCAATCGGCAAAGGCCGGCGCAGGCCCGTCGCTGTCAAAGCAGACGTAGTGCTCCACGCTGGGCCAGCGCGGTTTCATCCGTTCCACCAGCGGGGCAAATACCGCGTCAAACAGCATGACCCGGTCTTCTGCGTGGTTGACGATGAATTCGAGTTGATCGTCGAACAGGCGCGGGTTCACCGTGTGCAGCACCGCCGCGGCGCCAGGAATGCCATACCAGGCAGCCAGGTGATGGGCGTGGTTCATGGCCAGCGTCGCCACCCGATCACCGGGCTGAACACCGAGGCGGCGCAGCGTCGCTGCCAGCCGCGCCGCATCGTCGCGCACCTCTATCCAGGTGGTTTCTGTTTCGCGGCCATCGGCCCAGCGGCTGACGATCGCCCGCGTGCCATGCTCTCGCGCGGCGTGATCGACCAAGCGGCCCACGCGCAGCGGCCAGTCCTGCATTCCGCCCAGCATCGCTCTGCCCTTTCGTTACTGCCGGGTCTTGTCGCCCGGCTGACGTGTTATTTCACCAGCCGCAGGTCAGCCTTGGCCGTCAGCGCCATGTTGGCCAGCCCTTCGATCGGCACCAATCGTTCGATCAAATCGCTGTCGAGCTTGAAATTGCGCCCCAGCCGCACGCGCGGCTCGGCCCCGCTTGCGGTTCGCAGCCGGGCGATAACTTCACCCTTGCCATCGGGCTCGCGCGGCAAGAGCAGCGCCAGTTCGCGCAGGGCCTCCTCGCGTGTCACGTCCAGCGTCAGGTGCATGCGCGCCGCGCTGGTCACGCTCGACAGCGGGCGGGCGCCGCGCACGGTCACGCGTGGCGGCTCGTCAGGGTTGGGCCGATCGAGTTCGACATTGAGCAGCACGCAGATGCCTTCGCGCGCCCAGGCGACGAAATCGTCGACCAGGGTTTCTTCAAAGCACGAGGCCGAAAACAGCCCGCTGCTGTCGGAAAAATCGGCCATGACAAAGTCCTTGCCGCGCTTGGTCTTGCGCTTCTGGACGTTTTCCACCAGCGCCGCCATGACCGCCGCCGATCGCGCGGCGCCACCGCCATCACCAGAACCCGCCATCAAGCTGCCATAGGTGCGCGCGCCATTGGCGCTCGCCACGGCGCGGTATTCTTCCACAGGATGCGCGGCGAAATAGAAGCCGAAGTTCTCGCGCTCGGCCGCCATCTGATCGGTGCGGCTCCATGGCTTGGTTTCCGCCAGCCGCGTGGCCGGCTGATCATGCTCGTCGCCGCCGAACAGGCCACCCTGGCCAGAGGTGCGGCTGCGCACCGCTTCATCGGCCACGGCCATCAGCAGTTCGGCGTTGGCAATGATCTTGGCCCGATTAGGCTCCAACCCATCGAGCGCGCCGGCCGCCGCCAGGGCTTCGAGCTGGCGCCGATTCATCGAGCCGGCGGGAATGCGCTTGAACAGATCGTCGAGCGTTGCGAACGGGCCACTCGCCTCCCGCTCCGCGACGATCGCGTCCATCGCCTTTTCGCCCACGTTGCGCAGGCCAGCCAGGGCATAGCGCACGGCATGGCCATCGGCGGTCCGCTCCACGGTGAATTCGGCTTCGGAATGGTTGATGTCAGGCCCCGCCAGCGCCACGCCGTTGCGGCGCATGTCGTCGACAAAGATGTTGAGCTTTTCCGACTGGTGCATGTCGAAACACATCGACGCGGCATAAAATTCGTGCGGGTAATGCGCCTTGAACCACGCGGTGTGATAGGCCAGCAAGGCATAGGCGGCAGCGTGGCTCTTGTTGAAGCCATAGCCGGCGAACTTGTCGATCAAGTCGAACAGTTCGTTGGCCTTGGCCGCCTCGATCTGCGACACCTCCTTGCACCCGGCCACGAAGCGCAGGCGCTGCTGGTCCATTTCCGCCTGGATCTTCTTGCCCATGGCGCGGCGCAGCAAGTCAGCGTCGCCCAGCGAATAGCCCGCCAGGATCTGCGCGGCCTGCATCACCTGTTCCTGGTAAACGAAGATGCCATAGGTTTCCGCCAGGATCACCGACAGCTTTTCATGCGGATATTCAATCGCTTCCAGCCCGTTCTTGCGACGGCCGAACAGCGGAATGTTGTCCATCGGGCCAGGGCGATAGAGCGAGACGAGCGCGATGATGTCACCGAAATTGGTCGGCTTCACCGCCGCCAGCGTGCGCCGCATGCCTTCCGATTCCAGCTGGAACACGCCGACCGTGTCACCCACCTGGAGCAGGCGATAGACTGCGGCGTCATCGAGCGGCAGCAGCGACAGATCGATGGTGACGCTGCGCTTGGCCAGCAGATCCACCGCCTTGCGCAGCACCGACAAGGTTTTGAGGCCGAGGAAGTCGAACTTGACGAGGCCCGCATCCTCGACATGCTTCATGTCGAACTGGGTCACCGGCATGTCTGACCGCGGATCGCGATAGAGCGGCACCAGTTGCGCCAGCGGCCGGTCCCCGATCACCACGCCCGCCGCGTGGGTAGAGCTGTTGCGCGGCAGGCCTTCCAACTGGCGCGCCAGGTCGATCAGGCGCTTGACCTCAGGATCGCGATCATACTCGCGCTTCAATTCCATCACGCCGTTGAGCGCACGCTCCAGCGTCCAGGGATCGGTGGGATGGTTGGGCACCATCTTGCACAGCCGGTCGGTCTGGCCATAGCTCATCTGCAGGATGCGCCCGGTATCGCGCAGCACGGCGCGGGCTTTCAGCTTACCGAACGTGATGATCTGCGCGACGTGATCGGCGCCATATTTGGCCTGGACATAGCGGATCACTTCGCCACGCCGCGTTTCGCAGAAGTCGATATCGAAGTCTGGCATCGATACGCGTTCCGGGTTGAGGAAGCGTTCGAACAGCAGGCCCAGCTTGATCGGATCGAGATCGGTAATGGTCAGCGCCCAGGCAACCAGCGAGCCGGCGCCCGAACCACGGCCCGGCCCCACCGGAATGTCATGATCCTTAGCCCACTTGATAAAGTCGGCCACGATCAGGAAGTAGCCGCCAAAGCCCATGCGGTTGATGATCGAAACCTCGAACTCCAACCGCTTGCGGTATTCCAGCACCTCGTCCCACACGCCCGCCGCGACAAGTTCGGGATAGTCTGCGCCGTCCGGTTCTGCCTCGGGCTCCAGGCACAGGACTTGCGCCAATTCGGCGTGGCAGTGTTCCGGGTAATAGGGCTTGAGCCGGGTAACCAGGCCAGTGCGGCTGTCGCGCGCGCAGGCCAGCGCCTCCCCTTCCTTGTCGCCCGCCAGGCTGGGCAGGATCGGCTTGCGCTTGGGCGGAATGCAGGCGGTGCGTTGCGCCACCACCAGGGTATTGGCCAATGCCTCGGGCAGGTCGGCAAACAGCTCCTGCATCGCCTCGATCGGCTTGATCCACCATTGTTCCGAGGACCGCGGGCGATCCGGGCTGTCGACATGGGTGGAACTGGCGATGCACAGCATGGCATCATGCGCATCATAGAACTGCGCATCGGCAAAGCAGGCCGGGTTCGTAGCCACCAGCGGCAGATCGCGGGCATAGGCCAGCGCGATCAGGGCCTCTTCGGCGGCCTGCTCGTTGGCCTCGTTGCGGCGTGCCACCTCGATATAGAGCCGATCGGGAAACAGGGCCTGCAACCGCGTGCAATAGGCTTCGGCTGCGGTTTGCTGTTCACCGGCCAGCAGGCGCACCAGCGCGCCCTCGCCCGCTGCCGTCAGGCAGATCAGGCTGTCGGTATAGCCTTCCAGATCGGACAGCAGCACGTGCGGTGCATGCTCCAGCGGGCGATCGAGGTGGGCCCGGCTGACCAGGTGGCAGATATTGTCATAGCCCCGCGCATCCTGGGCATAGAGCGCCAGCCAATCGATCGTTGGCGCCTGCGGGCCAAAGCCGGGGCTGGATGCGCCCTCGCGTTCGGGGCGGGCAACGGCCAGCATGGTGCCGATGATCGGCTGGACGCCACCGTCCTTGCACGCCTTGGCAAAGGCAGCACTGCCGTAAAGGCCATTACGGTCGGTAATAGCGATGGCCGGGAAGCCGCGCTTTTCTGCGGTCTTGGCAATCGCCTTGGGGTCGATCGCCCCGTCCAGCATGGTGTACGACGAAAAGACGCGCAGCGGAACGAAGGGTGCGAAGGCCATGCCGGCAAGATAGCATGGCCTTCGCCTGATTTTGAGGGGCAGCGTGCCCTCATCAACAGATAAGCATCACCCCTTGGCCCGCTGGCCGTCAATCCAAGCGTCAACCCGTCCTTCCAGCACCGACAGCGGCACCGAACCGGCGCTTACCACCAGATCGTTGAAGCCGCGCAGATCGAACTTGGCGCCCAGCGCGGCCTGCGCCTTTTCCCGCAGCGCGACGATTCGCAGCATGCCCACCTTGTAGCCAGTCGCCTGCCCCGGCACGGTGATATAGCGCCGCACTTCCGAACGGGCCTGCTGCGCCGGCAGATGCGCGGTGTCGATCAGGTATTGCACGGCCTGGTCTTCCGACCAGCCCTTGGCATGGATGCCGGTATCCACCACCAGGCGCGCGGCGCGGAACAGTTCGGCATCCAGCCGCTCCAGATCGGCGGCGGCATCGGGGAACGCCCCCATTTCGCTGCACAGCCGCTCGGCATAAAGCGCCCAGCCCTCGCTGAACGCGACATAGGTATAGGCCTTGCGGAACTGCGGCGTGCCGGTCTGCCGCACCTGGATATCGCCCTGCATCAGGTGGCCGGGAATGCCCTCGTGGCACATCAGCGTATAGAGCGTGGCATCGGGGTCTTTCTCGCCCAGCATGTGCAGCCATACCCGTCCCGGCCGCTTGCCATCGGCGCTGGCAAAGGCAGCGTGGGCGGCGCCACCGGCTACTTCGCTGAATGCCGGCTCGCGCACCACCTCGGTGCCATAGGCCGGCAGCATGGTGAACACCTTGGGCAGCAGGGCGCGGTTGGCATTGACGATGGCGTTGGACTTGGCCAGGCGCGCCGCGCGCAATTCGTCGGTCCACGGGCGCGGCGGGTCCTTGGCCACAATATCGGCCCGCAGCGCAGCAGCATCGGCAAACCCGGCCTTGCGCGCCAGGGCGTCTTCGGCGGCATTGATGCGCGTCACTTCGGCAAGGCCGGTCTGGTGAATTTGTTCGGGCGTCAGGTCGGTCGTGGTGTTGAGGCGCAGCGCCGCAGCATACCAGTCTGCCCCGCCCGGCAGCGTGCCGACGCCGACCACGCCAGAACGCGCCTTGTCCAGATTGCCCTGCGCCCAGGCGATTACCCGCTGATAGGCTGGCTGCAAGGCGCGCACCGCATCGACAGCCTGCTCGGTCAGCTGGGCTGCCTGCACCGGCGAAATCGCCTTGGCCGCCAGCAGTTTGGCGATCTTGGTTTCGGCATCGTTGAGCAAGGGCGAGGCCGGGCCATTGTCGAACGGCGCGCCGGTGATCAGGCCCTTGCTGCCGGAAATCACGCGTTCCAGCTGAAACCGCGGCGGCAGGATCCCCATGGCGGCTGATTGGGTGGATTGGCCGATTGCAATGTCAAGCACGGCCGGAACCGCGCGCAGCCGGGTGATATAGGCGGCCATGTCTGACGCGTCCTGCACCTGGTGCGTGTTGATCAGGAAATTGGGCAGTTCGGCGTGGACGGAATAGAGGTAGGAATAAAACGGCGGCTGGTAACGGCGAAAGCGGTATTGCAGCTCGGCCCGATCGAGTTCCAGCGCCCAGATATCGTAGTTGATGCGTCCTTCGGGAGAGAGCGCATCACGGGAAAACGCGGCTTTCATCCGCGCGACGCTGCCCCGCCGCCATTCCAGGCGGCGCAGCATGCCAGCATCGCTGTTGTCGTCCAGCCGGTCCATGCCTTCCTTGCGGCCTAGGCGGGTGGCAAGCTGCGGCCGCAGCGCCAATTCAGCGGTAAATTCCTTGTCGAGAAATGCCGCCAGGCGCGCGTCCTGCGCTGCGGCGGCGCTGGTCGGCGCGGTGGCGGAAGGCGCGGTGGACGTATCACGCGCCAGCGCAGCGCCGCCTGCCAGGCATGACACCATGGCTGTGGCAGCCAGCATGGCGTGAATTGGCTTGATCATGATTGCCCCCTGCGTCGATTGTGCGGTTGGGGTTTTTGTACAAAACCTCCAACTGTTTACAACCGAAACAAGCTGGCGCAGCGTGAGGCCGGAGAAAAGCTGGACCCGGGATCAAGTCCGGGGTGACGAGAATAATGTGTGGTGGTTAAACGCCACGTCACCCCGGACTTGATCCGGGGTCCAGCTTTCTAAATCGCCACGTCCAATCGGCGCATGCGCCCTAAAGCAAAGCGACGATATCAGCCTCGATCGCCTCGGGCTTGTCGGTGGGGGCATAGCGGCGCACGACATGGCCGTTGCGATCGATCAGGAATTTGGTGAAGTTCCATTTGATCGCCTTCGTTCCCAAAACGCCGGGCGCCTGCGCCTTGAGCCAATCGAACAAGGGTTCGGCCTTGTCGCCGTTGACATCAACCTTGGCCATCAGCGGAAAGCTCAGGCCGAAATTCACCTGGCAAAAGGTGGCGATCTCGTCAGCCGAGCCGGGCTCTTGCGCGCCGAACTGGTTGCAGGGAAACGCCAGGATTTCGAACCCGGCATCGCGGTGACGGCGCCATAGCGCTTCCAAGCCTTCGTATTGCGGGGTGAAACCGCATTTCGATGCGGTGTTCACCACCAGCACGACTTTGCCGAGCCGGTCGGCCAGGCTGACCCGCTCACCATTGGGCAAGCGCGCGTCGAAATCGGCAATGGTCTTCGGCTCGCTTATGGCAGAATCATGCATGACAGTGCTCCGCAGGCATCGCTCCGGGTCGGTCCCGTCTCCATGCCGTGTTGCCACGGCTTGGCCCCCGAAATCAATGCCTTGGTTCACCGCATTAAAGCGGGAAGTCAGCCCGCTTGAACAGTTCCAGCGCTTCGGCCGGGCCATAGCTGCGATCGCCGGACTTTTCGATGACGAGGTCGTTGCGATCGGCTTCGGGCATGCGGCCCATCATGCGGACCATTTCGGCAAAGCTGCCCGAATGCAGCACGGCAAAGCCATGCAGCACGCTGCCCGCGGCATCGCGCGTCACGATCGTGGCGTGATCGTTCCAGAAATCTTGGGCACCTGCGCGGCCTTCGGCACGAATTGTGGTATTCATCTGATAAAACCCTCCTTGGGTTCCCCGGCAACGCACAAAGCGTCCTCCGGTTTCCATAGCAAAGCAATACCTATGTGAACCTGGGCTTACACCAAGACGCCCTCGTTCAGGCGCATGACCCGGTCCATGCGCACGGCAAGCCGTTCGTTGTGCGTGGCGACCAGCGCCGCGCTGCCCTCGCCGCGCACCAGCTTGAGAAACTCGTCGAGCACGCGATCGGCGGTCGCCTCGTCCAGATTGCCGGTCGGCTCATCGGCCAGAACCAGCGCCGGCCGATTGGCCAGCGCGCGGGCCACGGCAACGCGCTGCTGTTCGCCGCCCGAAAGCTGACTGGGGCGATGGTCGAGGCGGTGGCCCAGGCCCAGCGCAGTGAGCAGTTCGGTCGCCCGCTCGCGCGCCTCCCGCTCCGCCTTGCCCGAAACGAGCTGGGGCAGGATGACGTTTTCGGTGGCGTTGAAATCGGGCAGAAGATGGTGGAATTGATAGACAAAACCCAGGTGATCGCGGCGCAACACGGTGCGGGCATCGCCGTTGAGCTTGGCCGCATCTGTTCCGGCAATCTCAATCATGCCTTCAAAGCCGCCTTCGAGCAGGCCAACGGCCTGCAGCATGGTGGACTTGCCCGAGCCCGATGGCCCGAGCAGCGCGACGATTTCGCCGGGGCGGATATCGAGGTTCACACCGCGCAGCACGTCGATGCGCACGCCTCCCTGCTCGAAACTGCGGCGCAGGTTGCGCAGGCGGACGACGGGTTGGTTCATGGCCGTCTCATTCATAACGAAGCACCTGCACCGGATCGGTGCTGGCCGCCTTCAAGGCGGGATAGAGGGTGGCAAGGAAGCTCAGGACCAGCGCCATCAGCGCGATCACGATGATTTCCACCGGGTCGCTGCGGCTGGGCAGTTCGGTCAGGAAACGGATCGAAGGGTCCCACAGATTCTGGCCGGTGAGCAGTTCCACCAGATGCACGATCGGCTGGCGGAAATAGAGGAACACGAAGCCAAGCGCCACGCCAATGATCGTGCCCAGCGCGCCGATGACAAAACCGATGGCCATGAAGATCTTGAGCAGGCTGCGCCGCGACGCCCCCATCGTGCGCAGGATCGCGATATCGCGCGTCTTGGCGCGAACCAGCATGATCAGCGACGAGAGGATGTTGAACACCGCGACCAGAACGATGATCGACAACACCACGAACATCGCCACGCGTTCCACGGCCAGGGCCTCGAACAGGCTGGCGTTGATCGTCTTCCAGTCGGCGATCTGGGCCCGGCCTTCCAGCTGCTTCTTGAGCGGGCCCAGTGTGGTCATCACGGTATCGGGATCGGTGGTGGTCACCTCGATCATGCCGATCGAATCGCCGGTGAGCAAAAGGGTCTGCGCATCTGGGATGGGCATAACCACGAACGCGTTGTCGTAGTCATAGACGCCGACTTCAAAGATCGCCGTCACCTTATAGCCCACCTGGCGCGGCACCGTGCCAAATGGGGTGGAGCGACCAGCGGGGTTGATGATCGTGATCGTGTCACCCACCTGCGCACCCAGGCTTTCAGCCAGGCGCGACCCGATCGCCACGTTGTCGCTGCCCGGCTGCAAGGCGGCAAGATTGCCGGCCTTGAGCTTGTCCGACAGGCGGTTGATATCCTTGGGCGTGTTGCCGCGCAGCACGATGGCTTCCACCCGGCCGTTGAAGCTGGTCAGCAGCGGCTGCTCGATCAGCGGAGAAGCGCGGGTGACGCCGGGCGTCTTTTCCAGCTTGGCCAGGATATCCTGCCAATCTTCAAGCCGCCCGCCATAGGCCTGGATCACGGCGTGGCCGTTGAGGCCCACGATCTTGTCGAGCAGTTCGGCGCGAAAGCCGTTCATCACGCTCATCACGATCACCAGCGCAGCCACGCCCAGCATCACGGCGGCCAGGCTGATGCCGGCAACCATGGCAATGAACGCTTCTCCGCGTCCGGGTAGCATGTAACGCTTGGCGATGGTCCATTCGAAAGGCGAGAGGATCAAAGGCGGCACACTTTCGCGCTGGAACTGGACGGATTTGTCGGCCGCGGCTTTAGGACGGCGGGCGCGACAGGGCAAGACGCCCCTGCCCAATCATGGAGTGCCGCAATGGTTCCCGCGTCTGGTGCTGCCAAGCCCTTTCAGGCGGCCACGCGCAGCCGGGCGCGGCCTTCGGCCTTGGCGCGATAGAGCGCGCTGTCTGCCGCCGCCAGCGCGGCATCTGGATGGCTACCCAGCGCGGCGATGCCGGCGCTGATGGTAATCTTGACCGGGCCTTGCGGCGTATCCACCGCCAGCGCGTTTACCGCCTTGGCCAGACGCTGGCACACCTTTTCGGCGTGAACCAGTTCGGTATCGGGCAGCAGGACTGCAAATTCCTCCCCGCCGATGCGGGCCACGAAATCGGTCGAGCGCACGGCCGCCACGGCCGCCTCGGCAAAGGCGCGCAGCACGCGATCGCCCACGGCATGCCCATAGCGATCGTTGACCTGCTTGAAATAGTCGATGTCCACCACCGCCAGCGCCGAAGGCACGCCCAGCGCGCCGACGCGCTCGGCGGTTTCGAAGAAGGCACGGCGGTTGGGAATACCGGTCAACGGATCGGTCAGCGCGGCGCGCGAGAGATCTTCCTCGATGCGCTTGCGCTGGGCGATGTCGCGCGTCACGCAGACCAGCCCATCGACATCGCCTTTTTCGTTGGTCACGGCGCGGAAATGGGTCTCAAACCAGCGCGCCGGGCCACCCAGCGGCAAGCCCAGGAACTCCACCGCCACCGGTTCACCCGGGCTGGCCAAGGCAGCATTCCAGGCAGCGGCCACGGCGGCACGGTGCTCTTCCGTCACGATCTGGCGGAAATCCACGCCGTGAAGTTGTTCGGGCACATGGCCGGTCAATTGCGTGATCGCAGGAGAGGCATAGCGGATCGTGCCGCGCTGGCTCATGTGGATGATCACGTCGCTCACATGATCGGACAGCAGGCGATAGCGCGCCTCGCTGTTCGCCAGGTCGAGCATGCGGCGGCGGCGGCGTTCCTGCTCGGCCACCACCGGCAGCACGGCCAGCACGGTAATGCCCAGATAGACCTGGAAGAACTGCAACCGCCCGGCCAGGACATGCAGATCGGTGGGTGCGAGTTGCATGTCGGCAATCGGGCCGTGGCCCAGCACGGTCATCAACCCGCCCACCGTTGCCAGAATGATCGGCAGGGTCAGGGCGACAATGGCATTGGCCCAAACCGCACCAAACAGCACGAGCAACAGCGGAAACAGCAGCAGGGGCCGGGCGATCTGCGAAAACACCGCGATCGTCAGCACGATCATCACGCCGATCAGCAGCAGCGCGCGCAGGCCATTGCCCTTGGGCACCAGCGGCTGGCGCGTTTGCCAAGCCAGGCACAACAGGCTGCCCGCCGGCAGGAAAATCAACAGGCCCAGCGAATGGCCCACCAGCCAATCCACGAAACTGGCGCGCATCGGCTGGCCCAGTGTCAGCCAAACGATCACCGCCGCCAGCATGGCGCCGATCACCGGGACGAACAAGCCGATCCCCAGGCTGTAGCCCGCCATCCACTCGGCAGTGTCTTGCGGCCAGTGGTCTTTCATGAGGCGGCGCAGGATCGCCGCAGCGACCACGCCCTCGAACAGGTTGATCACCATCATCGCGGGCGCCGCGAGCCAACCAAGCCCGAACAAACCGGTGACGAGCCAACTGGCGATGCCGGTTGCGGCAATCGTTGCCGGCCATACCCGGGTCGGCAATGCATTGAGTCGCGAAGCGAGAACCGCGTTCGAAACCCAAACCATCGCCACGCCGCCGCTCAGCCGGCTGTACTCGATGGCGAGGAAAGCACTGATGAAAAAGGCGAGTGCCGTAACGAGCGCGGCACGCAGCGATGCTGCCGGGGTTATGGCCAGACGGGGCCGAGGAAGAACGGCGGTTTGCATGGCCCTTATACCTGCCACCAAATGGTTAATTCCAACCTAAGGGGCAGCGCTGAGCGCGCAATACGATGGTAAAGTTTTGGAAACCAGCCGCACCGTGATCGCCGCTCTTGAACAACTGTATGGCGCGAATTGATAATTTCTCCTGAATCGGGCCACGTCAAATGGCTGGGCTGCGCGCACCCTTGCCTTTGGCGGCAAACGTCGCCACATGGGCGCCATTGCTCGGCCGGGGCATTTCGCACCGGTGCGAGTCTTTGGCGCGAGCGCTTGCGAGACAGATGATCACCACCAACCCCTTCGAGGACCGCGACGGCGACAAGCTGCGCGAGGAATGCGGCATTTTCGGCGTGCTGGGCGCGCGCGATGCGGCGGCGATGACAGCTTTGGGCCTTCACGCCCTGCAGCATCGCGGCCAGGAAGCGGTGGGCATCACCAGCTTCGACGGGCAGGAGTTCTTCTCCCGCCGCGGCATCGGCCATGTCGCGCAGAACTTTTCCAGCGGCCAGGCGATCGCCGAACTGCCGGGCATGATGGCCGCCGGCCACGTCCGCTATTCGACCACCGGTGGATCGGGCCTGCGCAACGTGCAGCCGCTGTTTGCCGATCTGGCCGCGGGCGGGTTTGCCATCGCGCACAACGGCAACATCTCCAACGCGATGTTCCTCAAGCGCGACCTGGTGCAAAAGGGCGCTATCTTCCAGTCGACCTCCGACACCGAGGTGATCATCCACCTCGTTGCCACCAGCCGCTATCCCACGCTGCTCGATCGCTTCGTCGATGCGCTGCGCCTGGTCGAAGGCGCCTATTCGCTGATCTGCATGACGCCCGAAGGCATGATTGCCTGCCGCGATCCGCTCGGCATCCGTCCGCTGGTGATGGGCAAGCTGGGTGACGCCGTGGTCTTCGCCAGCGAAAGCGTCGCGCTAGACGTGGTGGGCGCCGACATGGTGCGCGAAGTGGAGCCGGGCGAACTGGTCCAAGTGGCCCTCGACGGCTCGATCCAGACGCATCGCCCGTTTGGCGACACGCCGCAGCGCCCGTGCATCTTCGAGCATGTCTATTTCAGCCGCCCGGATTCGATCCTGGGTGGCCGCTCTGTCTATGAAGTGCGCAAGGCGATCGGCACGCAGCTGGCGCTGGAAAACCCGGCCGATGCCGATCTCGTGATCCCCGTGCCCGACAGCGGCGTTCCCGCCGCGCTTGGCTATGCCCAGCAATCGGGCATTCCGTTCGAGCTTGGCATCATCCGCTCGCACTATGTCGGCCGCACCTTCATCCAGCCTTCCGACGGCGCCCGCAATGCCGACGTCAAGCGCAAGCACAACGCCAACCGCGCCTTGGTGGCCGGCAAGCGCATCGTGCTGATCGACGATTCGATCGTGCGTGGCACCACCAGCCTCAAGATCGTGCAGATGATGCGCGAAGCCGGCGCGCGCGAAGTGCACTTCCGCGTCGCCAGCCCGCCGACCGAACATTCGTGCTTCTATGGCGTGGACACGCCGGAACGCTCGAAGCTGCTCGCCGCGCGGATGGACATCGCCGCCATGGCCGAATTCATCCAGGCAGATAGCCTGGCCTTCGTCTCGATCGACGGCCTCTATCGCGCCGTGGGCGAGGTTCAGCGCAACAGCACCTGTCCGCAATATTGCGACGCCTGCTTCACCGGTGACTATCCCACGCGCCTTACCGATCTGGGTGATCGCGCGCCGGGCTGTTCGCCGGTCAAGCTCAAGGCCAAGCCCGCCAAGGTCGCCTGATCGTGTCGGCCGCCAACGCGCAAACGCCGCTCGCCGGCCGTGTCTCCCTCGTGACCGGCGCCAGCCGGGGCATCGGTGCCGCCACGGCCCGGGCGCTGGCAGCCGCTGGTGCCCATGTGGTGCTGGTGGCCCGCACGGCGGCCGAACTGGAAAAGGTGGAAGACGAAATCTTCCAGGCCGGTGGCAATGCCACGATCGCGCCGGTCGACCTGGCCGAACCCGATGGCGTGGCGCGCCTGGCGTCGGCGATTTCCGAGCGCTGGGTGGCGCTTGATATCCTGGTGATCAACGCCGCCGTGCTGCCGGCCCTCACCCCGGTGTGGCAGATCGAGCCGCGCGATTTCAGCCGTGCGATCACGCTCAACGTGCTGGCGACGCACTCGCTGATCAGCGCGTTCCATCCCCTGCTCAAGGGCAGCCAGGATGCGCGCGTGATCGGCCTGACCAGCAGCGTCGGCGCTGCGCCGCGCGCCTATTGGGGTGCCTATGGCGCGACCAAGGCGGCGTTCGACAATCTCCTGGCCAGCTATGCCCAGGAAGTGGCCGCGATCTCGGGCATTCGCGTGGCCATCGTCGATCCGGGTGCCACGCGCACCAAGATGCGCGCCAAGGCCTATCCCGGCGAAAATCCGGCCAGCGTCAAGCCGCCCGAAACGGTGGCTGCGCGCATCGTCGCCCTGGCCAGCGCCGATTTCACCAGCCCGCACCGCGAGCGGGTGGACGAACCCGCCTGAGCTTTCCGCGCGGTTACATGTCACAATCGCATGAAATCTTAGGGTGTCATTGCGCCTGTTAACCTGCTGGTAACGCACTTTCCTCATGCTTCCACAACGGCCGCGTGCTGCGCGGCCTGGAACCACGGCTTCAGCAGGTCAGGGCCAATGCCGACAATCAATTGGCAGCAGGATTACGAAGCAGCCGCCAGCGACGATCGCTGCGCCCCGCGCTCGCGCATGGTCATTCCGGCCAAGTTGCGCCGCAACGGGGCCCGCGCCGCGCAAACCCTGGTGCTTGATCTCTCACTGGCCGGCTTTTCGGCGCTCGCTTCGGTGCGGCTGGCCCAAGGCAGCAAGGTTTACCTCACGCTACCCGGCCTGGAACCGCGCGAGGCCGAGGTCGTGTGGTGGCATGCAGGCCTGGTCGGCTGTGCCTTTGCCAATCTTTTGACCCAGCGCGAGCATGACGCGCTGCTGCTGCGTTATGGCGGAGAGGCCGACGGCGACGGGCGCTGAGCCGCCCGCCCCCGCCGCTACCGACAATCTCGTCTCAAGCCTGCGCCTTCATCGCGCCATGCGCGGCGAGAGCCCGCGCCCGCGCCTGGCCATGTTCGACGATCTTGGCCGGATAGCCGCGAGGCGGGCGCTGTGGATCATGAATGTCGGCATCGTCGAGATGGCGCAACTCTGGCACCCATTCGCGAATATAGGCCGCCGCATCGAACTTGGCCGATTGCGATAGCGGCGCCATGATCCGCACGAACATGTTGGCATCCAGGCCGCTACCTGCCACCCACTGCCAATTGGTGGCATTCGCGCCGTAATCGGCATCGACCAGCGTATCCCAGAACCACTGCTCGCCCGCGCGCCAGTCGATCAGCAGGTGCTTGATCAGGAAACTGGCGGCAATCATCCGCACGCGGTTGTGCATCCAGCCGGTGTGCCACAGTTGCCGCATGCCGGCATCGACGATGGGATAGCCGGTGCGCCCCTGCTGCCAGGCGGCAAGTTCTTCGGGTGCGTCGCGCCACGGCAAGGCATCGAATGCCGCGCGGCCATTGCGCGCGCCGTAATCGGGGCATTGCAGGATCAGGTTCTGGGCATAGTCGCGCCAGCCCAGTTCGCTCAGGAACACGTCCACGCAGCCGCCGGCATCGGCCACGGCGTGCCACACCGTGGCGGGAGACACTTCCCCGAAATGGAGATGGGGCGACAGCATCGAGGTGCCCGAACAAGACGGCAGGTTGCGCTGCTCGTCATAGCGACGCGCACGGCCGACGAATTTCTCCAGACGCTGCGCTGCCCCCGCCTCGCCCGGCGTCCAGGTTTCGCGCATGCCTCCCGCCCAATCCGGGCGCTGGGGCAAAAGCTGCCAATCGTCCAGGTCGTCGCTCGCTGGCCAGAACGCTGGGGCGGGTAGCCTTGCGGGCGCAGGCTGGGGCGGCGGCGGCGGCAACTGCTGCAGGCTGGCCCGCCAGAACGGCGTATAGATCTTGTATGGCTGCCCCGCACCGGTGGTGACCGTGCCGGGTGGCAGCAGGAAATTGCCGTGATGCAGCCGCAAATCCAGCGCCTTCCCCACCGCGCGCTCGGCCAGGCGCCACCACGGCTCGTAATGGTGCAGTGCATGAACCACGCGCGCGCCAGTCTCGCGGCGGATGGCGGCCAGCGCGGCATCGCACTTGCCGCGGCGCAAGATCAGGCGCGATCCCATGGCCTGCAATTGCGCATCGAGCCGTTCCAGGCTGTGATGCAGCCACCAGCGCGATGCGGCGCCCATGCGACGGTGCTTGGGGGTTTCGTCGTCCAGCACATAGACCGGAATGACCGGGTTGCCGCTGGCGGCTGCGGCAGCGAAGGCGGCCTGGTCCTGCAGGCGCAAATCCCGGCGCAGCCAGACAATTGTTGGGCTCGTCATGCCTTGCTATGTGCAGGGTAATGGCCCACTTGGCCATGGTTGGCCGCCTGCCCCTTGGTGCAGGTCTGTGCGCTGGGCGCCTATGGCGCCGCAACTGGAGAATGGGCCTTGGCCGAACCGCTCTTTGTCCGTCCTGATGTGCAGGCGTTCCTCGATTACCTGCGCCAGGCTGCTGCCGCCGGTGCCCCCGCGATGCACCAGATGCCGTTGGACCAGGCGCGTGCCGCCTATGTTGCCATGCAGCAACTGGCCGACCTGCCGCCGCGCGACCTGCCCGTGATCCGCGACCTGCAGTGCCCGGGGCCAGCCGGCGAAATTGCCTTGCGCCTGTATGACAGCCGCGAAGCCCGCGCCCCAGGGCCAGTGCTGGTGTTCTATCACGGCGGCGGTTTCGTGCTGGGCGGGTTGGACAGCCATCACAACGTCTGCACCGAGATCGCCGCGCAGATGGACTTGCCGCTGGTCTCGGTCGATTACCGTCTCGCCCCCGAACATCCGTTTCCTGCCGCCACCGACGATGCCGAGGCGGCCACGCGCTGGATCGCGCAATCCCCGGCGGAGCTGGGCCTGGAGGTCACCGGCCTGGTGCCGATCGGCGATTCCGCCGGCGGCAATCTCGCGATCGTGGTTACCCAGGCGCTGGCTGCCGATCCCGCCGCCGTGCCGGTCATCGCCCAGGTGCCGATCTACCCATTGACCGATGCGGTGGATGGCCACGCCTCTTTCCGCGAATTTGCCGAAGGCTTTCTGCTCGATGCGCAGGTGATGCGCTGGTTTGCCGATGCCTATGCCGCGCCGGCCGACAGCATACGCACCTTTCCGCTCAACGGCGGGCATGACCGCATGCCCCCTACGGTGCTAGTGACCGCAGGCCTCGATCCGATTCGCGATAGCGGGCGGGTCTATGGCGCGGCCCTGGCACGCGCCGGATCGCCCCTCGTGTTCACCGAACGCGCGGGAACGATCCACGGCTTTATCCAGGTGCGCAAGGCCATCCCCAGCGCGCAGGCTGATCTGGAAGCAATTCTGGCGGCGCTGCGCGGTGTGCTCGATGCCGGGCGCCCTATTGTTTGAACGAGGACCACCTATCCATGAGTGCGGACCCCTTTGCCGCTCTTCCCTATCGCCCCTGCGTGGGGCTGATGATCGTCAATCCCCAAGGCCGCGTCTTCGTCGGCAAGCGTATCGACAACAAGGAAGGTGACGCCTGGCAGATGCCACAGGGCGGCATCGACGACGGCGAGGAACTGGTCCCCGCCGCGATGCGCGAACTGCACGAGGAAACCGGCCTGACGAGCGAGCACGTCACCGTGCTGGCGCAGAGCCGCGAAGAGCATTTCTATGATCTTCCGCCCGAATTGCTGGGCAAGCTGTGGCGCGGCCAATATCGCGGCCAGCGCCAGGCATGGCTGCTGCTGCGCTTCAACGGCCAAGACAGCGACGTGGTGCTCGACGCCCACGATCCGGCCGAATTTTGCGAATGGAAGTGGGTCGATCCCGAGCAGTTGCCCGATCTGATCGTACCGTTCAAGCGGCGCGTCTATCGCCAGGTCGTGGAAGAATTCCGCGCGCTGATCTGAGTTTACTATCAGCGTTAGGCTTCGCCTTCCACCGGGTAGTGCGAAGCCTAACGCATCCCCCGCAAAATCAATTCGCCTGAACCGGGTCCTTCGTCGCAACCGGCTCAGCTGCCGCCACCTGCGGCTTGGGGCCAGCGGCAAGCGCCTTGCTCACCACGGCCGTTTCCGGGCAGGCCTTGCCGCACAGGCCCTCCAGCCGGGTGAGCGTGGCCTTGGCCTTGTCGATGGCGCCCTTTTCGGCAAGCGCCGCGCCCTCGCCCGCAATCGCGGCGAGATTGTTGGGCTCGCGGTCCAGCACGTCGCGGTAATAGTGGATCGCCTTGCCCTGAAGCCCGGCCTGGCGCGAGGCATCGCCCAGCGCGACCAGGATGCTGGCATTGGCCGGATCGATGGTCAGCGCCGATTCCAGGTTATCGGTCGCGGCGTCGATGTCGCCCTTGGCCATGAGCGTGCGCCCTTCCTGAAACAGCACCTGCGCGCGCGGATCGAGAGGCTCGCTGGTGTGGGCCGAGCCCATGCTGCCGGTCACGGCCACAAGCAGGGACAGCGCAAGGGCCGCTGGCGTGTAACGCATCAAGAACTCCTTCAGCCGGGACTGCTCACCGCGGCGATAGACCACCCTCATGGCCGATGGGTCTATCACAGACGAACCAGCCGAGCGAAGAAAAACCCGTCCGTATCGTCATGATACGGAGACAAACGCCAGCCGCCACGATGCGCCCGCCCGGCCGGCATGGCCAGTTGTTCACACGTGAAATCGGGATGGCTGGCCAGGAACGCGTCCAGCCCATCGGCGCCCTCGGCATCGATCAGCGAGCAGGTGATGAACACCAGGCGCCCACCGGGCCGCACCAGCCCGGCCGCCACGTCCAGAACCTGGGCCTGCATCTGCTGATAGCGAGCGATCGCGGCCGGGCTCAGCCGCCAGCGCGCCTCAGGATTGCGGCGCCAGGTGCCGGTGCCCGAACAGGGCGCATCGACCAGGACCGCATCGGCCTGGCCGCGCCAATCGGCCAGCATCTCGGTCTCTTTGCCGGGATTCAGCAGCCGCGTTTCCACCAGCGCGCCAGCGCGTTCTGCCCGTGGTGCCAGGCGTGACAGGCGCGGGCGATCGATGTCGCACGCCAGCAACCGCCCGGTATTGTGCATCGCGGCGGCCAGGGCCAGGGTCTTGCCCCCGGCGCCAGCGCAAAGGTCCACCACGTTTTCGCCGGGCCGCGCGCCCAGTGCCTCGCACGCAATCTGGCTGCCGGCGTCCTGCACTTCGAACAGCCCTTGGGCGAATTCGGGCCAGGTTTCCGCGGGCGTGCCCATTGGCAGGCGCAGGCCATGCGGCGCCACCACCGGCTCGGCCGCGACCGGCAGCCGCGCCGCCAGGCTATCGCGGTCGATCTTCAGCGTATTGGCGCGCAGATCCAGCGGCGCACGGCCCATCAACGCGGCCTGTTCCGCCTCGCCCAGCCCTGACGCGGCCATCGCCTTGGCCAGCCAGCCCGGCATGGCGCCGGCCAGCGCCACGGGCTCGTCGGCGCGGATCGGCGCCGGGCCATAGGGCGAACCGTCAAAGCGTGCGGCCAGATCGGGATCATCCTGCGCCAGGCGCAGCACGGCAGACCGTCCGCTCACCGGCACTTCGCCACAGGCGCGGATCGCGGCCCAGACCAGCTCGCGAATGGCGCGGCGATCCTTTGACCCGACAAAGCGCCGCTGGCGAAACCATTCCGCCGCCAGCCGATCGGCCGAAGCCCCCTGCCCGCGCGCGGCCGCGATCACGCCATCCAGAATGTCGATCGCGGCCTGGACCCGCGCGGCCGGCGTCACCGCGTGGGGTAGTTCGGTGCCTCACGCGTGATCGTCACGTCATGGACGTGGCTTTCCTTGAGGCCCGCATTGGTGATGCGCACGAACTTGGCGTTCTTGCGCAGGTGCTCGATCGTGCCGCTGCCGGTATAGCCCATGGCCGCCTTGATGCCGCCGACCAGCTGGTGCACCACGTCCTTGGCCGGGCCCTTGTACGGCACCTGGCCTTCGATGCCTTCGGGCACCAGCTTCATCGAATCCTTGATGTCCTGCTGGAAATAGCGATCGGCCGAACCGCGCGCCATCGCACCAACCGAACCCATGCCGCGATAGGCCTTGTAGGCGCGGCCCTGGTAGATGAAGGTTTCGCCCGGCGCTTCCTCGGTGCCGGCCAGCATCGAACCGATCATGATCGAGCTGGCACCGGCGGCAAGCGCCTTCGCCGCATCGCCCGACGTCCGCAGGCCGCCATCGCCGATCACCGGCACGCCTGACTTTTCCGCCTCGGCCGCGCATTCCATGATCGCGGTCAGCTGCGGCACGCCCACGCCGGCAACGATGCGGGTGGTGCAGATCGAGCCCGGCCCGATGCCCACCTTGATGCCATCGGCCCCGGCATCGATCAGCGCGCGGGTGGCCTCTGCGGTGGCAACGTTGCCGGCAATCACCTGCACGTCGTTCGACAGCTTCTTCACCGCTTCCACGGCACGGGCCACGTCGCGGTTGTGGCCATGGGCGGTGTCGATGATCACCACGTCGCATTCCGCTTCCACCAGGGCGGCGGTGCGGGCCATGCCCTTTTCACCCACGGTCGTGGCAGCGGCCACGCGCAGGCGGCCGGCACTGTCCTTGGTGGCGTTGGGATAGGTCACCGACTTTTCGATGTCCTTCACCGTGATCAGGCCGATGCAGCGATAGGCATCGTCCACCACCAGCAGCTTTTCGATGCGGCGGGCGTGCAGCAGGCGGCGGGCTTCGTCGCCGCTGGTGCCCAGCTTCACCGTAGCCAGGTTTTCGTGCGTCATCAACTCGCGCACCGGCTGCGCCAGATTGGCGGCAAAGCGCACGTCGCGATTGGTGAGGATGCCCACCAGCCGGCCGCCGGCTTCCACCACCGGAATGCCGCTGATGCGGTTGGCGCTCATCAGCGCCTGGGCGTCGCCCAGCGTGGCATCAGGCGAAATGGTGATCGGGTTGACCACCATGCCGCTTTCATAGCGCTTCACTGCGCGCACGGCGGCGGCCTGTTCCTCGATCGTCAGGTTGCGGTGCAACACGCCGATCCCGCCAAGCTGGGCCATCACGATGGCCATGTCGGCCTCGGTCACAGTGTCCATGGCCGAAGACAGCACGGGGATGTTGAGAGCGATCGCCTTGGTCAGGCGGGTGCGGGTATCGGCCTGCGAAGGCAGAATGTCTGACTCGGCCGGACGCAACAGAACGTCGTCAAAGGTAAGGCCGAGGGGGATATCCATGTGCGCTGCCACTTCCTGTCCGGGTAGAATCGTGGCGGCCCATGTAATCAAGCCGGGAACAATTGGCTAGGGGGTTCGGGCGCTATTTGTCGGCCCTGGCGCGGGCACCGTCGCCGGGGGTGTCACGCCCCCTGTGGCATAGCGACGGGCATCGGCAAATTCGCGCACCAGCTCGGTGTTAATCTGCACGTCATCGGCCATGCCGGCATAGTTCACATGGTCCGGCGTATCGGCCGGCGTGTGATAGGCGCCGGTCATGAACCGGTCCAATCGGGCTTCGTCGGCATAGCTGGTGCTGACCATGATCGCGGGCACATCATGCTGCATCAGCACCCAGCTGTCCTGCCGGCGCACATAGGCATTGGCCGCCCGGCCATCGACCAGCTTGCGACGCGTCCGCGCCAGCACCCGCGCCACAGTATCATCCAGCGGGGTCATCCCCCGCCCCACGATCGCCACTTGTCCGCCCGCCGGCACCAGGCCGGTGCTGTCGACATTGAACGCCGCCACGATCCGCCCCAGCGGCAGCGGCGGATTTTCGGCAAAGGCCAGGGCGCCAAGCAGGCCCATTTCCTCGCCGGTGGTGGCCAGAACATAGATATCGCGATCGGGCATGCGCTGCGGCATGCCTGCCAAGATCTGCCGCGCCACTTCGGTGATCACCGCCACACCGCTGGCATTGTCCACCGCGCCCGGGCAGATCGCCCCGGCCGCCGTGCAAACCCCGAAATGGTCCCAATGCGCCACGAGCAGCACGGCGCCGGCAGCGGGATCGCGCCCGGGAATGCGGCCGATCAGGTTGTGCGTGCGCACGCGGGTTTCGGTGCTGGTCGCTTCCAGACTGGCCGTAGTGCCGATCAGGCGCGGCGTGAAATCGGGCTTTTCTGCCTCGGCCTGGGCAGCGGCCAGCGCCTGGCCTGGCGCGGCCGTGGTTCCGCCCAGCAGGCGATCGGCCATGTCGGGGGTAACAAACGCCTCGATCTCGTTGTCGAGCCGCTCTCCGGCCAGCATCGTGCCAGCCTTGCGCCGCCGCGCCGCCACATCATCAAGGGTGCGCGTGCCATCCAGCACCGTGATCACCGCCATGGCCCCGCCGTCCAGCAGGCGGCCCACGGCCTCGCGCCCTGCCTCCACATCGCCGTGGCGCTCGTCATGGTCACCACGCTTGTTGCCCGCGGCTGCCTTGCTTTCCAGCAAGAGCGCCACACGGCCGGCCAGTTCGGTGCGCGATGGCACCACCCCATGGCCGACAAACAGCACCGGCGCGCTGTCCACCAGGTTGCGCACGCCCGAGGTGACCACGAACACATCATGCTCGTCAGCCGCCAGGCGCCGCCGGCCACGCATGAAGGCCGCGCGCGATAGCACCGGCTCGCGCGCGACCAGTTCGACCGGCGCAAACCACGGGCTGCCCGGCAGGTTGGTGCCCGATTCCAGGCCCATTTCGAACCACTGCCGCACCAGATAGCGCAAGGTCTGGGTTTCGCCGTCGGTGCCGGGGCGTCGGCCGGCGAAGGCCGGGCTGGCCAGCGTCTCGACATGGCCACGCAGCCGCTGCTCCAGGGTCTGGGCCGCGGGCGCGGTAGCCGCACGCGTGGCGTTCACCGGCAGCACGGCTGCCAGCGACACCAGGGCCAGTGCCCTCAACAGCCTTGCGCCACGACTCATCTATGTCCCCAAACGCTTCAGCGCAGGCTCATTGCTGACAAAACCCGCCAAGACGCGCAAGTTCCCAAACTGTAAAGCACGGTGAATCGAGCCTGGGCGCGAAATTCCTGGCGCATGACGCGGAACATTGTCGCGCGCCACGGCTTGCCAATTACGCTATATGCCGTGGCACGTACGGCACACAGACGACAGGCAAGCGATGCGGCTCGACGATTACGACAACAACATCGACGTGGAAGACCAGCGCGGCCGGGGCGGCGGCTTTTCTTTGGGCGGCGGCGGTGGCGGCGGTTTCCCGCTTGGCCTGATCCTCAGTCTGGTCGGCTCACGCTTTGGCATCCTCGGGGTCTTGGTCGTGGTTGGCGCGTCGTTCCTGTTCGGTGGCTTGCCCCGCCAGTTGGCCGGGCCGGTGGGAGAAACGCCATCGCAGCAGGTCGGCCAACCCGGCGGTGAAACGCTTGCCCAGGCGTGTGACGTCAACGCGTTCAGCCATGAAAGCTGCAATGCGCTATCCTCGCTCAACAAGACCTGGAAGCCTTTGCTGGCCAGCGAGAACATCGCGTTTCGCGCACCCAAGCTGGTGTTCTATTCCAGCCAGGGTTCCTCGGGCTGCGGCGCGGCGCAAAGCGCCATGGGGCCGTTCTATTGCCCCAGCGACCAGGGCATCTACATCGACACCGATTTCTATACCGAGCTGGACAAGAAGCTCGGCGCAGGCGGTGATTTCGCGCGGGTCTATGTCATGGCCCATGAATATGGCCACCATATCCAGAAGCTGGTCGGCACGTCAGACAAGGTAACACAGGCGCAGCGCGCCAATCCCGATGCGGCCAACGCCCTGTCGGTGCGCCTCGAACTCCAGGCCGATTGCTACGCAGGGGTGTGGGCCGCGCAAAATCGTTCCCGGATCGAAACCGGCGATGTCGAGGAAGGCCTGCGCGCCGCGCACCAGATCGGCGATGACACGCTGATGAAAGCCGCCGGCCGCACCCCGGTCGAGGCTGCGTTTACCCATGGCAGCTCTGAACAGCGGATGGCCTGGCTGCGCAAGGGCCTCGACAGCGGCAACCCGGCGCAGTGCAACACCTTTGCGCCGGGCGCGGTGTGATCGGCAGATCGTGTGGAACTTAGGCCGGTTTGCAGCGTAATGCGGGAAACCGGGGAGTTTTACCGATTATGTTCGCACACCGAAATGCCGCCCGCGCCGCCCTGCTCGGCGCGATGCTCCCGCTCGCGCTTGGCAGCCTCGCCGCCCACGCGCAGACTGCCGTGGCTCCCAAGGATGCCAAGGTCGGCGATGTCGTCGCCACGCCGCTCGAAACGGTGAACCTCAAGAAGGAAGATATTCCGCCGATCCTGCAGCGCGCCCAGGAAACGCCCTATACTCTGGCTGGCCTGCGCAGCTGCCCGGCGATCTCGTCCGAAATCCGCCGGCTCGATGCCGTGCTCGGCGATGACATCGATATTGCCGATTACACCAAGGGCGGCCTCAAGGTGGGCAATACGGCCAAGTCGATCGTCGGCTCGCTGATCCCGTTCGGCGGCATCATCCGCGAAATCTCTGGCGCGAACGAAGCACAGCGCCGTTGGCAGGTGGCCCTGTTCGCCGGCACCGCCCGCCGTTCGTTCCTCAAGGGCGTTGGCCAGTCGCGCAGCTGTCCTTATCCGGCGCGTGGCGCAACCTCGCGCGATGCCAGCGCCGTCGCTGCCAACCGCGCGCGCGAGGCCGCCGCTGCCGATGCGGCCAAGGAACAGGCCAAGCAGGAAAAGCGCAACCGCTGATCCTTCACCCTATCCCCGGCGCCCGCCCGCTGTCATGCGGTGCAGGCGCCGGGGCAAGGTCGCTTAGACCAGTATGATATCCGCCAGGTGCAGATCGGGCGCGCCCATCAACACCCCGATGCGCACCGCCTTCTCCGGCCCGGTGCCGTCGACGTCGTAATAGAGGTTTCCGCTGGCCCGGTCATAGATCAGGCTTTGTTCGGCTGTGGTCGCACGCGTTCCATAGCCGAATTCGGCATCGGCAATGGCGCCAGGTGGCTGTGCATAGAAACCTGCGCCAAACGCATCGAGTGACAGGGCAATCTTGTCCTCGCCGCTCACAAAATCGCGGATCACCGTGCGCCCGACGGCCAGCGGGCTGGTGTCGAACACGAAGGTATCGTGCCCCGCCCCGCCGGTCAGGCTGTCTATGCCGCCGCCCCCACTCAACACGTTGTCGCCCTCGTTCCCCACGATCGTGTTGTTGGCGTTGTTGCCCGCACCATTGATGTTGCCCGCGCCGCTCACCAGCGTGAGCCGCTCAACGTTGGCATCGAGACGATAGCTGATGGTGGAGAAGACCTTGTCGATCCCGGCATCATCGCCGCGCTCCACCACCCTGTCGCCGGCGTCATCGACATAATAGACGTCATTGCCGGTGCCGCCCTCCATGCGGTCGGCTCCCGCCTGGCCAAACAGCGCGTCGTTGCCGGCGCCGCCGAGCAGGTGGTCATCCCCCGCCCCGCCCTTCAAGCGATCATTGCCCGCGCCGCCTTCCAGGCGGTTGGCATCCTTGTTGCCAAGGATCGTGTCATCGAATTGCGAGCCGATGGCGTTTTCGATGCTCTTGATCTGGACCGTCCCCGCCCCGATCGTGTCGACCGGCTTGGTCGTCGCCAGCGTCAGGTAGATGCCCTGCTGCGCATCGGCAAAGCTGATCGTGTCGTTCCCCGCGCCGCCCGCAAACCTGTCGTTGCCGCCATGGCCGAGAAACAGATCGTCCTTTTCGGTGCCCACCAGTTTATCAGCCGCCGCCGTGCCTTCCACCGTTTGCCCGTGGTGATCGGTGTAGGCCTGCGAGTGCAAGGTGCCGTTGCCGTCGCGCCACAGCACGGCAAAACCACCATCGACCAGCGCCACCAGTTGCGCGGCATCCTGGGTTCCCGCCGTGGTGGTGTTGACGATCTGCTCCTGGCCGATTTCGCCGCCGGAATGATCATAGGTCCGCAACGCAATCTCGCTGGCGCCGTTCGCGCCGCCCGCCGGGTTGGCGCTGGCCCAGGCGATCGCGAAGCCGCCACCCGCCAGGGCAACCACGTCGGTCGAGCCAACGAAGCGCGGACCATCCTCGCTGACGATCGTATCGGCCTGCACCACGGCACCGCTGCCGTCGAACACCTGCATATGCAGCGCCCCCAGCGACACGAAACCGCCACTGGAATGGTTTTCGGCCCAGGTCATGGCAAAGCCACCCGTCGCAAGCGCGACCATCTGCACTTCCACTGCATTGCCATAGCGCGTCGGCAGCGCCAGCAGCGTCGCCGCCTTGATCTCGGTGCCGTCTACAGCGTGGATCGCATAGGTGTAGCCGACGTTGCCGCTCGACACCCCATTGTCCAGCGCCAGCGTAAGCAGTGCACCATCGGCCAACTGCGTCACGCTGGGCGGCAAATCCCGATCCGAGGAGGAGGCCGTGAAGCGCGCAACGACGCTCATCGTTGCCAGGTCAACGATGTTGACCACCGCCCGCGCCGCACTCCCCCCGAAATCGACGTTGCTGACGACGGCCACTTTGCCCAGATCCGCGCCCTTCAGCGCCAGCACCGAGGTGCCGGTGTACGTGGCCGAGGGGGACGGCGCCGGCACCGTGATCGTCCCGCTGATCGTGCCATCGCGCGGATCGGTGTCCAACAGCGACAGGGTGACAGGGCTACCGGCGCCCTCGGCCTCCTTGACAGTGATCGCATTGCCGTCGGCGAGCGTAAAAACCTCATAGTCGCGCACCGTGGCAGTTACCCCGCTGGCCACGCCATCGGCCGTGAATACGGAATAGATATAGTCACCCGAATTGGGATGCGCGGTGTCCTCGTTCATGACCAGGATGTTGCCGTTGGCCAGGAACGTCGCGAAGGGAGAACGCCTTTGCGCCTGCGTCTGGTCCAGCGTTACTTCCGCTCCATCGCGATAATAGGTCATGATATCTCCCATCTCCGCCCCGGCCAACGAGAGCGCGATGGTTCACAACCTATTGCAACGCATGGCTTCCACCCATGGAAACAAGCCCCAGTTTGGATCAACGAAAAAGGCCGGGGTCTTGCCAACCCCGGCCTTTCCTTGGTCTCTTGCCGTCAGGCGCGGATCAATAGACGCGCGCCTTGGGCTTGATGTACTGCACGTCGTCGGTGAGCGTGTATTCGTGCACCGGGCGGTAATCGAGCTTGATGTCGCCGCTCTTGCCGCCCCAGCCGTCGAACCAGCCCACGGTATGCTTCATCCAGGTGGCGTCGTCGCGGTTGGGGAAATCCTCGTGCGCATGGGCGCCGCGGCTTTCCTTGCGGTTGTGTGCCGAATGCATCGTCACCGAAGCCTGGCTGATCAGGTTGTCCAGTTCCAGCGTTTCCACCAGGTCCGAGTTCCAGATCAGCGAGCGGTCCGACACGCCGATATCCTGCATCGAGGCATAGATTTCGGCCAGCTTGTGCTTGCCTTCGGCCATCAGCTCGTCGGTGCGGAACACCGCCGCGTGCTGGCTCATCGCGCGCTGCATCTCGGTGCGGATCTTGGCCGTGGGCGAACCGCCCTTGGCATTGCGGAAGTGATCCAGGCGCGAAAGCGCCAGGTCCGCGCTGTCCTTGGGCAGCGACTGGTGCGCCGTGCCCGGCTTGATCAGTTCCTTGAGGCGCAGGCCGGTGGCGCGGCCGAACACGACAAGGTCGATCAGCGAGTTGGAGCCCAGGCGGTTGGCGCCGTGCACCGAAACGCAGGCCGCTTCGCCCACGGCGAACAGGCCCGGCACCACGGTTTCGGGATTGCCATCGGCACCGATGGTCATCACTTCGCCGTGGTAGTTGGTGGGAATGCCGCCCATGTTGTAGTGCACCGTCGGCACCACCGGCAGCGGCTGGCGCGTCAGGTCGACGCCGGCAAAGATCTTGCCGCTTTCGGTGATCCCGGGCAGGCGCTCGGCCAGCACCTTGGCATCGATGTGGTCAAGGTGCAGGTAGATGTGGTCCTTGTGCGGACCAACGCCACGGCCTTCGCGGATTTCCAGCGCCATGGAGCGCGACACCACGTCGCGGCTGGCCAGGTCCTTGGCCGAGGGGGCATAGCGTTCCATGAAACGCTCGCCTTCGGAGTTGGTGAGATAGCCACCTTCCCCGCGCGCGCCTTCGGTGATCAGCACGCCCGCACCATAGATGCCGGTCGGGTGGAACTGGACGAATTCCATGTCCTGCAGCGGCAGGCCCGCGCGCAGCACCATGCCGCCGCCGTCGCCGGTGCAGGTGTGGGCCGAGGTCGCGGTGAAATAGCAGCGGCCATAGCCGCCGGTGGCCAGCACCACGGCATGGCCACGGAAGCGGTGGATCGAGCCATCGTCCATGCACAGCGCGATCACGCCACGGCATTCGCCGTTTTCCATGATCAGGTCGATGGCGAAGTATTCGATGAAGAAGTCGGCATCATACTTCAGGCTCTGCTGATAGAGCGCGTGAAGCATGGCGTGGCCGGTGCGGTCGGCTGCGGCGCAGGTACGCTGCACCGGCGGGCCTTCGCCCATGTTCTGCATGTGGCCGCCGAACGGACGCTGGTAGATCGTGCCATCGGCGTTGCGGCTGAACGGCACGCCTGCGTGCTCCAGTTCGTAAACCGCGGCCGGGGCTTCGCGCACCATGTATTCGATGGCGTCCTGGTCGCCCAGCCAGTCAGACCCCTTGACGGTGTCGTACATGTGCCAGGTCCAGTGATCGGGCGTGTTGTTCTGCAGCGAAGCCGCGATACCACCCTGCGCCGCCACGGTGTGCGAGCGGGTGGGGAACACCTTGGTGATGCACGCGGTGCGCAGCCCGGCCTGGGCCGAACCCATCGTGGCGCGCAGGCCCGAACCGCCCGCGCCGACAACGACGGTGTCATAGGTATGGTCGATGATCTTGTAGGCAGCAGACATGGCTTACGCGGCCCCCAGTGCGATGCGGATGATCGAGACGATGCCGAACACGGCAGCGGCGGCGGGCACGAAGTTGATCAGCATCCAGGATGCGACCTTGCCACCTTCTTCGTGGATGTAGTCTTCCAGCATGACCTGCACGCCCAGGCGCGCGTGGTAAAGCGTGTTGAGCACCAGCAGCACCAGCATGGTGGCCGAAAGCGGCTTGGCCGCCCAGCCATGCACGGTGACGTAATCGTGCGCCGGCAGCAGCGCCAGGCTGATGCCGAGGAAGGGGATGACGATCAGGTTGCCCACCGCCGTAAGGCGCTGGGCCAGCCAGTGGTGCGTGCCGGCGTGGCTGGAGCCCAGCCCGCGCACGCGACCGATCGAAGTTCCGTTACCCATGGTACCTCCGAGAAATCAGGTAAGGCGTGCCGGCGCTTAGCGCAGCAGCACGAAGCCCCAGAACAGAGCCGTAAGACCGACAGAAGCGATCATCGTGAAGACCGACCAACGGGCATTGACCGAAAGTTCGTAGCCCACGCCGATGTCGAGCACGAGGTGACGGATGCCGGTGGCGGCATGCTGGAAGAACGCCCACGACAGGCCGACCAGCACGATCTTGCCGAGGATCGCGGTAATGGCGGAAAGGCCGCCATCGGCGCCGGTCCACACATAGGTCATGAACGTCGCATAGGCTTCAGGACCGCTGGCGATCGAACCCAGCCACCACAGCAACAGCGACAGGCCGACAAAGGCCAGGCCATTGCCCGTAACACGGTGGAGGATCGAGACCAGCATGGCCGGACCCCAGCGCCAGATCTGGAGGTGCGGCGAAAGTGGCCGGTTGCTGTGCGCCAGCGCCATGGAACTTCCCCTTATTATCGCAAAGGCGACCGGGATGAGGTTTCCGGTCGGGACGAGTCGCTATTAGTCGAAAAGCCCCGGGGTGCAAGCCGCCGAAAGGGCCAAGCCGAATTCGTATGTTGTCATGCGGCAAGATCACGCGCAAACCACAGGCGATGCGCCCCATTCCTATCTTCGCAGCCGCGCTCGCCGGGCTTGTTGCCATGGCCGCGCCAGCGCTTGCCCGATCGCAGCCGCCGCACATTCCGGCGCGGCCCACCCTTGCCCAGACCTGCCACAACCGCGATGGCTGGGCCGATCCGGCGCCGCCGCAACGGATCTTTGCCAATACCTGGTACGTCGGCACCTGCGGGATCAGCGCGGTTCTCGTCACCTCGCCGCAAGGGCATGTGCTGATCGATGCCGGCGTGGCGCAGGCCGCCGACAGTGTCGCGCGCAACGTCGTTGCCGCCGGCTTTCGCCTGCATGACGTGCGCTGGATCGTCCTCAGCCACGAACACTCCGATCATGCCGGTGGCCTGGCTGCGCTCAAACGGATGACCGGCGCACGCCTGGCGGCCATGCCCGCCGCCGCGCGCGTGCTCACCACCGGCCAGGTTCCGGCAGACGATCCCCAGTCCGCTTGGCTCAAGCCGTTCCCGGCCGTTGCCGTCGATCGCGTGCTGCATGATGGCGAAACGCTGGTGGCCGGGCCATTGCGCCTTGTCGCCCATGCCACGCCAGGCCACGCCCCCGGCTCCACCAGCTGGACCTGGACCAGCTGCCAGGGCCGCGATTGCCGCGCCATGGCCTATGTCGACAGCGTCACCGCGATGGCCGCGCCGGGTTGGCGCTTTGCCGATCATCCCGCCTATGTCGCGGCGTTTCGCGCCTCGCTCGATCGCATTGCCGCCCTGCCCTGCACCGTGCTGATCACGCCTCATCCCGGCGCCAGCGACCTGTTCGAGCGCCTTGCGCATGGGGCGCCCCGGCCGGTGCCGGGTGCCTGCCGCACCTATGCCGCCAATGGCCGCGCCCGGCTTGACGAGACGCTTGCCAAGGAGGCCGCGCCGCCGCAAAGACCCGCGCCATGAGCTGGAAAATCACCATCCTTGCGCCGCGCCCCATCGTCCAGGCCGCGCTGATCGCCCACGAAGACGTGTTCGACTGGGACGCCGACATCGTCATCGCCGGCAGCGAGATTGCCGAGGACAAGCCCGAAGACTGGCAGCTGGAAGCCTGGCTGGCCGACGAACCAGGCGAAGACGAACGCGCCGCGATCGCCGCGCTGTTTGCCGACGGCGCGCCGCCGATGGTGATCGAACAACTGCCCGAAGAAGACTGGGTCACGCTCAGCCAGCACGGGGTAGAGCCGATCCACGAAGGGCCGTTCCACGTCCACACCCCGGAATATCCGGCAGTGGACATGCCGGGCATCCGCAATTTCCTGATCCCCACCAGCCAGGCCTTTGGCACCGGCCAGCATGCCACCACCGCCGGGTGCCTGGCGATGCTGGCGCACATGAAGGCCAATGGCGCGGTGGTGCGCAACCTGGCCGATATCGGCACCGGCACCGGCCTGCTCGCCTTTGCCGGGCTGCATCTGTGGCCCGGCGCGCGCGCCATCGCCAGCGACATCGATGCCGTCTGCGGCCCGGTGGTCGCAACCAATGCCGATGCCAACGGCGTGCCTCTGGGCGATGGGCCGGGCAAGCTGGCCATGGTCATCGCGCCGGGCATGGACCACCCGCTGCTGCGCCTGTCGGCGCCCTATGACCTGCTGATTGCCAATATCCTGGCGGGTCCGCTGATCGAACTAGCGCCGGAATTTGCCGCTGCGGTCAAGCCGGGCGGTCATATTCTCCTCGCCGGCTTACTCGCCACGCAGGAAAAGGCCGTGCGCGCCGCCTATGCCCGCGCCGGGCTGCGCCTAGCCGCCCGCCAGGTGCGCGGCGACTGGTCGATCCTGTGGCTACGCCGCCGCGCCACCGCGCGCATCCATGCCAGCAAACCCGGTGCGCTGCCGGCGTGGTCGCAGAAGTGGTAGGACAGCGCACGACGTCCACTACCCCCAACCCCCTCCTCTAAAGAGGATGGGGCCAAAAAATCAGATCTTTAACTCCCCCTCCTCTTCAGAAGAGGGGGGTCGGGGGGTGATGGAACCCAAGCGCAAACGCCTAAACCCGGCTGCCCACCATCGCCACGCCAAACGCCACAAAGATCGCGCCGGTCACCCGGTTGAACACCTTGCGCGGCGATGGTTTTTCCAGCCAGCGCGCCACCGAGCGGCCGCCCAGCGCATAAAGCAGGTACGAGGTCATCTCGATCACGCCAAAGGTTGCCACCATGACGGCAAACTGCGCCGCCTTGGGCCGGGCAGGATCGATGAACTGCGGCAGGAATGCCCCGGCAAACAGCAATGCCTTGGGATTGCTGATACCGATCAGAAATCCCGTGCGGAACAGGCCGAGCGGCGATGGCAGGGCCACTGCCCCATCGCCCACCATGTCCACCGGAGATTCCTTGGCGGTCCAGGATTTGTACCCCAGGTAAAGCAGATAGGCCGCGCCGACGATCTTGAGCGCGGTAAACAGCTGCGGCATCGCCACCAGGACTGCCGAAAGCCCCGCGGCCGACAGGCTGAGCAGCGTGAGCACCGCCAGGAAGCAGCCGCTCATTGCCAGCATCGCCCGGCCAAAGCCCAGTGTCACGCTGCGCGTCATCACGTGCAGCATGTTGGGGCCGGGCGAGATTGAGATGAAAAAGACGGTGACGACAAACAGCCACCAAGTGTGAAGGGCCATGATCGCCTATCCCGCTGCCTTGAAGATTTCCGCCCAGGCCGCTTCGTCGATCACCTCGATGCCCAGTTCGGCTGCCTTCTTGAGCTTGCTGCCCGCACCCGGCCCGGCAACGACCAGGTCGGTCTTGGGCGAAACGCTGCCAGCGGCCCGTGCGCCCAGCGCCTCGGCCTGGGCCTTGGCCTCGTCGCGGCTCATCGTTTCCAGCTTGCCGGTAAACACCACGGTCTTGCCCGCGACGGCGCTGGCGCGGGTTTCGACGATGAAATCGGGCGGGCTCACTTCACCCAGTAGATCGTCCCACACAGCGATGTTGTGCGGCTCGTGAAAGAAATCGCCCAGCGCTTCCACCACCACCGGGCCAACGCCGTCGATGCCCAGCAGTTCGGCCTTGGCCTCTTCATCGCCGCCATGGGCGCGTTCGGCCACGGCGCGCAGCGCGGGCAGCGTGACGAAGCGCTTCAACAGGTCGCGCGCGGTGACCGCGCCAACGTGGCGAATGCCCAGCCCGAACAGCAGGCGCGCGGCATCGGGCTGGCGCTTGGCCTCGATCGCGGCGAGCAGATTGTCGACCGACTTGTCCTTCCAGCCCTCGCGGCCGACGATGTCGTCACGCCGCTTGCGCAGGCGGAAGATGTCGGCCGGGCTTTCCAACCAGCCCAGCGCAAAAAATTCGGCGATAGTCTTTTCGCCCAGGCCCTCGATATCGAGCGCGGCGCGGCTGACAAAATGCTTGAGCCTTTCGGTTCGCTGCGCCGGGCACACCAGCCCGCCGGTGCAGCGTACATCCACCTCGCCCTCTTCGGCCACCGCCTCGCTGCCGCATTCCGGGCAGTGATCAGGAAAGACATAGGCGGGACGGTCTTCTTCCCGTGTCAGGTTTTCAACCACTTGCGGGATGACATCGCCAGCCCGTTGCAAGACCACGCGATCGCCGATGCGCACACCCAGCCGGCCGATCTCATCACGGTTGTGAAGTGTGACGTTGGTGACAGTCACCCCGCCCACCAGCACCGGGCGCAGGCGGCCCACCGGGGTCAGCTTGCCGGTGCGGCCCACCTGGATATCGATCGCTTCTACCGTGGTCTCCGCCTGTTCGGCAGGAAACTTATGCGCCATGCCCCAGCGCGGCGCCTTGGCGACAAAGCCCAGCCGGCGCTGCCATTCCAGGCTATCGACCTTGTACACCACGCCATCGATATCATACGGCAAATCAACGCGTTGCGCCTGAATTCTGCGATAATGCGCCAGCATCTGCGCGGTATCATCGCAACGCGTCAGCAGGGGGGACACTGGCACGCCCCACGCCGCGATCTGCTGCATCATCGCCCACTGCGTTTCGGCCGGCACGGCGCTGGCCGCCCCCCAGCCATGCGCCAGAAACCGCAAGGGCCGCTCTGCCGTCACGCTCGCGTCCTTCTGGCGCAGCGATCCGGCGGCGGCGTTGCGCGGGTTGGCAAAGACCTTGTCGCCCTTTTCCTCCTGCGCGGCATTGAGCGCGAGGAAATCGGCCTTGGCCATGTAGACCTCGCCCCGGATTTCGAACACGGCCGGTGGCACGACACCGGAATCGCTGCGAAGTTCCTGCGGTATGTCCTTGATATGGGCTACATTGGCAGTCACATCCTCGCCCACCTGGCCATCACCACGCGTGGCCGCGCGCACCAGGCGGCCATCTTCATAGCGCAGCGAGCATGACAGGCCGTCGATCTTGTCTTCCGCCGTCATCACCACCGATGCATCGGCCGGCAGCGCCAGGAAGCGGCGCACGCGCGCGACGAATTCCTCGACCTCCTCGTCGGTGAAGGCGTTGTCGAGGCTCATCATGCGAACCTCGTGCGTCACCTTGCGCAGGGGAGAAGCAGAAACCTCGTGACCCACAGCGCGCGAGGGGCTGTCGGCGCGGATCAGATGCGGAAACGCCGTTTCCAGTTCGGCATTGCGCCGCACCAGAGCATCATACTCGGCATCGGAAATTTCCGGGGCGTCTTCGGCGTGATAGCGCCGGTTGTGATAGGCAATCTGGCGCGCCAGCCGCATCAGTTCGTTGGCGGCAGCCGCCTCGCCCATTGCTGCCGGATCGATGCCTGCCGGATCACTCATTATACGCCACTTTCACCAAACAATTGCGCCAGTCACCGGCGCGATACGCCATCACGGCAATTCGTAAAGCGCTATCGCCAGTCCGGGCAAGGCATAGCTGTGGAGGAACCGCCTGCCCACCCGGGCAAAAGGGTTCAAGCCTGTTCGAGCAGGCGGCTGGCCTGCGCGCGCGCCTCGGCGGTCACCTCCGCGCCAGACAGCATCCGCGCGATTTCCTCCTGGCGGCCGGCCGCGTCCAGCTTGCTCACCGAGGTGCGCGTGACTGTGCCCTCGCTCGACTTGGCGATCAGATAGTGGGCGTCACCCCGCGCCGCCACTTGCGGGCTGTGCGTCACGGCCAGCAACTGCCCACCGTGCGCCAGGCGCGCCAGGCGCTCGCCAATGGCACTGGCCACAGCGCCGCCTACGCCGCGATCGATCTCGTCGAAGATCACGGTCGCTGCCCCGCCCTGTTCGGCCAGCGCCACCTTCAGCGCCAGGATAAAGCGCGACAATTCACCGCCCGAAGCGATCTTGCCCAGCGGCGCAAAATCGCTGCCGGGGTTGGTGGAGATGAGGAACTCCACCGCGTCCATGCCCTGGCCGCTCCAGCGATCCTCGGGCAGGCGCACCACGGCGGTGTGAAAGCGTGCCGCATCCAAGCGCAGCGGCGCCAGTTCGGCGGCCACCGCCTTGTCCAGCTTGCGGGCGGCCTCGGCCCGCTGGACCGACAGCGCCTCTGCCTTGGCGCGATAGTCCAGGCCCGCTTCCATCGCCACGCGCGCCAGGCCTGCGATCTGCGCCTCGCCACCCTCGATCGATTGCAACGCGGCCTGCAATGCCTCGCGCCGGGCGGGCAGGTCGTCCACCGTGCAGCCATGCTTGCGCGCAGCGGCGCGCAGATCGAACAGCCGCGTTTCGATCCGGTCGAGCAGCGCGGGATCGTGCGCCAAGGCCTCGGCGGCGGCCGAGAGCTTGTCTTCCGCCTCGCCCGCCTCGATCACCGCGCGGTCCAGTGCTTCCAGCGCCTCGGCCAAAAGCGGATGCTCTGCCGCGATCCGGTCGAGCCGCCGCGCCGCGCCGCGCAACTGCACCAGGGGCGCGTCCGATCCGCTCCACAGGTGCTGCAATTCGTTGAGATCGCCCGAGAGTCGCTCCCCCTTCTGCATCTCGGCACGCTGCAGGGCGAGTTCTTCCTCCTCGCCCGCCACCGGCTTCAACGCGTCAAGTTCGGCCAGGTGCGCCTCGATCAGGTCCTGCTCGGCCGCCGCGCTCGCCACGCGCGCGCGCGCCTGCGCCAGGGCCTGTTCGGCCGCGCGCCAGCTATCCCATGCGCGCGCCACCTCGGCCGCGTCGGCGCGGGCATAGCGATCGAGCAAGGCCCGGTGGCCACGCGCATTGACCAGCCCGCGATCGTCGTGCTGCCCATGCAGTTCCACCAGAAACCGCGCCAGTTCGCGCAGCAGCGCCACGCCCACCGGCTGGTCATTGATATAGGCACGGCTGCCGCCATCGGCGCGCAACCGGCGGCGGACCAGCAGCGGCTCGCCCGGTTCCCAATCGATCGCCGCTTCGGCCAGGATCGCTTCCACGCCATCGGGCCGCCGCGCGAATTCGAATGTGGCGGTCACGCTCGCCACGTCTTCTCCGGCACGAACCAGGCCGCTGTCGGCGCGGTCCCCCAGCACCAGCCCCAGCGAATCCAGCAGGATCGATTTGCCCGCACCGGTTTCGCCGGTCAGAACGCCCAAACCGCCCGGAAACACGAGGTCCAGCGCCTCGATCAGGACGACATTGCGGATGGAAAGCCCGGTCAGCATCGCTTTCCTTCCTAGCGGGTTGCACGTCCGGCGTCACCCTCCATTTGTTCCCCTCTTGTTTCACAACCATGACACGGTGTCGCCAGCGCGCAATGTGACGGTGCCATGAGATTCGCAAGACAACGGCAGCATATGAAGGGACTGGGTCATGGACCGCCCAAGCGACCGCAACTTTGCCCCCGTCAGCGAATGGCTCAAGGGCGCGCCCGATTGGCTCGACTTGCCCGAACCGCGCGGCTTTCGCCCCAAGCGGCGGGTACGCACGGTGTGGATTTCCGATCTTCATCTCGGCACGCGCGGCTGCAATGCCGAAATGCTGCTCGATTTCCTCGCCTCGATCGAATGCGAAACGCTCTATCTGGTGGGCGACATCGTCGATGGCTGGCGTCTGTCGCGCGGGTGGTACTGGCCCGATGCGCACAATGAAGTGGTCCGCCGCGTGCTGAAGATGGCGCATCGCGGCACCCGCGTGGTGCTGATCGCCGGCAACCATGACGAGATGCTGCGCCCCTATGCCGGGATGACCTTTGGCGGCGTGGAACTGGCGCTCGACACCATTCACCGCACCGCCGATGGGCGGCGCCTGCTGATCACCCATGGCGACGGCTTCGATGGCGTGGTGCTCTATGCCCGCTGGCTCGCGTTTCTGGGCGATGCCGCCTACGCCGTGCTGCTGCGCGCCAATCGCTGGGTCAACCTGGTGCGGCGCCAGTTCAAGCTGCCCTATTGGTCGCTCTCGGCCTATATGAAAAAGCGCGTGAAGAACGCGGTGCAGTTCATCTGCGACTTTGAAGAAGCCGTGGCCCACGCCGCGCGCGACATGGGCGTGGACGGGGTGGTGTGCGGCCACATCCACTGCGCCGAAATCCGCCAGATCGGCGATGTCACCTATTACAACGATGGCGACTGGGTAGAAAGCTGCACCGCCCTGGTCGAAGATTTCACCGGCGCGGTGAGCATTGTCGACTGGGTGGAGGAACAGCGCAAGCAGGCGCCGTTCACGCCCGCCGCCGTGCCCGGCCTGCCCAGCCCGGCCGAAACGGAAACTGCCTGATGCGCATTGCCCTCGCTACCGATGCCTGGACGCCGCAAGTCAACGGCGTGGTGCGTACGCTGACCACCACGGTTGCGCACCTGCGCGCGCGGGGCCACGTGGTGGAACTGCTCACCCCCCAGCAGTTCCGCACGTGTGCCCTGCCCGGCTATGGCGAGATCCGCCTGGCCATGGCGCCGCGCTTTGGCACGCGGCGCACCTTGCGCGATTTTGCGCCCGATATCGTGCATATCGCCACCGAAGGGCCGATCGGCTGGGCCGCGCGCAGTTGGTGCAAATCGGTGGGCGTGCCGTTTACCAGCGCGTTTCACACGCGATTTCCCGATTACGCCGCGATGCGCACAGGGTTGAGCCCCGATGTGTTCTGGCCGGTGATGCGCCGCTTTCACGCGCAAAGCGCGGCGGTGCTGGTATCTACGCCCAGCCTGGCGCGCGAGCTGGCCGGGCACGGGATCGTGCAGACCCGGCTGTGGTCGCGCGGGATCGATGCCGGGCTGTTCCATCCCGGCCACGCCCCGCTGCCCCAGCTTGCTGGGCTGCCCGGACCGGTGCTGCTCTATGTCGGCCGCGTGGCCGTGGAAAAGAACCTTGGCGCGTTTCTCGATTGCGCGGTGCCCGGCAGCAAGGTGGTGGTAGGCGACGGACCAGACCTGGCCATGCTCAAAAGCCGCTACCCCCAGGCGCATTTCACCGGCGCGCTTTCGGGCGCCGCGCTGGCCCAGGCCTATCGCGCCGCCGATTGCTTCGTCTTTCCCAGCCGTACCGACACGTTTGGCCTGGTGATGATCGAGGCGATGGCCTGCGGCGTGCCAGTGGCCGCCTTCCCGGTGGCCGGCCCGCGCGACGTGATCGGCGTGGATGGCCGCGGCGCGCAGGGCAACCTGCCCCGCCCGGTGGGTGCCTGCCACGAAGACCTCGCCACCGCGATTGCCCTGGCACTGGCCTGCGGCCGGGCCGATGCCGCTGCCTATGGCGCCAGCTATTCCTGGGAAGCGGCCACCGACCAGTTCGAAACCGCGCTAGCCAGCGCCGTGGAGCGGATCGCCTGCGCCGCCTGAGGCACGATCATCACCAAGTGCGACTTGCCCGATGATGCACTGCAACCAATCCCGCGCTGGGGCATTTGCCGGAAAGCTTTCTCCTATCGGAGCTTCCCATGTCGCAGCGCACCCTGATTCAGATGTTCCATTGGTACCTGCCCGAAGGCGCGCTGTGGGACGATACCGCCCGCGCTGCGCCGGGCCTGGCCGAGATGGGCGTGACCGACGTGTGGCTGCCGCCCGCCTACAAGGGCGCCAGCGGCACCAGCTCGGTAGGCTACGATACCTACGACCTGTTCGATCTGGGCGAGTTTGACCAGAAGGGCACCGTGCCCACGAAATACGGCACCCGCGCCGCGCTGGAAGCAGCCTGCGCCGCCCTGCGCGAGCATGGCCTGCGCGTGATCCACGATGTGGTGTTCGATCACAAGATGGGCGCCGACGAGACCGAGCGCGTCAGCGTGCGCCGCACCAATCCCGACGACCGCACGCAGATCGAGGACGAGGCGTTCGACGCCACCACCCACACCCGCTTCACCTTTCCCGGTCGCGCTGGCGCGCACTCGCGCTTTGTTTGGGACCACAAGTGCTTCAGCGGGGTGGACCGCATCGAAGACCCGCAGGAAGACGGCGTGTTTCGCCTGGTCAACCAGTATGGCGATGGCGAATGGAACGAAGAGGTGGACGAGGAACTCGGCAACTTCGATTTCCTGATGGGTGCCGATGTCGAATTCCGCAATCGCGCGGTCTATGAGGAGCTCAAGTTCTGGGGGCGCTGGCTGGCCGAGCAAGTGCCGGTCGATGGTTTCCGCTTGGATGCGGCCAAGCACATTCCCGCCTGGTTCTTCCGCGATTGGGTGGGCCATTGCCGCGAGGCCATCAGCCCCGATCTGTTCGTGGTGGCCGAATACTGGCAACCCGATCTGGCCGCGCTGCACACCTATCTCGATCGCGTCGATCACCAGCTGTCGCTGTTCGATGCCGCGCTCGTCCACCATTTCTCCGACGCATCGCACGCGGGCGCCGATTACGATCTGCGCACGATCTTTGACGGCACGCTGGTGCAAAGCCTGCCCGAACACGCCGTTACCCTGGTTGCCAACCACGATACCCAGCCGCTTCAGGCGCTCGAGGCGCCGGTGGAAGACTGGTTCAAGCCGCTGGCCTATGCCCTGATCCTGCTGCGCGAAGGCGGCGTGCCCTGCCTGTTCCATCCCGATCTATACGGCGCCAGCTATGCCGATACCGGCGGCGACGGGGAGAACTACGACATTACCCTTGCCCCGGTTGCCTGCCTTGCCCGGCTGACCCAGGCGCGCCAGCGCTTTGCCCATGGCGCCCAGACCGATCTGTTCGACAGCCCCACCTGCATCGGCTTCATCCGCCATGGCACGGCCGATGCGCCGGGCTGCGTGGTGATCATCAGCAATGGCGAGCCCGCCACGCTCACGGCAGAGCTTGGCCCCGATCACGCTGGCGCGACGTTCGTCGATTGGCTGGGTCACGCTCAGGGCGAATGCGTGGCGGATGACCAGGGGGCGCTGGCCGTGCGGTGCGAGGGCGGCAGTGTCAGCGTATGGGTGCGCCAGGACGCTGCCTGAACCAGAACTTTACACGCTATTACAAAGGCTTGCGATCATTACAGAGATTTCATCGCCCGTGGCGTGAACCAACTGCCGCCTCGGTCGTTACCCCTGGCATTATTGCTGGATTGTAACAACGGGAAGGACACAATCATGCGCTCATTCAACCGCAAGCTCGCGCTGGCCCCCGCGATTGTCGCGGCGTTCGGCCTCACCGCGATCGACGCGACGCCGGCGTTTGCCCGCCACCACTATTCGTCGCGGGCGCACTATCGCTGGTGCCGTCACTCCAGCGGCACGACCGGTCTGGTGGCCGGTGGCGCTGGTGGCGCGCTGCTCGGCCATGCCCTGATCGGCGGCCCGGTGGGCATCGTGGCCGGCGCCGTGGGTGGCGCCCTGGGTGGCCGCGCGATCGACCGCACGCTTACTGCCAAGAAGCGCTGCCGCTAATCGATCTGGGGCTGCGTGGCCTAGCGTGCCAACCATGGCCTTTTCCGCCACGCAGCCCCGATCATCCCGGCTCGTCTCTGCCGGCATCGCCGCCAGCATCGAAGTGGGCCTCGCCATTGCCCTATGGCTCGGCCTCGCCCAGCCGGCGGGCCTGCGCCAGGCAACCCGCGACTGGCTGACGGCAGTCCGGCTCGACCCGCCGCCATCGCCCGCGCAACCGCCGCCGCCACCACCCAGCCATCATCATCGGCTCAGCGGCAATTCCGCTCCCCCTGCCCTGCGCGCCAAGGCAGCGCCGGTCTATGCCCCGCTGGTCATCCACGCCCCACCGCCACCGATCCCCGTCGCCCCGCAAGTGGCGCTCGGCACGCAAAGCCACAACGGCGCCGCGCCCACGCCCGGCCCCGGCAGCGGCGCTGGTGGCATCGGCAATGGCACCGGCTCGGGCGCCAGCGGAAACGGTGACGGCGCTGGCGGCAGCGACCCAGAATGGACCGGCGGCAAGATCAAATCGTCAGACTATCCCCTCGCGGCGCGCGAAGCGCACGCCCAGGGCACCACCTCCGTCACCATCGCGGTAACCCCACAAGGCCGCCCCAGCGCCTGCCACATCACCCAATCGAGCCACAACGCCGCGCTCGACACCACCACCTGCGCCCTCGTGCTGCAGCGCTTCCGCTTCCGCCCGGCGCGGGATGCTGCGGGGTATGCGGTGGCGGGAGAGGTGGATTATGATCAGGAGTGGACGATGGGGATGATGACGGACGGGGGGTGAGTGGCTGCGTGCGGGAGCGACTACTGCGGGACAGGAACAACAAAAACAGTCTTGTCCATGATAAAAATTAGTCCGATCTTCAATCATTTATTATTAGCAAACGCGCCCCAAGTTGCCCGCGGCTGCGGATCACGCCGAATGGTAGACAAAGCGGCGCACCTATGGTTATTTTCCGACATCCAGACTTGTGCATATCATCAACGAAATTAAATATCATGCGCCGGGAATTGCGCATGTCAACTAATCAAGATTTTCGGCCTACCCTCTGCAAGAATCTCGGAAATCCTAAGCTATGTCGGAACAACGCCTCCCTGTCGACCTCCTTCGCAAATTCGAAAAAAAGCTTCCTATACTCGAAGCAGAGAGACGCACGGCAGAACGCCACAGCGCGCCCAGACTCAATGCTTTCTCAATTCTGGGACCTGACGAGCGGCGCATAACATCGGTCCTATCAAACCTTCTCGACCCGTCAGGCCATCATGGGCAAGGCACTCTCTTTCTTAATTGCTTCTTGAGAGCCGTGGGCTTACCGGAAGTTGCCACTTTTCCAGAAAAAGTCTCCATAACGGTTGACGCCTTTACTGACAAAGGACGAATGATCGATCTTTTAATTGAAACCCCAAATGCATTAATGGGCGTAGAAGTAAAAATTTTTGCCAATCAATCGAAAAATCAACTGAGCGATTATTCAGATTATATAGAGGAAATGTCAAGACAGATACTAAAGCGACATGGCACGCGCCAAATGCCATGGAAGCTAGTTTTTCTTGCAGAGCAGGCGCCAGAAACCGCACAGTCGACCGTTATTCGCATGCCATGGGCGCGTCGCGAAGATGTTGAAGAAGAGGGTGTTTGGGCCGCACCGTTTAGAGATATAATCGAGCAGGCGATGCCACATATAAAAGCTATGCGAACTCGATCACTGCTAGATGATTTCCTAAATTGGATCGATCAAACCTTTGGGAATAGTTCAATGAGCGATGATCAATTCGAAGGGTATGCACAGGAAATTTCGCAAAATTTCGGCGATCCCACGCTCCGACGGGCACTCGGTATGTTCATGCTCAACAAAGCGCACCAGCATCTGCACCGACTGGCAATCGAAGCAATCGAAAAAGCGATCTTAGATGCCCTCAAAAAGAACTGGCCAGATTTACAGATCGAGCCTGGCTCAACTTCACTTTATGAAAGACTTATCGGGCAGCATTGCGAATGGGCATTGCGCCGTCCTAATTGGCCGAAAGGAGCGGCCATTGCCTTACAGAACGACGTCAGAAAACCATTCGGTCATGTTTTTTTCGGATTACGCGCTCTAAAAGCTAACAACTTTGAAGCTAAAAACTATGCCCACATGGTTTGTGTGGAACGCTATATAATAGATGAAATTGTAACACCAGAATTACCTCGTGGCGAAACTCATCCATGGTGGGCATGGTGTATCAATAGCAAAAATACACTATGGGACACACAATTTTCCGCTCGCTTAATGATCGAATCACCAGATGGTGATATTTCTCAGCATCCAGACGTTGAATTCATTATTAATCATCTTTTGCTCATTTGTAAAAAGATGGAGCTGCTATCCTGAGCTTGAAACCCTGAGTTTCAGGATGGCATGACATAAAGGCCAATTTGAACGAAGGATCGCTTTCAGCGATAGCGCGTGTGGTCACGAACGGCCGGATCAGCAGCACCACCCTAACCCCACCACAAAAAAGGCGCCCCGCAGGCGCCCTTCTGTAACTTCGCAATCTGCACCCCAAATCACACCGCGCTGATATCGTCGCCCTTGGCGTTCATCAGCTTGAAGGCGCGCTTGTACCATTCGCTGCCGGGATAGTTGGCGCCCAGCACGGCGGCGGTCTTCTGGGCTTCGTCCCGGATGCCCAGGGCCAAGTAGCATTCGACCAGGCGGAACAGTGCCTCGGGCGTGTGGCTGGTGGTCTGGTACTTGTCGATCACCACGCGGAAGCGCAGCGTGCCGGCCAGCCACTTGCCGCTCTTTTCGTAAAAGCGGCCCACTTCCATTTCCTTGCCGGCCAGGTGGTCGTTCACCAGGTCAAGCTTGAGGCGGGCGTCGGTGGCATAGTCGGTGTTGGGATAGCGGCGGATCACTTCGGTCAGCGCGGTCAGCGCCTGCTGGGTGATCTTCTGGTCGCGCGTGACGTCGCTGATCTGCTCGTAATAGCACAGCGCCACCAGGTAATAGGCATAGGGCGCGTCCTTGTTGCCGGGGTGGATCGACAGAAAGCGCTGTGCGGTCTGCACCGACTTGGCATAGTCGCGCGCCACGTAATAGCTGAACGCACCCATCAGCTGCGCACGGCGGGCCCAGGGCGAATAGGGGTGCTGGCGCTCCACTTCGTCGAACAGCGCGGCGGCCTGCTTGGCGTCGCCCTTGTCCAGCCGGTCCTTGGCCGTCATGTAGAGCGTGTCCACGTCGCGGGCGACATAGGCCACGTCCTTCTTGGCCTTGCCCCCACCCGCACACCCAGCGGTCAGGCCCATGGCAACAGTGGCGGCGGCAAGAACGGCGATGCGCAGCGGGCTGCGGCCAGAAGCAGGAAGGGTCATGCGCCGTCCTATAGCCAGCGGCTTGGCACTCGCCAAGCGAAGGTTGCGCGACCCCCGCAAAAGTTGCGGTTGATTGCATTTTTCCGGGAATGCCCCGATCGTTCGTCATCCTGGGCTGGACCCGGAATCCCGCTTTTTCTGGACGGTGCATCTGCAGCGGGACCCCGGATCACGTCCGGGGTGACGAGAACCGATGAGGATTAGACCGCGGTCTCTTCGAACGGCGGGACCAGCGTGATCGCGTCGGCCAGGGTCACCTTGTCCAGCATGTCTGCCATTTCATCGCGCAGGCGGATCATCAGCCCGCGCAGGCGGCAGTCGGCCTCGGGCAGGCAGTTGGCGCAGTGTTCGTGGGCGTTGCGGCTGGCGCAGGGCACCAGGGCCAGGCTGCCGCGCGTCAGGCGGATGATGTCGCCATAGCGGATGTCCACCGGGGGCAGCGCCAGTTCATAGCCGCCGTCGCGACCGCGCTGGGACACCACCACGCCTTCGCGGGCCATTTCCGACAGGATCACGGTCAGGAATTTGCGCGGGATGTTCTGCGCCTCGGCAATCGCGTCAAGCCGCACCGGGCCTTGTCCAAACGTGTCGGACAGATGCTGCAGGGCACGGATCGTATAACGCGTTTTTTGCGAGAGCATGGGAAATACAAAAAGCCGGTTGCGCGCGAATGTCAACGCCAACGCTTGAATATCCCGGTGCAATGCGGCGATTGCCCGCGGCATTGCACCGGGATCGGTATCTTATGGCTTGATCCGCTGCTCCACGAAATCGATCCGCGCGCGATAGGGATCTTCCACCTGCGTGGCGCCTGCTGCGGTGATCAGGTGGACGGTCGTGTCGGTGGGCGTCACCTTGGGCCAGGGTGCCAGGCCGGGCAGGCCATCGGGGCGCCCGGTCTTGGCAAACGCCACCCACATCTTGTGCGTCAGATCGGCCACGGGCTGTTCGGCGGCGATGGCCCTGGGCGTGGTGCGCCCGGCCAGGCTGTCAAACACATAGGGCAGTTCCGAGGCATGCGGCGCGCCGCCCATCTTTCCGAGCGGCTCGGGATGGGCATAGGCAAAGCGATAGAGATAGACCGGCTGACGCGGGGCCAGCGTGCGCGCGATGGTGCGCGCCGGCTCGATGAACATGCGATCGGCGCTGGTCATCGTGCCCACGATCAGGCCGCTGGTCGTGCCCTGGGGATCATAGAGCGCGCGCGCTTTGTCGGCATCGGCGCCATAGGTGGCAAAGATAGCGGCCTTGTCGGTCGTCATCGGGAAACCATCGGCCGAATTGGCGCCGATCATCACCGGCACGGGCGCATCGATGCCGGCGGCGGCGGCATCGTTGGACGCGCCCACGATCGTTTGCCCATCCACCATCGGCCCGGAATAGCCGGTCTGCGCCATGGTCATCATGCTGAGGTTGCCGGTCACCTTTTCCTCAGGCAGCGCGCGCAGGGCGGCGGCATCGAGGCCGGGGGCAAAATCGGCGCCGATCTTGGCCGCGCGGGCCATCGTCGGCATCGGCAAGGTGCCATCGCGCCCACCGCCGGATTCGATGATCGCGCGGGCAAACAGCCCGCGTGCCAGCGGCGATTGCAGCAGCATGTGCATGCTCATCCCGCCCGCGCTTTCGCCGAACACGGTCACGTTGGCCGGATCGCCACCAAAGGCCGCGACATTGGCCTGCACCCACTTGAGCGCGGCGATCTGATCGAGGAAGCCGAAGTTGCCACCCAGCCCTTCATCCTTGAGCGCGGGATGGGCAAAGAAGCCGAAGCGGCCGAGCCGGTAGTTGAGGCTGACCAGGACCACGCCATCGCGGGCAAAAGCCGCGCCGGAATAGACCGCCGGCGACGTGCCGCCGTTGACGAAGCCGCCACCGTGCACCCACACCATCACCGGCAGCCGCGCGTTGGCGGCCGCGCCCGCCGGCTTCCACACGTTGAGATAGAGGCAATCCTCGGCCGGCTGGGTGCGGATCGGCGCGGCATCGGGCGGGAACGGTGCCTGCGCGCAATCGTGGCCATAGTGCGTGGCATCGCGCGGCGCGCTCCATGCCGCAGCCGGCTGTGGCGCACGCCAGCGCAGATCGCCCACCGGCGGCGCGGCATAGGGAATGCCCTTGAAGCTGGCGACGGTGCCTTCCACCGCCCCCACCAGGGTGCCCTGGGCCACCGTCACGGTTGGCGCGGCAGGCGCCGCTGGCGCAGCCTTGGCAAGCGTAGCGCCCGGCAGCGACAGCGCGCCAGCAAGCATCAATCCTGACAGCATCAGCGTTTTGCGAAAGGTCATGATCTTCAATCCTTCCAGTTGCGCGCCGCCAGGCGCACCGTCACCACCTGCCCCAGCGTCTGCGCATCGCTGCCCAGCGCAAAGCCATAGTTGCCCGCCGGCAGCGTCCAGCCGCCACTGCCCTTGCCATCATCCCGCCAATCGGCGAGCAGGCGCTGGTCGATCGCCACGCTGACAGTCTTGCTTTCGCCCGGCTCCAGATGCACGCGGGCAAAGCCGACGAGGCGGCGCTTGGCCGTGCCGGCACGATCGACCAGATAGACCTGGCCGACATCATCGCCCGCCACCTTGCCGGTGTTGCGCAGGGTAAAGCGTGCGGTCTTGCCATCCACGCTCAACCCATCCTGGGCAAAGCTGGTGTAGCTCAGGCCATAGCCGAACGGGAACAGCGGCTTGGCCCCGGTGCGGGCGAACCAGCGATAGCCCACGTCCGAACCTTCGATGTTGTAGTCGGCCTTGAGCGTGGTGGTTGGCGTGGGCGGGTTGCCCATGAAATCGGGATCGAGCGTATCACTGCCATCGAGCTTGGGCCGGGGCAGTTGCGCCACGCTGGCCGGGAACGTGACCGGCAGGCGCCCCCCAGGGTTGGCCTCTCCAAACAGCACCTTGGCGATCGCCTCACCGCCGCGCGCGCCGGGATACCACGCTTCGAGCACGGCCGCGGTCTTGTCCAGCCACGGCATCGCCACCGGGCCACCGGTTTCCAGCACCACGATCGTGCGCGGATTGGCCGCTGCCACCGCCGCGATCAGCGCATCCTGGCCATCGGGCAAGGACAGATCGGGCTGATCGAGCCCTTCGGTGCGCCATTCGGTGGCAAACACGATCGCCACGTCAGACCGGCGCGCCGCCTCTACCGCATCGGCGATATAGCGCCCGTCGCGGAAATGGATGGCCGCCTGCGGCACCCGCGCCTTGATCGCATCGAGCGGGCTGGAACGGTGGAACTGCTGCTGCATGATGCCGGCAAACATGCCGCCAGCCAGCACCGGGCGGGACACCACCGGCCCGCCATCGCCCTGCACCTGGCTCGACCCGCCGCCCGACAGCACACCGCCATCGGCATAGCCGCCGATCACCGCCACGCTCTTGGCATCGCGCAGCAGCGGCAGGGCATTGTTCTGGTTGCGCAGCAAGACCATGCCGGCAATCGCCGTCTGTTCGGCCACGGCCGCATGCGCCGCGGCATCCCACTCGCCGCCCGGCGTTACCGGGTTCTTGTCGACGCCGGTGGCATAGATCGCGGTCAACACGCGGCGGTTCATGTCGGCCAGGCGCGCGGCCCAGGCCTTGTCGCTTGCCGCCTTTTCCGCCAGCTTGCTGCCGAAATAAACCGCCTTGTCGAGCTGTTCGCCCGATTGCTGATCAAGCCCGGCCATCGCCGCATCGAGCCCTGGTACCGCGCCCCAGTCAGACATGACGAAGCCCTTGTAGCCCCAATCGCGCTTGAGCACGGTGTTGAGCAGCCAGCTGTTGTCGCACGCGCGATTACCGTTGACGCGGTTATAGGCGCACATGACCGAGCCGGGCTGGCCCTGTTCGATGCCGATCTGGAAAGCCAGCAGATCGCTTTCACGCGCCGCGGCGTTGCCGATCTGGATGTCCACGAACTGGCGCCCGGTTTCCTGGCCATTGAGCGCGAAGTGCTTGATCGTGGAAATGATATTGTTGGACTGGATGCCCCGGATCGCCGCGCCCACCAGCATGCCCGACAGCAGCGGGTCTTCCGACAGGTATTCGAACGTGCGCCCGTTGCGGGGATCGCGCGTCAGATTGACGCCGCCCGCCAGCAGCACGTTGAAGCCGCTGGCGCGCGCCTCGGCGCCAATCATCGCGCCGCCCGCCTGCATCACCGCCGGGTCCCAGCTCGCCGCTTGGGCAATGCCCGATGGCAGCGCTGTCGCGCCCCGCTTGCGCGCACCCGAAACCCAGGCCACGCCCAGGCTGGCGTCGGTTTCCTTGAGCGCGGGCACACCCAGGCGTGGCAACCCGGCGATGTAACCGGCGCCTGGCACCGCGTCAGTCGGGATCGGCGGGGCACCGGGAAACAGCTGGATGGCCATGATGCCGTGGGTCAACGTGGTGCGCTCGTCCGGCTGCATTGCCTTGACGGTCTGATCGGCCCGTGCCTGCGCCGCGGTCATGTCGACCGGCGCGCTGCTTGGCGCCTGCGCCTGGGCCGAACCCTGCGCCAGCCCTGCTCCGACCGCAGCCAGCGCCACGGCCGAAAGAAATCTCCTGCCCATCTTCATGCACCCTTCCCGTTGATGGCTACAGCGCCACCTGCTTGTTCCGCGTTATCGTGCCGCCGCTTGTCAGCGTTGTCAATTACCTGTTCAGGTTGGCTTGCCGGACAATTGCGTTCATAGCTTGGCCCATGCCCGATCCCGCGCAAAGCCACCGCCCCTCTGCAACCGCCAGTAGCGCCGACGACGACAACGATGCGGCACCCACCACAGCCGGCCGCGCGACGGGTAACATCACGATGAACGATGTGGCGCGGCATGCCGGGGTGTCGCTCAAGAGCGTGTCGCGTGTGATCAACCGCGAGCCGCATGTATCTGATACGCTGCGTATCAAGGTGGAAAAGGCGATTGCCGATCTGGACTATGTCCCCGATCTGGCGGCGCGCTCCCTGGCCGGGGCGCGCTCGTTCATCATCAGCGTGCTATTCGACAATCCCAGCCCCAACTACACGATGAAAATCCAGGCCGGCGCCTATCAGGCCTGTGTCGACAACCAGTATCACCTGCGCATCGACCGTATCGATTCGGCCCGTCCCGATGCCGAGATCGTGGCTGATCTTGCCGCATTGCTGCGCAACGGACGCTGCGATGGCTTTGTGTTGACCCCGCCGCTGGCCGATCTGCCAGTGGTGCTCGATTTCCTGCGCGAACAGGGCGTGCGCCATGTGCGCGTCGCACCGGAAAAGCCCAGCCTGGAGGCGCCGGGCATCGGCATGGACGATACGGCCGCCGGGGCGGCCGTGGCGCAGATGCTGTGGCAAGCCGGGCATCGCCGCTTTGGCGTGCTGACCGGGCCGCCCAACCATGGCGCCGCCGCGCGCCGCCGCCTTGGCTTTCTTGCCGCCCTGGCCGACCTCGGCCACACCGGCCCGGTGGTGGAAGCCAACGGCGGGTTTTCGTTTGAAGGCGGCATCAGCGCCGGGGCCGATCTGCTGGCACACACCCCGCGCCCCACCGCCATCTTTGCCACCAACGACGATTCGGCGGCCGGCGCGCTGGTTGCCTGTTCGCGGGCCGGCCTTGCCGTGCCGCGCGATGTGTCGATCTGCGGGTTTGACGATAGCTGGGTGGCGCGGTCGGTCTGGCCCTACCTCACCACGGTTTACCAGCCGATCCAGGAAATGAGCTATGCCGCCGCCAGCCTGCTGATGGACCGCGAGGGTGATGCGGCGCCCGCGCTGCGCCTGCTGCCCTATCACCTGGTGGAGCGGGACTCGATCGCCCCGCCCCTGCCCGAGGCCTGAAACGGGGTTCAGTGCCCCCGCGTCAGTGGGTAGTGCCCAGCACCACCGGCCCCACCAGGCCCGATGGGCGCAGCGGCGCATCGGCATTGTAGGTCGGGATCGCCGTCCAGGTTACCTTCGTGGCGCCGGGCTGGGCATCGCCGATCAGGCGGTTGACCCAGCTGTTGGCGACACGCACGGCGATCGTGTTGTTGCCGTTGTGCACCGCGCTGCCCACGTCAAAGCGATAGGGCGCATGCCATTGCGTGCCCAGCGTCTGGCCGTTGACCGTGACCTCGGCAATGTCGTGCACCTCCCCCAGATCGAGCCACAGTGCCTGGCCTTTCTTCCAGCCCTTGGGCAGGCGGAACGTGCGGGCATAGGTGGCCATGCCCGAGAAATAGCGCACCCCAGCATCGGCATTCTGGTCCAGCCGCGCCAGCGTGGGCATGGCCAGCGTCGCCGGCGCGCCGCGCCCGGCCTGGAACGCCACGGTCCAGCCGGTGCCGGGCTTGCCGGCCAGGGGCCCCAGCGGCACATCATGGCTGGCGCGTACCTCGCCATGGGTGGCGGTGGTCGCCTTGCGGAACACGACGAACACCGATTCCTCTGCAGCCAGGGTCAACGGCACGATGGTTTCGCCATTCTCGCTGCGCCACGAAACCGGCTCTACCTTGCCGCTGTCGGCATGCCACAATTCGGGCTGCTTGCCGGTCACACGGAAATGCGCCTCGAACGTCTCGTTACGGTCAAGCCGGTTGACCAGGAACCACGCGTCGCCATCGGTCAACTGGCGATGGACGAACGGCACTTGCGCGTCACTCGCGCCGACCAAGCGGAAATCGGGCGCCACGCCCAGCCGCGCCAGCCCCGCGTCCACGTCAGCCAGCGCGATCACCCGGCCCTTGCCCACCATGGCATCGCCGCTGCCGGGCCACAGCCGCGCCACCAGCTGCTGCCACTGCGCCGCGTTGGCAGGTTGCGCATCATCGAGCGCCGGCGATCCCTGCGGCGCCAGGCCGATCACGCTGGCCCCGCCATCGACCAGTTCGGCGAGGCGGCGCAGGGTCTTGAGCGTCATCATCCGCGATGAGCCGCCGAGATAGACCGCGCGATAGCGTGCCCCACCCTGGCTGACGAGTTCGTTGCCCTGGTTGAGCAGCACGCCGCCCAGCGCATCGGCATTGACGAAGTCATAGGCGTTGGCCTTGGGCGCATCGGCCACCGGCGCCTTGCCATAGAGGCCGGTCAGCGGCGCTTCCTCGCCATAGAAATAGGCGACATCGGCCACGTTGCGCCCCTGCTGCAACAGTAGCGAATTGCGCGCCATGTAATCCACCCAGGGCCGGGCCATTTCCGCCCAGCTTTCGTGGCGGTTGAAGAACTGGCCAAAGATCATCAGCGAAAGGCCTGGCACCTTGTCATCGGTGGGCTGATGGACCGAGGTGTGCACCACCGGGCGGTTGATCCCGCTGACGAATTCCAGGTCGATGATGCGGCGCAAGTCCTTGGGTGTATAGGCCCAGGGCGCCAGTGCCGAGGTCATGGATTCAGCCGCGACCAGGTTCTGGCCATAGACATGCGCAACAGAAGCCGCACCCTTCATGTCGGCCAGATAGCTGGGGTTGGGGCCAGCCTGGCGCGAAAAGGTCCACAGCGCGGCCATCGGCACATCGGCCCGGGCGCGCATCGCCATGTCGTCGCCCAGCATCGGGCGATTGTCCTCCAGCGCCTCGCCATAGACCTTGAGGCCGTTTTCGTGCGCCACCTGGGCCACCATGCCATAGTGTTCCGAGGCGAGCAGATCCGCCAGGGTGCGGCGCCAGTCGTAAAGAAAGCGATCGGCATCGGCGCGGCTGCCGATCAATACGCCGGCCAGCGTCGGCAGCCAGGGCGTTGGGTCATAGCCGCGCAGGCGCTTGAACTGGTCGATCATCTTGGGCGTCCAGTTGGCTGCGCCCACCTCGATGGAATCGGTCAGCAGCGCGGTAACCCCGCGCCGCCCGATCAGGTCTGCCCCGGCGGCATCGCGGTACATGCCCAGATAGTGCGTCAGATAACGCCGCACCGCCGCGCCATCGAACTTGTCCACTTCCAGCCCGGTGGCCTCGGGCGCGGCCGGGTGGTTGGTCGTGCCCAGCAGGCTGGTGCCAAAGCGCAGGATGCGCCAGGCGCTGCCGGCCGGCGGGGTCCAATCGAGCGTGCCATCGGGGCGCAGCTTGCCGGTCAGGTTCAGCACCTTGGCCGCGTCAGGCCCGCTGGCGGCAGCATCGGGCGTGCCCAGCGCGTAATAGTCCTGCTCCACGGCAAAGCCGGCCTTGGCCTCGAACCGGTCAACCCGCGGTTGGGCATAGAGGCGGAAGTGGCGCAGATCGAACGGCGCGGTGGCGCCAGCGGACATCATCTTCATGAAGCCCACGTCGGTGGCGGCACCCGGCGCCGGATCGCCCAGGTTCGATCCCTTGAGCGGCAGCGGCGCCAGGACCAAGCGGAACTGGCTGGCGGTAACCGGGGCAAAGCTCACCGAGGTTGGCGCATTCGACACCGGAATATCGGCCACCTTGGTCCAGGTCGTGCCGTCGCTGCTCGCTTCCAGGCGCGGCGCCACCACGGCGCCGGCAAACATCGCCTTGGCCCCGGCCATGAACAGGCTGACACCGCGCACGGTCTGCGGCCGGGCAAACCGCGCCAGCACGATCGACGGCTGTTCGGCACTGCCATGGGCGACCATCTGCCGCTTGGCAAAGCTGTCGCCGGTCAGCGCCGCGGCATCAAGCGGCTTGCCATCCGGGCCGGTGATGGCCGGCACAGGCAAATCAACCTGGCCGGCATCCACCGGCACCGCCAGCACGGCCACGTCGGCATAGAATTCGTGCGCCTGTTCCGGGCCTTCCTTGGTCAGCGCCGCCAGCGGGTCGTTCAGTTCCATATCCTGGAACGTGCCGGTCACGCGCGGCGGCGCTGGCAGCGGCGCGGTCAGCGCGGCGCCACCGGGCACCACGGTTTCGCTCCACACCACTTTCTTGAGCGCATCGGCCGGCTGCACCCACGGGCCGCCTGTTTCCGACCAGCCGGGCGAGGAGGCAATGGCCAGTTCAAGCCCGCGCGCGTCGGCGGTATAGGCGGCAAAGCGGAACGCGTCCTTCCATTCCGGCGACATGAACACCAGGCGATGATCGACCACCTGCGGCGTCATCAACCCGGCATCGAACGCCTGGAGGCCGCCGATGCCCATGCGGCTCATCCAGTCAATGTCCTTGGCGATGCCATCCTTGGTGACATTGCCGTTCATCCAGTGCCACCACACCCGCGGCCGCGCCGAGGCGGGCGGATCGCGGAACTGCAGATCGAGCGGCACGGCCGTGCCGGCATGCACCGCCGCCACGCCCGGCACCGTTGGCGCCGGATCGGGTGCCGCCATGGCCACGCTACCGCCAAGGCCAGCACCCACGCCGGCAAGTGCGCTGGCCAGCAGCAGGGCGGTGCGGATGCGGCAAAGCGCCGGCTCGATCATGCAATTCTCTCCTGGGAAATCCGTTTTCGGTTTTGGCCATTTGGCCCGTCAGGGCAAGGGGTTGGCGCGCTTCGCCCCCTGCCCCGGTCGCGCCCCGCCATCATACAATGCGCTGGGTCAGACGATGCCGGCGCCCAGCCCCACGGCCTTGCGCTCCTGCGCCTTGCGCGCGCGATACTGGCTCAGGCGATAGGCTTCCAGCACGTCGATCGCGCCGCCGGCGGCCACGCGCGCCTTGGCTAGGATCGGCGCCACGTCGATCGAATAGGCGCGGCGCAGCGCCTGGAACGCCATCATCGTGTCGTTGCTTTCTTGCGCCGCATGCAGCGCATCGCGATCGACCAGCAAAGCCTTGGCAAAGCAGCCGGTGATTGCCTCAGCCGAAGACAGCATGGATTCGATCGGATCGGTCACGTTGTGCGACTGGTCGATCATATAGCTCGGATTGAAACCGTCGCGCGGGTTCAGCTCGGCCTCGACCAGTTCGTTGAACACCAGGAACAGCTGGTGCGGGTTGATCGATCCGGAATCGAGATCATCATCGCCATACTTGCTATCGTTGAAATGGAAGCCGCCGAGCTTGCCGAAGCGGTGCAGCCGCGCCACGATCTGCTCGATGTTCACGTTGGGCGCATGGTGGCCCAGGTCGACCAGGCACTTGGCCTTGGGCCCCAGTTCCTGCGCCGCCAGGATCGAGCTGCCCCAATCGGAAATCACCGTGGAATAGAACGCCGGCTCGAACATCTTGTGTTCCAGCAGCATGCGCCAATCGTCGGGCAGCGCGGCATAGACCTGCGAAGCGGCATCGAGATAGCGATCCAGGCTGCGGGCAAAGTCCTGCTGGCCGGGGAAGTTGGTGCCATCGCCCACCCACACCGTCAGGTCGGTCGAACCCAGCTGCTGGCCGATCTCGATGCATTCGATGTTGTGTTCCACCGCCTGCTGGCGGGTGGCGGTATCCTGCGCCGAAAGCGAGCCGTTGGCGTAGGTATGCGCCTGGCCCGGCTGATCCTGGAACGTGTTGGAATTGACCGCGTCCCAGCCCAGGCCCAGCGCGGCGGCTTCTTCGCGCAGCGCAGCAAAGTCGCTCACCTTATCCCACGGAAAGTGCGGCGATACGCGCGGAGTCACCCGCGAAAGCTGGTTGATGACGGCGCAATCCTCCAGCTTTTCGTGGATATTGGTCGGCTCCCCGGGAATGGGAAACTTGGCAAAGCGCGTGCCGCCCCGGCCCGCGCCCCAGCTGGGCACCGCCACGGAAAAGCTGGCGACGCGGCCCAGCACGGCATCTATATCGATGCCGGTGCGGGCCAGCTTGCGGCCCAGCGCATCATAGTCTTCGTCCAGCGCCTCGGCATGGCGGGCATTGGCTTCGGCGATGAGATCGGCCGACAGGGGCAACTGTGTCATTGTCTTGTTCTCTCCCGAATGCTCAGCGCGTGAAAGCCTGAACGTTGCCGGCGTCCACGTTGATCATGTTGCCGGTCGACTTGGCCGATGCTTCCGAACCCAGCCAATAGGCCGCCTCGGCGATGTCTTCGGGCAGCACGTCGCGCTTGAGCATCGAGCGGTTGCGATAGTGCGCTTCCAGTTCCTCGCCGGCGTCGATCTTGTTCGAGGCCGCGCGTTCCTTGCGCCAGTCGCCGTCCCAGATCTTGCTGCCCTTGATCACCGCATCAGGGTTCACGACGTTGACGCGAATGCCTTCGGGCGCGCCTTCCAGGGCAAGACAGCGGGCCAAGTGGTTGGCCGCAGCCTTGGCGCTGGCATAGGCAGAAGCCCCGGCGGCGGCGGCCACCGCGTTCTTCGACCCGATGAACACGACCGAAGTGCCGCCCTGTTCCTTCATCCGCTTGAGCAAGCCCCAGGCGTGCTTGGCGGTAAGGAAATAGCCCTGGGCAAGCACGTCGAAGTTGCGGTCCCACAGCTCCAGCGTCGTCTGCTCGATCGGTGCGGACGAAGCAATGCCGGCGTTGGCGACGAGGATATCGAGCCCGCCGAACTCGCGCGCGGCATAGGCGAAGGCCGCCTGCACCTGGGCTTCATCGGTCACGTCGCAAGCCACGGCACGAACGACGTCCTTGCCAAACTGCTTGGCAAACCCCGCGCGTACGTCTTCGGCGGCGGAGGCATCCCGGTCGGCCAGGACAACGCAGGCGCCTTCGCGCAGGAAGCGGGCGGCGGTGGCCGCACCAATGCCACCGGCACCGCCGGTAACCAGCGCGATCTTGCCGACCATCGGCTTGGGCGCCGGCATGCGCTGCAGCTTGGCTTCTTCAAGCAGCCAGTATTCGATGTCGAAGGCTTCCTGCTCGTCGAGCGCGATATATTCGCCGATCGCTTCGGCACCGCGCATCACGTTGATGGCATTGCCATAGAATTCACCGGCCAGACGCGCAGTCGTCTTGTCGGTTGCAAACGTGATGCGGCCAACGCCGGGCACGAGGACCACGACCGGGTTGGAATCGCGCATCGCCGGGCTGTTGGCGCGCTTGCAGCGTTCGTAATAGGCGGCATACATCGCCCGATAATCGGCGATCTTTTCGGCCAGATAGGCATCATCCTGAAGCCGCGCCGGGTCGAGCGTCAACGGCGCGATCTTGGTGCGCAGGAAGTGATCGGGACACGAGGTGCCGAGCGCGGCAAGGCGTTCGAACTGAACCGACCCGGCAAATTCCAGCGCCTCGGCATCGTCGGACCAGTGACCCAGCTTGCGGCCCGCACCGGTCATGAAACCACGCAGGCGCGGCATCAGGTCGGCCGCAATGGTCGCGCGATCCGGGTTCGGCGCCACCTTCTGCCCGCCAAACGCCGGCTTGGCCGCCAGCTTGCCGTTGAGATAGTTCGCGGCATCGGCAATCAGCTGCACGGTGTGCTCGTAACAGGCCTTGGCGCTGTCGGCCCAGCAGATGATGCCATGGCCGGCCAGCATCACGCCTTCGACCTGCGGATTGGCCCGCACATAATCGCGCAGCATGACGCCCAGGGTATAGCCGGGACGCTTCCACGGCAGCCAGCCGATCTTGCCGCCCCAGATCTCCTGCGTCGCCGCTTCGCCGCCCGAAGAGGCTGCCAGCGCAATGATCGCGTCGGGATGCACGTGGTCGACATGGGCGAACGGCAGCAGCGAGTGCAGCGGCGTATCGATGCTGGCCGCGCGCCCATTCAGGTTGAACGTGCAATGCGGCAGATAGCCGACCATCTTGTCGTCATCGTCAGGCCCGGCATAGTGCGCTTCCAGGCCCAGCAGCTTTTCCTGATAGAGCGTGGCAAAGCCATCGAGCTTCATCGAGCCGATGTCACCACCCGAACCCTTGACCCACAGCACCTCGACCGCAGCGCCGCTCAACGGATCGGTTTCGGTGAGCTTGGCCGAGGTGTTGCCCCCGCCAAAATTGGTCACCGTCAGATCGGAACCCAGCAGGTTGGAGCGATAGAGCAGCAGCTCTGCCGGCGACAGCGTGGCGGCGTGGGCATCGTCCCAGCGGCTGGTCGGCACGGCAAAAGGAATGGCGGCGTCTGCGGCAACAAGCGTTTCGACGGTCATGGCATCCTGCGTGGATTGGGCCATCGAGTCGCTGCCCGATTGGCCGGTGAACGTGGGGCGGCACAACCAGGATGATTGCATCGCGTCGCAGGGCTGCTAACATTTTTGGTGGAATTGATCAAGAATGATTGATATTGATCATTTCCACACAAGGCGTCGGCGGCGGAGATTCTCCCATCGGGCGCCACCAAACGGAGAGCGAGTGGCTTGGCACGGGGCAGCATCATCGTCATCGATCTGGGCAAGACGCTCAGCAAGGTCAGCCTGTGGCGCCCCGATGGCACGCTGCTCGATCGCAAGGTGCGGCCCAACGCCCCGATCGAGATCGACGGGCTACGCCGGCTCGATGCGCAAGGCATCGGCGAATGGCTGATCGGCGCCTTGCGCGAATTTGCCGCCGTCCCGCTCGATGCGCCGATCGACACGATCGTTCCGGTGGGCCATGGCGCGGGCGTGGTTGGCGTGGCACAAGGGGCGCTGGCGTTTCCGCCGCTCGATTACGAACAGCCGATCCCCGACGATGTGATGGCCGCCTATCGAGCGCAGCGCGATGCCTTTGCCATCACCGGCTCCCCCGCCCTGCCCGATGGCCTCAACCTTGGCAGCCAGTTGTTCTGGCTCGAACAGCTCTATCCCGCCGCCTTTGCTGCCGATGGCCCCACCCGCGCCACGCTAATGCCATGGGCGCAATATTGGGCCTGGTTTCTCACCGGCACGGCCACGAGCGAAGTGTCGAGCCTGGGCTGCCATTCCGATGTTTGGAACCCCGCCCAAGGCACGTTCGCGCCCATGGCGGCGCGGCGCGGCTGGGCCGATCAGTTTGCCCCGGTGGTGCCCGCATCGGCGCAAGTCGGCTTGCTCTCTCCGCGCCTGGCACGCGCGACCGGGCTGCCTGCCACCACGCGGGTGCTTGCCGGGCTGCACGATTCCAATGCCGCGCTGATGGCCGCGCGCGGCTTTGACCAGTTGGCCGGACAGGATGCCACGATCCTGTCCACCGGCACCTGGTTCATCGCCATGCGCCTGGCGCGCGGGGCATTTGATCTTGCCGCCCTGCCCGAAGCGCGCGATTGCCTGGTCAATGTCGACGTGTTTGGCCAACCCGTGCCCTCTGCCCGGTTCATGGGGGGGCGCGAGATCGAAAGCCTGATCGAGATCGACACGCGCCGGGTCGATATCAAACCCGATCAGCCCGCGCTGCTCGCCGCCGTGCCCGATATCCTGCGCGACGGCACGATGATCCTGCCCACGCTGTGCCGTGGCTTTGGCCCGCTGCCCCATGGCACGTTTGGCTGGATCGGCCAGCCGCGCGACTGGTACGGCCGCCGCGCTGCCGCGTGCCTCTATGCTGCACTGGTTGCCGATATCTCGCTCGGCCTGATCGGCGCCAGGGGCCACCTTCTGGTCGAAGGCCGCTTTGCCGAGGCAGAGGTATTCGTCCGCGCGCTGGCGGCACTGCGCCCAGACCTGGCGGTCTATACCGCCAATGCCCACAACGACGTGTCGTTCGGCGCGCTGCGCCTGATCGATCCCACGCTCAAGCCACAGGGTGAACTGGTCCCGGTCGCGCCGCTGGAAGGCGATATCGCCGCCTATCGCGCCGCCTGGCACGCCGCCATTTCCCAACCGGCCTGACACCACGATAAGAAACACGAGAGGAAGCAACGACGATGGGCGGAAATCCGGCACTGGGCGTGCTGTTTCACTGGCTGGGGGGCTTTTCCTCGGCCAGTTTCTATGTGCCGTACAAGCGGATCAGCCGCTGGTCGTGGGAGGTGTTCTGGCTGGCGGGCGGGCTGTTCTCGTGGGCGATCGCGCCTTGGCTGTTTGCCTCGCTGCGCACGCATGATCTGCTTGGCGTGCTCGCCGCCGCGCCGCGCCAGACTTTGCTGTGGTGTTGGTTCTGGGGCGCGATGTGGGGCTTTGGCGGGCTGACCTTTGGCCTCACCATGCGCTATCTCGGCCTCTCGCTGGGCATGGCCGTGGCGCTGGGCCTCACCACCGTGATCGGCACGATGGGCCCGCCGATCTTCCATGGCACGCTGGGCGATATTGCCGCCACCACCAGCGGCAAGCTCACGTTGCTGGGCATTGCCATCACGCTTGTCGGCATCATCGTCGTTGCCCGCGCCGGCAGCGCCAAGCAGCGTGACCTGGGCGGCACCGCCAGCGTGGGCGTGGCAGAGTTCAACCTCAGGAAAGGCATCCTGATCGCGATCTTTTCCGGCGTCATGTCAGGCTGCTTTGCTTGGGGCCTCGATGCCGGGCAGCCGATCCGCGATCTGACCCTGGCCGCTGGCACCGATCCGCTCAGCCAGGGGCTGCCAGTGCTGTGTGTCGTGCTTGCCGGCGGGCTAACCACCAACCTGGTCTGGTGCCTGATCCTTATCGCGCGCAACCGGAGCGCCGGGCAGTTCCTGGGCGCGGCCAATGACGGCACCGGGCGCGCACCGCTGCTGCGCAACTATGCCCTCGCCGCGCTGGGCGGCACGCTGTGGTATGGCCAGTTCTTCTTCTACACCATGGGCGAAAGCCAGATGGGCAAGTACGGCTTCTCGTCGTGGACGCTGCACATGGCCTCGATCATCCTGTTTTCCACGCTATGGGGCTTTGCCCTCAAGGAATGGAGCGGCACGAGTGCGCGCACCCGCACCATCGTGTGGAGCGGCATCGCCCTGCTGGTCGGCGCCACCGTGGTGATCGGCGCGGGCAACATGCTGCAGGCCGCTGCCTGACGCAGCCCATGCGCGAAGATGATGGCTTTTGAGCGCGCAGGCGGGCATAAGCCAGCGCTTGCCGGAATGAAAAGGGACGAGCCAGGGCCATGCATGCAGCGGAACGCGAACGGTTGATCGTCGAAGCGATCGGCCCCACGGGTTTCGTGAGCTATCGCGACCTCGAGGCGATGCTTGATGCCTCTCCCGCCACGATCCGGCGTGATCTGTCGCGCCTGGAAAGCGAGGGGCGCATCGTGCGCGTGCATGGCGGCGCGCGTCTGGCTGATGGCGCCGAGGCGCCTGCCCGCCCGGTCGGCTTTCACCTGTCGGGCACGCCGTTCGAACAGGCCATTACGGAAAACCTTGCGGCCAAGCAGGCGATCGGCCGGGCAGCCGCAGCGCTATGCCAGCCCGGCGAAGGCATCATGCTCGATGGCGGTACCACCACCTTGCAGATGTGCCCGCATCTGGCCGGGCTCGATCTCCAGGTGCTGACCAACTCGCTCTATATCGTCAACGCGCTGCTGCCGCAGCCCGGCACGCGCATCCTGGTGCCATCGGGCGCGGTGTTTCGCGAACAGAACATCATCCTGGCCGCGGCGGGCGAGGAATCGATGCCACGCTTTCATGCGCCCAAGCTGTTCATGGGCGCAGCGTCGGTGGGCGCGGCCGGCGTCATGCAGGCCGATGTCGTGCTGGTGGCAGCAGAACGCCGCCTGATCGACCGCGCCGAACAGGTGATCCTGCTGGTCGACAGCAGCAAGTTCACCACCCGTTCGGGCACGATCGTGTGCGGGCTGGACGAGGTTGACACCCTCATCACCGACGCCGGCATTCCCGCCGCCGCCGCCGCCGCAATACGCGACGCCGGCGTGCAACTGGTGATTGCCGAATAGACCGGTGTTACTTGGTCGCCTGTTGCAGATAGGCGATCACGTCTGCGCGGTCTTTGGCATCGGGCAGACCGGCAAAGGCCATCTTGGTGCCCTTCACATAGGTGGTCGGGCTCTTGAGATAGGTGTTGAGCGTATCGGGCGTCCACGTCACGCCGCTGCTCTTCATCGCATCGGAATAGGCATAGCCCGGCAGCGAGCCAGCCTTCCGCCCGATCACGCCCTTGAGCGAGGGGCCAAGCCGCGTCGCCCCGGTGTTGAGATCGTGGCACGCCAGGCAGCGCGCCGCCACGGTACGGCCATGCGCGGGATCACCGCCTTCGGCCGCCGCAGCCGGTGCCACCGTTCCGGCAACCCCCATTGCCAGCCCCAAGGCGCCCAGCGCCACAACAGAAAAACGAGCAAGCTTCATCACGGTCTCCCGGGCGGGCCACATTCCGGCCCGCGTGATTTCAGACCATGTCACACGCTGGCTGACAAGGTGCTGAACGGGCCGTGCCGCACAGGCCGCCGGCGTCCCGGCCGTCACCCTTCCTTGGAAGGGGCGGAAAGATAGACTTTCATCAGGATGCGGAACAATTCGGACCGCTCGCGCACGGTCAGGCATGCGGTCAATTCGTCTTCATGCGCCACGATCACGCGCCGCGCCTCGGCCAGGGTGATCAAGCCGCTTTCGGTGACCCACAGCCCACCAGCGCGGCGATCGAGCTTCGACGGCTCGTTGACGAGATAGCCATTGCGCATCAACTGGCGCACGAACTGGTGCACGGTCGGGCGCTCGATCTTGAAAAAGCGCGAAAGGTCGGTCTGCTTCACGCCGGGGTTGGCGTTGACCAGCCACAGGATCGCCACCTGCTTGGGCGTGACGCTGAGCGGTTCAAGCTGGCGTTCCAGCCGCGAGACGAACAGCGTATTAGTTGTGCCGATGTGCAGGCCCAGGACCGAATCCAGCCCATCCAGCACCAGTTCGGGCGTAACTGATTGACGGGTAAGAACTTCGGACGCCAAAGCGCAACCTTTCAAGACACACTGCGGCACAGAATGTTACCGCATCAAGTCCATTAGGCATACGAACCGTTTTTGCGCAAATGTTTTGCGGCGCAACAGGCCGCAAACCGCCAAGGTTCAGGCTTCGACCGGTGCCGTCGTCATGCCCAGACCGGGAATACCGATGGAGCGGCGCCCGCCATAATCGGTGCGCACCACGATCAGCCCGCTCTTTTCGAGGTGATCGAGCAGGCGGCGGATGCGCCCCGGGCTGCGCGTGCCATAGATCTCGGCCATGCGCTCGTCATCCGGGCACGGCAGGCCTTCGACGGCTGCCACGGCCAGCACCAGGAACGGGGCAAGCAAATCATCCGCCACGCCTTCGGCCAGCTTGAGCGCCGGTTGCCAGCGCGGCTCGCGATCGTCGGGGATGCCGGCCACCGCCATGGCAAAGCGGCGGCGGAACGCGGCCAGGTCGATGCCCACCTGGCCCAGCCGCTGCATGCGGCAGCGCACGGTGAAATCCTGATAGAGCTGCGCCGCAGGCTGGAACGTGCAATCCGGCTCCGCTGCCATTTCCGCCAGGATCGCGGCAATATCGGCAGCGGTTTCCTCGGCGGCAAACAGGCTGGGCTCGGCCGGCGGTTCCACCTGCTCGGCGGCGGGCACGCTGCTTTCGATCTGCTCCAGCAGTTCGCCGCTTTCGGGTGCGGTCTCTTCCGGCTCTGGCGGGGTGGGCAGCGGATCGAACATCAGCGGCTCTGCCATCAGCAGCGCCTCCATCTCCTCGCCCGCGGCATTGGGCATCGGCATCAGGCCATGCACCACGTTGCGCGCGCGCGTTTCCACGTCGGCGATCTTCACCCCCACCGGGCGGCGGCAGATCGCCGGGCCCAGCGCCAGGAAATGGCCGCGCTCCAAGTCGCGGATCTGTTCGGCCTGGCGCCGCTCCATGCCGAGGAGATCGGCGGCGCGGGCCATGTCGATATCCAGGAAGGTGCGCCCCATCAGGAAGTTGGATGCTTCGGCCGCGACGTTCTTGGCCAGTTTGGCCAGGCGCTGCGTGGCGATGATCCCTGCCAGCCCGCGCTTGCGGCCACGGCACATCAGGTTGGTCATCGCCGCCAGCGAGAGGCGGCGCACATCGTCGGCCACATCACCGGCGGCGGCAGGCGCAAACATCTGCGCCTCGTCCACCACCACCAGCGCGGGATACCACTGGTCGCGCGGGGCATCGAACAGGGTGTTCATGAACACGGCGGCGCAGCGCATCTGCGCTTCCAGCTCCAGCCCGTCGAGCGCCAGGATAACCGAGGCGCGATGCTGGCGGATGCGTGCGGCCAGCTTGACGATCTCGGTGCCGTCATAGGCCGATCCATCGACCACGACATGGCCAAACGGTTCGGCCAGGCTGACGAAATCGCCTTCCGGATCGATCACCACCTGCTGCACCACGCTGGCGCTCTGCTCCAGGATCCGGCGCAGCAGGTGCGACTTGCCCGAGCCGCTGTTGCCCTGCACCAGAAGGCGCGTGGCCAGCAGTTCCTCAACATCGATGCGGACGGAGGCGCCCGACCGGTCGTCGGCGCCGATGACGATGGTTGCGCTCACGCCTCGCTCTTAGCGCGCAGGGCCGTGGCGGCAAGGGGATTGGGGGAAAAGGTTGTCGAAAGCGGGGTGGGCTTGGCCACATTCTCCCCCTCCTCTTCAGAGGAGGGGGGGCGGGGGGTGGTGCGATGCCTAGCGCCAGGTTTCCACCACCCCCAAACCCTCTCCTCTGAAGAAGAGGGGGCTTTTACCCACCCCCTCCCGCAGGCGGGAGGGGGTCGGGGGGAGGGAATGTTATCTGGCCTTAGTGCCGGATCAGATAATCAAACGCCGCCAGCGAGGCCTTGGCGCCCTCGCCCATGGCGATGACGATCTGCTTGAACGGCACCGTGGTGCAGTCACCCGCAGCAAACACGCCGTCGAGGCTGGTGGCATTGTGAGCGTCCACCTCGATCTCGCCACGGTTGGTCATGGCGATGCTACCGCCCAGCCATTCGGTGTTGGGCACCAGGCCGATCTGCACGAAGATACCTTCCAGTTCGACGGTGTGTTCCTCGCCGGTCTCACGGTTCTTGTAGACCAGCGCCGTCACCTTGTGGCCATCGCCCAGCACTTGCGTGGTCATGGCCGAGGTGATGATCGTCACGTTGGGCAGGCTGCGCAGCTTGGTCTGCAATACGGCATCGGCGCGCAGCTGGCTGTCGAACTCGATCAGGGTGACATGGCGGACAAGGCCAGCCAGGTCGATCGCGGCTTCCACGCCCGAATTGCCGCCGCCGATCACGGCGGTGCGCTTGCCCTTGAACAGCGGCCCATCGCAGTGCGGGCAATAAGCCACGCCCTTGTTGCGATATTCCTCTTCGCCGGGCACGCCCATCTGGCGCCAGCGGGCCCCGGTCGACAGGATCACGATCTTGGCCTTGACGCTTGCGCCGCTGGCCAGTTCGATGTGGTGCAGCCCATCGCCATTGGCCGGCTTGAGCTTGACCGCCGCCTGCACGTTCATGACGTCGATTTCATAGTCCTTCACGTGCTGTTCCAGCTGGGCGACCAGCTTGGGCCCTTCGGTGTGCGGCACCGAAATGAAGTTCTCGATGCCCATGGTATCGAGCACCTGGCCGCCGAAGCGTTCGGCCACCACGCCGGTGCGGATGCCCTTGCGCGCGGCATAGATCGCCGCTGCCGCGCCGGCCGGGCCACCGCCGACCACCAGCACGTCGAACGGGTCCTTGGCGGCGATCTTTTCCGCCGCGCGGGCCACCGATCCGGTGTCGAGCTTGGCCACGATCTGCGCCAGATCCATGCGGCCCTGGCCGAACTGCTCGCCATTGAGATAGACGGTCGGCACGGCCATCACCTTGCGGCGCTCCACCTCGTCCTGGAACAGCGCGCCATCGATCGCCACGTGCGTGATATCGGGGTTGAGCGCGGCCATGATGTTGAGCGCCTGCACCACGTCGGGGCAGTTCTGGCACGAGAGCGAGAAGAACGTCTCGAAATGCAGCGGCCCATCAAGGTTGCGCACCGCATCGAGCAGTTCCGCGTCTTCCTTGGGCGGGTGACCACCCACATGCAGCAGCGCCAGGATCAGCGAGGTAAATTCGTGGCCCAGCGGCAGGCCGGCAAACACCGCCTGCGCCCGCCCTTCATCCGCGCGGATGGCAAAGCTCGGGCGGCGGGCATCCTGCCCGTCGAGGCGCACCGAAACCTTGTCGCTCAGCGCGGCGATTTCTTCGACCAGGCTGCGGGTGTCAGCAGACTTGGCACTATCGTCCAGGCTCGCGACCAGTTCGATCGGGCGGCGCAGGTTGCCAAGCAGGCCCTTGAGCTGGGCAGTAGTGGGGGCGTCAAGAATAGGCATGGCGTGTTTCTCTCAGGCAGGAGGGTGCGTGCCGCGTGGGGCCATGGACGGCCTCACGCCTGGGATGGGCGGAGCGGGCAGACATTTGGGGGCTTTCCCGGCCGATGAAGGCGCCGGCGCCGCGTGGGCGCGCGCAAGGGGCCGGGGTGCCCGGGTTCGGGGCGGGCGCGCTGGCCCACCCCGGTTCAGGCAGCAAGAATCAGATCTTGCCGACGAGATCGATCGAGGGAGCAAGCGTTTCGGCGCCTTCTTCCCACTTGGCCGGGCAAACCTGGCCGGGATTTTCGCGCCAGTACTTGGCAGCCTTGATCTTGCGCAGCAGTTCGGTGGCATTGCGGCCCACGCCTTCGGGGGTGATTTCGACCAGCTGGATCACGCCATCGGGATCGACCACGAAGGTGCCGCGGTCGGCCAGGCCAACGCCTTCGCGCAGGATGCCGAAGTTGTTGGAAATGGTGTGGTTCTGGTCACCCAGCATGTAGTAGTTGATCTTGCCGATGGCCGGCGAGCTGTCATGCCAAGCCTTGTGGCTGAAGTGGGTGTCGGTCGACACCGAATAGACTTCCACGCCCAAGCCCTTGAGCTCTTCATACTTGTCGGCGAGGTCTTCCAGCTCGGTCGGGCACACGAAGGTGAAATCGGCCGGGTAGAAGAAGAACACGGCCCACTTGCCCAGGACGTCAGCATCGCTGACATCGACGAACTTGCCCTGGAGATAGGCAGTGGCCTGGAACGGCTTGAGCTTGGTTCCGACGATCGACATGGGTTCGACTTCCTTGTGGTTGGTCGTGGCTGAAATGAATGCTGGCAAGAGGGGCAAGACACGCCACAGCGCATCAGCGCCCCTCGTTGCAGGGCAGCAATTAGGCATGGGCGCCGACGATTGCCAATGATCAATTCCGCCCAGATTGATTGATCCTTTCGATAAGACGCTCCCAGCGCTGATCGCATCCATGCGTCTTGCCCCGACATGGACTTTGGACAGCGTCGGCGCAGGGAACCAATTGCGCAGCTGCGAATTGCAGCGCCTGCAAGCCTTGGTTCCCGCCGGCCTGAAAACCCACGCCTGGGCGCTGGCAGCACACGGATTGCCTTAGAAAACCTTTTACCGCCAACATGTTGATGTTTCAGGTTGCAATTTTCGCAAGCTCGCTTCGAAAACTTTCACTTGCAGCCCAAGGCACCGCTCGCCAATTGCGCCAATATTGAACTAAACTGTCTCGTTCCATTTTTGTTGATCTGACAGGAAGCCCCCGATGCCCGCCCCCGACACCGCAGCCGCAACCCCCTCCACCGAACCTGCCGAAGAGACCGCGCCCGCGACCAGCGGCCGCAAGAAGCTGATCGGCCGCATCGCACTGGGCGTGGCGGCGGTGGGCCTGGTCTATGGCATTTATGCCTTCATCGATTATCGCAACAACGGCCAGTACATCCAGTCGACCGACGATGCCTATGTGAAGGCCGATGGCGTGACCGTCAGCTCCAAGCTGGCCGGGTATGTGCGGCAGATTGGCGTCGCCGATAACCAGCAGGTTCCTGCCGGCGCTTTCCTGGTGCAGATCGATCCAACCGATTACAGCGCCAAGCTGAATCAGGCCGATGCCCAGGTCAGCGTGGCCCGCGCCGCCGAGCAGGCGACTTCTGCCGGCATCGCCGAAGCACAGGCCAGCCTCAACCAGGCCAAGGCCGCCCTCGCCGCCTCGCAGCGCGACCTGGCGTACTACAGCAGCGAAGTCGCGCGCTATGCCCCGCTCGCCGCCAGTGGCGCCGAACCGCGCACCCAGCTCGACCAGCTGACCAGCGCGCGCGACAAGGCCGCAGCCGATGTGCGCGCCAAGCAGGCGATGGTCGAGGCCGCCGCCAGCAAGATCGCCACGACCAAGGCCCAGGTACAGCAGGCCAGCGCGCAGATCGCCTCTGCCGAGGCCAGCCGCCAGGCCGCCCGCAACGATGTCGGCACCACACGCATCGTCGCGCCGATCGCCGGCAAGGTCGGCTCCTCGGCCGTGCGCCTTGGCCAGTTCGTGCAGCCCGGCCAGCGCCTGCTGACCATCGTGCCGACCCAGGCGATCTATGTGGAAGCCAATTTCAAGGAAACCCAGATCGGCCTGATGCGCCCCGGCCAGCCGGTGACGATGCATGTCGACGCGCTGCCTGACGTCGATTTCCACGGCGTGGTGGATTCGATCACGCCGGGCACGGGTGCGAACTTCTCGCTGATCCCGCCGCAGAACGCGACCGGCAACTTCACCAAGATCGTCCAGCGCGTGCCGGTGCGCATCCGCATCAACGCGGGCGAGGAATCGCGCAAGGTGCTGGTCCCTGGCCTGTCGCTGACGGTCAAGGTTGATACCCGCGCCGCCAAGGGCGCCATCAAGGCGATCCGCGCCGAGCAGGACCAGGGAGCCAAGTAATGGCCGCCGCAACCCTTCCGGCCGAGGCCGGCAACGGGGGTGGCGCGGCAAAGCCAGCGGCTGGTTCCAGCTCTGGCAATGCCGATCTGACCGCCTGGCTGGCCGTGGTGGCCGGAGCCATCGGCGCGCTGATGGCCACGCTCGACATCTCGATCGTCAATTCGGCCCTGCCCACCATCCAGGGCGAAATCGGCGCGTCTTCCACCGAAGGCACGTGGATCGCCACCAGCTATCTGGTGGCCGAGATCATCATCATCCCGCTCACCGCCTGGCTGGAACGCGTGTTCGGGCTCAAGCGGTTCCTGCTGATCGCCTCGGTGCTGTTCACCGGCTTTTCCATCGTGTGCGGCCTGTCCACCACGCTGACCATGATGATCGTGGGACGCGTCGGCCAGGGTTTCACCGGCGGGGCAATGATTCCCACCGGGATGACCATCATCGCCACGCGCCTGCCGCGCCACCAGCAACCGGTAGGCACCGCGCTGTTCGGTTCCACGCTGATCCTGGGGCCGGTCATGGGCCCACTGGCCGGCGGCTGGCTGACCGAGAATTTCTCGTGGCACTATGCCTTCTTCATCAACATTCCGATCTGCATCATCCTGATGGTGTTCCTCACGGTTGGCCTGTCCAACACCAAGATGCGCCTTGATGAGTTGCTCAACGCCGATTGGCTGGGCATTCTTGGCCTGGCACTGGGCCTGGGCGGATTGACCGTGGTGCTGGAGGAAGGCAACCGCGAACAGTGGTTTCAATCCACGCTGATCTGGCAACTGACCGGGGTGACCATCGTTGGGTTCATCCTCATCTCGATCGGGCAGCTCTTTGCCAAACGGCCAGTGATCAAGCTCGCACTGTTGCGCAACCGCGCTTTTGCCGCGGTGTTCGTGCTGGGTCTGCTGATCGGTTCGGTGCTCTATGGCACGGCCTATGTCATCCCGCAGTTCCTGGCCGCGATCGCTGGCTACAATGCCTATCAATCAGGGCAGATCGTGTTCCTGTCGGGCATTCCGGCAGCCATGATGATGCCGCTGTTCCCTCTGCTCGTGAAGCGGTTTGACCTGCGCTACGTGGTCTTGACCGGGATGCTGATCATGGCCGGGTCGTGCTGGCTCGATACCACGCTGACGGTCAACTCCGATGGGTCCGACTTTGTCGTATCGCAGCTGATGCGTGGGCTCGGCCAGGCCCTGTCGATGCTGTTCCTCAACCAGGCAGCTATTGCCAGCGTCAAGCCCGACGAAGCCGGTGACGCATCGGGCCTGTTCAACGCGGCGCGCAACCTCGGTGGCTCGATCGCGCTGGCCCTGCTCGCCACCTTGCAGGAACGGCGCGAGGAATTCCACCGCTGGTCGATCCACGAAACCCTGCCGGCCAACAGCCCCAGCGTGCAGGACTGGGTATCGAGCCAGGCTGCCTCGTTTGGTGGCGGGCCCGACGGCCTTTCTGCCGCGCTGCAATCGATCGACGGCATGGTGCTCAAGCAAGCGCTGGTCATGGCCTACACCGATGAGTTCATCGCGCTGATGGTCGGCATTGCTGTCGTCCTGCCGCTCGTTTTCCTTCTCCGGCCCCTGCCCAAGGGCCACCACAACATGGCGATGCACTGATGCAACATTCTTCACGCCCCATGGCTTTCCGCCCCCTGGCCATCGCCCTGCTCGCGTCCGCCGCCCTTGCCGGGTGCACCACGGTTGGCCCCAAGTATGCCGGCGCGCCCGATGCTGCGCCGGGCGCCGCCGCCCGCAGCGCGTTCCTGCGTGGCGACGCTGCCACCACCACCGCCACGGCGCCCACCGCGCGTTGGTGGGATGCGCTCAATGACCCGGTGCTGGGCAGCCTGATCGACAAGGGCCTGGCCAATTCGCCCAATATCGCGGCGGCCAATGCCCGCATCGCCCAGGCGCGCGCAGGCCTTGCCGCCAACAAGACCGCGCTGATCCCCACGCTCAATGTTTCGGGCGCGGTGCCCTATATCAACGTGCCCTCCAACATCCTGGGTGGCAACGATACCGGCCGCACCGACACCACGATCTACAACGTGGGCTTTGACTCGAGCTGGGAACTGGACCTGTTCGGCGGCACCCGCAGCAAGATCACCGCTGCCGGCGCCCGTGCCGAAGCGGCCGAGGCCGGCGCCGATGATGCCCGCGTGACGCTGTCGGCCGAAATCGCCCGCGCCTATGTGTCGCTGCGCGCCAAGCAGGCCGTGCTGGCCCTGCTCGATCAGCAGGCGGCGATCGATGCCCAGCTGGTCAACCTGGCGCAGCAACGGCTGCAAGGCGGCACCGCGCCCGAGCAGCCGCTGGCCCAGGCCCGTGGCCAGGCTTCGCAAACCGAGGGTGACCGCGCCAAGACGCGGGCCGATATCACCGTACTCATCGATCAGCTGGCGGTGCTGACCGGGCAGGAACCGGGCGCGCTCGATGCCACGCTGACCACGCCGGCGCCGCTGCCGTTGCCGCCGGCCAGCGTGGCCGTGGGCGATCCCGCCAGCCTGCTGCGCAACCGCCCCGATATCCGCATGGCCGAGCGCCAGCTGGCCGCCGCCAATGCCGACATCGGCGCACAGATCGCAGCTGGCCTGCCCAAGATCAGCTTCATGGGCCTGCTGGGCCTGGGTGGCACCAGCATCGGCGATGTGGTCGATCCGTCCAAGATCATCGGCCTGGCCCTGCCGCAAATCCGCTGGAGCCTGTTCGATGGTGGGCGCAACAAGGCACAGGTGGCCAGCAAGCGCCAGGCCTATGCCGAGCAGGAAGCCAATTATCGCAACACCGTGCTGACCGCGCTGCAGGATGCCGAAGGCTCCCTCACCCGCTTTGGCAGCCAGCGCCAGGTCTATGGCAAGGCGCTGGATAGCCAGGCGCAGGCCGCGCGGGCGCAAGCCCTGCAGCAACAGCGGGCCAATGCCGGCACCGTGGCCCGCAGCGACGCCTTGAGCGCGCAACGCCAGCAGGTGCAGGCAGCCCAAGCCACCGCAGCGGCCGCGGCAGAGCTGACCACCGATTTCATCGCCGTGGAAAAGGCGCTTGGCCTGGGGTGGCAGGCACCGGCCCAGGACCGCTGAAATGAGCCAGATCCGTTCCGTTTATAGCGCTTTGCGAACGCCCGAATCTGTGTCAATTTTCCTTCACAAGACGCCGCAAAGGCGTGAGCCACTCGGACAGAGGGTTGGGAAGGATGGATTGGTTTTCGGATATCGGCCGCCGCGTCTGGCTGGCCTATCAGGAAGGGCTGGAAATGACCTGCCCCGCACATCGCGAATGCGTAAAGCGGCCGGGACAGATTGCGGCACGCGACAGTGCATCGGCCTTGCCCGGAACGGCAGCGGAATTTTCGGCGTCGTACACCTTCGTCGCGCAGATCGATGCGGCGACGGCCACGGGCAACGGGAGTGCGGCCGATGACTCTGCCGCCGCATTCCAGCACGGATCAACCGCCCGCCACTGACGCGCCGGCCACCGACGGCATGGCATCGCCCGCCGCGCCGCGGCGGGGGCGCCCCTCGGTGGCAGAGGCGGAACAGCTTTACGGCAAGATTCTCGACGCCAGTTGGGAGGTTTTGCTGGACAGCGGGCTGGATACCTTCACGTTCGATCGCGTTGCGCGCCATGCCCATATCGGCAAGGCCACGATCTATTCCCGCTTTGCCGGCAAGCGCGAACTGCTGGAAGCGCTGGTGCATCACGCCGTGGCCAAGCGCCGCGATGCCATCGCCGCGCTGCAAAGCGACCGTTCACTTGCAGAAACGTTTCGCCTGCGCGCCGTGGAAACGCTGGAACTGCTCCATTCCCCCGATGGCAAGCTGATGGAACGGCTGATCGACTGGCTCGATACCGAGGCCGGCAGCCCGCAGGGCGGCTATCGCGCGATGGTCTATCGCAACGCGGTCGACAAGATTCGCAGCCTGTTCGAAATGGCGCAGCAGCGGGGCGAGATCGTCATCGACGATTGCGAGAACGCCGCACGGTTCTGGCTCGAAGGCCTGTTAGGCCACTACAAGATGGCCAGTTCCGAAGGCGGCCAGGATCGCGCGCAGCACATGCGCTGGGCCGATCGCTATGTCAGCTTCTTCTTTGCCGGGGTGCGCCAGCAAGGATCGCCCGGCGCGCCGCCGCGCTGACCGATCGCATCCCGCCCTCGCCCGGCATCGGCCAGGCGCGGGCGGGAACGCGGATCAGGACTGGCGCTTGGCCTTGAGCGCGAAATCGACCGTCACGCCATCGAGCAGCGTATCGGTGCCACCCCATTCACCGGTGCCGACGCCAAACGCGGTGCGTGACAGCGTGGCGGTGCCGTGCGCGGTGGCCCGATCGCCATCGATCGTCAGCACAAAGGCCAGCGGCACCGGCCGGATTTTGCCGGCCAGCGACAGCGTACCTTCGGCGACATAGTGCCCGGGCGACTGCGCGCGGAAACGCGATGCTGTATAGATCGCCTGAGGATGTGCGGCGGCGCGGAAGAAATTGTCGCCCTTGAGCATGTCGTCGCGCTGCGCATCGCCGGTGCCGACCGAAGCCAGATCGATCGTAGCGCGCAGCGTGGAATGGGCAAGATCATCGGGCGAGAACACGATCTTGGCGTCCCAGCGGCCAAAGCTGCCGTTGATCGCGTCACCCGAATAGGTGGCGTGGAAGCCAAGCTTGCCACCGGGCGCGAGTTGCCAGGCAACCGCCTTGGCAGCAGTTTCAGTGCCAGCCGATGCATCGGCCACGGGCGCCGCCGCGCTGGCCGGCGCCTGAACCGCGGCATCGCTGGCCATATCGGTGGCCGCTTCTGACTCATCGCCATCGGGATCAGCCGACGCGGCTGCAACCGGCGCCACCGCCGGGCCACCAAACGGCCAGACCTTGGCAAGCGCCATCGCGCCGGCCGAGCAAATCAGCGCCACAACCACACCAATGGTCAGCCCGCGACGGGTATTGGCCGGGATCATCCGGCCCAGCAGATCATCGCCCATGAAGTGATGGCGCAGCGCGCCAGCGACGTGCAGCGCGAACAGGCCCAGCGTCACCAGGCCAAGCGCGCCGTGAATGGTTTCGGCCGGCTCGTGCCAGGCATGGCCGACCGGCAGATTGGGCATCGGCAGCTTGCCGAACACCATGGTCTGCATGCGGATCTTGGAGGTGGACACCATGATCCAGCCCGACAGCGGGCCCACGATCATCACCGCATAGAGCAGGACGTGCACGACCTTGACCAGCAGCTTTACCGCCGGCGCGCCTTCGGCCGGTGCCGGGCGCCGCGCCACCAGACGCACGCCCAGGCGCGCGAGGCTGAGCGCCAGGATCAGGAAGCCGACCGACTTGTGAAACTGGTAGCCGGCAAAGCTGGCCGTGCCCTTGGGCAGGTCTTCCAGCCGCCAGCCGAGCGACACCTGAAACAGCAGCAACGCCGCGATCGACCAGTGGAGGATGATCGCACTCAGGGCATAGCGCTTTGGCGACAGCACCCGCGAAAACGTGTCATTCATGCCGCGAAAATCTCCTCATCCTCTTGGCCACCCGCGTTGTCTATAACAGGCGATTGTGGCTTTTGATATGCCCAGCCGATCCATGCCGGATCAGGTGCGATCCAACCGGTGCATGTCACCGATCGAGCGCCATCGTCATCACGACGAACCAGGCTGGAGCGTGCGCTGCGGCCATGCCATGGTTCGCTGCGTCACCGCGCGTGGGCGCCCTGCCCCGCGCCATCAGGAGACCGCATTTCCCATGAGCAGCAGCCCCTGGAGCCACAGCCGCCGCGCCGGCGTCGCCGATGACGTGGACTTTGCCATTCGCGGCAACGACCTGCAGTTCGTCGAGATCGAACTCGATCCCGGCGAGAGCGCCGTGGCCGAGGCTGGCGCGTTTGTCTGGAAGGATGCCGCGATCGAGATGACCACCGTGTTTGGCGATGGCAGCGACGGCGATGGCGGCGGCTTCATCGGCAAGCTGCTGGGCGCGGGCAAGCGCCTCGTCACCGGGGCCAGCCTGTTCACCACCGTGTTCACCCACCAGGGCCACGGCAAGGCACGCGTTGCGTTTGCAGCGCCTGTGCCGGGCACGATCCTGCCGCTCAAGCTGTCAGACCTGGGTGGCACGCTGATCTGCCAGAAAGACAGCTTTCTGGCGGCCGCGCGCGGCGTATCGATCGGCATCGCGTTCCAGCGCCGGATCATGACCGGCCTGTTTGGCGGCGAAGGCTTTGTCATGCAGCGGCTGGATGGCGATGGCTGGGTGTTCGTCCAGATGGGCGGCACTCTGGTGGAACGCGAGCTTGCCCCGGGCGAACAGCTCCATGTCGATACCGGGTGCCTGGCCGCCTATACGCCCTCGATCGATTTCGACCTGGTGCGCGCGGGCGGCGTGCGCAGCGTGCTGTTTGGCGGCGAAGGCCTGTTCTTTGCGCGGCTGACCGGGCCGGGCAAAGTGTGGATTCAGTCCCTGCCCTTTGCCCGCCTGGCCGGCCGCGTCGTCGCCGCTGCCATACCCAGCGGGGGCAGCAACCGCGGCGAAGGTTCGGTGCTGGGCCCGCTCGGGGATTTCATCGACGGCAATCGCTAGGGTTTCAGGATAGGCCCTTCGACAGGCTCAGGGCGAACGGACCTGGGGGAAATTCCCTTGGTTTCCGTTCGGGCTGAGCTTGTCGAAGCCCGCTCCCCCGCGTGCCGCTTAGAACTGCGTGCGCACGGTCAGGCCATAGGTGCGCGGATCGCCGACCTGGCCCACGATCAGGCCGGTGTTGCCCGAACCAACCGCGAGCTGCTCGAAATAGTGGGTGTCAAAGGCATTGCGCAGCCAACCATAGATATCGAAGCGGCCCTCGCGGCGCACGCCCAGGCGGAAGTTGGTGAGCGCGTAACCTTCAATCCAGGTATAGGCCGAAGGGGTGGGGTTGGACGAAAAGCGCGAGCGATAGTTGCCATCGACGCCGAAATAGACCTGCCCTTCCCCGCCGAACGCCTGGACCGGCAGGTTGACTTCGCCGCCATAGGAGAACGACCACTTCGACACGCCGGGCAGCACCTGGCCGGAAATGTCGCACGACAGCGGACTGATCCCCGGCGTGCCCGGCGCAGCCGGCGTGCCGATCAGGTTGCCGTTGGCATCGACATTCTGCGTGCCACCCGAAAGCTCGGGCGCGCAGGGCGCATTCTTGAAGCGGATATATTTGGCATCGGTATAGGCGGCGTTGGAATAGAGGCTGATCCGCTCGCTCGGCCGCACCGCGAAATCGACTTCGACACCCTGGGTGCGCACCTTTTCGGCGTTGGCGAGGTAGCCACGCAGCGCACCCACGGTGTAGTTCGTCACCTGCGCCTGATAGTCGTTGATATCGGTGCGGAACGCAGCGACGTTGAACGTGCCCTTGCGGTTCCAGAACTGCGTCTTGATGCCCAGTTCAAAGTGGTTGACGCGTTCCGGCTTGATCGTGGCAAACTGCAGCAGCGGAGTGCCATCGGTGTTGGCCGGCACGCCGTTGAGGTTGATACCACCCGATTTGAAGCTGCGCGCATAAGTGCCATAGACGTGGACGTCGCTGGTCGGATCCCAGGCCAGCGTCGCGTCGCCCGACAGGTTCCAATCGCTGAAATTGGCGACGAAATACTGCGGTGCGAGCACGGCCAGCTGGGCCTTTTGCCGCGCGGTGTTGTTGGTGGCAAACGTGACAAGAGCGCCGTTTCCATCAGTGACGGTGGAATTGTAGATGCCGTCCTTCTTGTCATAGTTCAGGCGCACACCCGGCTGGATCGACAGCGTGTCGGTCAGCTTGTAGCCGAACTTGCCATAGATCGCCGCGCTGGTGTTCTTGAGCGTTATATCGTTGGCGGCGGTCAGGCCGTTGAGCACACTGGGGTCGTTGGACAGCGCATTGCTCGGCGCGATCAGGAACTCGCTCGCCGCCGGGCCCTGCTGCTGAATGCCGGTGGTGTGGATCTTCTGATAGAAGCCGAATGCGCCGACGGTGTAGTTGAAGCGGCCGGTTTCGCCGGTCAGGCGCAGTTCCTGGGTATATTGGTCCTGGTGCGAGGGATTGTTGGACTTGGTCGTGATCGGCAGGCCGAGATAGTCGCGGTCGTTCGACGGGTCCCAATCCCAATAGCGCCACGCCGTGATCGAGGTGATCGTGCCTAGCCCGGTCTGGATCTTGGCGCGCAGCGACACGCCGCCCACCTCGTTCTTGGCGCGCAGGGCCACGTCTTCGTCGGTCACGCGATCGAACGGATTGGTGCTGGGCACGGCATAGTTCTGCGCGGCAGCGAGCGCGGCGTACTGGCGGTTGAGCGGCCGCTGGGTGGCGCCGGTGCGCACATAGACCAGCGCGCAGCAATTGGGGTTCTGCTTGTTGTAATCCCCCGCCAAAGTCACTTCGACCGTGCTAGACGGGCGCCACAGGAATTGCAGGCGCGCGCCCTTGTTGTCTTGCGAATTGATCCACTGGCGCTGCTTGACGTTATAGACCGTCCCGTCGCGCTCGGTAAACGAGCCCGCGAGGCGCACCGCCAGGGTATCGCTGAGCGGGCCGGACACCGCGCCCTTGAGCTGGACGAAGCCAAGGTTGCCGGCGGTCGCCTCCAGCCGGGCCTCGGGCTCGAACGTGGGAGCGCGGGTGGTGATGTTGAGCGCGCCGGCGGTGGTGTTCTTGCCGAACAGCGTGCCCTGCGGCCCGCGCAGCACTTCGATGCGGCTCACGTCGAGAAAGTCGAACGTGGAGGACGCGGCACGGGCATAGAACACGTCATCGATATAGACGCCCACGCCCTGCTCGATGCCGTCGTTGGTCAAGCCCAGCGGCGCGCCCAGGCCGCGAATGTTGACCGAGGTGTTGCGCGGGTTGGACGAATAGAACTGCAGCGTGGGCGTCAACTGCGTAAGGCGGCCAACGTTGAACGCACCGGCGGCATCGATATGCGCGCCGCCCACCACGGTAACGGCCAGCGGCACGGTCTGCACGGTTTCGGCGCGGCGGCGGGCAGTGACGACGATGCTGTCATCCACCGGCGGCTGGGCAGCGGCTGGCACAGATTTGCTGGAGGCGTCTGCCGGCGCAGGCGCATCGGCGGCATGGGCCGGGGCGGCAAGCGCGAGAGCAAGGCCAACGGAAGCCACCGACGCGGCGAGATGGGCGCGAACGAGCATGCTGATATCCCTTTCGACATGCCGGACCACGCGCGCGGAGGGGTTCCGTGGCGGGTGGCGGCATGGTCTGTTGTTGGTTTTTGCCATGGCCGGCGGCCCTCCCCAGAGCCGTGGTGCCGCCATGGATTGCTTGGCGTGATCGAAAATTCTGGCGGATCAGTGGTTGTTGAAGCGACGCTTCTCGGTCACGTCGATCTGCACGACGCGCCCTTCGTGAACGGTGAGGCCGACTTGGCCATAGCGCAGCCCGGCCAGGGCCTCGCGCACGCTGTCGAGCGATTGCTCGATCAGGCGGGCCTGTTCCGGATCGCGGGTGGCCGGATCTGCATTGGCAGGTGTGATGGACATCGGCTCTCTCTTGCAAAGGCTTGGGTCTTGGCCCCGCCGTGGCGAGGTGCCTGTTGCCACCTTCTTATACTCAACTTTTACGATAGACATTAAACGAGTTGTTGGAGGCCAGATAGCGAAACTTTCGCCACGATGAACGGCGCTACGCCTCGCCCGCACACTAGCAGGCCCGGCCCAGCAACGCGGACCAAGCATTTGATAATATTCATCAACAACCAGAGTCCGCAGCGGGCTTGGGCATGCGCGGCCAGCCCGCTGCGGATCGGCCGTGGGCGCGCGCCTGGGCACGCGACTCACCGGGGCCATGCTCGCAATCTAGCGTAACGACGCCCGCTGACGAGCGGGCGGGCGGCGAAGCGGGCATGATTCTCGACAAAACGAGTAGAGATTAACGCACAGCTTGTAACGTTTCCTGACAGGGCCGCTTTGCACTTGCCAAGGCGCCGCTGCCCGTTTCTAACATCGTGCTTGTCATACAAGAGTAGCAAAGCGGAACGATGGCGCGCGGGACCGCAACAACACCAAGCAGGACAGCAATCGTGGCAGAAACCAGCGCAGCGCCGGGTGGCGTGCTGCCGATGCAGGCCCTATCCGCGTTGACCGAGGGTCCACCGCCGATGCGCTATTTCAACCGCGAGTTGAGCTGGCTGATGTTCAACCGCCGCGTTCTGGCCGAGGCGCAGAACACCAATTATCCGCTGCTGGAGCGGCTGCGCTTCCTGTCGATCTCGGGCAGCAACCTGGATGAATTCATGATGGTGCGCGTGGCCGGGATCGCCGGCCAGGTGCGGCGCGGGATCGACGAGGTTTCGATCGACGGGTTCAGCCCGGTCCAGCAGTTGCAGCAGATCCACGGCGCCGTGGAAGACCTGGTCAGCGCGCAGCGCGTGGTGCTGGGCGAACTGTCAGACCTGCTGGCCGACGCCGGCATCCATATGGTGGGCGACAAGCCCCTGCCCCGCCACCAGGCCGATTGGCTGGCGCGCTATTTCACCGAGCATGTCATGCCGGTGCTTACCCCCCAGGCGATCGATCCGGCGCACCCGTTCCCGTTTATCGCCAACCAGGGCACGGGCATCCTGTTCTCGATGGTGCGGGTGGCCGATAACGACCCGGTCACCGAGATGATCCTGGTGCCGCCGGCGCTGCCGCGCTTTGTCAAGCTGCCCGACGATGGCGGCTGGATCAGCATCGAGGAACTGGTGCGCCGCAACGCCGCCACGGTGTTTCCCGGCTTTCGCATCCAGGGTTCGGGCACGTTCCGCGTGCTGCGCGACAGCGACATGGAGATCGAGGAAGACGCCGAAGACCTGGTGCGCTATTTCCGCACGGCGATCCAGCGGCGGCGGCGCGGCAAGGTGATCATGCTGCAATTGCAGGATGATTCCGATCCCATGGCCGAGCAATTGCTGCGCGACAAGCTGCGCCTGGACTATGCGCTGGTGGTGAAATCGCGCGGCTTGCTGGCGATGAACGGCCTGTCGCAGATCGTCGACATGCCGCGCCCGGAACTGAAGTTCGAGCCCTATAACCCGCGCTATCCCGAACGCGTGCTGGAACACGATGGCGATTGCTTTGCCGCGATCCGCGAAAAGGATCTGGTGATCCACCACCCGTTCGAAAGTTTCGACGTGGTGGTCGATTTCCTGCGCCAGGCCGCCGAAGATCCCGATGTGGTGGCGATCAAGCAGACGCTTTATCGCGCCGGCAAGCAATCGGCAGTGATCGCCGCGCTGATCGCGGCGGCCGAGGCGGGCAAGTCGGTCACGGCCGTGGTCGAACTCAAGGCGCGGTTCGACGAGGAGCAGAACCTGCACTGGGCGAGCCAGTTGGAGCGCGCCGGGGTCCAGGTGATCTACGGCTTCGTCGACTGGAAGACGCATGCCAAGGTTTCGATGGTGGTGCGGCGCGAGGGCGATGGCTATCGCACTTATTGCCACTTTGGCACCGGCAACTATCACCCGGTGACCGCACGCATCTATACCGACCTGTCGTTCTTTACCGCCGACCCCAAGGCGGGGCGCGATGCCGGGCAGCTGTTCAATTTCATCACCGGCTATGTCGAGCCCAAGAACACCGAGTTTCTTTCGATCTCGCCGATCGGCCTGCGCCGCACGCTGTATGATTGCATCGAGCGCGAGATCGCCTTTGCCCGCGCAGGCAAGCGCGCCGCGATCTGGGCCAAGCTCAATGCGCTGACCGACAGCCGCCTGATCGAGCGGCTCTATGCCGCAGCGCAGGCTGGCGTGGACATTTCGCTGGTGGTGCGCGGCATCTGCTGCCTGCGGCCCGGCGTGCCCGGGCTTTCGGAACGGATCACGGTGAAATCGATCATCGGCCGCTTTCTGGAGCACAGCCGCATCTGGGCGTTCGGCAACGGCGGCGCCCTGCCCAACCGGCGCGCGCGGGTGTTCATCTCCTCGGCCGACGGGATGAGCCGCAATCTGGATCGCCGGGTGGAAGTGCTGGTGCCGATCCGCAACCGCACGGTGCACGACCAGATCCTGGACCAAGTAATGCTGGCCAACCTCATCGATACCGAGCAAAGCTGGACTTTGCACGCCGATGGCGATTATCAGCGGGTTTCGTGTCGATCCGACGCGGGCGAGAAACCGTTCAATGTGCACCGCTATTTCATGACCAATCCTTCGCTTTCGGGCCGCGGCGCGGCCCTTACCAAGGGGCGCAAGGTACCCAAGCTGGCGCTGCGGCGCGGTGGCGCAACGGTCGATTGACGGCGCGATGGCATTTGGCCTGTCCCGTGGCAAAGAAGCGCCCAAGCGCGCCATTATCGATATCGGCTCCAACACCGTGCGACTGGTCATCTATGGCCAGCCGCTGCGCGCGCCCAAGGTGCTGCACAACGAGAAAGTGACCGCGCGCCTGGGCAAGGGCGTGGCCGAAAGCGGCGATCTTTCACCCAAGGCCATGGCCCTGGCGCTGGCCTCGCTCGCCCGGTTCAAGGCGATCCTGGCACTGCAGGGGGTGACCGAACTCGACGTGGTGGCCACCGCCGCCAGCCGCGACGCGCGCAATGGTCCGGCCTTTCTGGATGCCATCGCCAAGCTGGGCTTTGCCCCGCGCCTGCTCTCGGGCGAGGAAGAGGCGATCACCAGCGCGCACGGCGTGCTGGGTGCCTTTCCCAAGGCCAAGGGCGTGGTGGGCGATCTGGGTGGTGGCAGCCTGGAACTGGTCGATGTGGACGGGCAGCGCTGCACCCACGGTGTCAGCCTGCCGCTGGGCACGCTGCGCCTGCCCGCGCTGCGCGCCGAAGGGCAGCGCGCGTTCGGGCAGAAGATCACCAAGGCGCTGGCCAAGGCGGAATGGAAAGCCACGCCGGGGCAGACGCTCTATCTCGTCGGCGGCTCGCTGCGCGCCTTTGCCCGCCACATGATGGTGGAAACGCGCTTTCCGATCGATGATCCGCACGGCTATGTCGCCGATCCCGCCCTGGCGCTGAAGCTGGCCAAGGCCCTGGCGCGGCGCAAGGGAGAGGCCGTGGCGCCGATCGCGGGGGTTTCCGGCGGGCGCCTTGCCAGCCTGCCCGATACTGCCGCGCTGCTCGCCGTGCTGATCGCCCGGCTAAAGCCTGAACGGCTGGTGTTTTCGGCTTGGGGCCTGCGCGAAGGCGTGCTGTGGGAAGCGATGCCCGATGCCGTGCGCGGGCAGGAACCGCTGGTTGCCGGCGCCTCTGCCTTTGCCCAGGAACACGGCATTTCGCCCAACACCGCCAGCATGGTGGCCGGCTGGACCGCCGGCGTGGTCCAGACCGACGGGCCCGACCGGCGCGAGCGCCTGCGCCTTGCCGCCACGATGCTGTGCATGGCCTCGGCCACGGTGGAGCCCAACCTGCGCGGCGACCTGGCGCATGAATGGGGCCTGCGCAAACGCTGGATCGGCGCGACCGCGCGCGACCGCGCGATGCTTGCCGCAGCCATGATCGCCAACACCGGCAAGCTGACGCTGCCCGAAGACCTCAACCTTCTCGCCACCCCCGCCTCGCTGCGCGAAGCCCAGGCCTGGGGCCTTGCCACCCGCCTGTGCCGGCGGTTCACCGTGGGCGCGCCCTCCGCGCTCAACGGCAGCACGCTGCGCCGCGAAGGCGAGGTGCTGGTGATGGAAGTGGAAGATCGCCATGCCGTGCTGATCAACGACAGCGTGGGCCGGGACTTGAAAGCGCTTGCCGCGCATCTGGGGCTGAAGGCGGCGATCAGGGAGCGGTAGGGCTCAACCCGGGCGGACGACCATCGCAAACAGGCGGTCGAGATTGAGCTGAATGTCCTGGACCGATGGATTGTCTGCGTATTTGGCCATGCCAAGCGGCAAACTCATGCTCTCGTGCAAGGCCGAAGCCTCGGCGTCGGTCAGAATATTGCGGCCGCGCAGGATATTCGCCAAGCTGACGATGCCGTTGATGGCCGAAATATCAGACGCTTCGTGCGCATCGAGCAACTGGGGGTCGATGAGGCTGGGACTATCCGTCATGAAACTGGCTCCGCCGGTTGGCGATGCCGGCAATCTTGCTGATTTTCCGGCATGCCAACGGCGCGCCGAGCGTTGGCATCGGCGCGGCCAGAGTGGCAAAGCAGGGCAGTTGCCCGCTCGGGCTCACCGCTTGATCGTGACGATCCCGACCGGCGCTGGCTTGGTCGATGGATTGGAGGCGTTAAGCTTGGGCGGCTTGGCCGCCTTGGGCTTGCGGACTTCCTTGTTGGATTTCTTTTGACCCTTGGCCATGCCAATTCCTTCTCACGTTGCGAACAACGCTCTTTACTTTGAAGCGTATTCGCCCGGCTGTGCGCCAAAGTTGTCGCGCGCGAATGTGCGTGCGCCAGCCATGGTCTTGAACAGTTCGTCTTGCAGTGCCGCCGTGACCAACGGATACCCTTGCGAGTTGTATCGGATACTGCGCACGGTCAGCCGGAAATTGCCTTCCGCATCCTTGTTGATCAGGAACGGACGATTTTTCGGATCAGACATTTTCGGCCTCCAGCAATGTCAATTTGGCATGTAGCGACAGGTGCGGTGTGGTCGCGCGGTTGGATCAACCGCGCGACCCGCATCCATCAGGCAGCCTGGAGATTGACTGCCGAAACCTTGCCACGGCGATCGGTTTCCAACTCGTAGGAAACGCGCTGGTCCTTTTCGAGCGTGCGCATGCCGGCGCGTTCCACGGCCGAGATGTGCACGAAGGCATCGGTGCCGCCGTCATTGGGCGCAATGAAGCCATAGCCCTTGTCGACGTTGAAAAACTTTACGGTTCCGGTCGTCATATGGATAACCCTTTATCCCATGGTTTGACGGGCATGCGCCAACAGCGGCACATCCCGGCTTCTGTAGTGCTAGAAAAGGATAAAGGGGTGGCATAAAGCTGCCGATTTATCCGTCGCATGCGACGTAAGCACAACCCTAATAACACGATGCCGAAAAATTGAAAGGCAATTCTCGGTTTTCGCCGCATCGTGGCCGGGATTGATGCGCAATACAGCGCGCCGCGCCGGGGGAATGCGGTAGAATTGAGCTGTGGTGCTTACATTCCCTCCCCTAACCCCTCCCGCCAGCGGGAGGGGTTAGGGGAGGGAATGTTTGGGCTAATCAATCCGCAGCCCACCAACCCGCCGGAACAGCTCCAGGATCAGCGGATCGCGCTCTGCGCTCCTGATCGCCGCTTCGAAGCGCAGTTGCCGCTTGGGCGATGGCAGGACTTGCACCAGTTCCCCGCTCGCCAGTTCACCGCGCACCATGGTTTCGGGCAGCAGCGCGGCACCGCTGCCCAGGCGAATGATTTCGACCAGAGCGCGCACGTTGTTGCAGGTGCGGATGACCGGAGGCGTGATGCCGTGTTGCGCCAGCGATTCCTGCATGATGCCATGGATGGGGGAGTGTTCGGGGATCGACCACACCGGCAGCGGTTGCTTGAAGCCGCCGGCCTGCGCCGTGGCCTTGCTGGCCGCCCAGACCAGCGCGACGCTGCCGAGTGGCGTGGTGCGCACGCCGGGGCTGGCGACCGGGCCGGCGAGGAACACCATGTCGCTGGTGCCGGCGAGCAGTTGCTGGAGCATGCGGGCGGTCAGGTCGAGCTCGATCTCCAGCGTCACGCCGGGCAGGTCCTGCTCCACCGCCGCGACGAAGGCGGGCAGGCAACTGGCGGCGGCGATCTCGCCGGTGCCGATGCGCACGATGCCGGTGGCGCCGCCAAAGTCGCTCGCCTTGAACAACGCGCGTTCGAAGCCGGCCCACAGCGGCTCGAAATCGGCAACCAAGGCGCGGCCGCGCGCGGTGAGCACCATGTTGCGCCCTTCGCGGCGGAACAGATCGACGCCCAATTGCTCCTCGATCTCTTTCACGCGCGCGGAAATGGCGGGCTGCGTGGTGTTGAGCCGTTCTGCCGCCGCGCGGAACGTGCCGAGCCGGGCAATCCACAGCAGGGTTTCGAGGTGATAGATGGCCAGGCGCTTCATGGCCCCGCGATATCATATCCAGGTCTTATCATAAAAGATAACAATGTATCGCTAGTTCCGATCGATTGGCTGGCGTAAGACGGGGCATCAATGGAGAGGTGCCGATGGCCAACAAGATCTATCCCTCTGCCACAGCCGCGCTGGACGGGCTGTTGCACGATGGCCTGCTGATTGCCTGCGGAGGCTTTGGCCTTTGCGGCATTCCCGAACGGCTGCTGGATGCGGTGCGCGATTCCGGGGTGAGCGGGCTGACCTTTGCCAGCAACAACGCCGGCATCGACAACGAAGGCATCGGCAAGCTGCTGCGCACGCGCCAGGTGAAGAAGATGATCTCGTCCTATGTGGGTGAGAACAAGGAATTCGAGCGCCAGTATCTGTCGGGCGAGCTTGAGGTGGAATTCTGCCCCCAGGGCACCCTGGCCGAGCGCATGCGTGCCGGTGGCGCGGGCATTCCCGGCTTTTACACCAAGACCGGCGTGGGCACGCTGGTGGCCGAAGGCAAGGAAGTGAAGAATTTCGACGGGCAGGACTATATCCTGGAACGCGGCATCTTTGCCGACCTGTCGCTGGTCAAGGCGTGGAAGGCGGACGAAAGCGGCAACGTGGTGTTCCGCAAGACGGCGCGCAATTTCAACGTGCCGGCCGCCACCTGCGGCAAGGTCTGCGTGGTGGAAGTGGAAGAGATCGTGCCGACCGGCAGCCTCGATGCCGATGGCATCCACCTGCCGGGCGTCTATGTCCAGCGGCTGGTGCTGGGCGCGCCCTATGACAAGAAGATCGAATTCCGCACCACCCGTGCGCGGGAGAACGCCTGATGCCCTGGACTCGTGACGAAATGGCCGCGCGCGCGGCGCGCGAACTGCAAGATGGGTTCTATGTGAACCTGGGCATCGGCATCCCCACGCTGGTGGCCAACCACATTCCCGCCGGCATGGAAGTGACGCTGCAATCGGAAAACGGGATGCTGGGCATCGGCCCCTTCCCGTTCGACGACGAGGTGGATGCCGACCTGATCAACGCCGGCAAGCAGACCATCAGCGAACTGCCGCAGACCGCCTATTTCGATAGCGCGCAAAGCTTTGCCATGATCCGGGGCGGGCATATCGACCTGACCGTGCTGGGCGCGATGGAAGTGTCGCAGGGCGGCGATATCGCCAACTGGATGGTGCCCGGCAAGATGATCAAGGGCATGGGCGGCGCCATGGACCTGGTCGCGGGGGTGAAGCGCATCATCGTGGTGATGGAGCACTGCGCCAAGGACGGCAGCTCCAAGTTCATTCCTGATTGCACCCTGCCGCTGACCGGCAAGAATGTGGTCGACATGGTGATCACCGACCTCGCCGTGTTCCAGCGCCCGGATCATGACAGCCCGTTCCACCTGGTGGAGCTGGCGCCGGGCGTGACGGCCGAGGAAGTGGCGGCCAAGACCACGGCGCATTACGTGGCGGCCTGAACCATTGCTGCGCCGCCATGGCCGCAGGGCCACTGGCGGCGCAGTGCCCAGACTACCTTTTGAACCAACATGAAAATTTGGTCATTCATCCCGATGTCAGGCCCCAGCCATTAGCCCCTGCCCCGGGACCGATGGGAAAGCGCAATCGGGAATTGACCATGACCTGGAACATCAACTTCCTGCACCCCGGCAAGGCTGTGAAGTGCGTCATCACCTCGCTCGTGTTGTCGATCCCGCTGTGGACGGGATCGCTGGTGGTGGCCAAGCTGGTGATCGTGCCCGAAGTGCGGGCGATTGCCGCACAGTGGAGCGGCGACGCGCGCGCACTGGTGCCCGAAAGCGAACGCCGGGCCGAGCAGGACACCCAGCCGCTGCTGATCGCCAGCCAGCATGAAGCCCATGTGATGGCCGACGCCCTGCGGCGGATCTAGGCTGCTTACGCCTGCTGCCCCTCCACCCGGCGCAGGCGCTCTATCTCCAGCTCGACCTGACACATCATGCCGGTCTGCTGGCGGGCCATCTGCTCCACCGACCCCAGCAAGTCGCCAATGCGCGAGAACGAGGCGAACATCGCGCCGAGGCTGGCGGTGATGACATCAAAGCCATTGCGGGCATTGCCCAGCTTGGCCTCTGTCTGCGCGACATGGCCACCCAGGCGCGTCATCGAATTGTCGACCTGGCCCAGCGATTCGCGGCTTTGATCGAGCGTGGTGCGGGTCATCTTGGCCAGGCTGCGCACTTCGTTGGCGACGATGGCAAAGGCGCGCCCGGCCTCGCCGGCGCGTGCCGCCTCGATCCCGGCGTTGAGCGAGAGCAGGTTGGTCTGCATGTTGATCTTGTCGATCACTTCGACGATGTCGCGCAGCTGGGCCATGGCCTGGGCGACATGGCCGAATTCGGTATCGAGCACCCCTTCCCCGTCGCTGTGGGCGAGGCCCGCCAGCCGCTGCTCGATCTCGCTGCGCATCGCATCGACATTGCGGCGCACATCCTCGGTTCCGCTGGCCACCTGGTCCAGCTCGTGCGCGAGGCGCGCGGTCTTGATCACGAAATCGGTAAGCCGGCCCAGCAACTGCTGGCGCAGCCCGTTGATCAGGCGCTGCTGGTTGAGCCGCGTTTCCACGAAATAGCGCGCGAACTGCGCATAGTGGATGGGGAACTGCTCCACGAACGGTTCGGCCAGCACCTCGCCCGGCGCCGGCTTGAAGAAGACCACCGCCGTCAAGGTCTGGTTGACGTTGATGCCCAGCAATTCGCCAAACGTGGAAAAGCCCGCCGCCGGCACATCGCCCCACAGCCCGTCGAGCGCGCCAAGCTGCGCGCCATTGCCCAGACGGCGCAGGATGCAGTCGTTGAGCAGGGCGCCCACCGGATGCGGCTTGCCCCGCAGGAACGCCTCCAGGTCGGCCCTGGTCTGGCCGGCAAAATCGGTGGCGGCCACCAGGTGCAATTCATCGCCGGGATTGATGTCGCAATAGAAATGCACGGCCCCGGCCGCCACATCGATGCTGGAGATGGAGCGCACGAACAGCTGGTCGTTCAGGCGGATGGCAAACGTGTGCCCTTGCAGGCGCTGTTCCAGATCGTGCGGCTGGCACCCCATCATGGCGCTGAGTGCATCAACCACCGGCACGATCTCCACCGAGCCGGGCTCTACCACCGAAGTGACGCAGCGGGTTTCGGCCGAAGCCTCCATGATGATCACACTGCGCCCGGTATCGACGAAATTCTGCGTCTTGAAGATGCCAAAGCGCGCATCGTCGCGCATCTTGGCAAAGACGATCACCGCATGGTCCTGCAAGAAGCGTTCGCCGTCGAACAGCCAGGTCGCCTGGAAATCGAGCTTGCCGCCAGCCGATCCACCGATGAACACGCATGGGAAGCGGCCGCAGCGATAGACCGCTTCCATGAAGAAGTTCTCGCTGGCGGAAAGCCCGTCGATCAGGGTGAGTGCCAGCGTATCATGGTGCCGTACCGGGAAGGACACGGACAGGCGCGAGAGGTGATCGGCGATCTCGTCTACGCGGGCGTCTTGCGCCTTGCTGGGCCTGCCGGCGCGAATATCGGCGTTCGCCAGGGGAACGGCGTGGATGCTGGTGGCGGCAAACAGGTCTGGCCCGAAGACCTGCACCACCACGCTGTCCCACGCGCCATCGGCCGGGCAATAAAGTGGCCCCTGGCCATCGCCGCACAGTTCGCCCGCCGTGGTGACTGCCACCACGCGCGCCGGCGCGCACAACGGACGCAAACGCTGCACCACCGTTTCGAAATCGACGTGCGGGGACACATAGGCCATGACCAGCGCTGCCGCGACATCGCCAAAGCGGAAGGTTTCGTGGCCCAGCCCGTGCAGCATGCTGTTGCTGCGCACCACACGCATCGACGGCTGCGCCAGCGGGACAAAACTCTCGACAGGCGGCACGTCTTGATCCCACGCCGCCAAGGTGGGCAGTGGCGTGGGCGTTGCAGGGCTCCCAAAGACTTTGCGCAATCCGAACATGGTCGTCTCCGGCATTTTGGCCGGCTTAGACCTGCCATGGCCAACAAACCGTTGGGCGCCCCTGCGGAAAGTGCGTAGCCGTTCAGAGCAGGAAATCGCCCTTTACCAACGACAGGCTGCCTTGCAGCAGCAGCGTGAAATCAGCCAGGCCATCGCCGTTGATGTCCCCCTGAACCAGGGTGTTGCCGCCGGTGATAGCATAGCGCAACTCGCCCGCCACATGGTGGAAGGCGGCCGTGCCGATGAACGCAAAGGCATCGTCGGCGCTGGTCAGGCTGTTCGCGTCAATCGGCGTCAACACGATCAGATCGCCGTCCGCATGCTTGAAATCGGTGATCACGTCACACGTGGTGGCTGTGCTTCCGGCAAATTCGATCACCCGCTCAAACACGAAGCGATCGGCGCCGCTGCCGCCGGTGAGCCGGTCCTGGCCCGATCCGCCGCGCAAGGTATCGGCGCCGGCCATGCCGTTGATCGTATCGTTGCCGCCATTGCCCGACAGGATGTTGTCGTTGGCATCGCCCAGCAGGGTATCATTGTGGGCAGAGCCGGTAACGCGCTCCACGCCCGAGATCGTGTCCTTGCCCAGGCCCGCCGCCGTGCCATCGCCCACGCTCGTGGCCAGGTTGACGGTGACGCCCGCCGTCGCGCCGGCATAGGTGACAAGATCGAGGCCGGGGCCGCCGACATAGCGATCATTGCCCAGGTCATCGCCGGCCAGGAACGTGTCGTTGCCATCGCCGCCCGAGAGAATGTCATCGCCCTTGCCGCCCGAAAGCTTGTCATTCCCGCCATAGCCATAGAGCCGGTCGTTGCCGGCGTTGCCATAGAGCGCGTTGTTCGCCTCGTTGCCCACCAGCGTGTCGTTGCCGGCGCCGCCATAGCAATCCTCGATCGTCACGTTGTAGGCGATGCCGAGGTTGTTGGACACGCTGACATTGGTGAACCCCAGCGTGGAATAGGCGCCAGGGTGGAGATCGACCCAGCAATCCAGCTTGAACGTGCGCAGGTCGATCAGATCCTTGCCGCCGGCATCCCAGATCGTGGCGTAAAATGGGCTGCCGGGCGAATAGGCATAGGTGTTGTCGCCGGCATGATAGCTCATGTTGGCGCCATAGATCGCCTGGATCGCGGCGATATCGTAAACCATCGGCGTCTGGATGATATAGTCGAAGTCTTCCTTGGCCGGGTTATAGGCATAGACCCCATAGGGATCGTTGTAGGACATGATCGTGTAGTTGCGATAATCATACCCGGTGGGGATGATGAAGCCTTCGGATGGATGCGCCAGGCCCAGGGCGTGGCCGATTTCGTGCATCAGAGCGGTGAAATTGTAGGTGTTCACCGCGTAGGAATCGCGCCCATAGAGCGGGTTGATCCAGATATCGCCGTGGCTATTGGCCAGGCCGCCAGCCGTGGCCTTGGTATAGCCCCAGGCATCGCCCACGCGCGAGGACAGGCCCAGGCGAATGTCTCCCACCGTGCCACCGGCGGTTTCGGCCACCTGCTTGAACGAAAGGTTGGCGACATTGGCCCATTGCGCAAACGCCAGGGCGACATTGGCATAGTCACCAGACGGCAAGGCGCCGACTGTGGCTGCGGTCATTTCGGTACCATAGCCACTGGCAAAGGCCGAGGCGACGCCGCCGCCCCAGATGAAGCTGTAGCTGACCACCGTCTTGCCGGCCGAAACGGTGGACCACGCCAGGCGATAGGCGGGATCGGCCTGAAGCAAGGCATTGAACCGCGCATCGGCGGTCAGCGAATAGGTCTTGACCGGCGATGCCTGGGTATAGGTGGCCACGCGTGCATTCCCGAACGGTTGAAGGCCTGCCTTGGTAGGCAAGCCTGCCGCGTTACGGGACGGACGACAGGTTCAAAGTGGAGGCGTGAGCGCGCCTCCCCCTGGCAAGGCGCCCAGGCTAGAGCACGAAATCAGTGGCGGCAAAGGCGATCTTGCCCGCCGCTTTCAGCCAGAAATCAGCCACGCCATCGCCGTTGACGTCACCCTGGATCACCGTGGCCCCGCCGCTGTACATATAGCGCAATTCGCCCGCCACCTTGTGGAAATTGGCGGTGCCGATGAAAGTGAAGGGATCATCGGCATTGGCGTTGGTGCTGATCGCATCGATCTGGTTGAGCTTGATCACGTCTTTCTGCGTCTTGCTGAAATCGGTGATCGCATCGCAACTGGCTAGGTCTTGCCCGGCAAAATCGGAAATGGCGGTAAAAACGAAAGCGTCCGCGCCGGCGCCCCCGGTCAGCGTGTCCTGCCCTGCCCCGCCGATCAGCGTATCGGCATCGTTGCCGCCCAGCAGCACGTCCTTGCCCGCGCCGCCGTTGAGCGTGTCGTTACCGCCATTGCCTGTCAGCGTATCGTCGCCGTCGCGGCCGAACAGCACATTGGCGATATCGTTGCCGACGAGTTTGTCGGCCCCGCTGCCGCCCGTGGCATTTTCGATCGTGCAGTTGAAGGCAATGCCCAGATTGTTGTTCAGCGTCTGCAGGTTGTCGAACACCAGGGTAGAATAGGCACCGGCGTGCAGATCGACGCGGCACCCCTTGGAAAAGGCGCTGACATCGATCGTGTCATTGCCGCCGCCGTCCCAGATTGCGGCGAAGAACGGTGCCGTGGCGGAGTAGCTGTAGGTGTCATCGCCGGCGTGAAAGCCGGTGTTGGCGCCATAGATCGCCTGGATCGCGGCGATGTCATAGACCATCGGCGACTTGATGAGGTATTCGGTCTGCCCCGTGCCACTGTTCACCCACCACACCCCCTTGGGATCGGTGTAGGACATGATCGTGTAATTGCGCACGTCAAAGCCCGAGGGCATCTTATTGCCTTCAAACGGGTGATCGAGGCCCAGGGCGTGGCCGACCTCGTGCATCATCGCCATGTAGTTATAGGTGCCCACGGCAAACGAGCCGTTGCCATAATTGGGCGAAATCCAGATATCGCCATGGGCATTGGCCGCGCCATTGGATACCAGCTTGCAATAGCCCCAGTATTGCCCGCTCACGCTGGACGATTGCGCGACGCGGATATCGCCGACGGTGCCGCTGTCGGTCTCGCTCACCTGGGTAAAGGTGATGTTGGCCACATCGGACCACGCCTGGAACGCCGCCTTGATGTTGGCGATCTGCGCGCTGGGCATGGCGCCATGGGTGGCCGCGCCCGGTTCGCTGCCATAGCCATTGGCAAACTTGCTGGCGACGCCATCGAGCCACGGGAAGCTGTAGGTGATCGCCGTCTTGCCATCGGCAATGGTCGACCACTTGGAGCGGAACATGGCCTTGGAATAGAGCAAGGCGTCAAAGTATTTGTTGCCGGTGAGCGCATAGGTCGAAACGACCGACGCATCGGTATAGCTGGGCATGGGCTGTGGTCCTTGATCGCACAATGCCCGGCTGGCGGGCTTTCCATGGCGAACAGGCCACATAGACCATCAACAGCGGGTATGTTTAAGGGCACGTGCTTGCACCCAATGGGCATTATCCCGCCGTTATCCGGCAGGTTTCTGCCGGTTCAACCCGCGTTTCCCTAGGTATTTCCCCGATCAGGCGGCCATGCCGGCCGCGTGCGCGCTCGCCCAGGCCCACTGGAAGTTATACCCGCCCAGCCAGCCGGTCACGTCCACCGCCTCGCCAATGGCATAAAGACCCGGAACCTTGCGCGCTTCCATCGTGCGCTGCGACAGTTCGGCCGTGCTGATACCGCCGGCGGTCACTTCGGCCTTGGCAAAGCCTTCGCTGCCATCGGGCATGAAATCCCAGGCATGCAGGCGCGCCTGCGCGGCGCGCAACGCCTTGTCGGGCAGGTTGCCCATTTCGGCCGCCAGGCCAAGCTGGTCGGCCAGGGCGGTGGCCAGGCGCTCGGGCAGCGCTTCGCCCAGCACGCTGCGCATGCCCGCGCGCGGGCGCTGGCGCTTGGCATCGAGCAGCCAATCGCCCGTGCGGCCGGGCAGGAAATCGATGCGCACCGCCTCGCCGCGCTTCCAGTATGAGGACACCTGGAGGATCGCCGGGCCGGACAGCCCGCGATGGGTGAACAGCGCCGCTTCGGCAAAACGCGCCTTGCCGCACGTGGCCTCGACCGGGGCCGCAATGCCCGACAGTTCACGGAACAAGGCAGCCTCGGCCGGCAGGGTGAGCGGCACCAGCGCGGGGCGCGGTTGCACCACCTTTAGGCCGAATTGCCGCGCCAGGTCATAGGCAAAGCCGGTGGCGCCGATCTTGGGAATGGCCGGGCCGCCGGTGGCGATGACCAGCGACGGGGCGGCAAATGCGCTTTCCCCCGCGCTGACATGGAACAGGCCATCGGCGTGGCGCACCGCGGTGATCGGGCTGTTGCAGCGCACCTGCGCGCCAGCGGCGGCGCACTGGTCCATCAGCATATCCACGATCTGGCGGGCAGAGCCATCGCAGAACAACTGCCCCAGCGTCTTTTCATGCCAGGCGATGCCGTGGGCATCGACCAGGGCAATGAAATCGCCCGGGGTAAACCGGCTGAGCGCGGAGCGCGCGAAATGCGGATTTTCGGACAGATAGCGATCGGGCGCGGTGTGCAGATTGGTGAAATTGCAGCGGCCGCCGCCGGAAATCAGGATTTTCTTGCCCGGCTTTTCGGCGTGATCGAGCACCACCACGCGGCGCCCGCGCGCAGCCGCCGTGGCCGCGCAGAACAGGCCAGCCGCCCCGGCGCCCAGGATGATCACATCGTGCGTCATGCCTGGGGCCGTGGGGGATTGGTGGAGGTTTGGCAAGAGCCTGGGCGGTTGGGGTGCAACATGCCCTCCCCCAACCCCTCCCGCGTGCGGGAGGGGAGTAGATAGGCCTCCCTCCCGCACGCGGGAGGAAGGCCGTTTGCCTTAGATATGCAGGGCGCGGCCGTAGGCGGCGAGCACCGATTCATGCATGGATTCGCTGATGGTCGGGTGCGGGAACACCGTGTGCATCAGTTCGGCCTCGGTGGTTTCCAGCGTCTTGCCCACGACAAAGCCCTGGATCATTTCGGTCACTTCGGCGCCGATCATGTGCGCGCCTAGCAGTTCGCCGGTCTTGGCATCGAACACCGTCTTGACGAAGCCTTCCGGCTCGCCCAGCGCGATGGCCTTGCCGTTGCCGATGAACGGGAACGTGCCGGCCTTGACGGTATAGCCCGCTTCCTTGGCCTTGGCCTCGGTCAGGCCGACGCTGGCGATCTGCGGGTGGCAATAGGTGCAGCCGGGGATGTTGGCGCGGTCCATCGGGTGTGGATGCACGTCCTTGTTGCCGAGTTCGGCCGCAATGGCTTCCGCCGCGATCACGCCTTCATGGCTGGCCTTGTGCGCCAGCCACGGCCCGGGCGTCACGTCGCCGATCGCCCACAGGCCCTTGGCGCCGGTGCGGCCATAGCCGTCGATCTGGATGAAGCCGCGCTCCATCTTCACGCCCTGTGCTTCAAGCCCGATGTTCTCGGTATTGGGCACGATACCGACGGCCACGATCACATGGCTGTAATCGCCGTCGATCACCTTGCCGTCCTTGGCCTTGATCTTGGCCTTCACGCCATTGGCCGACACCGCCAGGCTTTCCACGCCCGCGCCGGTCATGATCTTCATGCCCTGCTTGGTCAGCGCCTTTTCGAGGAATGCCGAAACATCGGCGTCTTCCACCGGCACGACGCGATCGAGCATTTCGACCACGGTCACGTCAGCGCCCATGTCGTTGTAGAAGCTGGCGAACTCGATACCGATCGCGCCCGAGCCGATGACCAGCAGCTTGCTCGGCAGTTCCTTGGGCGTCATCGCATGGCGATAGGTCCACACGCGGTTGCCATCGGCCTTGGCAAACGGCAGGTCGCGCGCACGGGCACCAGTAGCGACGATCACATGCTTGGCCGAAATCGTTTCGGTGCCCTTGTCGCCGGTCACTTCGATGCTGGTGGGGCTCTTCAAGACGCCCGTGCCCATGTGCACGGTGATCTTGTTCTTCTTCATCAGGTGCGTCACGCCCTGGTTGAGCTGCTTGGCCACGCCGCGCGAACGCTTGACCACCGCGTCCAGATCGGCGCGGATGTTGTCGGCCGCTAGGCCATAGCTGGCCGCGTGCTTCATGTGGTTGAGCACTTCAGCCGAGCGCAGCAGCGCCTTGGTGGGAATGCAGCCCCAGTTGAGGCAGATGCCGCCGAGCAGCTCGCGCTCGACAATGGCGGTCTTGAGACCCAGCTGGGCGCAGCGGATTGCCGCCACATAGCCGCCAGGACCCGAACCGAGGACGATCACGTCATATTGATCAGCCACTTGGAATTCTCCTTATTCGTCAACCGGGCGGGGCCGGCCGGTGCCGTCAACGGCAACAAACGTGAACTTGGCCTGGGTGACCATCGAGGACTGCTCGCGATGGCGTTCGCGGCGCCATGCCTCGATGGCGATGGTCATCGAGGTGCGCCCGGTCTTTTCGATTTCGCCATAGACCGACACCTCGTCACCCACCTTCACCGGATTGAGGAACTGCATGCCGTCGAGCGCGATGGTGACCGCGCGCCCGCGACAACGCCGCGAGGCGATCAGCCCCGCAGCATTGTCCATCAGGCACATCAGCCATCCGCCGAAAATGTCGCCATAGGCGTTGCAATCCGCCGGCATGGCGGTGACGCGGATGGCCGGCTCGCGGCTGCTTACGCTCATGCCACCAGCGCCAAGGGGTTTTCGACGATCTGCTTGAACGCCTGCATCAGTTCGGCGCCATCGGCGCCGTCGATCGCGCGGTGGTCAAAGCTGCCGGTGGCGCTCATCACCGTGGCCACGCCCAGCGCGCCATCGACAATATAGGGGCGCTGTTCGCCGGCACCCACGGCCAGGATCATGCCCTGCGGCGGATTGATCACGGCTTCGAACTGCTTGATGCCGAACATGCCCAGGTTCGACAGCGAGGCCGTGCCGCCCTGGAATTCATGCGGCTGCAGCTTGCCTTCGCGGGCCTTGCCGGCCAGCTGCTTCATCTCGGTGGCGATAGCCGAGATCGACTTGGCCCCGGCATCCTTGATGATCGGCGTGATCAGGCCCGAAGGCGCGGCCACGGCCACCGACACGTCGACGCGGGTGAAGCTGCGCAGCTCATCGCCGGCAAAGCTGACGTTGCACTTGGGCACCTGGACCAGGGCCTTGGCCAGCGCCTTGATCAGCAGGTCGTTGACCGAAAGCTTGACGCCCTGCGCTTCGAGCGCGGCGTTCAATTGGCTGCGCAGCTTGAGCAGCGCATCGAGGCGCACGTCGACCGTAAGGTAGATGTGCGGGATGGTCTGCTTGGCTTCGGTCAGGCGGCGCGCAATGGTCTTGCGCACGTTGTTGAGCTTCTGCGCTTCGTAAGGAATGCCGAAATCGGGCACGACCGCAGGGGCCGGTGCAGCAGCCGGAGCCGGCGTTGCAGCAGCGGGCGCAGCCGGGGCAGCAGCGGTGGCGGGCGCTGCAGCCGCACCGGGCTTGGCCCCCAGCACATCGGCCTTGGTCACGCGGCCGTTCGGGCCACTGCCCTTGACGGCCGACAGGTCGATGCCCTTTTCAGCGGCAATGCGCTTGGCCAGCGGCGTGGCGATGACGCGATCGCCCTTGGCGGCCGGGGCAGCAGCAGCAGCCGGAGCGGCAGCAGGCGCAGCAGGCGCCGGCGCGCTGGCGGCCGGCGTCGGCGCGGCTTCAGCGGCCTTGGCCGGCTCGGGTGCGGCAGGTGCCGGGGCGCTGGCATCTTCGTCTTCGCCGGCGATCATGGCGATCACGGTGCCAACCTTCACGCCTTCGCTGCCTTCGGCCACGTCGATCGACACGATCGTGCCTTCGTCCACCGCTTCGAATTCCATGGTGGCCTTGTCGGTTTCGATTTCGGCCATGATGTCGCCCGAGGAAACCTTGTCACCAACCTTGACGAGCCAGCGGGCCAGGGTGCCCTCTTCCATCGTTGGGGACAGGGCGGGCATCTTGATCGCGATGGGCATGGGCTGTTTTCCGTGTCCTTGCTGACAAAAGTGTCAATTCGGTTTGCAGAACTGGTTTTTTCTCAAAAATTCGGGTTAAATCGAATTTCTGTTTCACCACTCCATTTCACCAGCCTTGCACCTTCGGTCAAGCCTCTAGCGTCGCGCACAGGCGATGATTTTTACGCATCCTGCCGTGCCCGTGCACCTCACCTATTTGCCAGAACCCGCCATTCGCGATACCACCTGCGCGAAACGGGGGCGGATCAAGCACATGCCAGAACAGCAGCGCATCTATCTGGTGATCATGGACGAGACGGAGGAAGCGGCGCGCGCCTTGCGCTTTGCCGCGCGGCGCGCGGTGCGCACCAGCGGCGGGGTGCACATTCTGGCGCTGGTGCCACGCCAGGAATTCGTCGCCTTTGCCGGCGTTCAGGCCACGATCGAACAGGAAGCGCACGATCGCGCCGAAGTGCTGGCGACGGCCGCTGCCGGCAGCCTCGCCAGTGAATCTGGCCTCGCCCCGCTGATCAGCGTGCGGCAGGGCAATGGCCCGCAGGTGGTGCGCGAATACCTCAAGGAACACCCGGAAGTGTCGGCCCTGGTGCTGGGCGCGGCGCAGGACAATCCTGGCCCGCTGATCACCCACTTTGCCGCAGCCGCGGGCACCCTGCCCTGTGTGCTGATGATCGTGCCAGGTGGCGTCGATGACGAGACGATCGATGCGGTGAGTTGACGCCACCCCCTCCACCACCGCTGCGCGGCGGTTCCCCTCCCCCGGTGGGGGAGGATTAGCAGGTCCTCCCCCACCGGGGGAGGTGGCGGCCGCAGGCCGTCAGAGGGGGTTAGCGCCGCTTGCCCTGGTGGCGGATGTTCCCGGGCCGGCCGCGCTGGCCGACCATGTGCTTGCCGCGGAACTTGGCCTTGGCGTCAAGCTTGCCGCCGCGCCGCTCGATACGCTGTACGCCTTCGGCCACGTCCACCGGCTCGAACTTGAGCGCGCCGGTGAGCGGGTTGGCTTCGGCCAGGCGCAGCTTGAGGATCATGCCCATGGCAAATTCCTCGCCGCTCAGTTCGCCGACCAGGCGCTGGGCCTTTTCATCGTAATTGAAGCGCTCGGCGCCCAGCGTGGAGACCGGAACCAGGCCGTCGCCGCCCAAGCCCAGGATCGTGGCGAACAGCCCGAATTTCTGCACGCCGCTGATGCGCGTGTCGAACACCTCGCCCACGCGGGTGGATAGCCAGGCGGCGACATAGCGATCGATCGTCTCGCGCTCGGCTTCCATCGCGCGCCGCTCGGCAGCGCTGATGGCATCGGACACCCGCGCGAGATCGCCCCTGTCACGATCGGACAGGCCCGAGGTGGCAGGCACGGCATGGTCGGCCGGACGCGGCTGCTCCAAGCCATAGGCATCGACCAGCGCGCGGTGCACCAGCAAGTCGGCATAGCGGCGGATCGGCGAGGTGAAGTGGGCATAGCTGCCCAGCGCCAGACCAAAGTGCCCGGCATTGCGCGGGCCGTAATAGGCCTGGGTCTGGCTGCGCAGCACCGCTTCCATCACCAGCGCCTTTTCCGCCTCGTCAGTCACGTCCTTGAGCATGCGGTTGAACAGGCCCGGCGTGATCACCTGGCCCAGCGACAGCTTGCGATCGAATGTGGCGAGATAGTCCTTGAGCGCCAGCAGCTTTTCCCGGCTCGGCGGCTCGTGAATGCGATAGACCACCGGGGCAGTCTTGGCTTCCAGCGCCTTGGCCGCGGCCACGTTGGCCGCGATCATGAAATCTTCGACCACGCGGTGCGCATCGAGCCGTTCGCGCAGGGCGATCTGGGCAATGCGGCCCTGGTCATCGAGCATCACGCGGCGTTCGGGCAGTTCCAGTTCTAGCGGATCGCGCGCGGCACGGGCCTTTTCCAGCAGGCGCCAGGCTGCCCACAGGTTCTGCAGGTGCGGCTCGGCCCGATCTTCATCGATGCGGGCCTGCGCCTCTTCATAGGCGATCACTTCATGGATGCGTACCAGCGCGCGGGTAAAGCGGAAGTCCTTGATGCGGCCATCGGCGGCAATGTGCAGATGGCAGGCCATGGCCGCGCGATCGGCGCCTGATTTGAGCGAGCAGACATCGGCGCTCAGCACTTCGGGCAGCATCGGCACGACGCGATCGGGGAAATAGACCGAATTGCCGCGCTTGCGTGCATCGCGATCGAGCTGACCGCCGGGGCGCACGTAAAAGCTGACATCGGCAATGGCGACCAGGGCGCGGAAACCGCCCTCGCCATCGGGCTCGGCCCAGATGGCATCGTCGTGGTCGCGCGCGTCGCTGGGATCGATCGCCACGATCGGCAGGGCACGGAGGTCTTCGCGGTGATCGTGGCTGAGCGGCAGCTTGGCAGCCACCTGCGCCTCATCCAGCGCTTCTGGCGCAAAGGCCATCGGGATGCCGTGCTTGTGGATCGCGATCAGGCTGAACGCGCGCGGCGCCAGCGGATCGCCCAGCACTGCCGTGACGCGCATGCCCGAGCGTGGGCTGCGGCCGGCCGGCTCTGCCAACACAAGCTGCCCGGCCTCTGCCCCGCCCAGATCGGAAATCGGCGCGGCGTGGCGCTCGCGCTTGTCGATCGGGGCCAGCCAGCCCTTGCCCACGCCATCGAGCTCGACCACGCCCATGACCTGCTCGCTTTGCTGCGGCAGCTTCTTCATCGGGTGGGCCAGCCACTTGCCACTGCCCGGCCCGCCAACTTCCTCAGTGCGGGCCAGCACGCGATCGCCCGGCTTGAGCGCGGCCTGGCGATCACGCGCCTTGCCCTTGGGCTCGATCACGCGCAGGCGCGGCGGCGGGCTGGCATCATCGGGCTGCCATGAATCGGGAATGGCCAGGACATGGCCTTCATCGATTTCGACGACGCGCAGCACCGTCACCTTGGGCACGCCGCCCATGGCGTGGAACGCGGTGCGGTTGCCGTCAATCAGGCCCTCTTCGGCCATGTCCTTGAGCAGCGCCTTGAGCGCGATCTTTTCCGTGCCCCTCAGGCCAAATGCCTTGGCAATCTCGCGCTTGCCGGCTGGCTCTGCACTCTGGGCGATGAAATCGAGCACCTGCTGGCGCGTAGGGAGTCCCGCGGGAAAATTGGTCTTGGCCATTCCAGCGCATGTGGGCGTTTGGCGCGCAAAGCGCAACCTTTGCCGCGCGCATCACGCCGGGTGCAGCACCACCACCTTGGTATCGGGGCGATCGGCGGGAATCCAGGTGAACTGACGAAAGGCCAGATGCCCGTCCCAGGGATGGTCGAACCGGCGCAAGCCACCTTCGCGGCCCTGCACCACCTGCTCGTCCCACAGGCTGGCGAATTCAGCGCTTTCCCCGCGCAGATCGGCCACGATCCGTTCGCTGACAGGATCGCCATGGCGCCCGGCATGATCGGCGCGGAATTCCGCAATGAGGCGGCGGGCGCGCTCGTGCCAATCGGGCAGCATGGCGCGCGCTTCGGCCCGCAGGAACATGTAGCGCAGCAGGTTGCGCTCTCCCAGATCATCGAGCCAGCCGGGAAACAGCCGCGCGGCGGCCGCATTCCAGCAGGTCGCGCGCCAGGTGCGATCGAGGCCATAGGCCGGGCCAGGCGCGAAATCGACCAGCACACGCACCGAATCGGGCGCCTCTTCCAGCGCCAGGGCGACCGGCGCCTCGGGATCGAGCCGGCCGGCCAGTTCGAACAGATAGGCGCGCTCTGCCACCGACAGCGCCAGCGCCCGCGCCAGGCCGGCGAGCGCATGGGGCGATGGATTGGCCTCGCGCCCCTGCTCCAGCCAGGCCAGCCAGGTGGTGCTGATCCCGGCGCGGATCGCCAGTTCCTCGCGCCGCAGACCAGGGGTGCGGCGGCGGCCCCCTGCCTCGGCCGGGCTGCGTTCGCGCATGGCGCGCAGGAAGCGGCCGAGTTCCAGTCTCGTATCGGTCATGGCAGCGCTTATAACAGGATAAACGCCAATCTTGTAACAGGGTAAATCGCGCGCCACACCCCGCCGGGAAAGGATAGACCATGACTCAGCCCGACCACGACAGCCACGCCGACGCCCAATTCGGCAGCCGCGCCGCCGCCTATGTTTCCAGCGCCGTTCACGCCCAGGGTGCCGATCTGGCGCGCATGGCGCAGGCGCTGGCCGAACGCCGCCCCGCCCGGTTGATCGACCTGGGCACGGGCGGTGGCCACGTGGCCTATGCCGCCGCGCCCCATTGCGCCGAGGTCATCGCCACCGATCTTTCGCCGCGCATGCTGGACGCTGTCGAAGCCGAAAGCGCGCGCCGTGGCCTGGCCAACATCGTCACCTGCGTGAGCGCCGCCGAAACCCTGCCCTTTGCCGATGGCCATGCCGATGCGATCAGCAGCCGCTTTTCGGCGCACCACTGGAACAGCCTGGCCCGTGGGCTGGCGCAGGCACGGCGGGTGTGCCAGCCTGGCGGCTTGGCGCTGTTTGCCGATGTGGTGGCGCCGGTCCAGGCGCTGTGCGACACGCACCTGCAGGTGATGGAACTGCTGCGCGATGCGTCACACGTTCGCGATTACAGCGCCGCCGAATGGGTGGCGGCGCTGGGCCAGGCCGGCTTTGCCGTGACCGCGATCCAGCCGGGGCGCCTGCGCATGGACTTTGCCGAATGGACGGCGCGGATGGGCACGCCCGCCGCCCATGCAGCGATGATCCGCCAGGTTCAGCAACAGGCCCCGCGCGAGGTGCAGGATCACTTTGCGATCGAGGCGGATGGCAGCTTTACCATCGACACCCTTTTGATCGAGGCGGTAGCTGCCTGATCAGGCGTCCAGATCCACCGGCTCCGGCCCGTGGCGATTGGTGCCGGGGGTGGACGGCCGCGCCGCCACCGCCACCAGCAAGGCAAGGGCCAGCCAGCCGATCGCGGCAATGCTCCAGTTGGTGGCATGCAGCGCCGCGCCGGGGTGGCCAGGGCCCTGTTGTTGCATGACCGCCATGGTGTGCGCCACTTCGCGCGGGGCGGCCGCCAGCGAAATGAGATAGGGCACGCCCGGCAACAGCGCGAACCAACCGGACAGCCCGCTATCGTGCAGGCGCCGCACCAGGCTGGACAGCAGCATGGCTGCGGTAATCAGGCTTATCACGATGCCCAAGATCATGATCTGCGGCAGCGCGGCGGTGATATTGGCCTGCACGGCCGTGGCCGTGGCGGCAGGATCGGTGCTGTTGCGCGCGGCAGTGAAGGCCGTGTTCATCGTGCTGGCCATCAAGGGCACCGTTGCCACGGTGCTGACCGCCCAGCGCAACAGCAGCAGGAACACCGCATAGAGCCAGAACTGCTTGCGGCCATCGCGGCCGGTAAGCGTGACGAGATTGCGCAAGCCGTGCTTGATGGCGTGAAGCATGAAATTTCCCCTGTGGCCTGGTGGCCACGCAATCGTGTGGTTTAGTGCTGGGCCTGCTGTGGACCGAAACCGCCGCCCGGCACGGCCGAGGCCACCGGGCTCATGCTGCCATCGGCCGCAATTGCGCTGACGCCAAAGAACCAGTCATCGCCGCGCACGCCGGGCAGCGTGACATGGGTATCGCTGGTGGTCAGCACCGGCTTGGCCGGCCAGCCCGGTGCGTCGGTGGCGCGCTGCCACACGGCATAGCGCACCACGCCGGGCACCGGCTGCCAGGCAATATCGGTAAAGGTCTGCACCGCCGCCTTGACCGTGGCGACCGGCGGCATCGGTGCGCGGGCCAGCGCAGCAAGGCCGGCAACGTTGAGGCGGGTTACCTTGGCAAGATAGGCAAAATCCATGGCATCGACCGTGTCGCCATAGGGGCGCCCCTGCTCGGTGCGCAGATCCTGGTGTTGGCGATCATAGTTTTCGACCGCGACCGAAAAGCGCACGGCGGGATAGCCCAGCGCCTCGAACGGCAGGTGATCGCCGCCCCGGCCCATGCGGTCGGCGCGCCAGACCTGGCGCACGGCAAGGCCGGTCTTGGCCGGATTGGTCAGGCCCGCCAGCCAGCGCGAAAGATTGCGCGAGGGGCTGTCGTTCTCGCCCCCGATCGCGCGCTGCGCACGGCCGAGCGCGGCATCGCCATCGCCACGCGGCCCTTCGGAAAAGACGCGCACATGGGTATCGTCCACCAGCCCGTCAGACCCGCGCGAATTGCCGACGATATCGTTGTTGAACATGGCCTTCACCGTCCACCCCTGCGCCTTGGCGTAATCGGCCAGCAGCTTGCCGCCATAGAGCCCCTGCTCTTCGCCACTGAGCACGGCATAGACGATGGTGGTGGGAAACTTGCGCGCCGAAAGCACGCGCGCGGCCTCCAGCACCAGAGCCGTGCCCGAGCCATCATCGTTGGCGCCGGGGGCATCGGCGGTGACATTCATCACGTCGCTCACGCGGCTGTCGATATGGCCGGCGACGATGACCACCTCGTTGGGTCGCTCCGTGCCGCGCTGGATGGCCACGACATCAACGATCTTGGTGGGCGTGGGCACGCGTTCGCCGGTCACCGTGGTTTCGGGGGTGACGATGGTGAGGCACTGCCCGCAGGCCGCACTGCTCGCCGCGAACTGCGCCTTGGCCCAGGCCCGCGCCGCGCCGATACCCCGCTTGGGATCGGTGGGAGAGGACATGGTGTGCCGCGTGCCGAAGCCGACCAGGGTTTCGACATCGGCCTTGAGGCGCTGTGGCGAAACCTCTTGCGCATGAAGTGGCAGGGCCAGCGCGAGGAGCGGAAGAGCAACGAGAGCGCGGGTCATGTTGCGTAAGGTAAACGAAATTTTGCGGGGCGTAAGGGGGAACATGGGACATGCCCTCCCCCAACCCCCTCCCGCAAGCGGGAGGGGGCTATTCGTCGGGCGCCCCTCCGCTTGCGGGAGAGTTTTTCCTTTGCTCCCCTCCCGCTTGCGGGAGGGGTCGGGGGAGGGAATGTTTTACAAAGCGCTCAATAAGCCCGGGCGATATAGATCGTTTCCACCGCCGGCTCTCCCGTGAACGGGCAGGTGCCGGTGGGTGCGGGACCATCCAGAGGGCTATTGCGGATGGTAAGCTTCAAAGCCTTGAGCTGCTCCACCACCTTGTCGAGCGCGGCGCCGGTCGGGCGCGACCAGCCCAGTTCCACCCAGCCGGGGAACTTGCGGTCTTCGGCAAAGTAGGCGGCCAGGCCATCGAGATCGGTCACGCCGCGCTCGATCTGCGCATCGCGACGCGCCTCTGCCTGGGCAAACAGCGCAGCCTGGATCGATTCCAGTTCAGCCACGGCGCTAGCGACGAAATCGTCCTTGGCCTGGCCGACGAAATTGACCTTGCCATCCTCGCGCCACAGGCGATCGCGGCGTACCGCCGAAACCTGGCCGTTTTCCGCATCGCGCCCGCCGATTTCCAGGATCAGCGGCACGCCCTTCTTGACCCAGGCCCAACGCTTGGCCGTGGCCTTGCCGGGACGCTTGTCGAGCAGGACACGCACCTTTTCATCGAACACGCTAAGCGCCGCGAGCGCCTTGCGCAGGTCTTCGCAATAGGCGAGCAGCGCTTCATCGCCGTCGTTATCGCGCAGCATCGGCAGGATCACGATCTGGTGCGGCGCCACCTGCGGCGGCGTCTGCAAGCCATCATCATCGCCATGCGTCATGATCACGCCGCCGATCAGGCGGGTGGACACGCCCCACGACGTGGTGTGGCACAGCGCCTGCTGGCCTTCCTTGTCCTGATAGCGGATGCCCGCTGCCTGCGAGAAGGTGGTGCCGAGATAGTGCGAGGTGCCGGCCTGCAGCGCCTTGCCATCCTGCATCATCGCCTCGATCGAATAGGTCGCGACGGCACCGGGGAAGCGTTCGTTTTCAGGCTTGGGCCCGGCGATGACCGGCAGCGCCAGAACGTCTTGCGCAAAGCCGCGGTACATTTCGAGCGCGCGCAGGGTTTCTTCCATGGCGTCGGCCTCGTCCGCATGGGCGGTATGGCCTTCCTGCCAGAGGAATTCGCTGGTGCGCAGGAACATGCGGGTGCGCATTTCCCAGCGCACGACATTGGCCCACTGGTTGGTCAGCAGCGGCAGATCGCGCCACGATTGCACCCAGCGCGCCATGGCCGCGCCGATCACCGTTTCCGAGGTGGGGCGCACGACCAGCGGCTCTTCCAGCTTGGCTTCCGGATCGGGCATCAGCCCGCCCTTGGGATCGGCGATCAGGCGGTGATGCGTGACAACCGCCATTTCCTTGGCAAAGCCTTCCACGTGGTCGGCTTCCTTGGCGAAGTACGACAGCGGGATGAACAGCGGGAAATAGCAGTTTTCGACGCCCGCTTCCTTGATGCGTGCGTCCATCAGCTTCTGGATGCGTTCCCAGATGCCATAGCCCCATGGCTTGATCACCATGCAGCCGCGCACGCCGGATTCCTCGGCAAGCTCGGCCTCGGCGATGACCGCCTGGTACCACTGGGCAAAGTCTTCTTCGCGCTTGATCGGCAGCGCGTGCTTGATCTTGGGCTGGTTCATGCCCTGCCGGTTAGCCGGTGCGGCGGATCGGGGCAACGCCCCAATGCACGCGCACCGGCAAAAATCGGCGGCTTACTTGCCCAGTTGATCGAGCTTCTTCTGCATTTCGGCCATCTGCTTGCGCAGTTCCGAAAGTTCGCCCTCGCCACCGGCAGGAGCGCCGGCCGGCTTGTCATCCTCGCGCGGGGTGGCGCCGGGGACAAACGCAGCAGCGGCAGCCTTGAACATTTCCATGTTGCGCTGGGCAATCTGCGCCAGCGGGTTGGAACCGATCGAATCCTCGATCGCCTTGCGCAGCTTGTTCTGGTTCTCGCGGAAGTGTTCCATCGAGGCTTCCAGATAGCCCGGCAGCAGCGCCTGCATCGAATTGCCATACATCGCGATCAGCTGGCGCAGGAAGTTGGTCGGCAGCATCTGCTCGCCGGTGGCTTCCTCTTCCATGATGATCTGGGTGAGGATCGAATGGGTCAGGTCGGCGCCACTCTTGGCGTCGATCACTTTGAACTCGACATTTTCCTTCACCATCTGGGCGAGGTGATCGAGCGTGATGTAGCTGGACGTCCGCGTGTTGTAGAGACGGCGGTTGGCGTACTTCTTGATGATGACGGTATCGCCGTCCTTAGCCTGATTTGCCATTTTTATCGGACCCCCGCTGGGAATGTCGTACACGATTAGCAGATGCAGTATGTGCGGCGCAATATGAGTTAATCAAGGTGCAAGACATGCTTTGTCGCGCAAAAATCGGCGGCCCAGCAGGGTAAGCAGCTCATATTGGGACAACCCGCTGATTTTGGCGGCTTCTGGCAGATTATAAGCCACGTCGAGCCAGTCCCCTTCAACCAGCGCGGGCGCATCTGTTGCGTCCACTATGGTCATATCCATCGAAATCCGGCCAATCACTGGCAAGGTCTTGCCCTGCCACAAAAATTCGCCCCTGCCAGACCATGTGCGCAGATAGCCGTCGGCATATCCCAGCGCGACCACCGCGGCTGCAACAGGGCGATCGGCGGTAAACGTGGCATTATAGCCGACATGATCGCCCGGATGGAGCTGGCGCCGCTGGATCACGGCCGCCTGCGGCCGCGCCACTGGGGCGATCACGCCCGCCAGTTCGCTGCGCACAATGCCGCCATAGATTGCAATACCCGGCCGTGTGACATCGGCATGCCACGGGGCACCCAGCGCGATGCCGGCGCTGTTGGCCAGGCTGTAGCGCCGGGCCTTGATCTGCGTGCGCACGGCCTGGAAGCGCGCCAGTTGCTGCGCATTCTGCGCCACATCCTCGTCCGCGCTGGCCAGATGCGAAATGCAGCAGTCGATATCGAGCGCCGCCAAGCCGGGATCGCCCAGATCGGCCATCGGCAGGCCCAGGCGGTTGATCCCGGTATCGACCATCAGGTCGCAACGCCCGCCGCCCGCGGTCAGCCAGCGCTGCACCTGCGCCAGGGAGTTGAGCACCGGGGTAACGCCGGTGGCGCGGGCATAGGCGACGTCGGCCGCGTTCATCGGGCCATGCAACACATGGATCGACGCGGCGGGAACATGGGGCAGCAGATCGGGCACTTCGCACCAGTGCGCCACGAACCAGTCGCGGCACCCGGCCTGCGCCAGGACCGGCACCACCCGCGCCGCACCCAAGCCATAGGCATCGGCCTTGACCGCAGCGCCAGCGCTGGCCGCGCCGCTCAGGCGATCGAGCGCGCGCCAATTGCCGGCGAGGGCGGTGGCATCAAAGGCAAGCCGCAGCGCGGCAGGGGGCAACGGAACGGAAGAAAAAACAGACAACGTTCGATCAAATCCTGATGGATGAAAGCGTTTCAGACTGGCTCGTCCTGCGGCAGGCCGCCCTTGAGACCCCACAGCGACACCACCAGGGCCACCAGGACGACAACCCAGGTATACCACAGCCCGGCATAGGGATCGCCGGTCTTGGCGATGATGAGTGTGGAAAGAAACGGCAGGAAGCCGCCGAAATAGCCAGTGCCGATGTGATAGGGGATCGACAGCGAGGAGTAGCGGATGCGCGGTGGGAACATTTCGCACAGAGTCGCGGCAACCGGTCCATAGGTGGCGCCCGACAGCGCCATGAGGCCGAACAGCACCAGCACGACCAGGATCGCCCGGCCTGGCGTTGGAGTAATACGCGCCAGATCATAGCCGGCCTTGCCCAGCAGGCCTTCCAGCGCCTTGCCGCGCGCCTTCTTGTCGGCCCAGGGATAGGCTTCCAACGGCAGGCGCGCAGCGCCGGCGTGCAGCGAGAGCGTGGCAGCATGTTCGAGGCGATAGGGCACGCCGGTGGCGGTGAGATCCGACAGCAGCTTGCCGCACTGGCTAGCTTGATCGATGGCAAAGGCTTCGTAACGGCAATCGGGGCCGGCCACGACCACGGGCAGCTCACGCGCCTGGCGCGCGAGATGCGGATTGGCGAGGGCGCCGATACCCCAATAGAGCGGGAACAGCAGCACCAGCGTGGCGACATAGCCCCACACGATCGGCGCCTTGCGCCCCACGCGATCGGAAACGTGGCCAAAGAACAGGAACGAGCCGACGCCGAACAACGCGGCGATGCCGACGATGATCTCGGCCGCCGTGTCGTTCATCCGCATAGCGGTTTTCAGGAACGTCAGGCTGCTGAACATGGCGGTGTACCAGATCACCGTCAGCCCGGCGGCAATGCCGAACAGCGCGACGAGCAGCCGCTTGCGGTTGCCCGGTGCCGTCATGCATTCGATAAAGGGATTGCCGGCCAGCTCGTTTTCCGCCTTCATCGCCTGGAATACCGGGCTTTCCGAAAGCTTGAGCCGCATCCACAGCGAGATTGCCAGCAGCGCCAGGCTGAGGATGAACGGCACGCGCCAGCCCCACGCGGCCCACAGTTCCGGGCCGAATGCCGCCTTGCAGCTGAGCACCACGACCAGGCTGAGGATGAAGCCGCCGACCACGCCGGCCTGGATGAAGCTGGTGAAGAAACCACGCCGTTCGGGCGCGCAATGTTCGGCGACATAGACCGCCGCGCCGCCATATTCCCCGCCCAGGGCAAGGCCCTGCGCCACGCGCAGGAGGATGACCAAGGCCGGCGCGGTATAGCCGATGCTGGCAGCCGAAGGCACCAGGCCAACGCCGGCCGTGGCCACGCCCATCAGCGCCACAGTCGCCAGGAACGTATATTTGCGCCCCAGCCGATCACCCAGGAAGCCGAACAGCACAGCGCCCAGGGGCCGAAAGCCAAAGCCCACGGCAAAGACCAGCCAGAACAGCAGCAGTTCGAGCGTGGCATTGCCGGTGGGAAAGAACGCCTTGGACAGGATCGTGCCCAGCGTGCCGTAGATGAAGAAATCATACCATTCGAACACCGTGCCGGCGGAACTGGCGGCAATCACCAGCCGAATGTCTGCCGCGGTCGGTTCCGCGTGGGTGGTGTTCATGGTGTGCAATTTCCCCCGGGGCACAGTTATTGGGGAATGCCTTAGCCTGCCTTGGCCGGCTCCGCCAGCGCTGCCAGCGCTGCATCCCACGCCAGCACGATCGCGCCGTGGCGGCCGGGATAGTCGCGCGCGGTGCGCAGCAGGCCGATGCCCGGCCAATCCGGCTCTGCCCCCTCGCCCGCCAGCCATGCGGCCAGTTCGGCGCGCGCCTGCGTCAGGCTTTCGGCCGTGTGCCCAATGGCGGCGGCGGCAAAGACCTGGGCGGCGGCCTGCCCCACGGCGCAGGCATGGGGACGAAGGCCGATGCGGCTGATCTGGCCGGCGTCGTTACGGGCCAGGCCGATCTGCAGCGTGCTGCCGCAGGCGCGCGAACGCGCCTCGCCCACCAAAGGCAGGCTCTCGTCCCACGACCATTGCGCCAGCGACATGGCTGCGGCCAGCACCTCGGGCGTGTAGAGAAAGGTGGCGCTCATCTCAATTGTCGGCGCTGACCGCATGCTTGCGGTGATGCGCGGTTTTCTTGTGCGCGGCGGTGCTGGGCTTGGGCGTAGCATCGCCATCAGGCGCGTTGGGATCGTCGGCAGCCTGGGCCGCAGCATCACGCCGCTCGGCAATCATCGCCACCAGTTCCTCACTCGCGGCATTGAGGAAGGGATAGGTGCGCGCCGCGGTGATCCATTCCGGCCGGCCCTTGACGCCCCAGACGACGTCATAGGCAAAGACCAGCAGCGAAAAGCCCAGGACCATGAGAATGGCGCCTTTGACCGCGCCAAACCCGAAGCCGAGCAGCCGATCGATCGGCCCCAGCATCGAATCGCGGCTGGCCGCACCCATCTTGCGCGCGATCAGGCGCATCAGCCCCCAGGGCACGACCATCAACAGCGCATAGGCAAGAACGCCCGCGCCGGTTTCGGTCTTGAGGTGGGGTTTTAGTGCCTCGGTCAGCGGTTCAAGGCCATAATGCACCGCCACCAGGACGATGCACCATGCCGCAAGCGACAGCACCTCCTCCACGAAACCGCGAAAGAAACCGCCGATCGCGCCGACCGCGACGACCAGGAAGACAACATAATCGAAGCCGGTCATATCCCGGCGATTAAGCGCCGGTCATCACCCGGTCAACGAGATTTGGGAGCAGCCGGATCGGGGAATAGCGCAAACCCTCGACCTTTTCCGCCGCGCCATCGGGGCCGTTCAGCTGGGTAAAGCCCAGCTTAGCCGCCTCGCGCAGACGCACGCCGGAATGCGCCACGGGGCGCACTTCACCGGCGAGCGAGACCTCGCCAAACCAGGCGGTGCCAGCCGCCAGGGGCCGATCGGCCAGTGCCGAGACCAGCGCGGCGGCCACCGCAAGATCGGCCGCGGGATCGGTCAGGCGATAGCCGCCCGCCACGTTGAGATAGACTTCGGCCGAGGAAAAGCTGAGACCGCAGCGCGATTCGAGCACGGCGAGCAGCATCGCCAGCCGCCCCGAATCCCAGCCGACCACGGCGCGGCGCGGGGTGGCGCCGCTGGCAAGGCGCACGGTGAGCGCCTGGATTTCGACCAGGACCGGCCGCGTACCTTCCAGCGCCGGAAACACGGCGCTGCCCGGCACCGGCTCTTCCCGGCCCGACAGGAACAAAAGCGAGGGATTGCCCACTTCCTCCAGCCCTGCCCCGGCCATGGCGAAAACGCCAATTTCATCCACTGCGCCAAAGCGGTTCTTGATCGCGCGCAGGATGCGATACTGGTGGCTGCGCTCCCCTTCGAAGCTCATCACCACGTCGACCATATGTTCGAGCACGCGCGGGCCCGCGATCGAACCATCCTTGGTGACGTGGCCGACCAGTACAAGGGCCACGCCGTTTTCCTTGGCGTAGCGGATCAGCTCGAACGCGCAGCCGCGCACCTGGCTGACCGTGCCGGGCGCGCCCTCGATCTGGTCGGAATGCATGGTCTGGATCGAATCGATCACCAGCAGGGCCGGCGCTTCCATGCTGCCGAGCGTGGTGAGAATGTCGCGCACCGAGGTGGTGGAGGCGAGGCGGATCGGCGCCTTGCCCAGCCCCAGTCGATCGGCGCGCAGGCGGATCTGGTCCGACGCCTCTTCCCCACTGATATAAACGACCATGCCGCCGCTGTTGGCGATGCTGGCCGCCGTCTGCAGCAGCAGGGTGGACTTGCCGATCCCGGGATCGCCACCCATCAGGATGGCCGAGCCCGGCACCAGCCCGCCGCCCAGGGCGCGATCGAATTCAGCCAGGCCCGTCTTGCGCCGCTGCGGCAGGGCAACCGGGCTATCGAGCGAGACGAACTGCACCGCGCGGCCGCCGCTCGACAGGTCATGCTTGGCGGAAAACACCGTCTGCGGCGCTTCTTCCACCAGGGTGTTCCATTCGGCGCAATCGGGGCACTGCCCCTGCCAGCGCGGAGAGACACTGCCACAGGCCTGGCAGATATAACGACGTTTGGGCTTGGCCATGAGCCCGCGCTAACGCGAACAGAGCAAGAACGCAAGCGCCGGATCCGCCATTGCGGCATCAATGAGCGGCGCGCATCGCCCGGGCTGAGAGCAGCACGCCCAGCCCGCGACCAACCAAAAGCCCGGACAGCGCGCCCCGCACGACCGTTTCCACCAGGCGCAGCGCGGGCTGATGCGCCGTGACGGGATCGACCGCATCGAACACCGCCATGCCATAGCGCAGGGCAAAGATGACGAGGATCAGCGCAAAGATCAGCCAGCTCCCGCGCAGATGCAGCCGAACCGGCGGCCCCGGCTCGGCCCGCAACAGCAGGTGATGCCCCAGCGGCCGGCCGACCAGCCCGCCCAGCAGCAACGCGGCCACCCACACGGCCACTTCCAGCGCCGTGGCATGCGCCGCAACCAATCCGACCACGCCGAGGACAACGATCAAGCCCGGCAACACCAATGGCCCGGCCAGGCCGGTCGTGCGCGGACGGGTAGCCTGCCATGCCCGCAACAGCACGAGGCCAAGGACGAACCAGACATAGACCGGGGTATGCGAAGCGATCGCCACTGCGCTTTGCAACATACTCGTGCATCTCCATTTTTCGGACGCGACAGGATGAGCCGTGGGCTATATCCCTGCCCGCGCGCCAGGCGATCGGAAATCTGCCAACGACATAGGCGAAGGGAAAAGCAGCCGCGCCTATTCGCTGAACGTCGAGCGCTGTGCGGCTTCCACTTCTTCGAGATAGCGGCGGCGGGCGTGGCGTTCGGTGATCACCCCCTGCACGACGCCCACGCCATCGACCACAGCGATTTCATCGGCGGCATATTCGTCGAACAGGGCCAGGACCGCCTTGATGTCTGATGCCGGGCCAAGCGTGACGCCGGTCAAGCCGGCCAGGGCGTGGAGCCGCATGTCGGGCGCGAGATCGGGGCGATAGGCCGCTGCCGTGGCCATGATCCCGCGATAGTGCCCCTCATCGTCGACCAGAACCGCCTTGCTGGCCGAGCCGAGCGGCATGCGCGTGCGGAATTCCTCGATCGTCAGGTCTTCGGGCATCGACACCCAGTCGCGGCGCATGATCCGGCCGGCCGACAGGTTGAGCATCCAGCCGATATCGCGCGGGCCGCGAATGTTGCTGCCGCGCACATGCAGGCGCCAGGTGGAGAACGAATAGCCGAACACTTCGCGGGTCAGCGTGCCCGAGACCAGCGAGGCGGTAAGGACCACGCCCATCAATGCGAAATCGTGTGTGATTTCCAGCATGAGCATGGCGAGCGTCATCGGCCCACCGACAATCGACACGCTCAGCGCCGCCATGCCGACCAGCGCCGCGTCGGTGGGATCGAGCGAGAGGCCGGGAAAGAGCTGCCCCGCGATGATCGAAAAGGCCTGGCCCACCACCGAACCGAGAAACAGCGAGGCGAAGAACAGCCCGCCGCGAAAGCCGCTGGACAGCGCGACGACACAGGCGGCAATCTTGGCCAAGAGCACCAGGCCGAGGAAATCCAGCCCAGGCCGCAGTGCCAGGTTGAGATGCAGCGCGCCGTGTCCGGCCGAAAGCGATTGCGGCGTCAGCAGGGCGAGCGGCACTAGCAGGAAGCCGCCCAGGATCGGCCGCCAGCGCGCCAGCCACTTAAACCGCGCCAGCGTCAGTTCGGCCGCCGTGACCAGGCGCATGACGATGATGCCGACCACCGCTGCCGCCAGCCCCAGCACGCCATAGGCCAAGTAATGCTCGAACGTGAGGCTGCGGCCCACGGCCGTGGTAGCGATCAGCCAGGGTTCGCTGCCCATCAGGCGCGACATGCCAGCCGCGGCCAGCGCCGCCGCCATGACCGGCGCCACCGCGCCGGGCACGAACGAACCAATCACGATCTCGAACGCATAGAACGCGCCGGCGAGCGGCGCATTGAACGCCGCGCCTACCGCCGCGCCGGCCCCGGCACCCACCAGCGTGCGCAGATCGTTGCGGCGCAGCTTCATCGCCTGGCCCAGCACCGATGCCATGCCACCGCCCATCTGGGCATAGGCCGCCTCGAGCCCGACCGAAGCGCCGACGCCGTTGGAAATCACCGTCTGCCCGGCAATGATCAGGTTGTCGGCGGGCGGAATGCGCCCGCCATGCAGGGCATTGGCTTCGACCACGTCGATCAGCGGGCGATTGCGACGGCGCAGCCAGCGCGCCCATAGCGCGAGGACGAGGCCGCCGAGCGGCAGAGCGAGCAGTCGCCAGGGATGGCGGATTTCCGCCAGCGCGCTCAGCCGGTTGCCCTCCAGGCCATAGAACACCTGCTGCATGGCATGGGCGATGAAACTGAGCAGGTTGGTCGAAAGGCCGGCCAATGCCCCGGCGATCGCCGCCAGGACGATGAAGGCGGCTTCCCGCTCGCGCAGCAGACGGCGCAGGCGCACGACCAGCTTGATCAGCGTGTTGGACAATGTGTGGGAAATGCTGCGCCGGGGCGAGGAAGAGCCGGAATGGGGCATCGGTCAACCCGCGATCGAGAGCCGGAACAGCATGGCCGGAAAATGGTGCCCCTGGCCCGACTCGAACGGGCACGTCTTTCGACAACCGATTTTGAGTCGGTCGCGTCTACCATTCCACCACAGGGGCACTGCGGCTTGCCGGGGCGCTTTAACCGCCCCGGCAAAAAGGTTCAACCAACTTTCAAGCCTTGATGGCAGTTGCCACCAGCTTGTGCAGCTTGGAATGCATCGCATCGTTGGCGGCCAGCACGGTTGCGTCGCAGATCGGCTGCGAACGGCCGCGATAGTCCGACACGAAGCCGCCCGCTTCACGCACCAGAAGGCACCCGGCGGCCGTGTCCCACGGCTTGAGGTTGCTTTCCCAGAACCCATCATAGCGGCCAGCGGCAACCCAGGCGAGATCGAGCGACGCGGCGCCAAAGCGGCGGATGCCCGCCACGCGCATGCCGATTTCATGATAGATGCGGGTCCATTCGCCCATGTCGCCATAACCCAGGAAGGGAATGCCGGTGGCAACGACCGCATCTTCGAGATTGCGGCGGGCCGAAACGCGCAGGCGGCGATCCTGCAACCAGGCGCCACGGGTCTTTTCGGCCCAGAAGCTTTCGTCGGTCATCGGCTGATAGACCAGGCCGGCAATGACATCGCCCCAACCCGAACCATCCAGCGCCGGTTCCTGCACCGCGATCGAGATCGCGAAATGCGGGATGCCGTGGAGGAAATTGGTGGTGCCATCGAGCGGATCGATAATCCAGCGCGGCTTGGTGGCATCGCCTTCAACCACGCCGCCTTCTTCCATCAGGAAGCCCCAGTCGGGGCGCGCGGCGCGCAGTTCCTCGTAGATCGTCTGCTCGGCAGCGCGATCAGCCTTGGACACGAAATCGGCCGGGCCCTTGCGGCTCACCTGAAGGTGCTCGACTTCGCCGAAGTCGCGGCGCAGGCGCGTGCCAGCCTTGCGGGCGGCACGCTCCATCACCCGGACGAGACCGGAAATCGCCATGAGATCAGCCCGCCTTGCCGACGTAGGAACGCTCGTACACGTCCACCACGATGCGCGTGCCGCTTTCGATGTGCGGCGGCACCAGGATGCGCACGCCATTGTCGAGCACGGCCGGCTTGTACGACGAAGAGGCGGTCTGGCCCTTCACCACGGCGTCGGCTTCGACGATGGTGGCTTCGACGGTTTCGGGCAGTTCGACCGAGATCGGGCGCTCGTCATACATTTCGAGCAGCACGGTCATGCCATCCTGCAGGAACGCAGCGGCATCGCCGAGAAGATCGCTGGGCAGCGTGATCTGGTCGTAGGTTTCCACGTCCATGAACACCAGGTCTTCGCCCTCGGCATAGAGGAACTGGAAGTCCTTGGTATCGAGGCGCACGCGCTCGACCGTGTCGGCGCTGCGAAAGCGCACGTTGGTCTTGCGGCCATCGATCAGGTTCTTCATTTCGACCTGCATGAACGCGCCGCCCTTGCCGGGCTGGGTGTGCTGGGTCTTGGCAACCTTCCAGATGCCTTTTTCGTATTCCAGGATGTTGCCCGGACGGATGTCCACGCCGCTGATCTTCATGATGGAAAGAGCCCTGACCAAAGTAGGAAAGGCCGCGCCTTAGCCGAGGTGGCCGATTGCTTCAAGCCGCTGATGCATGCTAGCCGGTGCGGCATGACCATGCGCGCACGCAATGCCTCGCTGGCGGCCCTTGCCCTGATGCTGGCCGCATCCACCGCTTCGCTGCCGGCCCACGCCGTGCCGGGCGGCGATCTGGGCACGCTGCACAACGGCCGCTGGACCTGCGAACAGGGCGGCGATGCCGCGATTCTGCCGCGCCATGTGCCCGACCAGGAATTTCGCATTACGCCCGATTCCAGCTATCGCACGCCCGATGGCAAGGGGGGCGGCACCTATATCCTGCTGGGCCGGGCGATGAGCTTTACCTCGGGCCCCTATTACGGCCGCACGTTTCAGGCGCAGGGCCCGAACACGGTGCTGCAGCTTGATGCCAACGGCAAGCGCACCGGTGTGCGCTGCACCCGCACCGGCGCGCCCAGCGGCGGCTTTGCCGATGCGCCCGAAGCCGGCGTGAACGGGGCCAACTGACCACTGTTGCCGCCGGCCCACACACGGGGCCGGCGAGCACAAGTCAAATGCGGGCGCCGCGCGCCATGCGGGCATAGGCAAAGGCGATCAGCGCGCCAAACAGCGCCAGGCCCAGCGGCATGGCCCAGGCATTGTGCGCCACCACCGTCATCACATCGGCCTTGCCACTGCCGGCCACGATCGCGGCAAAGGCAATGTTGAACAGCCCGTCGCCCACGATCAGGCCGGTGGCAGTGAGCACGCCCATGCGCTCTGCCAGGGCAGGATCGCGCTGGCCCATGGCCCAGCGGTTGTAGAAATGGCCAAGCACCGCGCCCACCACCACGGGCAGCGTCGTCGGCATCGGCAGATACATGCCCATGCCCACGGCGAGCGGCGGAAGCGAACCCTTGCGCGTGGCACGCAGGCCTTCGTCGATGGCGATGGCCACCGCGCCGATGCCCGCGCCCAGCGCGATCAGCTCCCAATCGAGGCCCTGCCCCAACACGCCCTGGATGATTGCGGAAATCAGCGCGGCCTGCGGCGCGGCCAGTGCCTCTGGCCCGGCGCCCGGCGCGCCGGCAAAGCCGAACGTGCCGTTGAGCAGCGTGAGGATGGGCGGGATCACCACCGCGCCGAACACCACGCCCAGCACCAGCGCCACCTGCTGCCGCCACGGCGTGGCGCCAACCAGTTCGCCGGTCTTGAGATCCTGCAGGTTGTCGTTGGAAATGGTGGCGACACCAAACACCAGTGCCGTGACGAACAGGGCAAAGGCCACCAGCGCCTTGCCGGCGGCAGGGTCGGCGACATGGCCGAACAGCGCCAGCATGACCAGCGCGATGCCCAGAGCGGCGAGAATGCCCACGCCCGAGATCGGGCTGTTCGATGCACCGATCAGCCCGGCCATATAGCCGCAGACCGAGGCGATGACGACACCGGCGACCAAGACATAGGCGACGGCCGCCACCAGCGTGGGCACAAGGTGATCAGCCACCGGGCCGCCGCTGGCAAAGCCGGCCAGTAGCGCCGCGATCGGCAGCATCAAGACCACGATGGTGCCACCAACCAGGCCGATCGGCAGATCGCGTTCGGCTAGGGCCACCCCGGCATAGCCATCGGCAGCACGGGCGCGGCTGGCGGCAAGCGCGCCGGCAATCCCGCGCACGATCGGGCCGATCACGCGCAGCAGGGTCCAGATCGCGGCAACGCCGATCGTGCCCGCACCAATGAAGCGGATCTTGGCGCGGAACACGCTGGAAACGAAATCGGCCAATTCGGTGCCGGCGGGCGCGCCGACGGCGGTGTAGATCGGCAGCAAGACGCCAAAGCCGATGATCACGCCGGTCAGGATCGCCAGCCCCACGGCCAGGCCTACCAGGTGGCCCACCCCGATCAGCGCCAGCGACAGGCCACCGCCGGCCGTGGTGGCACCACCGGCAAAGCGGAACACGCCGCTCGCCTCTTCCGCCACCAGGCCCAGCTTGGCCAGCAGCGGATAGGCGACCGAAAGCCCGGTGCCAGTGGCAACGGCGGCAAGACCGCGCCGGTTTTCCTCGACGCCGCCCTCACCCGCGCCCACCTTGAGCACTTCGGCCGCAGCAACGCCTTCGGGATAGGGCAGATCAGAACCGGTCACCAAGGCGCGGCGCAGCGGCACGGAATACATCACGCCCAGGATGCCGCCGATGGCGATCACCGCCACCGATTGCCAATAGGGAAAGCCGCTCCACCAGCCGACCATGACCAGGCCCGGCAGCACGAAGACGATGGCCGAGAGCGTGCCTGCCGAACTGGCGATCGTCTGGACGATATTGTTTTCCTGGATGGTCGATCCCGGCAAGAGGCGCAGGATCGCCATGGAAATCACCGCCGCCGGGATGGAGGTGGCGAACGTCAACCCGATGCGCAGCCCAAGATAGACGTTGGCTGCGGTAAAGACCACCGTCAGCACCGCGCCCAGCGCGACACCGCGCCACGTCAATTCCCGGGGATTGCTGCCACTTGCCACCATTGCATCCTTCTTGCCGCCATATTCTCTTTGCTGCGTGCCGTGTGGCACGGGCAGACGGCAAAGGAAAGATGGCGCCAAACGAAGATCAGGCGACGAATTCGACCTGGGTTTGCTGGTCGACCATCTCGGACAGGCGCGCTGCATCCCAGTTGGTCAGCCGCACACAGCCATGGCTCTCGCTCTTGCCGATCGCGGCCGGCTCGGGCGTGCCGTGGATGCCGTAGTGCGGTTTGGACAGATCGATCCACACCACGCCGACCGGGCTGTTGGGGCCAGGCGGCAGCATCGCTTCGGGCTTGGCATCCGAAACGTCCCAGAACAGCGCGGGGTTGTAATGGTACTTGGGATTGCGATCGATGCCGTTGATCTTCCACTTGCCCAGCGGCAGCGGATCGTGCTGCGAGCCGGTGGTGACGGTGAACAGCGCGACCAGTTCGTCCTGGCTGTCATAGACCGACAGCGTGCCGGCCTTGCGGCTGACGACGATGCGCGTGGCATGGGGCTGCTGTGTGCCCACGCCCAGGTCGGCCAGGGTCTGCCGCCAGGCGGCATTGCTAACCTGCGCCGGATCGATGGCATCGGCGCCCACGTTGGGCACGCGCAGCTTTGACCCGGCGGCGAACGGTGGCGCGCCGGGGTTGAGCGCGTGAAGCACTTCGGGCGTGGTGTGGAACCGCTCGCCCAGCTTTTCGTCAAGGCTGGCATAGCCGAGCGTCGGCAGCTTGGCCTGGGCCGAAGGATCCTTGGGCAGGGGCGCAAACGGGCCGGCGGCAAAGCTGGCCGGGATGGTCACCACACGGGTGGCGGGAATGTTGCTCTGCCGCGAAAAATAGGCGCGGGTGGCATCGTCCAGCGTGCCCGTCGCGTTCAACTGGTTCGCCTGCTGATAGGCGCGCAAGGCATTGCGCGTGGCCGCGTTCAGCGTGCCATCCACCACGCCGGGGGAGAAGCCGGCGCGATCGAGCAGCACCTGCATCTGCATTTCGGGGCGCGCGACATCGTCAGGATGGGCTGCCGGTTCACCCGGGCCGGCATCCTGCGAGGCCATGCTGTCGGCGCCGGGCAGATTGGCGGTGGCGCTGGCCGAGCCGCTGGCGGCATCGTCGGGCGTGGATTGGTTGCAGGCCGTGGTAGAAAGGGCAAGGGCAACAAGGGAAAGTGCGGCGAAGGGGGCAAGCCGGCTTTTGCGGGTCATCAGGTCTCCGTGAACGGGGCAGCCGCCACGTGCGTGTGTTGGCGCAGCGCTGCCACGCCAAAACCGCAATCTTTCCTGATGGTTCCCGCGTTCGCGCAATCAATCCGGTTCGACGTCGGCGTCGTCGGCGCGAAGATCGCCCAATCCTTCGGTTTCGCGCGGTGGCGCCTCGGCAATGGTGCGCAGGAAGGCTGCAACCGCCCCTGCTTCATCCAGGCCCTGGCCATTGGCCCAGACCGCCCCGCTCACCGCGAGGAAATCAGCGCCGGCAGTGACCAACGGCGCGCAGTTTTCCGGGGTGATGCCGCCAATCGCCACGCAGGGCAGTTCGAACACGGCAGACCACCAAGCCAGCAGTTCGGGCGCGGCGCGGTGCTTGGTTTCCTTGGTGCCGCTGGGATAGAACGCGCCAAACGCCACGTAATCGGCACCACCCTCGCCCGCTTCCATCGCCAGGTGGCGGCTGGCATGGCAGGTCACGCCGATCTGCACATCGCGGCCCAGGCGTTGGCGCGCATCGGCCACGCTGCCATCGTCCTGCCCCAGGTGCACGCCATCGGCGCCCAGGCGCTTGGCCAGGCTGACCGAATCGTTGACGATGAACGCCACGTCACGATCGGCGCAGATGCGCTGGAGCGGGTCGGCCAGCTTGGCCGCGGCATGCTCGTCCACATCCTTGACGCGAAACTGGAACGCCGCAACCGGCCCGGCATCGAGCGCACGGGCAAGGCGATCGGCAAAATCGCCACCCACATCGAGGGGCGAGATCAGGTAAAGATGGCTGGCAAGTTTGGTCATGGACGCCGCCCCTACCGGTTTCGCCATCGCGCGTCCATCTTTGCGCGAAATCGCCCGGGAACCCGCGCGGCGGGCGAAGCATTGGCATGGGCATGAGGATCCTGCCCCCGCTGCTGCCGCTGCTTTCGCTCATTGCCATTGGCGCCTGCGCCACCCTGCCCCAATCGCCGCGCAGCGATGGTCTGGCCCGGCTTGGCGAAGCGACGCGGGTGGGCAGCCAGACGGTGCGCCCGCTATCGGTGGTGGAAGACAGCCGCTGCCCCGAAAACGCCCGGTGCATCACCGCCGGTCGTCTCATCGTTGCCACGCGGGTGGGTCGTGAAACGCGCAACCTGGAACTGGGCAAGCCCGATGCCTCGGGCGTGACGCTCGATAGCGCCGAACCCGCCAAGCGCACCGACAGGCGAATCCTGCCAGGCGCATGGCGGTTTCATTTCAGCGTGATTACGCCGTAACCAGCTTCTGGGTAGAGCCGGCAAAGATTTCATCGATGGCGCCGCCCAGCGCGGCATCGAATTCCGCGTCGGTCATCTGATAGCGCAGGTCTTCCAGCAGCGCGCGGCTGAAGCTGGCGATGATGCCGCGGTTCTTCGACAGTTCCACGCAAGCCTCGGGCCGGGCAAAGCCACCCGACAGCGCAACTACGCGCAGCACCGCCGGGTGATCGACCAGCGCGTCAAACGTGCCGGGCACCTTGGGCAGCGACAGCTTGAGCATGACCTTGGTGCCCTGGGGCAAGGCATCGAGTGCCTTGAGGATTTCGTCACGCAGCAGCGTGTCGCAGGCTTCGCGAGTCTCGCTCTTGATGTTCACTTCCGGCTCGATGATCGGCATCAGGCCACCGGCCAGGATCTGCAGGCCCACTTCGAACTGCTGCTTGACGACGGCGGCGATGCCTTCGGCATTGGCCGAATTGATCACCGAACGCTCCTTGGTGCCGAACACGCCTAGCGCCTTGGACCGCGCCACAAGCGCGTCGAGTTCAGGCATCGGCTTCATCAGTTGCACGCCGTTGGCTTCGGTTTCCAGGCCCTTGTCGACCTTGATGAAAGGCACGATACCCTTTTCGATCAGGGCGGTGGGCACGGGCTTGCCATCCACGGTGCCATCCATGGTGCGTTCGAACAGGATGGCGCCAATCACCTTTTCGCCGTTGAACACGCCCGAACGAATGATCCGGCTGCGCATCTCGTGGATCAGGCCGAACATTTCCTCGTCGTTGGAATATGCGCTTTCCTCAACGCCATAGCCCTTGAGCGCCTTGGGCGTGGACCCGCCGCTCTGGTCCAGCGCGGCGATGAAGCCATGTCCGGCGGCCATCTTTTCGGTCATTTCAGCGTGGTTCATGATCGGTCCTGTGGATCTGGGGCAGCAGCGCGCGGGCGCCGCAAATCAGGTGAGCGAATCTGGCTGCGCATACCTATGCACACCCACGCAATAAACAGGCGCGCGCTGCACTGCAACACGCGCCTGTAAAAAAGTTGCGATCAGGCTTCCAGAGCCGCCACGCCGGGCAGTTCCTTGCCTTCCATCCATTCGAGGAAAGCGCCGCCAGCGGTTGAAATGTAAGAGAAATCACCCGCCACACCAGCATGGTTGAGCGCGGCGACCGTGTCCCCGCCCCCGGCCACCGAAACCAGCGAGCCTTCCTTGGTCAGCGCCGCAGCCGTCTTGGCCAGCGCCACCGTGGCGGCATCGAACGGTGCCATTTCGAACGCGCCCATCGGCCCGTTCCACACCAGGGTGCGGCAGGTCTTGAGCACGTCGCCCAGCGCTTCGACCGCTGCCGGGCCCACGTCGAGGATCATTTCGTCAGCGCCCACTTCGTGCACGTTGGCAGTGCGCAGGCTGGGCGGATTGGCGGCAAATTCCTTGGACAGGACCACGTCATAGGGCAGGTGCACGGTGCAGCCGGCCTTATCTGCATTGTCGAGAATTTCTTCCGCGGTGCCGGTCAGGTCATGCTCGCACAGCGACTTGCCCACGTCCACGCCGCGCGCGGCCAGGAACGTGTTGGCCATGCCACCGCCGATGATCAGGTGATCGACCTTGGCCACCAGGTGCTTGAGCACGTCGAGCTTGGTCGAAACCTTGGCCCCGCCGACCACGGCGGCCACCGGCTTCACCGGCTTGCCCAGCGCCTTTTCCAGCGCTTCGAGTTCGGCCTGCATGGCGCGACCGGCATAGGCGGGCAGCACCTTGGCCAGGCCTTCGGTAGAAGCGTGGGCGCGGTGCGCGGCAGAGAACGCGTCGTTCACATAGGCCTGGCCCAGCTTGGCGATCGCGGCAACCAGTTCGGGATCGTTCTTTTCCTCACCCTTGTGAAAGCGGGTGTTTTCCAGAACGGCGATGGTGCCATTGTCGAGCGCGGCCACCGCAGCTTCAGCCTCTGCCCCGGCGCAATCGTCGATGAAGGCGACCGGACGGCCCAGCACGTGGCTGAGCGCGGGCAGCACCTGCTTGAGCGAATTGGCCTCGCTGCGTTCGCCCTTGGGGCGGCCGAAGTGCGCAAGGACGAGCACCTTGGCGCCCTTGTCGGCCAGTTCGGTCAGGGTCGGCACAGCGGCGCGCAGGCGGGTGTCGTCGGTCACCTGGCCATCGGCCATCGGCACGTTGAGATCTTCGCGCACCAGCACGGCCTGGCCGGTAACGTCGCCCAGATCATCGAGAGTCTTGAAAGTCATGGGTCTATACCCCTGTTCCATAAGGAAAAGGCCCGGCGCCCGCCTCTGCCTTGTGGGCAGACGCGCGGGCACCGGGCCTTCGCATTCAGGTGATCAGATCAGCTTGCCCATCGCGCCGGCCGTATCGACCATGCGGTTGGAGAAGCCCCATTCGTTGTCGTACCACGACAGTACGCGCACCAGCTTGCCATCGATCACGGCCGTTTCCAGGCTGTCGACCGTCGACGAGTGGGCATCATGGTTGTAGTCGATCGAGACCAGCGGTTCTTCGCTATAGGCCAGCACGCCCTTGAGCGGGCCTTCGGCCGCCGCCTTGAGCAGCGCGTTGACTTCTTCCTTGGTCGTGTCGCGCTTGGGCTGGAACGTGAGGTCCACCACCGAAACGTTCGGGGTCGGCACGCGGATCGCCGAACCATCGAGCTTGCCCTTGAGTTCGGGCAGCACTTCACCCACGGCGCGGGCGGCACCGGTGGTGGTGGGGATCATGCTCATCGCCGCAGCGCGCGAACGGCGCGGGTCGGAGTGGATCTGGTCCAGGATCTTCTGGTCGTTGGTGTAGCTGTGCACCGTGGTCATCAGGCCACGCTCGATGCCGATGGCATCGTTGAGCACCTTGGCGAACGGCGCCAGGCAGTTGGTGGTGCACGAGGCATTCGACACGATCACGTGATCGGCGGTCAGCTTGTCGTGGTTCACGCCGAACACGACCGTCAGGTCAACGTTCTTGGCCGGAGCCGAGATCAGCACCTTCTTGGCGCCGGCTTCGATGTGCTTCATGCCGCCTTCACGGTCGGTGAAGAAGCCGGTGCATTCCAGCGCGATGTCGATGCCCAGTTCGGCGTGCGGCAGCTTGGCGGGATCACGCTCGGCGGTCACCTTGATGCGCTTGCCGTCGATCACCAGGTCGTTGCCATCCACTTCCACGGTGCCAGGATAGGCGCCGTGCACGCTGTCGCGCTTGAACAGCAGGGCATTGGCCTTGGCGCTGGCGAGGTCGTTGATGGCGACCAGTTCCAGGCCGCAGTCGGGCCGTTCGAGAATGGCACGTGCCACGTTGCGGCCGATGCGCCCGAAACCGTTGATTGCAAGCTTGGTCGCCATGGTCTTACTCCTTAGAATTGAAGACACCGGATGGATGGGGGTGACTTGGAGCCGAGCGGCCCGGGCAGTTTACCCGAGCCGTTCGAGAATTTGCGGCACGATCTTGGCAGCCGTCAGGCCGAAATGATCATACAGCACGGGAGCCGGTGCCGAGGCACCGAAGCTGTCGATACCGATCGTCAGGCCATCGCCGACATGCTTCTGCCAGCCGAACGTGGTGCCCGCCTCGATCGAGACCTTGAGCACGTCGGCGGGGATCACGTCAGCCTTGTAGGCCGCGTCCTGTGCCTCGAACAGTTCCCAGCTCGGCATCGACACGACATCGGCGCCAATGCCCTGTTCTTCCAGGGTCTTGGCCACGTCAACCGCGATCGCCACTTCCGAACCGGTGGCCAGCAGCACGACCTTGCGCGCGGCATTGGCCGACACCAGGCGATAGGCGCCCTTGGCGCTGAGCATTGCGCCATCGTGGCGCAGCTGCGGCAGGTTCTGGCGGGTCAGCGCCAGGACCGAGGGCGTCTGCGGCGATGCCAGCGCCAGGTTCCAGCATTCGGCGGTTTCCACCGCATCGGCCGGGCGGAACACCTGCAGGTTGGGGATCATGCGCAGGCTCATCACCGTTTCGATCGGCTGGTGCGTAGGGCCATCCTCGCCCAGGCCGATGGAATCGTGGGTGAGCACGTAGATCACCCGCGCGTGCTGCAGCGCCGACATGCGAATGGCGTTGCGGCAGTAATCGGCAAAGACCAGGAAAGTGCCGCCATAGGGAATGATCCCGCCGTGCAGCGCCATGCCGTTCATCGCTGCCGACATGCCGAATTCGCGAATGCCATAATAGACATAGCGCCCGGCATAATCGGCTGGGCCAAACGGCGTCGTGGCCTTGGTCTTGGTGTTGTTGGACCCGGTAAGATCGGCCGAACCGCCAACCATTTCGGGCACCAGCGGAGTGAGCACTTCCAGCGCCAGTTCCGATGCCTTGCGCGAGGCGATGTTCTGGGTCTTGCCCAGCCATTCGCCAAAGATGCGGCCCGCTTCTTCGCCCGATGGCAGTTCGCCGGCCATGCGGCGCATCAGTTCGGCCCCTTGCGGATTGGCCGCCAGGCGCGCTTCCCATTCGGTGCGCAGATCGCGGCCGGCATCGCCCGTGGCGCGCCAGTTGGCCATGATATCCTCGGGGATTTCGAACGGTGCGGCGGTCCAGCCCAGGTATTCGCGGGCGGCGGCGATTTCGTCCTTGCCCAGCGGCGAACCATGCACGTTGTGGCCGCCCTGCTTGTTGGGCGCGCCCTTGCCGATCACCGTGCGGCACGAGATCAGCGAGGGGCGATCATCAGCCATCGCCGCGGCAATCGCGCGCTCGATATCGGCGAAATCGTGGCCATCGCAGTCTTCGGTGTGCCAGCCGCTGGCGCGGTAGCGAGCCAGAACGTCTTCGCTGGTCGACAGCGAGGTATCGCCGTCGATGGTGATCTTGTTGTTATCCCACAGCACGATCATGCGGCCCAGGCCCAGCGTGCCGGCCAGGCCCACGGCTTCGTGATTGATGCCTTCCATCAGGCAGCCATCGCCAGCCACCACCCAGGTGCGGTGATCGACCAGGTCATCGCCGAACTGCGCATTCAAGTGGCGTTCGGCCATGGCCATGCCCACGGCCATGGCAAAGCCCTGGCCCAGCGGGCCGGTGGTGCATTCCACGCCAGGCAGCAGGAAGTTTTCCGGGTGGCCCGCGCAAGGGCTGTTCAGCTGGCGGAAGTGACGGATGTCATCCATCGTCGGCTGCTGATAACCCGACAGATGCAGCAGCGCGTAAAGCAGCATCGAGCCGTGCCCGGCCGAGAGCACGAAGCGATCGCGATCGGGCCACTTGGGCGCGGCAGGATCGAACTTGAGAAAGCGCGACCACAGCACCGTGGCAACATCGGCCATGCCCATCGGCATGCCAGGGTGGCCGGATTCCGCTGCCTGGACCGCGTCCATCGCCAGCGCACGGATCGCGTTGGCCATGGGAGCCAGCGCGGTCGGATCGCTTGTCATCTTCGGGTTGGTGTCCTTACTCGCGCGCCCGGCGCGGCCGGGGCGTCTGATTCGGGGAAATCGGGGTCTCTTTGGTTCCCCGGCTTGCCAGCGTCAAGCGCGGCGTCGGCCATGGCAGGTGATCGGGCCAATACCCAGCGCTGGGCCGTGCCGTTTGACAGCGCAATCGGTGCCCTGGTCGGCATGACCCGCCCTTTTGTATGCACAGGGGAACTTGCAGGCCACGGCCAGTGTGATACCGGATGAAACATGGCAATCATGGACGGCACTTCGGCAGCGCGCACTGCCACCGACGGCACAGGCACAGATGGCACCGGCGATCTCTTTTCGGCGATCGAGCGGGTCGAACTGGCGCTGGCCCGGCTGGAAGAGGTTGTCGCCCGCCGCGAGGCCGAGGCGGAAAGCGCAGCGGCGCACAACGCGCAGGCAGAACTGAGCGAGTTGAAATCACGCCACCGCAAGCTGCGCGAACGCGTCAGCGAGGAATTGCAGCAGCTTGACCTGCTGCTGTCGAGCCTGCCGCAGTAACAGCGCCGCATCCGATAGGGGCCAGGGGAACAACGAGCATGCAGATGACGAACGTGACTCTGGCCATCGGTGGACGGTCGCTGACCATTTCGGTTGCCGCCGGGGAAGAAGCCCACGCCGAAATGCTGGGCCGCATGATCGACGATCGGGTGCGCCGCTTGGGGAACATGGCCACGCAGGGTGAAGCGCGCATGCTGCTGTTTGCCGCGCTGATGCTGGCCGATGAACTGCACGAGGTGCACAGCCGCCCTGCCCCGGTTGCGCCGGCCGAGCCGGCTGCTCCGCCACCCGCACCAGCCGGGCCGCCGCCCGAATTGATCGCCCGCGTGACCAATCTCGCCGAGCGGGTGGAAAACCTGGCGCAAAAACTGGCGCTGCCCCTTGAGCCTGACGCCGCGAACGCCTAAATTGCACGGCGACGGGTTCTGCCCGGCACGCGCCGCATGAAACATCCCTGAGGCTATAAGCAAATCCAAGGGGGCTGTCCCTACCTGGGCCCTGGCACAGGCACATGGTCCCCACCTGACGTTGAGGCGTCAGAGGATTTTCCCGGAGAACGACCCATGGTGGGCCCGTCACCCCCCCCATTCCCGGACGAAGACAACGCCGTTGCCGCCAAGCGGGCGCTGCGCAAGGACCTGCGGGCGCGGCGCCGCGCCCATGTCGAGGCACTCGATCCGCGCACCCGCGCGCTGCTGTTCCGCCGCCCGCCCGCGCCGCTGATGGCGCTGATCCCGGCCGGCGCCACCGTGGCGCTGTACAATGCCAGCCAGTGGGAAGCGCCGGCGGCCAGCTATGCCACGTTCTTCCACGAGGCTGGGCACGCCGTGGCGCTGCCGTGGTTTGCCGATCGTGGCGCGCCGATGCAATTCCGCCAATGGCTGGTGCCGCCGCTCGACGATGTGCTGGAACCCGATCCCTGGGGCGTAAAGCAGCCAGCCGCCGATGCGCCGCTGCTTACGCCCGATGTGTTGTTCGTGCCGCTGGTGGGCTTCACCGCGCAAGGCCAGCGCCTGGGCCAGGGCGGCGGGCATTACGATCGCTGGCTCGAAGCCCATCCCGATGCCGTGCCGATCGGCATGGCCTGGGACGCGCAATGCGTCGATAGCCTGCCGCGCGAGGTGCATGATCGCCCCTTGCGCGCGGTGGTCACCCCCACCCGCCTCTACGGTCCGTTCTGATGAGCGAGCGCCAACCACACTTCAATCCACCGCCGCCGCCCACCTGGCGCAAGCCGGTGGGCATCCTGGCGCTGCTTGCCGCGCTAGCGATCTATGGCGGAGTGGTCATGGGCCTGGGCGAACAGATCGGCCGCCTGCCGGTGCTGGTGCAAGTGCCGATCTACTTGGTGCTGGGCACGATCTGGCTCTTGCCGCTGCGCCGCTTCCTGATCTGGATGGAGACCGGCCGCTGGGGCTAGGCCACGTGGACAGGCAGAGCTGACCATCAGCACGCCGAGCCATTTATGCCGGAAACGAAAAAGGCCTCCCGAAGGAGGCCTTTTTGAAAATCCACCAAGTGGCGCGAGTGACGGGGCTCGAACCCGCGACCTCCGGCGTGACAGGCCGGCACTCTAACCAACTGAGCTACACCCGCGTGCCCTTGGGGATTGCGCCTCTAAGACGCGGCCGATATGCTGTCAACTACCAATTTGCTGTTTCCAGCATTGGCGTGAAAGCCTTGTTCGAGCAAGGTTTTCGTTGACCAACCACATCTTACCCAAGGGGTGGCGCGAGTGACGGGGCTCGAACCCGCGACCTCCGGCGTGACAGGCCGGCACTCTAACCGACTGAGCTACACCCGCATTCCCCTTGGGGTGAGGCGCCTCTATGCCGGGCGGCGGCAGGTGTCAACAAAGGGTCATGCAGAATTTTCGCAGCAAGCTGTGTAAAACTTGATCGCCCCGCCGCAAACGCGGCGCGCCTTACACCGCGACCGGGGCGGCCAGATGCCCTTGCGGATGATAGCCCTCCACCACGAAGTCCTCGATGCGATAGTCAAAGATCGATTCCGGCCGCCGTGCGATGGCCAGGCGCGGATCGCCCGACGGCACGCGCTGCAACTGCGCCTCGATCAGATCGGCATGATTGAGATAGAGGTGGGTGTCCCCACCCATCCACACCAGTTCACCCGGCTCAAGATCGCACTGCTGGGCCAGCATGTGCACGAACAGCGCCGCGCCCCACAGGTTGAACGGCAGGCCCAGCACCACATCACAGCTGCGCTGATAGAGCACGCAAGACAGACGATTGTCCGCCACCTGGAACTGATAGGTCTTGTGGCACGGCGGCAGGGCCATGGCGTCAAGCTCCGCCACGTTCCACCCTTCTACGATATGGCGGCGGCTGCCGGGATTGTGGCGCAGGCTTTCGACCAAGCCAGCCACCTGGTTAACCCCCTGCCCGCGGCGGCGAAACAGGCCGTCCTGGCCGGCTGGCTCATAGACCGGCCAATCGACCCACTGCTTGCCATAGACCGGGCCAAGATCGCCCCATTGCGCGGCAAAGGCAGCGTCAGCCACGATCCGCGCGGAAAAATCGGCGCGGCTGATATCCTCGCCCGTTTCGCGGCGATAGCGATCGAGCGGCCAATCAGTCCAGATTTCCACCCCTTGCGCGCACAGCGCGCGAATATTGGTGTCGCCGGTCAGGAACCACAAGAATTCGCGCGTGGCGGTTTTCCAGAAGACCCGCTTGGTCGACAGCAGCGGAACGCGGCCCTGCGACAGATCGAAGCGCAATTGCGTGCCAAACACCGCGCGGGTGCCCACGCCGGTGCGGTCCATCCGCTCGTCACCCTGCGTCCAGATCTGGCGCATCAGGTCAAGGTATTGCCATTCGAAGTGCGGGCTGTGGGATTCGGTGGGGCTCATCATGCCCACAGCCTTAGAAGTGCCGGCGGAAATCGCAAATAGCGACAAGCCCCATCCGGCCCTGGCCCAGAAACGAAAAAGCCGACCCAAAGGCCGGCTTTTTCATGCCCCTGCAATGCAGGGAAAATAAGTGGTCGGGGAGAGAGGATTCGAACCTCCGGCCCCTGCCTCCCGAAGACAGTGCTCTACCAGGCTGAGCTACTCCCCGACCGGAGCGGTTCGGGCTAGGCCGTCCCCGCTGGGCAGGGCCGCCCTATATGCGGGCGATTCCGACCGCGCAAGCCCTGTTTCAAAAACTTATCAACAGTTTGTGCATTTTGCATACAAACCAATGGATTAGATCAAAAGCTCAGGCGAGCGGAACGCCTTCGATGGTGATGCGATGCATCTCGCGGCGGTGCCCGTGATAATCGTTGTAGGCATAGTGCCAGGTGGCGCGGTTGTCCCAGAACGCGATCGAGCCGGGTTGCCAGTGAAAATCTTCCTGAAATTGCGCGCGCGTGGCGTGGGCATAGAGCGTGGCGAGCAGATCGGCCGAGGCGCTGTCTGACACGCCCAATATCCGCACAGTGAAACCGGGATTGACGTAAAGCGCGCGCTTGCCGCTGAGCGGATGGGTGATCACCACCGAGTGCACCGGATCGTCGAGCACGTCGGCGGCGCCCGCGTTGCCGATGCGGCCATCGCGGCGAGTATCCTGCAAGGCTTCATAGGCAGCGGCCTTACTGCCAAAGACGTGGCGGGCCGAATGCACTGCGCGCAGGCCATCGACCTCTTGCCGCAACGCTGCCGGCAACGCGTCATACGCCGCATACATCGAGGCAAAGGCCGTGGCCCCGCCGTGCGGGGGCAATTCTCGCGCCACCAGGATCGAGCCCAGCGCCGGTTCGGCATCATAGGAATGATCAGTGTGCCAGCCGCCACCGATATTGTGCTGCTGTTCCGGCTCTTTCACCACCAGCGCGATTTCGGGATAGCGCGGATGGGCCGCGAAAAAGCGGTTGATGTTGATCGGCCCCCAGGCACGGGCAAAGGCGATGTGCTGCTCTTCGGTGATCTGCTGATCGCGAAAGAACACCACGCCATGTTCGGCAAAGGCGGCGCGGATCGCCGCGAAGTCAGCCTCTGCCAGCGGGCGCGCGAGATCGACGCCGAGGATTTCGGCACCGACGCGGCCGTGCTTGCGAATTTCGAGCGTCATGCCGGCACCTCTTGAGCGGGAGCAGATCGCGGGCCGGCCCCGGGCCGGAACGGCAGTGGCCCTTCCGCTTCCCGTGCGGCACGGACCGCCGGTCGCGCCTCGAAACGCGCGGAGAACGCCGCAAGCGCGGGAAGATCGGCCAAGGCTGGGCCGAAATGCGGGACATAGCTGGCAAAGACGCCGAGATAAGCGTCGGCAATGGTGAAGCGATCGCCCACCAGCCATTCCGCCTCGCCCAGGCGATCCTCGATCGGCTGGAACGCCTCGCGCAGGCGGCGCCGGGCGGCCTGGCGGATGCCTTCGTGCGCGGCTGGATCATCGGAATAGAGGTGCGGGCGATTGCCCACCCGCTGCGTCGCGCCGTGGATCTCGCTGTTGATATAGCCGATCCAGGCCTGGATCTGCGCCCGCTCGACCGTGCCGGCCGGCGCGAACAGCGCGGTGCCGGGGCGCTGGTCAGCCAGGAACGGCAGGATCGCGGCATTTTCCCCGATGACCGTGCCATTGTCGAGCACCAGGGCCGGAATGCGGCCGAACGGGGTCAGCGGGGCGAGATCGTCTCCCCCCGGCCCCAGCCGCAGCAACCGAACAGGCACGGGCAGATCAAGCTCGCGGATGATGACATGGGCCGGCAGGCTGGTCGCGCCGGGAGAGGCTAGCAATTGCATCGAGCCAGAGTGTCCTTGAGATGACCGAACGGGGAGCGAGCAGCCCTGCCCCCTCCCCGCGCGGTGAGAATGACCTGGTGGCCGTCAGGCCGGCTGGCCAGCGGTGGCGCGTTCCTGGCGCGTGGTACGGCTTTCGCGGCCGTCGATGCCCACCGGCACATCACCGGCCACGGTGGCACGGCGCAGCGTGCGGCGTTGCAGGCCGAAATCGGCGATCGCGCGGTGCTGCGTGCTGCGATTGTCCCAGAACGCCACGCCGCCCGGTTGCCAGCGCCAGCGCACGGTGTTTTCCGGCTTGGTGATGTGGTCTTGCAGGATGTTGAACAGGCGCGCCGAATCCGCCTCGCTCAAGCCGACGAAACGCTTGACGAAGTGGCCCAGCAGCAGGCTGCGCTGCCCGCTGACGGGGTGGACACGCACCACTGGATGCTCGGTTTCATAGATCGTCGAGGCGAACACCGACTTGTGATAGAGCGTGCGCTCCTTGGCCGTGTCGCTGGCATCGGCCGATGTGCCGGCTGCGGCAAGCGTGGCGGCGTAATCGTAATCGTTGCTGTGCACCGCCCACAGGTTGTTGACCAGTTGGCGCAACGGTTCGGGCAGGCCTTCGTAGGCCGTCTCCCCATTGGCCCACAGTGTATCGCCGCCCGCTTCGGGAATGGTGATGCCGCGCAGGATCGATGCCTTGGGATAGGCGGCCAGGAACGTGACGTCGGTATGCCACGATGACGCGGCATAGCCTTCCTTGCTGTCGAGTTCGAGCAGATAGCGCGAGCCTTCGGCAACCGGCACCGTGGGGTGGGCAACCGGATCGCCGAACAGCGCGCTCAGCGCCTCGTGCTCGGCATTGTCGAGATGCTGCTGGCCGCGAAAGAACAGCACCTTGTGCCGCACCAGCGCGGCCTCGATCGCCTGCACGGTGGGGCCGTCGAGATCGCCCGACAGCGTCAGGCCGTGAACCTCGGCGCCGATGCGGCCGGTTACGGGACGGATATCGAGCGGGGACGCGGGGTCTTTGGCATTGGGATAGCTGGCAACGATGGTGGCCATGGAAATTCTCCTGAACATGGGGCGCGCAAGGCATCGCCCGGCAATGGGCCGGCGCGCGCGAACGAAGGGATGGAACGGGAAAGTCAGGTTTGGCGGCGGCGCGGATCACGCGCCGCGCATCAACACATTCGGTGGGTCTTGTGCATCGTATCACCTCGATCGGATGGAGGGATCACGAAGCCTGGCGATGTCGCCCCAGCGTTCGCGCGCTTTAGCCGTTGGTATCGCGGAGCAAGCTGCTTCCCATCAAAAGCCGCAGGCCGATGGTTCGGGCGCAAGGCCCGCTTTTCCTGGCCGGGGAAAAGACTTTCAAACTATCTCTACTTTATCGCTTGACTATGGCATGGCAAGACCGGATCGCGGCAGGCGCGCCCAAGTTTTGCGTGGCCTATCCCAAGCGGAATTATCCCTGCCGGCCGCGATCGGCCTGCGCCAGCCAGCGATCGCGGCTGGCGTCCGACACCAGACCCGCTGCATCGCGCGCGGCCAGCTGGCGGCGGATATCGCCATGGCGCCGCTCGTCGATCGGAAAGCCGTGGATTACAGCGGCAGAGATCACGTGGCCCAGCGCCGGCCCCAGGGCAAACAGCCATTTGAGATGTTCCAGCACACCGGCCGGATTGGTCCCGCGCGGATCAAACCCGATCCAGGCGGCCAGCGGCAGGGCCACACCGATCGCCAGGGCAACCCCCGCCTTGTCAGACAGCGAGAACACCGAAAAGAACAGGCCGATGCGGTCCTCGCCGGTGCGCAGGCGATGATAATCGGCCACGTCCGCCACGATCGAGCGCAACATGAGATTGCCCGAACCCTGCGCCAGCCCCTGCGCCACGGTCAGGGCCAGCAGCAGCGCGACCGAGCCCGGCGCCAGCGCGAGCAGCGCCAGGTTGATCGCCACCTGGGTCAATTCCCCGGCAACGGCGGCGCGTTCCTTGCCCACGCGGCGGCCGATCGCCAGCCACAGCGGGCAGGCAAAGATGCCGAACACATATTGCAGCAGGAACAGCCCCGGCGCCCAGGCGGAATGGCCCATGTAAAAGCTGATGAAGAACACGAACAATGCGGTGCGCACGCCCTGCGCCAGCCGCACGGCAAAGTTCGAGGCCAGCACGCGCAGCAGCATGCCTTCGCCAAACACCAGGCGCAGCGTGTGCCACACCCGCACCGGGTCTTGCGCGCCGGCCGGCGGCGGCGGTTCGGGCAGCGCACGAATGCCCAGCGGCAAGGTGATCAGCAGCAGGGCAAAGACCATCGCCCCCATCGCCGCCAGTTCCAGCCGGGGTTGCCCGGCCAGCCGGGTGACCAGCAGGCTGGGCAGGACCAGCGCCAGCAACAGCGCCACGCAGGTCAGCGCCTGGCCATAGGTGGTGATGCGCGTCCGCTCGTGATAAGCGCCGGACAGTTCGCCCATCCAGGCGGCCAGCGGCGTCGCCATCATCGAATAGCCCAGATAAAGCACGAACAGCGCCGCCGACAGCGCCAGCGGGCCAAACCAGGTGGGCGGCAGGAACACCGGCACCGCGCCCAGCGCAAAGATCGCGGCCCCCACCGCAATCCACGGCCGGCGGCGGCCCCAGCGGCTGCGCGTGCGGTCAGACAGCAAGCCGATCGCCGGATCGATCACCGCATCCCACAGCCGCGCCAGCAGGAAAATCACCCCCACCGTACCCAGCGAAAAGCCGAACGCGCTGGCATAGAGCGGCGGAACATAGGTGCTGAGCGGCACTTCCACCGCGGCCAGCGGCATGCCCAGGCTGGAAAAGGCGATCAGCCGTGCCGGGCCAAGCCGCGTGGGCGCCGCAGTGGGCGGCGCGCGCCGGGCGGCATCGAGGGCAAGCGTGCTCATGCAACAAGCTCCTTCGTCTGGGGGGAAAGCGGCGCGGGAAAGCCGGCATCGGGCCGCGCCAGGCCAAGGTTTTCGCGCAAGGTGGCGCCTTCGTATTCCTGGCGGAACAGACCGCGCCGGCGCAGTTCGGGCAGGACCAGTTCGATCACATCATCGAGCCCTGCGGGAAAGATCGGCGCCAGGATGTTGAAGCCGTCTGCCGCGCCATCCTCGAACCACGCCTGAAGTTCGTCGACCACTTCGGCCGGCGTGCCTACCAGCACGAGATGCCCGCGCGCGGCCGACATGCGCGAGACCAGCTGGCGCACGCTCAGGCCCTGCTCCAGCGCAAGGTCGTAAAACAGCTTTTGCCGGCTTTGCCACCCTTGCGTGAACGGCGGCGGTGGTGGCGGCGCGTCGAGATCGACCGTGGTCAGATCCCAATCGAGGAACGTGCGGATCGAGGCGAGCGCGCCGGCCACATCGACAAAGGCCTGCAAGCGCGCCAGCTTGGCCTCGGCCTCTGCCCGCGTGGGCGCAACATAGATGCTGACACCGGGCATCACCAGCAGGCTATCGCGCGACCGGCCTAGTGCCTGCGCCTTGTCCTTGAGGCCTTGGGCAAAGGCGCGCGCTGCGGCGCGGCTTTGCTGCGCGGTAAACACCACCTCGGCGGTGGCGGCGGCCAGCGCCTGGCCATCATCAGACGATCCGGCCTGAACGATCACCGGATGTCCCTGCGGCGGTCGCCCGGTCTGCAACGGGCCGGCCACGCGGAAGTGATTGCCAGCATGATCCACACGGCGCAACCGTGCCGGATCGTAATAGCGGCCGCTGGCCTTGTCGGCCTGGATGGCATCGTCGGCAAAGCTGTCCCACAGCTGCTTGACCACCGCCACATGCTCGGCCGCGATGGCATAGCGCGCGGCGTGCGCGAGTTGATGGTCCAGCCCGAAGTTCGCCGCCTCGGCATCGCTGCCCGATGTGACGAGGTTCCACCCGGCCCGGCCGCCGGAAAGCTGGTCGAGCGCGGCAAACTTTCGCGCGACATGATAGGGCTGGAGATAGGTGGTGGAGACCGTGGCGATCAGCCCGATATGGCTGGTGTGCGTGGCCAGGGCCGACAGCAGCGTCAGCGGCTCTCCGGTATAGACAGGTGCGGTATAGCTGATCGCCTCGGGCGTGGCGCCGAACAGCGCCACGTTGTCGGCCAGGAACACGGCATCGAACTTTGCAGCTTCGGCTTTTTGCGCCAGATCGCGCCAGTATTCGAACCGGAACGGCGCGCGCGGATCGACATCGGGATGGCGCCAGGCGGCGGCATGATGCCCTACGCCGAACAGGAAGGCGCCCAGCTTCATCTGGCGTTTGCCGCCGGCCTGGCGATGTGCGGTATCGTGGCTCATGGTCAAAACGTCCGCGTGATGGTGCCGCCGAACGTGCGCGGATTGCCATAGACCTCGATCACCGGGGCCGAGGCACTGGCCGCGCCATAGGAGACGGCATAGCGTTCGTTGGTCACGTTCTTGGCCCAGGCCTGAAGCTGCCAGCGGTTGTCCTGCGTGCGCAGGCCCAGCCCGACGTTGGTGATCGCCACCGGCGCCTGCCAGCCATAGACCGAGCGCGGGTTGATATAGGCAATCCGGCTTTTCCAGCTGGTGTTGGCATAGCCGGTGAGGTTCCATTCCCCACCGATCGGCTGATCAAGATCGATCCCGCCCTGCACCGTCCACTTGTTGGAACCGGCCACCTGATAGCCGGTGAGCGACAGGGGCCGCGCGGCGCCGCCATTGGCCAGCTGGAATTCCAGCGGCGCGGGCGCATCGGCATAGTCCAGGTACTTGGCATCGTTATAGGCAAGGTTCGCGTTGAACCCCAGCGCCGGCACCGGGCGCCAGGTCGCCTCGAACTCGAACCCGCGCAGCCGCACCTTGCCCACGTTGGCGAGATAGGTGCCGAACGAGGCATTGGCCTGGTCGACGCGGGTGCCCTGATAATCGGTGATCGTGTTGTTGTAGAGGTTGAGGTTGACGGTGGCCTTGCCGCCGGCCCAGCTGGTCTTGATCCCGGCCTCGAAATCGGTGGACTTTTCCGGTCGGGTGATCACCAGCGCGGCCTGGCTCGCCGTGGCCGAAGTATTGGCCGCGCCCGATTTTTCGCCATGGCTGGCCGAGGCATAGAGCAGCACGTTGGGCGTTACCTGCCACGCCGGATTGACCAGCCAGGCCAGCGAGCCACGGCTGACCTGGTTGGCCAGCGTATAGGCGCCGGCCGCGCTGCCACTGGTGCCACCCAGGTTGTTGAGCAGCCCCTGTCGCGCCGTGGCACCGGCGGGATTGAGCGCGCCGGTGCCCAGGGCATAGCCGGCAATATTCACCTGCTTCTTCTCCCAGGTATAACGCAGGCCGCCGGTGAGCGAGAAGGTGGACGTGAGGTGCGCGGTCACCTGGCCAAAACCGGCCAGGCTATCGATCGTCAACCGGCCATCGCGGTCATACTCCAGCCCGTCGATGAACGAGGACGGCACCCCTGCCCCCAGGAAAAACGTCGAGGCGTCTGATCCGAAGATCGTGCGCAGATTGCTGCGCAGCTTTTCGTGCAGGTAAAACGCGCCCACCTGCCAATCGATCGTGCTGCCCTTGGCCGAGGCGAGCCGCAGTTCCTGCGAATACTGATTGACATCAACATCATAGCCCGCACGGTAGATATCCAGCGGAGTGTAGTCGCTGTCGTTATAGGGGCGGAAATAGAGCCGCCGCCACGCGGTAACGCCGGTCAGGTTCACCCCGCCCAGATCCCAGTTGATCTCGTTGGAAAGACCATCGGTCTTGGCGATCAGGCGATCCTGGTTGTTGAGGTTGGCGTTGTAGGGGCCGTTGAGATTGGGGGTATAGCCAAACCGCGCCAGCTTGGCGCTCCAGCTACCGGCGCGCGGCGAATTGACCGTGCCATCGAGGTTCAGGTTCTGCGTCACGTCCGCCACCGGCGGGTAGAAATTGTTGTATTCGTTGGATTCGTAATGTTCGGCGATCAGGCGCGAGGAAACGTTGGCGCTGGGCGTGAACAGCAGTTGCCCGCGCGCCGACCAGCGGTGGTTGCCCAGCAGCTTGACGCCGTTATAGGCATTGGTGATCCAGCCCCCGCCCTTGCTTTCGGCAAAGGTCAGCCGATAGGCCAGCTTGTCATCGATGATCGGCCCGGTGGCATTGGCGCGCAGCTGCACCGCATCGTAATTCCCATAGGTGGCTTGCAGCGTATAGGAAGGCTCGAACTGGGGCTTGGCCGTCTGCACGATCACCGCGCCGATCGTGGTGTTCTTGCCCAGCAGCGTGCCCTGCGGCCCGCGCACCACCTGGATGTTTTCCAGGTCGACGAAATCGAGCCAGGAAAAGCCCACGTGGGTGAAGAACACGTTGTCCACGATCAGGCCAACGCCGCCTTCGGCGCCATCGTTGCTGGCATTGCCGCCCAGCCCGCGAATGTAGAGACCGGAAACGCGGGTATTCTGTTGCAACGCGCCGAAATTGGGCACGCGCAGGGCAAATTCGCTCACCCGCTCGATCCGCTTGGAGGTCAGCTCCGCACCGGAAATGGCTGAGATGGCCAGCGGCACGTCCTGCAGCCGTTCTTCGCGGTGGCGGGCGGTGACGGTGATGGCATTGGCATCGGGCACATCCGGGCTGGCTGGGTCGGCGACCGGTGCCGGCGCCTGTTCGGCCGGCGCCGCCGCCGTTTCGGCAGCCTGGGCCAAGCCTGGCAAGGCCAGTGCGGTGGAGGCGAGCAGCAGCGCGCCCAGGCCCGTGGCCGGGCGGGTGGCATGGAAAATCGACATGAAAAGCGGTCCCTCATGGACTGAAGGCGCAAGGCGGCCTGCCGCGTGCGGGGCATCGCCGCGCGGCCTTGCGCAATCTGGATATGATTATGGTCAGGCCCAGGCGCAGCCGTGGTCTGCACGGTGGCTGGGCGCGGGCATTATGCCGCTATCGTGTGCATTGCATCGTATCACCCCTGAAACAGCGGGGAACACGAAGCCTGGCGATGTCGCCCCAGCGTTCGCGCGCTTTAGCCGTTGGTAACGCGGAGCAAGCTGCTTCCCGATCAAAAGCCGCGGGCCCGTGGCGGCCGCTGAGGGCCGGCGCAGCATCGGGCCAGGCCGCTGCGTCTTGATCTCTATTTATTTGATAGACTTTTTACCGTCAAGCGATGGCGTGGGATGGAAGCGGCAAAGCAATTCTTGGGCACGGCCAAGCCAGGGTGCCCCCAACGGTTCCCTGCCCTTTCGGGAACCGCGCGGCCCGCCCGCTGGTTTTGGGAAACAGTCCAGCAATCAAACCAGAAAGAACCGCGGCCATGGACCGGATTTTCACCGCATTTGCCAATCGCGTTTCGGCCTTGGCGGGGCAACCGGCGAGTTTCGCGCTGGCCACGCTGATCATCGTCGTCTGGGCCGTGTCGGGCCCGATCTTCGCCTGGTCAGACACCTGGCAGCTGGTGATCAACACCGGCACCACCATCGTCACGTTCCTGATGGTCTTCGTCATCCAGAATGCGCAAAACCGCGATGCTGCGGCGATGCAGGCCAAGCTAGACGAGCTGATCCGCGCCCTGGAAGGCGCGCGGGGCGATTTCATCGGGATCGAGCATCTGTCCGACAGCAAGATTTCCAACATTCGCACCGCGCTGGAACAGGAAAGTGGCTGCGATACTGACCGAGCCAGTGTCGAAGAAAGCGTGGAGGTGCTGCTGCGCCGCCGCTGACAATTGCAAATGACACGATTGGCGACAAAAAGCGCACAGACATGCCCTTTTTATCAATGGCATCACCTGCATCAAACTCTTTCAGATGAAACCGCCTTCGTCTAGGTTGCGCGCCGTTGAGGGGTCAACAAGGATGAATGCAACTGTGAAACTTCGCATGATGGTCTTGGCATCGACGGCATTGGCCGTGGCGATGCAGCCGGCCCTGGCCTCTCCGGCGTCTCGCGCAAAGGCGGCACCCGCTGCCGCCAGCGCTCAGAGCGGGCCGATTGGCGGCTGGGGTGTCGATCTTTCCGGGCGCGATCTTTCGGTCAAGCCAGGCGATGATTTCGATACTTACGCCAACGGCAAGTGGAAGGCGCGCACGCCCATTCCCGAAGACCGGCCCAACATCGGCACGCTTGCCCTGATCGACGAGCAAGTGCAGGCGCAGATGAAGGATCTGGTCGCCGCCATGCCCGCGACCAGCCAGGTCGGCGCACTCTATGCCAGCTTCATGAACGAGGCCGCGGTCGAACAGCGCGGCCTTGCCCCGCTCCAGGCCGATGTTGCCAAGGTCATGGCGATTGCCGACAAGACCGCCTTCGCCCGCGCCATGGGCGGCGCCGAGGGCAGCTTTGGCATCAGCCTGGTCGATTATGGCGTGGGACCAGATACCGCCGATGCGGGGCTCAACGTGCTTTCGCTGGGCCAGAGTGGCCTGGGCCTGCCCGAACGCGATTATTACCTCAAGCCCGCATTCGCGCCGCAGCGCGAGGCCTATGTCGCCTATATCACCCGCACGCTGCAGACGCTGGGCGTGGCCGATCCGGCAGCAGCGGCCGCAAAGATCATGGCCTTTGAAACCGAGATCGCCACGCGCAGCTGGGATATCGCCCGCCGCCGCGATCGCAGCGCTACCAACAACCCGATGTCATCGGCCGAATTTGCCGCCTATGCGCCCGGGATCGACTGGACGGCCTTCTTTGAAGGCGCGCACATCGCCCCGCAAAGCCGCATGATCGTGCGCGAAAACACCGCGATCCGCGATCTGGCGGCGCTCTATGCCAACACCCCGCTCGACACGCTCAAGCTGTGGCAGGCATTCCACGTGGCCGACCAGGCTTCGCCCTATCTGACCAAGGCGATGGTCGACAGCCGCTTTGCCTTCACCCGCACGCTTACCGGCGTGGGCCAGCTCAAGTCGCGGTGGAAGCGCGGGCTGGATCTGGTCAACAGCCAGTTGGGCGAAGCGGCCGGCCAAGCCTATGTCGCGCGCTATTTCCCGCCATCGTCCAAGGCGCGGATGCAGGAACTGGTCGCCAACCTGCGCGCCGCCTTTGAAAAGCGCATTGCCGCCAATCCGTGGATGAGCGCGCCGACCAAGGAGGCCGCGCTTGCCAAGCTGGCGCGGATCGACGTGATGGTCGGATACCCGGATATGTGGCGCGATTATTCGGCGTTGGTGATCAAGCCTGACGATCTCTACGGCAATGTGACCCGCGCCGCGCGCTTCAATGCCGACTATGCGATGGAAGACCTGGGCAAGCCGGTGAACCGCAAGAAGTGGGGCATGAACCCGCAGACGGTGAACGCCTACAACGGCGGCGCCAAGCTGCAGATCGTGTTCCCCGCAGGCATTCTCCAGCCGCCGCTGTTTGATCCGCGCGCCGATGATGCCGTGAACTATGGCGCCACGGGCGCGATCATCGGCCACGAAATCAGCCACAGCTTTGACGATCAGGGCCGCAAGATCGACGCCAAGGGCGCCATCTCCGATTGGTGGACGCCCCAGGATGCCGAGCGTTTCGAGGCGGAAGCCAAGGTGTTTGGCGATGAATATGCCCGCTTTGAAGCGGCGCCAGGCGCCTTCATCAATCCCAAGCTGACGATGGGCGAAAATATCGCCGATCTTGCCGGCTTGCAGGTTGCGCTTGATGCCTATCACAAGTCGCTGGGTGGCAAGCCGGCGCCGGTGATCGACGGTCTGACCGGCGACCAGCGCTTCTTCCTCTCGTTCGCCCAGGCCTGGCGCGCCAACCAGCGCGTGGATTCGCTGCGCAACCAGGTCACCACCGACCCGCACAGCCCGGCCCGCTTCCGCATCCTCGGGCCGCTGCCCAACATCGAAGCGTGGTACCAGGCCTTTGGCGTCAAGCCGGGCAACACCATGTATATTCCGCCCGAAAAGCGCGCAAAGCTGTGGTGAGCTAGGTAGAAAAAAGCCCCCTCCTCTTTAGAGGAGGGGGTTTGGGGGTGGTGCGAGGCCATGCGCAAACGCGCGCCTGCACCATTCGAATTTTCAGCTAAATCCGCTGGTCAACAGCAAATTTCAGGGGTGGTTTCCACCACCCCCAACCCCCTCCTCTGAAGAGGAGGGGCTTTTTTTATGCCTCAGTCCAGCTTGGCGCGGATCTTGGCGATCAGCTTGGCGATGCGATCGGCCGCTTCGGTGAAGGTTTCCACATCGGCGCGGTTGTTGTTGCCGCGCGCTTCCTTGGCGGATTCGAGATAGCCTTCCAGGTCAACTTCCAGCGCGTCGACGATCATTTCGCCTTCATCTTCGCTCAGCGTCAGCTTGATGGTCTTGTCCACAATCGGTTCCTTGGGGTTTTCGGAATGGAAAACCCCGGCCAGCCTGCGCCAGCCGGGGTCGAGATAGTAAAATCCAGCGCCGGCTCAGGCCGCCAGGCCGTGGCAGTGCTTGTACTTCTGGCCCGAACCGCACGGGCATGGCGCGTTGCGGCTGATGCCCTGGCCGGCATAGGGATCTTCGCCCGCCGCCACAGTAGCGCCCGTCGCTTGGCCGCCACCCAGCGCGCCGAGCATGGCGGCAGCGCCAGGCACCTGCGGCATGGCATCGTTTTCACCGGTGAACGGATCGATATGACTGGTCAGGAAATCGGGCAGTTCGGGCAGCTGGAAGTCTTCCATCGGCTGCATGCGGATTTCGCTGATCATCAGGATGCGGGTCACGTCCTCGCGGATCGCGTCGAGCATCTTTTCGAACAGGCCAAAGGCTTCCTGCTTGTATTCATTGATCGGCGTCTTTTGCGCATAGGCGCGCAGGAACACCACCTGGCGCAGCGCATCGAGCGTGGCCAAGTGTTCCTTCCAGTGGTGGTCGAGGCGTTCGAGCAGGATCGACTTTTCCAGGTTGCCCCACGATGCGCGGTCCACCGTGTCGAGCTTGGCCGCCATGTGCGCATCGGCCAGCGCGATCAGGCGCTCGCTGATCAACTCGGCTTCCACCGCGTCTTCTTCCAGCCAGTCATCGAGCGGCGGCGTCATGCCCAGCACGTCGGCCACGCGTTCCTTGAGGCCGGCGATATTCCACTGTTCGGGATAGGAGCCCGGCGGGCAGGCATCACCAACCATGGCGTTGATCGTGTCGTGGCGCATATCCACCACCACATCGTCCACCGCATCGGCATCCATGATGTCGGCGCGCTGCTCGTAGATCACCTTGCGCTGGTCGTTCATCACGTCGTCGTATTCGACAACCTGCTTGCGGATATCGTAGTTGCGCGCTTCCACCTTCTTCTGCGCGGTCTCGATGGCCTTGGACAGCCACTTCGAGCCGATCGCCTCGCCATCGGCAAGGTTGGAATTCATCATGCGGGCAAACAGCGTGTCGGGCCCGAAGATGCGCAGCAGATCGTCTTCCAGGCACAGGTAGAACTTCGACAGGCCCGGGTCACCCTGGCGGCCCGAACGGCCACGCAGCTGGTTGTCGATGCGGCGGCTTTCGTGCCGCTCGGTGCCGATCACGCAGAGGCCACCGGCTTCCAGCACCTTGGCCTTTTCCGCATCGATTTCGGCGGCCATGCGCGCAATCGCGGCATCGCGCTCCGGCCCTTCGGGCACGTCGCGCAGCTCGTCCTCCATGCGGAATTCCAGGTTGCCGCCCAGCTTGATGTCAGTGCCGCGCCCGGCCATGTTGGTGGCGATGGTCACCGCGCCAAGGCGGCCGGCCTGGGCCACGATGTGCGCTTCCATTTCGTGGAAGCGGGCATTGAGCACCGCGTGCTTGACGCCTTCGCGGTTGAGGAACTCGCTGAGCAGTTCCGACTTTTCGATCGACACGGTGCCGACCAGCACCGGCTGGCCGATCTCGTTCTTCTCGCGGATCAGCTTGGCGATCGCGGCAAACTTGTCGAGCGTGTTCTTGTAGAACTCGTCTTCCTCGTCCACGCGCTGCACCGGCACGTTGGTGGGAATGGTGACGACATTCATCTTGTAGATTTCGAAGAACTCGGTCGCCTCGGTCGCGGCCGTCCCGGTCATCCCCGAAAGCTTGGGATACATGCGGAAGTAGTTCTGGAAAGTGATCGAGGCCATGGTCTGGTTTTCAGGCTCGATCTTGACGCCTTCCTTGGCCTCCACCGCCTGGTGCAGGCCATTGGACCAGCGCCGGCCATCCATCATGCGGCCGGTGAACTCGTCGATGATGATGACCTTGTCGTCCTTGACGATGTAGTCGATGTCACGCTTGAACATGACATTGGCCTTCAGCGCCTGGTCGAGATGGTGCACCACCATGGTGTTTTCGACGTCATAGAGGTTGGAGCCAACCAGCAGGCCATCTGCCTCCAGCGCGCGCTCCACCCATTCCACACCGTCTTCGGTCAGGGTGATGCTCTTGGTCTTTTCGTCGGCTTCATAGAGCGACGGGTCGATCTGCTTCACCACCGCATCGACCGAGATATAGAGGTCGCTCTTGTCGTCGGTGGGGCCGGAAATGATCAGCGGCGTGCGCGCCTCGTCGATCAGGATCGAGTCCACTTCGTCGACGATCGCATAGTTGAACGGCCGCTGCACCATCTGCGAGCGTTCGTGCTTCATGTTGTCGCGCAGGTAGTCGAAGCCCAACTCGTTGTTGGTGGCATAGGTGATGTCGGCCTCATAGGCCTCGCGCCGCTCATACTCGTTGAGATTGGGCACGATCACGCCGACCGTCAGGCCAAGGAACTTGTAGAGTACGCCCATCGTCTCGGCGTCGCGCTTGGCGAGGTAGTCGTTCACGGTCACGACGTGAACACCCTTGCCTTCCAGCGCATTGAGATAGACCGCCAGCGTCGCCACCAGGGTCTTGCCTTCGCCGGTGCGCATTTCGGCGATTTCGCCACGGTGCAGCACCATGCCGCCGATCATCTGCACGTCAAAGTGGCGCATGCCCATGGTGCGCACGGCCGCTTCGCGCACCGTGGCAAAGGCTTCGGGCAGCAGGTCATCGAGGCTGGCGCCCGCTTCGAGGGCAGCGCGGAACTTCACCGTCTGCGCGGCAAGCTGCTCGTCGCTCATCGCCTGCACTTCCGGCTCGAAAGCGGCGATCTTCTTCACCTGCTTGTCGAGTGACTTGACGTAGCGATCGTTGGACGAACCGAAAATGGACTTGGCAAGGGCGCCGAGCATGGCGGTGTTTCCTGTTATGCGAATGGGTATGGCAAGTGCCGGGCGCGGGCCGTGATAAAATTCGGGCGCGCATCGGGCCGGCAACGCGAAAGTCAGGGATTGGTGCCCGCAACGGGGCAGCAGCGCGGCTTATTCGCGCGCGCGGTCGCTGCGATAGGTGGCGGTGCTGGCCAGCGCGAACGGCGCAAACATCGCCGGCACGGCCTGCTGCGCCACGTCGAAAACCGGGCGCGCAGCGCGCACCCGCGCCGCCTGGACCACGCAATGCGCGGCCACCGGGGCCACTGCCAGCCCGGCATGCTCGGCGCCCGCCACTTCGGTGCGCGTGGTGGCATTGGCCACCTCGGGCAGCGACAGGCCGCTGAGCAGGGCAAACAGGACAAGCAAAAAGCGCATTGCGATGGGAGATAGGGAACGGCTCGCCGCGCGTAAAGCGCAATCGGCAGATTTTGATTCAACCCAAGCGCTGGAACGCACGCTCAGGACGCATCGTCCACGGCGATGGTAAAGGTTACCGTCACCCGCTTGGCAACGGTTCGGCCGGTCGTGTCCTTTGCCGGGGCAAACCGCTTGCCCACGGGGCAGGAAATCAGGCCGGTCCCCGGCGCGACCTCATGCCATCCACCGCCATTTTCAGACGCCTCGCAGCGCAACACCTTGCCGTCGGCACCAACCACGAACGCCATTTGCTGCTTGGTGGGCGCCGGAACAACATTGAGGCCGTTGCCGCCTCCCCCACCGGGCAGGCGCCAGTTGATGGAACTGCGAAAGGTATCGCCCACAGGCTTGCCATGCTTGGTGCCGGGCACGAACCGCGCCCGTGCCATCAGTATCCGGCACGTGGTATCATCCAGCTGCGACGAACCGCTGCTTACCGTCACTTCGCACGTAGTGGGCATGCCGGTGGTGTCATAGGTCAGCGCAAAGTGGACTGCGCCCTGTTCGGCATTGCGCAGTGCGCTGGCCGGATAATCCGCCGCCGAGATCCATGTCCCGGGATTGGTGACAGGCCGCCCCGGGGTCGAGTCTTGCGCCAGCGCCGGCATCCCGATCAGCAAACCGATGGCCAGGCTCGTCGCCGTCAGTTTCCGCGCCATTGCCCCGTTCCCTGTCCCTGATGCGTTGTAGCCACCGTGATGATGCGCGAACGCGGGCGCGTCAACCGGGATGGCGCGGTTCATGGCACATCGTCGACCGCAACGGAAAACGTGGTGGTCACGCGCCGCGCCACGGGCTTTCCGCCAGCATCGCGCGGAATGGGGAATGTCTTGCCAGCCGGACAGGCGACCAGGCCGGAGCCAGCTGCCACCTCGTGTCGTTTGCCATCGTTTTCCACCGCCTCGCACCGCGCCACCGTGCCATCGGCGGCAATGGTATAGACCAGTTGGCCCTTGTACGCGGTCGGCAGGGTGCGCGGCGTGTCGGTATCATCGTCGTCGTCCCCGTTGTCGGGAATGCTCCACCGCACCGAACTGGTATAGGCGCTCGCCACCGGCTTGCCATTGCGGGTGCCGGGTATGAAGCTGGCCCGCAACAGCAACACCCGGCACGTGGTGGCGTCGAGATCGGCATAGCCGCTGCTTGCCGTCACCTCGCAATCGGTCACCTTGCCCGTTTCGTCATAGGTCAGGCGGAAGCCGGTTGTGCCGGTATCATTGTTGCGCAGCGCCGCAGGAGGATAATCGTCAGGCAAAACCCATTGCCCGGCATCGCCATTGGGCTTGGCCGGTGTTTCGACCGGCGGGCGCGATCGCGGGCGCGCCATCGCCGCACCCGGCGCGCAGAGCATTACTCCCAAGCCGATCAAGACCGCGTGGCGCATCGCATGCTGCATGTGTCTGTTTCCCCGTTTCACGGCAAAGTGATGCCGGTGCCACATTCTTGCGTCAATTGTCTGCCCAGCGGCGTGCCGCGGCCGGCTCAGCCATGGACGGCGGGAAATCGAATCGCTAGGGAACGCGGCCATGTCAGACGCCGTTTCCCCGCTCGCCTCGCCCTTCCCCGCCCTGCCCGCGATTGCCGGCGTGACCCCGCGCGTGGCCCGTGCCGGGTACAAGGATTGGGGACGCTGTGACCTCACCTATGTGGAGCTGGACGAAGGCACGGCCGTGGCCGGTGTGTTCACCCGCAATGTGTGCTGTTCCTCGGAAGTGGAGCTGGGGCGGCAGAATGTAGCACAAGGCGCCGCGCGCGCGCTGGTGGTCAATGCCGGCAATTCCAACGCCTTTACCGGCTATCGCGGGCGCGAGGCGGTAGAAGCGATTATGGACCAGGTCGCCACGCACCTGGGCTGCGCGCGCGAGGCAGTGTTCGTCTCGTCCACCGGCGTGATCGGCGTGCCGCTGCCCAAGGACAAGGCCCGCGCCGGGATCGAGGCCGCACTGCTGGCCACGCCCTGCACCTGGGAAGAGGCGGCCAACACCATCGGCACGACCGACACCTTTGCCAAGGGCGCCACGGCCACCGCAATCGTGGGCGATACCACGGTAACACTGTCGGCGATCATCAAGGGTTCGGGCATGATCGCGCCCGACATGGCGACGATGCTGGGCTATATCTTCACCGACGCGGCAGTTTCGCCCGCGTTCCTGCAGGAATGCCTGTCGGCCGCGAACCAGCGCACGTTCTCGTGCATCACGGTCGACAGCGATACTTCCACCAGCGACACGGTCATGGCCTTTGCCACCGGCAAGGCGGGCAACGCCCTGCTCACCAGCCGGGACGACGTAGGCGGTGAAGCCTTTGCCGCCGCGCTGGAGCAGGTGTGCCGCGAACTGGCGCATCTGGTGGTCAAGGATGGCGAAGGCGCGCAGAAGTTCATTGCCGTGGCCGTTTCCGGCGCTGTTTCCGACGAAAGCGCCCGCCGCGTCGGCCTGGCGATTGCCAATTCGCCGCTGGTAAAAACCGCCATTGCCGGGGAAGACGCCAACTGGGGCCGCGTCGTCATGGCCGTGGGCAAGGCCGGCGAACCGGCCGACCGCGACCGCCTGTCGATCGGCTTTGGCGGCACCTGGGCAGCCAAGGACGGCCAGCCACTCGCCGATTATGACGAAGCGCCGGTGGCTGCGCACCTCAAGGGCCGCGAAATTTCGATCGAGGTCGACCTGGGCCTCGGCCAGGGCCGCGCCACGGTGTGGACCTGCGACCTGACGCACGGCTATATCTCGATCAACGCCGATTACCGGAGCTGAGCGGCCATGCTGATCATCTGGGGCCGGATCAATTCGCACAACGTCAAGAAGGTGGTCTGGGGCGCGCACGAATGCGGCCTGGATTTCGAGCGGCGGGATATGGGCGGCAGCTTTGGCTATACGCCTGAATACCTGGCAAAGAATCCCAACCGCCTGGTGCCGATGATCGAGGACGGCAGCGTGACGGTGTGGGAATCGAACGCGATCCTGCGCTATCTGTTCGCCGCCCATGCCCCGCAGCTGTGGCCCGCCGATCCGGCAATCCGCGCGCAGGGCGACCAGTGGATGGACTGGCAGTTCCTCTATGCCGACGCGCAGCGCGATGCGTTTCTGGGCTGTGTGCGCGGCGGCAAGGATGGCAGCGATCCGGTAGTGGCCAAATCTGCCACCGCCTGTGCCACGCTGATGGCGATGGTCGATGCGCAGTTGGCGCGCCAGCCGTTCCTGTCGGGCGACAGCTTTGGCGTGGCCGATATCCCCATGGGCACCTATGCCCACACCTGGTTCAGCCTGCCGATTGAACGGCCGGCCCTGCCCCATGTGGAGATGTGGATGGAACGGCTGCGCACCCGCCCCGGCTTCCAGGCCATTGCCGCGGTGCCGTTCTCATGAGCTGGACGCCCGAGATCGACGCTGCCGTCAGCGCGCTGATCGCCCGCGTGGCGCAGGAAGCCATCGCGCCGCGCTATCGCCAGCTTTCAGAGGCTGACGTGATCAACAAGGCCGTCAACGACGTGGTCACCGTGGCCGATACCCACGCGGAACGACTGCTGAGCGAGGGGCTCGCCACGATCCTGCCCCAGGCCACTATCGTGGGCGAGGAAGCCGCCCATGCCGACCCGGCGCTGATGGAACGGCTGGGCGATGGGCTGTGCTGGATCATCGATCCGCTCGATGGCACCAACAATTTCGCTGCGGGCAAGCCGCCGTTTGGCGTGCTGATCGCGCTGGCCGAGCATGGGCAGTGCGTGGCGGGATGGATTCACGATGTGCCATCCGGCCGGCTGTGCACCGCGCAACTGGGCCGGGGCGCGTTTGTGAATGGCAAGCCGGTGCGCGCCACGCCCACCAGCCAGGTGCCGCCGGTCGCGGCGATTTCCACGGTATTCATGGACGCGGCCCAGCGCGAGGCGATGCGCCAGCATATCCTGCCGCATTACAGCGTGGTGGACATTCCGCGTTGCGCGGCCGAGCAATATCCGCGCCTGGTGCTGGGGGTGAACGATGTCTCGATTTTCGAGCGCACCCTGGCCTGGGACCATGCCGCCGGGGTATTGTTCGTCAACGAGGCCGGCGGCAAGGCCGCACGGCCCGATGGGCGGCCCTATCGCGTCGATCAATTGGGCGAAAAGGGCCTGATTGCCGCCAGCACGCCGGCGCTGTTCGATGCCATGGCCGAACGGCTGGCGGGTTTGCCGGGCTAGTCTGCCTTCCCAAGGGGCTTCAACAAGCTCAGCCCGAACGGTTCAGAGGAAAATTCCTTGTTCCGTTCGCCCTGAGCCTGTCGAAGGGCGCGAGCACAGCGCCCGCTGACCATTACAGAACGCTTTCCAGCCAACCCTTGAGCTGGCTCTTGGGCGCGGCGCCCAGCTTCTGCGCCACCGGCTTGCCATCCTTGAACAGGATCAGCAGCGGAATCGACTGCACGCCGAAATCGCTGGCGATGGTGGTGTTTTCCATGATGTCCACCTTGGCGATGGTCACCTTGTCAGCCAGTTCTTCGGCGATTTCTTCCAGCGCCGGGGCGATCATCTTGCACGGGCCACACCAGTCGGCCCAGAAATCCACCAGCACGGGCTTGTCGGACTGAAGGACTTCGGTGGAAAAGCTGGCGTCGGTGACGGCTTTGGTCGACATGAACGAAACTCCGTTGATCAGTTGGGATGGTATCTAGGATTTGCCGCGCGCTTGGCAACCGGGATGCGCGAAAGGTTTGTTGGGGGCGCCCCTGCAAAAGCTATGTCGCGGCCATGGGGTGGTGCCGCGCCAGAACTTCTGCGGGAATGGCGATCAGTTGCGGGGCGTGGGTATAGAGCAGCGCCGCCTCCACCACGCGATCGGGATGGATCGTGGCCAGCGCGGCGGCATAGGCCGCCATCTGCCGCAGATAGGCCGCCGGAACATCCGCCAAGCTGGCCGGCGGACGCCGCGCCGTCTTGAAATCCACAATCAGCACGCGATCGGGTGCGATCAACAGGCGATCGATCGTGCCCGATACCACGCGGCCTTCGACCACGGCGGCCAGCGGCACTTCGGCCAGCGATCCGGGGCCGAATACCGCCTGCCAATCGGGATGATCGAGCACGGCAAGCGCGGCACGCAGCATGTCGGCATGGGCATCAGCGTCAAATTCCGCGCCCTGCCGCGCCAGCCAGGCCAGCGCCGCCTCCGCCCGCTCGCCCGGCGCCACGGCAGGCAGCCGCTCGATCAGCTTGTGGATCAAAGTGCCGCGCCGCGCCGCCAACAGCGCGCCAGGCCCAGGCCGCGTGGGCGGATCGGGTGCCTCGTCCTCGCCCAGCGCCGATGGCGCCAGCGGGCGCGGTGGGCGCGGTTCGGGGCCGATCGGGGTGGTAAGCCAGGGCGGCAGCAGCGGCAGCCCCAGGTTTTCGACCGTGCGCGGCGCCTCCACCACCGGCGGACCGGGTATGCCGATGCTGCGCGCGCCGTCCCAGATGGCGTCCGGCTCCCACGCCTCGTCCTCGCCGAACAAGGGGGCAAGCTGGGCATACCAGCTATCGGCGGGCAGTTCCTTGCGCGAGGGTGGCCAGGCGCCAGCGATGAACAGAGCCTCTTCGGCACGGGTCAGCGCGACATAGAGCAAGCGCCAATGTTCCGCGCGCTCTTCCCGTGCAGCCTGCTCTTCTGCGGCGCGGATCGGCGGAGCCTTTTCTTCCTTGCGCAACGCGGGCAGCGGCACGCTGCGCGGGCGCTGGCCCGGCCCGTGCTCCACCAGTTCGCTGCCCCGCGCCAGGGCCGCATCGGGATCATCGGCGGCATCGGCCAGAATCACGATCGGCGCCTGCAGCCCCTTTGATCCGTGCACGGTCATTACCCGCACCAGATCGGCGGCCTGCCCCGCCTCGCGCTTCAATTCGCCATCGCCGCTGTCGAACCATTGCACAAAACCGACCAGGCTGGGCACCTGGCCCGTGGCATAGGCCATTGCGGCGTTGAGCAGTTCGTCGATCGGATCGTTGGCCTCACGCCCCAGCCGCGCCACCAGCTTGAAGCGTGCCCGCCACGGCCCCACCAGCAGCCAGTGCAGCAGTTGCGCTGGCGGTTCGAAATCGGCGCGGCGCAACAGGTCGAGCAATTGCTCCACCGTCTGCACGGTCGCGGGATCGCGGCTGTGCGCCAGATGCGTCCACAGCCGCACGCCATCCTTGCGATAGCCGCGCTCGAGCAGGTCTTCCTGGCTCCACGCGATCAGCGGCGACACCAGCAGGTTGGCGAGGTTAAGATCATCGAGCGGCTGCGCGCAGAACCGCAGCGCGGCCATCAGATCCTTCACCGCCAGCGGCGCGCCCAGCCGCAGCCGGTCCACCCCCGCCACCGGCACGCCGCGCGCATGCAGGCGCGCCACGATCAGCCCGGCCAAGTCCTTGCGCTTGCGCACCAGGATCATCACGTCGCCCGCACGGGCGTTGCGCGGGGTGCCCTTGTGCAGCGGAAATCCCGTATCGAGCCATTGCCGCACCTGGCGCGCCAGCCGGTCGGCCAGATCGCGATCGGGGCGCGAGAGCCAGTTTTCGCCGCCCTCCTCGCCCGCTTCGGGCAGCTCTTCTTCGTCCCCGTCGCCCTCGCCCACCGGCCGCCACAGCCGCACCAGGCCCGGCCGCACATCCCCCACATGGGGTTCGGGCGCTTCGGGCAGGCCAAAGCGATCAGGGCCGATGGCGGCAATCGCGCGGTCGACAAAGGCCAGGATCGGCATCGCCGTGCGATAGGACTGCCCCAGGCCGAGCGAGAGCAGCGCGCGCTCGGGCTCGTCCATCGCCTCGGCCAGGCCAGCCAGTTCGCGCCGCACCCGCTCGCGCGCCTTGGCAAAGTTTTCCGGGCTCGTGCCCTGGAAACGGAAGATCGCCTGCTTGTAATCGCCCACCACGAACAGCGTGCGCGGGTCTCGCTGGCTTTGTCCCTGGCCGGAAAAGAAATCCTGCACCAAGCCATCGAGCACGATGCGCCACTGCGCCTCGTTGGTATCCTGCGCCTCGTCCACCAGCACGTGATCAAACCGGCGATCGAGCTTGTAGCGAATCCAGTCGGCCGTGGTGCGTTCGGTCAACAGCGCGGCGGCGGTGCGGATCTGGTCGTCGAAATCGATGAAGCCTTCGCGCGCCTTCGCCGCCTCCCACGCCAGGGCAAAGCGCCGCCCCACGGTGAGCGCGGGATCGAGCAGCGCCGCCAGATTGACCAGCGCGAGGCGATCGCGCAGCGCCGTAATCCCGGCGATAACCCTCGCCTGGTAATCGGCATAGGCCGGCTCGTGCTTATCCAGGTTGCGGGCAGATTTCGCCTCGCCCTTGGTCGTCAGGAACAGCTTGGCAAAATCGTCGATCCCCGCGAGGCGCGCCTGCGGATCGGCGGCGAGCCAATCGCCCATTATGTTTGCAGCCGTCGCGCCAGTCGGCGTGCCCCAAGCCGCATTGGCGGCCATGCAGCACCGCACCGAGGCTACGTCAAACGCATCGTCGGCACAGAGCGCAGCCACGCCGCTGCCATCCTCGTCTGCCGCCAGGCCCAGCATCTGGTTGATGCGCGGGCGCAGCGGCGGCCGCCACGCGCCCGGTTCCTGCCACAGGTCTATCGCCTTGGCACAGCGCAGCAGAAAGCCGATGACGCTGCCCTGGTCCATGCGCAGCGCCAGATGGGCCAGCGCATCGAGCAGGCCCTCGTCACCCGCTTCCTCTGCCTCCACCAACATCTGCGCCAGCACTTCGCGCACCAGCAGTTCGCGATCGCGGTCTTCCATCGCGCGGGTGCCGGGCAGCAGGCCCGATTCCACTGGAAAGGCCGAGAGCAGCCATTGCGAAAAGGCGTGGATCGTTTCGATGCGCAGGCCGCCGCCCGGGCAATCGAGCACGGCGGCAAAGCGGCTGCGCGCCCGCGCCAGGGTTTCCGGCCGCGCGTCGGCGCCGATCGCCTCCAGTTCCTGGAACAGCGCCAGATCGTCCAGCCGCACCCAGCGCGCCAGGACATCGTTGACGCGGGTGGCCATTTCCGCCGCGCCCGCCTTGGTAAAGGTCAGGCACAGGATATTTTCCGGCTCCACCCCGTCTTGCAGCAAAAGCCGCAGCACGCGCGCCGAAAGCACCTGGGTCTTGCCTGTGCCGGCCGAAGCGGACAACCACACCGTGCGATGCGGCGCCACCGCGCGCGCCTGGTTGCCCTTGAGGGGATAGACCTTGCTCATGCGCTCTCGCCCCCGCCGCGCCCCTGCCACTCTTCCAGCCGCATGAGTTGGTCATAATCGGCATAGCTGGGCAAATCGGGATTGAGCCGCGCGACGAACGGCTCGTTGCCCAGAATCCAGCGAGCAATCGCCTCGTCCAGAAAGCGGCGGGTTTCGGGCAGGAAATCCTCGCGCGGGATGCCCGATTTGCGCCGACCTTCCAGGATCGGCTCTTCACGATAGCCAAAGCCGCGCTCGCGGTTGCGCGCCAGCGACCAGTATTCAAAGCGGGTCGGCTCGCCCTCCACGGTCACGCGGCCGTCCTTGTCCTTGAAGCCGCCAGCCTGGGCGATCAGGCCGACGAGCCCCAGTTGCAGGGCAAAGCCTTCCTGCACCATCCGCCCCGATGGCGGCGTGCCGGTCTTGTAGTCGACGACCGCCAAGGTGCCATCGGGCAGCAGGTCGATGCGGTCGGCCCGGCCAAAGATGCGGATGCCATTGACCTGCGTATCGCCCCAGCATTCGAACGCGGCCACGCGGCGCCCTTCGGCGAGAAGGCTTTCCTGCTCATCCTCGATCCAGGCGAGCGCGGCAGTCAGGCGCGGGCGCCACAGGCTGCGCATGAACGGGTGCGCGCTCATTTCCGCCAGCTTGCGCTCGGCCAGCGGCACCAATTCGCCCGGCGGAGCCCCGGCCTGGTGCCACTCTTCGAGAATGGCGTGCACCGCTGTGCCGCGCCAGGCCGGGGTGGGATCGGCATCGCGCGGGTCCAGGCTCCTGAGGCCAAGAATGGCCGAGGCATAGAACTGATAGGGGTCTGACCGCAGGCGGTCGAGCGCGGTCACGGCAATATCGACGCGGCGTTGCTGCGGCGATGGCATGGGGCGCGGGCGCGGATAGGCGGCGGCCTGGGGCGCGGCATCGAGCGCCTGTGCCAGGTCGACCGCGTCGCGTTCCCACGCCACGCCATCTTCGCCCAGCATCGCGCGGATGCGCAGCAGGAAGCGCGACGGGATCGCCGGTCCACCCGCGTCCCGCTCGGCAAAGCTCAGCACCGCTTCCGGCGCACCCAGCATCGCGGCCAGATCGTGCGCGGCCAGGCCGATGCGGAAATCGGCGCCGGGAATGCCCAGCGCGCGCAGCACCGGCGGCGCCAGCAGCGGATCGGGCGCGGGCGATGCCGGCCACGATCCTTCGGTCATGCCCGCGCAGATCACCAGGTCGGCGCGGCTCATCCGCGCTTCGAGCAGGCCATAGATCGCGAGGCGCGGATGGCCGCCATAGGGCGGGCGCACCGAAATCTCGTCCATCGCATCGCGAAGCAGCGCGGGTAACTCGGCCGGATCGACCGGCAAGCCGCCGGCCTGCGCCGCCGCATCACGCCACTGTTCGACAAACTGCGCCAGGCACCGCCCATCGGCATTGGCCCAGAGCGCCGGGCCGCACAGCGCCTCTGCCATCTCGGCCAAGAGATCGATGCTGGCGCCCAGCGGCAGCGCGGCATGGCCGGCCAGCAGCGGCGCGAGCAGCAGTTCCACCCCATCCCACCACGCGGCAAGGCCGGGAAAGCGCTTGCCCCACTTGCGATCGGGATCGCGAATGGCATCGCGGATCGGCTCCAGCCCCGGCCCGGGACGCGGGCCGCGCAGCACCATGTCCAACTGGCGCACCCGCTCCAGCCAGGCGGCGCGGCCTTCGCCCGCCATGACCAGCGGATGGCCGAGCAGCGCCAGCAAGCCCACCGGCGCGGCGCGCTCTGCCCAGGCCTGCGCCAGTTGCAGGAGCAGGCGCCCGGCGACCGTCTGCGGCAGCGGGCGGCCGGCGGTATCATCGGCGGCAATGTTCCAGCGGCCGAGGTGGGCGATGACCCGCTGCGCCAGGCCGCGATCGGGGGTGACCACCGCCACCCGCCGTTCGGGCATGGCCAGAGCCTCGCGCACCAGCACGGCGATGGCCTGCGCCTCTTCCTCGGGATGGGCGCTGTGCATCAGGCGCACACCAGCGAGGCGCCGTTCGGCCGCCGCCAGCTTGACCCACGCCGTGCTCGCCTCGGGCGGCAGGAACAGGTTGGAAATGGCACGGCTGCGCGCCGGCGGGGCCGCGGCAATGCCGGCGCGGTGCCAGTTGCGCACATCGTCGCGCGACAGGCCCATGCGATGCAGCAGCAGTTTCAGGTGGTATTGCGGATGGGTGACCTGGTCGCCGCGGCCAAACGGCGGCCCGCCCGGCTCCTCGCTGGCGCCGGCCTGGCCCAGCGCGTCCCACACCTCTGGCTCCAAGGCCAGGTCAAGATCGGGCAGCACCACCGCGCCTTGCGGCAGATCGGCCACGGTACGCAGCAGGCGGGCGATCGCCGGCGCGGCAGAGGTGACCCCGGCGGCGATCACCGCATGGAGCGGCGGATCGGCGCGCCACGCCTGCGCCGCATGGGTCAGCAGCAGGTTGCGCCGCACCGGCGCATCCACTTGCCCGCGCGCATCCAGTTCGAACTGCCAGCGCACCTGCACCCGCGCGAACAGGCGCAGGCTGTCCTGCCAGTGTTCGGCCAGTTCGGGCAGCATGTCGATCATCAGCAACTGTTCGGGACTGACCTCTTCGGCAGCCAGCCGATCGAGCGACTGGGCGAGGCTGCGCGCCTGGCGCAGCAAGCCTGCCTCGCCCCGCACGATGCCCAGCGCGGCCAGTTCCTCGCGCAGAATCTCGGCCAGGCGCAGCAGGCGCACCACCGGATCGCAGGCCGGTGGTGCCACGGTCCCGCCGCCAAGGGGATCGAGCAGCGCGCCGAGCGTCTCGTCGAGATCGAGATCGCCCACCACCACCATGCGCGGCAGCAGAAGCCCGCCACCCGAGGCACGGATAAACGCCTCGGTCAGGTTGCGCACGGCGCGCTGGCTGGGCAACAGCAGCGTCAGCCGCGCCAGGCCAAACGTGTCTTCGCGGTAGCGCGGGATCAGCCCGGCGACCAGCGCATCGGCAAATCCCCGGTGCGCGGCAATGGTATAGACGCTGGGCCGGGCGGCGCCTGCCATCAGTATTGCGTCAGCGCGGCTTGGGTGGGGGCGATCATTTCCGGCGCGCCCACTTCATACCACAGCCCGGTGTGCGGCAGGCCATAAAGGCGCCCTTCGGCAATCGCCCGGTCCCACAGGCGCCCGGTGGAAAAGCTGCCTTGCGGTGCATCGCGCAACAGCCGGCGCGACACGATCTGGATGCCGGTAAAGATATAGGGCGCCACCCGCCCCGGCTTACGCCGCGAAACCAGGCCCATCTGGTCGATATGGAAATCGCCCATCCCGGTATAGTTGAACGCCTGCGCATGGCTGACCAGCAGCAGCAGCGCGTCCATCCGCTCCTCGTCCCAGAAATCGCCGAGCGCAGCAAAGGCATTGCGCGGCCCATCGAGCCAGATGTTGTCGCTGTTGAGACAGAAGAACGTGTCACGGTCGATCAGCGGCAGCGCCTTGACCAGCCCGCCGCCGGTTTCCAGCAAGGTTTCGCGCTCGTCAGACACCATCACCTTGGGCACGTCACGCGCCAAGACATGGGCCTCAAGCTGGTCGGCCAGGTAGTGCACATTGACCACGGCGCGGGTCACGCCGGCTTCGGCCAGCTTGTCGAGCGCATGGTCGATCAGCGGCTTGCCGGCCACGCGCACCAGCGGCTTGGGCCGCGTGACGGTCAGCGGCCGCATCCGCTTGCCGATGCCGGCGGCCAGCACCATCGCCGTGTCAGACACCAGCGGCTTGCGCGGATCGCGGCTCATTCGGCAAAGCTCCCACCCAGGCGCCCGGCCGGATCGCGCAGCTCTGCCGGGATATTGGCGTCAAACCACGCCGCCACCGGGGCCAGCGCGGGATGGGCCAGGTCGCGTTCCAGCATGGCCCAGACGCGGGGAATGTAATCGAGATAGCGCGGCTTGCCATCACGCTTCCACAGCCGCACGAAAATGCCCACGATCTTGGTATTGCGCTGCGCCCCAAGGCGGGCATAGTCCGCCCGGAAATCACCCTGTGGCTGCGCCTTGGCCAGGTAATAGTCCAGCATGCGCGCCTCAAGCTCGGGCGAAACGGTGCGCCGCGCATCCTGCAACAGCGATACCAGGTCATAGGCCGGATGGCCGGCCAGCGCGTCCTGGAAATCAAGCAGGCCTTGCTGATCCAGCCCGCCCAGCAGCATGATATTCTCGGCGTGATAATCGCGCAGCACGGTCACGCCGGGGCGCTGCGCCGGCAGCAACGGGGCCAAGACCTGTTCCCACGCCGCCTGGAACCCTGCCACATCGACATAGATCGCCCGCGCTGGGCAGAACCATTCGATGAACAGCCGCACCTCGCGCATGTATTCGGCCATGCCATAGGCGGTGAACGGCCCGGCCGGCAGCTGCGCCAGTTGCACCAGCGTATCGATCGCGGCGCGATAGACGGTGTCTTCGTCCTGCGGCCAGGCATCGACATATTCGCGCATGCGCGTGTCGCCAAAGTCTTCGAGCAAGACCCAGCCTTGGGCGGCTTCTTCGGCCAGGATTTCCGGCGCGCGCAGGCCATTGCCATCAAGCCAGCGCGCGGCGCGCAGGAATGGCTGCGGGTCTTCCTGCGGTGGCGGCGCATGCATCAGCATCGCGCTCTGCTCGCCCCGGCGCACGCGGAAATAGCGGCGGAAAGAGGCGTCGCCCGGCAAGGGTTCGATTCTTGCGCCCGTCCAGCCCGCGCGGGCGAGGAAAGCATCGATTCCGGCAGGAAGAGTGCTGGTCATGGCAGCCGCTCTAACCACCCCTTGCCGGCCAAGACAATGGCCTGCCGCCCGTTTTCCGCGATTTCCAGACGCAGCGTGAGGCAATCGGGCTCGTGCCCGAAACCGCCGGCATGATCAGGCCATTCGGCGATCAGCACCGCCCCATGGCGATAGTCATCAAGCCCGATCTCCTCGGCCTCTGCCGGGTGTTCCAGGCGATAGAAATCGGCATGGACCACTGGCAGGTGCACCTGCGGCGGATCATAGGTTTCGATGATGGTAAAGCTGGGCGACGGCACATCGCCGGCATAGCCCAGCGCGCGCAGCAATTCGCGCGCCAGCGTGGTCTTGCCCACGCCCAGTGTGCCTTCCAGCGCCAGCACGTCTCCGGGCCGCAGCTTTGCCGCGATACGGGTGGCAAGGGCCTGGGTGGCGGCGATATCGGGAAGCGGGATCGTGGTCATGGGGCATCGCGCTAGAGAGAAGCGGGACCCCGGATCAAGTCCGGGGTGACGGTAACCAGGGAAGTATGTCTATCATATTCCCGTTGCCCCGGACTTGATCCGGGGCCCTTCACGACGCCTGCAGTCACGGCAGCGTCACGATGGCACTGGTGCCCTCGCCCGGTTCGGAAACCAGTTCAAAGCGGCCACCGTGGGCATCGATCAACTGGCGTACCAGCGGCAAGCCAAGGCCCTGGCGCCGCTCTGCCGTGCGGCCGTCGGCGGCGAGCTTCAAGCCCTCCATCGCGCGGGCCAGCGCCGCTGCATCCATGCCGCGGCCATTGTCGGAAATCACCACGCGCAGATCGCGCGCGCCACGCGTGCACTCCACCAGGATGCGCCCGCCTGCTGGCGTCGCGGCAATGGCATTGTCGATCAACTGGCCAAACACGCGGCGCAACCGGCGCGCGTCACCGGTCACCTTGCCCACGGCCTGGCTGCCGCGCAGATCGAGCGCCAGGCCGGCCGCGTTGATCCGCTCGGCGCGCTCGCGCACCACATCGGCCAGCAAGGGGAACACATCCACCGCATCGCGCGCCAAGGGCAGCATGCCCGCCTCGCTCTGCGACAGGTCGAGCACGTTCTCGATCTGCTCGCCCAGCCGCTCCACCGACGAGAGGATCGCCGCGACATAATCGCGCGCTTGCGGCGTCAATTCCCCGGCCAGCCCGCTTTGCAGCATTTCGGCAAAGCCGCCGATGGAGTTCAGGGGGTTGCGGAATTCATAGCTCATGTTGGCGATGAAGCGCGTCTTTACCGCGTCCGCCTCGGTCAACGCGGCATTACGTTCGCGCAGTGCGGCCTCGGCCTTTTGCGAATCCGTGATGTCGAGCACCGTCAGCAGGCCATTGCCATCGGGCAGTGGCACCCCGGCAAATTCCAGATGGCGCCCATCGGCCAGTGACAGCCGGCCGCTGGTCTGCTTGCGTTCCAGCGTGGCGGCCTGGATCACCTGGCCGATCATGCCCACTTGCGCCGGGCGCTTGAGCAGGCCAGCCAGCCGCGTGAGCAGCAGATCGGCGCGCGGATGGCTGCCGAGGAATTCCTCGTCCAATCGCCAATCCTGGGTAAAGCGACGGTTCCACAGTTGCAGGCGGCTATCAGGCCCGAACACGGCGAGCGATTCAAACAGATTGTCGAACGTGGCGGTGCGGGTGCGCAGCAATGTGTCGCGCGTGGCGGAAAGCTGCAGCTGCTCGGTCTGGTCTTCAAAGATCAGCAGCAGGCCGCCATCGGGCATCGGCTGGCCCACCACGCGCAGATGAGTGCCATCATGCAGGTGCCAGGGCTCCTCGCGCGGCTCGCGCGCCAGGAACCAGGCCTGCCGCTCGCGCCGCCATTGCGGAAAATCGCGCACTTCCGGCAGCTTGCCGCCATCGCGCAAGCGATCGAGCACGCGATCGAACGGCGGCGTATCGTTGACCCAACTCGGGCTGATGCCAAAGATGCGCAGGAACGGCTGGTTGGCAAAGACCAGGTTGCGGCCAGCGTCGAACTGCGCAATCGCGGCCGACAGCGTATCGAGCATCTGCCGCTGGGCATCGCGGAAGCGGCGAAACTGGCGGGTCAATTCCTCCATCTGCTCGATATCGACGGCATAGCCGGCCACGCCTTCGCCAGCGATCGGCAGGTCGCTGACGCGCATGGTGCGGCGCTGGCCGTTGATGGTTGCAGAAACCACCCGCTCGGCCGGGCGGCGCTGGGCAAAGACATCGGCAGCAATGTGCGCCGCGCTCAGGCCGTCGACCGGCTCGACCAGTTCGATGCCGTTCTCCACCACCGATGCCGCGCTCGCCGCGCCCACCGCGCGCACATAGGCGGTGTTGACCAGACGCAGGCGCATTGCCGCATCGCGAAACCACATCGGCAGGGGCGCGGCTTCGATCAGGCCGGCCAGCCCGGAAAAGTCGGCATGGGCCTGCTCTGCCTCGGCACGCAGGGCCCGGATTTCTGCCACGCTGTCGGTCGCGTCGAAAAACCACAGCAAGGCCGCATCGCCCGGCGCAATCTGCGGATCGGCCAGGCTGCCGCGCACCGCCAGGGCCGTTACCCCGCCGCGCGGGACCAGCGAAAGGGCAAGCGGCGCTCCGGTCTTTTGCGTGTGGCGCACCGCATCGGCCAGCGCCGCTAGGCTTTTGGCGTCGAGCCCGCGCCCTTCGCCGCTATCAAGCTCGGTCAGATAGCCCGGCATGGCATCAAGGCCCATCCAGCCGGCCAGGCGCGAGGCGCCCTCGATCCGCCCATCGGCGCGCACCAGCAGCGGCAGGGCCGGCGCTTCATCCACCATGCGGGTCAGCTTGCGGGCCAGCCGCTCGGCATGTTCGGCGCGGCGCATGCGCGCCCGCGCGGCCAGCACGGCCCATCCCGCCGCCAGCGTCCAGCCTGCCAGCAGCAGCGCCACGGCAACGGTCACGGCAACAGCGGCAGGCGAATGGGACAGCATCACCCCTTGGCTAGGCTGCACGCGGGCGAAATACAACCGCAACCCGCGCGAAATTCGCCCGATCCCGCGCAAGTATCCGCGCAGCAAAACGCCCCACATCCCAAGGGATGCAGGGCGCTTGCAGCCATGCCCGGCACGCAGCCGGTCATGTATCCGGGATCAATAGCGATAGTGATCCGGCTTGAACGGCCCCTGCGGGGTCACGCCGATATAGCTAGCCTGCTTGTCGCTCAGCTTGGTCAGCTTCACGCCCAGCTTTTCGAGGTGCAGCGCGGCGACCTTTTCATCCAGGTGCTTGGGCAGCACATAGACGTCATTCTTGTACTGATCGGCCTTGGTGAACAGTTCGATCTGGGCCAGCGTCTGGTTGGTGAAGCTGGCGCTCATCACGAAGCTGGGGTGGCCGGTGGCGCAGCCCAGATTCACCAGGCGGCCCTTGGCGAGGATGATGATCTGCTTGCCGTCCGGGAATTCGACCAGGTCGGTGCCGGGCTTCACTTCGGTCCACTTGTAGTTCGACAGGGCCGAAATCTGGATTTCGCTGTCGAAGTGGCCGATGTTGCACACGATGCTCATCGGCTTCATCGCCTTCATGTGCTCGGCGGTGATCACGTCTTCGTTGCCGGTGGCGGTCACGAAGATGTCGGCGCGGGTGACGGCTTCTTCCATCGTCACCACTTCATAGCCTTCCATCGCCGCCTGCAGCGCGCAGATCGGATCGACTTCGGTGACCATCACGCGGGCGCCGCCATTGCGCAGCGAAGCGGCCGAACCCTTGCCCACGTCGCCAAAGCCGGCCACGCACGCAACCTTGCCGGCCAGCATCACGTCAGTGGCGCGGCGGATCGCGTCAACCAGCGATTCCTTGCAGCCATAGAGGTTGTCGAACTTCGACTTGGTCACCGAATCGTTCACGTTGATCGCCGGGAACGGCAGCTTGCCGTCCTTAGCGATCTGGTAAAGGCGGTGAACGCCGGTGGTGGTTTCTTCCGAAACGCCCTTGATGGCCTTGACGCTCTCGGTCAGGTAGCCGGGCTTGGCCTTGAGGAACGCCTTGAGCGCGCGGCAGAATTCGATTTCTTCGGCGTTGCTGGGCTCGAACAGGGTTTCGCCCGCTTCCACGCGCGCGCCCCACAGCGCGAACATGGTAGCGTCGCCGCCATCGTCCAGGATCAGGTTGGCAGTGTCATCGCCCCAGTCGAAGATGCGGCCGACATAGTCCCAGTAATCCGCCAGGCTTTCGCCCTTCACGGCGAACACCGGAATGCCCGCTGCGGCGATCGCGGCGGCGGCATGGTCCTGCGTGGAATAGATGTTGCAGGTGGCCCAGCGCACGTCGGCGCCCAGGGCAACCAGCGTCTCGATCAGCACGGCGGTCTGGATCGTCATGTGCAGCGAGCCGGTGATGCGCGCGCCCTTCAAGGGCTGCGACGCGCCGAATTCCTGGCGCAGCGCCATGAGGCCGGGCATTTCGGTTTCGGCAATGGCGATTTCCGCGCGGCCGAAATCGGCCAGGCCGAGATCGGCAATGACATAGTCCTTGTTCGCTTCGAGCGCGCTGGCCACGAGGCATCTCCGTACAAAAGGGCGTCTGAACGCAAAAAAGACCCGCCAGGGGCAGGCCGCTGATGGGCTGCTCTTAGCGGGTCCGCCTGCACAGGGCAACGTTAATATAAAGAAGTCTTTATATCGGCATTCCTACCGATGCCGGCACAGCAGCCGCCGGGCCGCTACCACCTGCCGCCACGCGGCAACGCGAATTTCCCCACGCCCTGCCGCGCGCGGCGGTTGCACGCCCCTGCCCTGCGCCTATATCCCCAACCGGCCGCCACTCCCTCGTGGCGGATGACAATGAAAGGAATTTGGGGATGACGATCACCGTTGGCGAAACCCTGCCCGATGTGAAGCTGGTCAAGGCCACGAAGGACGGCCCCGAAGCCGTGCAGTCGGCTGAATACTTCAAGGGCAAGCGCGTCGCCCTGTTTTCGGTGCCGGGCGCTTTCACCCCCACCTGCTCGGCCCGCCACCTGCCGGGCTATGTTGACAAGGCCGCCGAACTCAAGGCCAAGGGCATCGATGAAATCGCCTGCACCGCGGTCAACGATCCGTTCGTGATGAAGGCCTGGGGCGAAGCCAGCGGCTCGCCCGAGGTGACGATGCTGGCCGATGGCAATGGCGATTTCGCCAAGGCGCTCGGCCTGACGATGGACGGCACCGGGTTTGGCCTGGGCCTGCGCGGCCAGCGCTTTGCCGCCGTGATCAACGATGGCGTGGTCGAACAGCTCCACGTCGAAGCGCCGGGCGACTTCAAGGTCAGCGCGGCGGAATACGTGCTCGAAAAGCTGTGAGCTGATACCGGCGCGCCGGCTGCCTCCGCGATGGGGCAGCCGGCGCTGCCGGCGATCAATAGCCCATCAAGCTCATCACTTCCTTGCGGCTGCGCGAATCCGCCAGGAAGCAGCCCAGCAGCCGGCTCGTCACCATGCCCACGCCCGGCGTACGCACGCCGCGCCCGGTCATGCAGCCATGCTGCGCCTCGATCACCACGGCCACGCCTTGCGGGTGGAGGTGATCCCAGATGCATTGCGCGACTTCGGCGGTCAGCCGTTCCTGGATCTGCAGCCGCTGGGCATAGCCGTGCAACACGCGCGCCAGCTTGGAAATTCCCACCACGCGGTTTTGCGGCAGATAGGCGATCGATGCCTTGCCGGTGATCGGCGCCATGTGGTGTTCGCAATGCGATTGGAACGGAATGTCCTTGAGCACGACGATCTCGTCATAGCCGCCCACCTCGGCAAAAGTGCGCGTGAGGTGCACTGCCGGATCTTCGGCATAGCCCTGGCAATATTCCAGCCACGCCCGCGCCACGCGCTTGGGCGTATCGATCAGGCCTTCGCGCGCTGGATCGTCACCAGCCCATTCGATCAGGGTGCGGATCGCCTGCTGCACATGGGGCGGCACCGGCACCTTGCCGCGCGCGGTATCTTCGTCATCGCCATGATCATGGCCGCAGCCCGGCAAATTCGTCATACTGGTCCCGTCCTCAATGCCCGGACAACGCGGCCCGTGCGTCAATCCTGTGTCGCGTTGCCGCGCCGGCGCCGCAACTTTGCCAGCTTCCTGCCCAGCCCGCCACGCCACAGGCGCCCGCGTTGGTAGAAGGCCAGCATTTCCTCGGGGCGCTCGGGGTCGAGCGCTTCGGAATCGGCCAGGGCCTGTTCGGCCTCGGTCAGTGGCCGGGGCACGAACGGCCGCAGATGCCGCCCGCCCGCCTTGGCCGACTCAGCCGCCAGCGCAGCCATGCTGCCGCCATCGGCCAAGGCCGCCGCTACCTGCTCTTCGGCCAGTCCGCAATGCTCTGCCAACAGCGAATGGCGCAAGGCGCGGATTGCCGGAATGGCGTGGTCGTTACCCGGCCGGCCCGCATCGATGAACACGTCGCATTCGCTGTCCAACCCCATCGAGCGGTTGTTCATGTTGGCAGAGCCGATGCGCAGCACCTGATCGTCCACGATCATCAGCTTGGCATGGACATAGATCGGCGTTCCCCCTTTGGTGAACGGATGCCAGATCGAAAAGCGCCCATGAGGATCGTGGCATTTCACCGCTTCGAACAACTGGATGCGGGCCAGGTCCATCGCCGCCTGCTCCAACCATCCGTCCGACTCTTGCGGCATCACCAGCACGACTTCGGGCGCGTCGGGCGCATCGAGCCGCGCGGCCAGCGCCTCGGCCACGCGGCGCGAGGCGAAATACTGGTTTTCGGCATAGATGAAGTGCTTTGCGGCGGCAATCTGGCGGCAGAACAGCGCCTCGATTTCGCGCACTTCGGCAATATTGGCATAGGGTGAGCGCGTGCGGGCAATGCCCACTTCCACATCGGTGAACTGCGCGACGATGCCATTGGGCCAGGCGCTTTCCACCTGGGGGCGGCAGGGCTCGAGATGGCGCCCACCGGCCTGGTGCCAGCGGGTGCGGCCAAATTCGCCCAGCGCCGCCGCCACCGGCCCTTCCAGCAGCATCGTGCAATCGTGCCATGGGCCATAGGGCTGGCCACCGGGCCGCCGCCGCCTGGGATCTTCATCGATATGGTCGCGCGTGTCCCAGCGGTCTCCCGCCATGTCGATCCCGCCACACACGGCAAAGCAATCGTCAATCACTGCGATCTTCTGGTGATGGCTGCAGCCGATCGGATGGGCCGCGTCCAGCTTGTAGCCGATGCGCGGATGGCGCCACCAGCGGAACAGGTCAACCACCATCGACCCGCGCATCAGTGCCTTGAGCGCGCCGAAATTCCATTTCAGCACCAGAACTTCCAGCCCGCGGCGGCGGTTGGCCAGCCACACCACGAAGGCGCCCAGCCGCGCCGGCGCCACGCGCTTGCGCGGCAGGTTCCACCAGCGCCGCCCGTCGCCGATCAGGATGCGCGTGTCGAAATCCCAACCGATCAAGTGGATGCGCTGGCGCGCCGCCAGCATCGCATCACGCATCAGGGCAAAGTAATCTGCCGCATCGACCACGGCATGGGCACGCGTTGCGCGGGCATAGCGCCACACGCCTTCTTCTATCCCTTCCTCGCTGCCGAGATGAACGGCTGAATCGGACGGCGCAACGCCGGACGCGGGATTGCGTGGCCCCTCTGGTGCATTCATACCCGCGCAACGCCGGGACGGCGCAGAGGTTCCACCCTATTCCAAACGATCGCACGTGCCTCGTTCGAGCAGCACGAAGTTATTGGTTCGTCACGGCTTCCTGCCGAGGGATAACCAGTTCATCGGGATGGGCCACATTGAGATCGGCGCGCAGCAGTTCGCCCACCAAATCGGGATCGGCATGCTTGGGATCGAGCAGATTGACCCGGTTTTGCAGGCGATCACGCTCTGCCGAAAGCTGCGCCACTTCCTTTTGCCGCTGCTCCAGCGTGTGGGCATTTTCGCTCCACGCCAAGAGCCCGCTCGGCCCCGCGACGGCCCAGGCGCCGATCAGCAGCAACGCGATCAGCGCCAGCGACTCGGTCACGCTGTTGCGAGGCAGTTTGAGGTTGGGGCGACGCCGCTTCATAGCGTCAAGAAGAATCACATTTGGCCAGTCAATGCAAGCGCATCGCGACGGAAAAACCGCAGAATTTCGCGGCGTCCGGCGATGGCCTTGCCGCCCTCACACCAACCGCTGCGCCTGCCCCCGTTAACCACGGCAGACCCTGCCCTTCCAGCACGATGCCTGCCGCTGCGTAGCAATGCGTTGGAAAATTTCGCGAGACATTAACCGGTCGGCAGCACTTGCCGATGCATGATCGCCGCCGGGGTGTGGTGCGTGACAGCGCCACGGCAACGGGAAGGTTCAGGTTTCGATCATGCTTTTGGGTTGGTTGCGTCAGCGCTTGAAGGCCTATCGCGGCAGCCGCGGCCAGCACCGCGCGCAGGGTCCTGCCCGCGGCTTCATGGGCCGCCTGGCCAAGGACCGGGCTGGCAATGCCCTGGCGATCATGACGCTGACGGCGTTCACGATGATCACGCTGGCAGGCCTGGGCATGGACATGTCGCGCGCGTATCTCACCAAGACCAGCCTTCAGGACGCCTGCGACGCAGGCGTGCTTGCCGGACGCAAGGCGATGGCGGCTTCGGGCGTCTATGGCGCGGCCGAACAGGCCAAGGCCAACAAGATGTTCAACTTCAACATCAACGAAAACCGCACTGAAAGCTCTGCCGCGGTTTTCACCACCAGCGCCGATACCACCGGCCACGTCAGCGGCACGGCCAGCACCACGATGCCGACCACGCTGATGAAGCTGTTCAACTATTCCAGCCTGCCGATGACCGTGGAGTGCAGCGCTGAATTGCAGATGGCCAATGCCGACGTCATGTTCGTGCTCGATACGACCGGGTCGATGGCCTGCAATGTGTCGGGCGGCAATTGCTATAGCGGTTCGGATTCCAAGATCGTCGGCCTGCAGAACGCGATCCGCTCGTTTTATACCACGGTGGCGGGTGCGGTGGTCGACAAGGTCAACACCCGCGTGCGCTTCGGCTTCGTACCCTATTCCATGACGGTCAACGCCAAAGGGCTGCTGACGTCGGGCGCGATGCCCAGCAACTATTTCGTCAACAGCTCGCCATACATTACCCAGTTGGTGCAGTTCAGCACCACCCCCATCACCGTGAACAAGCAGACGCGATATCCCGCGATCAGCTATCGCTATGCCCAGACGACCATGGACGTGACCGCGTTCAAGGGATTCGGCTCGGTGCCGCTGGCGACGGGCGTAACGCTCTATAACGGCAACAACGCATCGAGCGCATCCTACGTCACGACCAAGCCATCCAGCACCAATCCCTACTACACCATCCGCGACCTCGCCACCGGCACCACTGCCACCGGCACGGTGGGCAATGTCACCACCACCAGCTATACTTGGAGCGGCTGCATCGAAGAGCGCAACACGGTGCCGCAGCTGTCGATGTCGCCCATTCCCAGCGGCGCCTACGACATGGACGTGACGAGCGCGCCGACCAACGACGCCACCAGCTGGAAGCCCTATCTGGAAAGCCTCGAGTTCTATCTCAACGGCTATTCAATGCCGCTCAACACGACCACCGACATGTCCAACCAAACAGGCTATTGCCCGCAGTCGATGCTGCCGTTCACCACGGTGGATACCACGGCGCCGCAAACCGTGCCGACTTGGCTGAACAATTACGTCAACAGCCTCTACGCCAACGGCGGTACCTATCACGACATCGGCATGCTGTGGGGCGCGCGCCTGGGCAATCCCAACGGGATTTTTGCCAGCAACGTCAATGCCGGCAATCTGCCCTCGGTCAGCCGCCACATCATCTTCATGACCGACGGCACCATGGAAAACTATCCCGCCAACTATACGGCGTGGGGCGTGACGCAATACGATGGCCGCGATGCGCCCACCTCCACCTCGGCCTCCAGCCTCGTCAACTATCACAACAACCGCTTCCTGGCGGCGTGCACCCTGGCCAAGAACATGGGCTATACCATCTGGGTCATCGGCTTTGGCCAGACCCTGACAACCCAGATGCAGGCCTGCGCCACGGCCAACCGCGCCTATTACGCATCCAATACCACGGCGCTGACCACCACGTTCCAGTACATCGCCGGCCAAGTGGCCAACCTGCGGCTCAACAAATGACCGGCCTCGCGCTTCGCCAGATGGTCCGCCGGCTGCGGCGCGATGCCCGGGGCGTGACCGCACTGGAATTTGCGCTGGCTGCGCCGGTCATGCTGCTGATCATGGCCGTGTTGCTGGAGTTGGGCCTGGCCTATTATGTGCAGGCCGTGTTGACCGGCACGATCAACGCCGCCGGGCGCGATTCCTCGCTGCAAAGCGCGCAAACCTCGACTACCACCATCGACAGCGAGGTCACCACGCGCATCCAGCATGTCGTGCCATGGGCCACGGTATCGTTCTCGCGCCGCAACTATACCGATTTCACCAACGTCGGTCAGCCCGAAGTCTTCACCGATTCCAACAAGAACGGGCAATACGATCAGGGCGAATGCTTCAACGATGCCAACGGCAACGGGGTCTGGGATGCGGATATGGGCAAGACCGGGCTGGGCGGCGCAAACGACGTCGTGCTCTATACCGTCACGGTGAACTATACCGCGCTGTTCGGCTTTTCCAGCATGCTTGGCCTGCCAACCAACATGACGGCAAGCGCCAGCACGATCTTGCGCAACCAGCCCTTTGCCACGCAGACCGTTCGCACGGTGACCCAGATATGCTGAAGCGTCGCTCTCTCTTTCCGCTCCTGCGCCGCCTCGCGCGCAATACCAGCGCGGTTACCGTCGTCGAACTGGGCGTCAGCTTGCCGTTCGTCATGGTCATGGCCCTGGGCTCGATGGAAATGGTAAACCTGGGCATCCTGCATGTCCGGCTCAACCAGCTTGCCATTTCGGTGGCCGACAACGCTTCACGCGCCAAGCAATCGGTGGTGGGCGGCGCGCCGATGTTTCGCGAATTTGACGTGAACCAGGTATTCACGGGCGCCGCGCTTTCGGTGGAAGACCTCAATTTTCCCGTCAACGGCCGGGTGATCCTCTCCAGCCTGGAGACCAACAGCTCGGGCGGCCAATGGATTCACTGGCAGCGTTGCTGGGGCAGCAACAAGTACGTCTCGCGCTATGGCGTCCAGGGCACCGGCAGCACCGGCACCAGCTTTGCCGGCATGGGGCAGCCCACCCCCATCACGGTCGAAAGCCCTTATGCGATGATGTACGTCGAAGTGGCCTACAACTACCAACCCTTGTTTTTCGGCACGGTGTTCAAAACCACCGTCATCCGCAAGGACGCGGCGATGTACGTTCGTGACGATCGCGATCTGACGCAGATCTACAACCCGGCGCCTGCGGTCACACCGGCAACGTGCTGAGCGTTTCAACCGCTTTGTGATTGTCACCTTCGTGGTTAGACGCCAAGAGCCGCGGCCATGTCGCTGACGATTGTCCATGCCGCCGAACCGACCCCTGCCCAGCGCGAAGCGATCCTGGCGCCGCTGCGCGTGTACAACGTGCGCGAGGGGGGTGATCCGGGCCTGTCGTCCCTCGCCCTGATGCTGACCGATGCCGACGGCGTCGAAGTCGGCGGCCTGTGGGGCAAGATTTCCTACGACTGGCTGTTCATCGAACTGCTCGCCGTGCCTGATGCGCACCGTGGCCAAGGCCATGGCGAAGCCTTGATGCACCAGGCCGAAGCGCATGCCCGGGCGCAGGGCTGCGTCGGCATCTGGCTCGATACTTACGCATTCCAGGCGCCGCGCTTCTATGAAAAGCTCGGCTATGCCGTGTTCGGCCAGCTCGATGACCATCCGCGCGGGCAAAGCCGGTTCTTTCTGCAAAAGCGGCTCTAGGCAACCTTTCCTGCACGATTGCCGGCGTACACCACACACCGTGATCAGCCTGATGGCCGCGGGGGAAGTGCCGGCGCATGTTCAAGACACTCGTCAAAACCGGCCGCAACACCGGCCACGCCCTGCGCATGATCGGCGCGTTCGGCTCGGCCATCCTGTGGGGCGTCAGCGCCTGGCAATTGCAGGATGCCGGCCCGGATGCCGGGGCGTTTGGGGTGGGACAATCGGCAGTCATCGGCGTCTGGGCCCTTGCCGCCGCATCGGCGCTGGGCGGCCTGATTTCGCTGCGCCGCCTGATGCAACCGGCGCAAACGCGGCCGCGCGCCACCGCTGCGCCCGGCCTGGAAGACTTGCCAGCCAAATCCGATTTCGATCCCGACGCCATCATCGCGCGCCATCTGGCCCAGCGCGCCAGCGCGCCGCCACCGCCGATCGAGGACAACGCCGCCCAACCGGCACCCCCGCGCCCGGTATTCGGCCGCAAGGGCATCGGCAGCCCACGCTGATCGTGATCGCAAAAAAGCCGGCCCTTGGCAGGACCGGCCTGGTGTTGGTGCGCCCGACGGGATTCGAACCCATGGCCCCCAGATTAGGAATCTGGTGCTCTATCCTGCTGAGCTACGGGCGCCCGCGCCTCTCTTAGGGGCGTGGTTGCGGCAAGGCAATGTGCGTTTGCGCAGGCATGCCCGCATGGGCCAGTAGGGGTTTCAGTTCGCTTCGCCTGGTGGCACTACGGGGATCAGCAGCGGGGCAACGGCGATGCCTTCGTCCAGCAATTCCCGCGCTTCTTGCGGGGTGGCTTGGCCGTGGATCGGCGCGGCATCCTTTTCGCCGTAATGCATGGCGCGCGCATCGTCGGCAAAGGAATCACCCACCCAGGTCGAAGACTTGATTGCCTCGGCCTGGGCCAGGGCCACGGCGCGCAGCATCGCCACGGCTTCTGGCGGCAGCTTTGCCGGCGGGGACGACTTGGCCGGCGCCGCAGCGGCGGGCGCGGCGGGTGCAGCGTCCGCCGGGCTTGGCACGGGCAAAGCCGGCGCCTGGTTGCCCTTGCGCCCCACGGCCGGGGCCATCACGGCCTTGATCACCTCGCCGCTGCCGCACATCGGGCAGGTGACCAGGCCGCGCTCCTGCTGGCGCGCATAATCGGCCGACGAGGCGAACCACCCTTCGAAACGGTGCTGGCCGCCGGTGCATTGCAGATCGAAGACAATCATGGTGCGCGCGATATGGGCACGGGGCGCTTGTTGGCAAGACTGGGCAGTTGTTGGCGCACCGCAGCCAGGCGCCCCAGGTCGATTTCCGCAAGACCCAGGCCGGCATTGCCGCCCATGTCGAGCAGTACATCGCCCCAGGGATCGACCACCAGGCTATGGCCATAGGTATCGCGCCCGTCTTCGTGCCGCCCGGTCTGTGCCGCGCTGATGACAAAGGCGCTGGCCTCCACCGCGCGGGCGCGCTGCATCAGGTGCCAGTGCGCGGCGCCCGTGGGCACAGTGAAGGCGGCGGGGATGGCGATGCAATCGCAGCGGGCTTGGCCCAATGCCTCGAACAAGGCCGGAAAGCGGATGTCATAGCAGATCGCCAGGCCCAGGCGACCGACCGGGGTTTCGACCGTGACCACCGCCTCGCCAGGGCGATAGGCAGCCGATTCGCGCCAGGTTTCGCCCGTGGCCAAGTCCACGTCGAACATGTGCATCTTGTCATAGCGGGCCGCGATCTGGCCGGCGCCGTCGATCACGAAGGCGCGGTTGGCCCAGCGTGCGTCGCCGCCCTCTGCCGGCTGATCCGGCCGGATCGCGAGCGAGCCCAGATGCACCCAGATGCCATGGCGTGCCGCCGCCTCTTGTGCGGCAGCCAGCACCGGGTTGGCCGCTTCGGCCACGATATGCAGCGTCGCGCGGGCGCGATCCCGATCGATCAGCCCGGCCATTTCCGGGGTGAACAGCATCGCTGCCCCTTCCCCCGCCGCGCGGGCGGCCGCATCGGCAATGGTTGCGGCATTGACCAGCGGGTCGATCCCGCTGGTCATCTGCAACAGCGCCACACGCACGGGCGCGTTCATGCCCAAGGTCAGGCCAGGCCGAGCAGCGCGTCGAGCTTGCCGGCGCGGTCGAGCGCCTGGAGGTCGTCGCTGCCGCCCAGTGCCTGATCGTTGACGAAGATCTGCGGCACGGTAGCGGCACCAGGCGCCCGCTCGACCATTTCGGCGCGCTTTGGACCACCCATGGTCACGTCATATTCTTCATAGGCCACGCCCTTTTCATCGAGCAGGGCCTTGGCGCGCACGCAATAGGGGCAACCCCACTTGGTATAGATTTCGACCTTGGGCCTTGGGGACTGGGTCATGTTCGCTCCGATGAAATTGGTGAAACCGGGGGCCTTGAAATGCGCGGTGCAGCCCACACATGGTCGTTTGTGACGTGCGCCGCAAGACGGGCACGCCATGTTAAACCCGCCCCAGCGCCGGAGTTTCCCGGGCAGGGGCATGTGCAGATTGCTCTGATTGAGGATATTGCCATGAACCGTTTCGATTTCACCCCCTATCGCCGCACCACCGTGGGTTTCGATCGCCTGTTCGACCTGCTCGAACGCCAGGCCCGCGCCAATGCTGGCGATAACTATCCGCCCTTCAACATCGAGCGCCAGGGTGAGGATGCCTATCGCATCACGCTGGCGGTTGCCGGTTTCAAGCCGGAAGACCTCGATATCACCGCGCAGCAGAACCTGCTGGTGGTCAAGGGCAGCAAGGCCGATCTGACCGACAAGCAGTACCTACACCTGGGCATTGCCAACCGCAGCTTCGAACGCCGCTTCGAACTCGCCGATTTCGTGCGGGTGAGCGCGGCCGACCTCGCCGATGGTCTGCTGACCATCGACCTGGTGCGCGAAGTGCCCGAGGCGATGAAGCCCAAGAAGGTGCTGATCGGCAACCAGAAGGCCCTGTCGGTGGTGGAAGGTGGCGACGCCAGCGCGGCCGCCTGATCCATTGACCTGAGGAAACGCGAAGGGGCGCTGGCCAATACGGCCAGCGCCCCTTTCTGCGTGGGTTTGGGTTTGTGCAAGGCTTCGCACCACCCCCTGGCCCCCTCCTCTAAAGAGGATGGGGCTTTTCCCGTTTGCTCCCCCGCCTCTTTAGAGGAGGGGGTCGGGGGGTGGTGGACGCCTGAAACGAAACTAGAAAATCAAACCAGCCGCGCCTGCTTCACTGCAGCAGCGATAAAGCTCTTGAACAGCGGGTGCGGATCGAACGGGCGGCTCTTCAGTTCGGGGTGGAACTGCACGCCGATGAAGAACGGATGATCGGGACGCTCGACGATTTCGGGCAGCAGGCCATCGGGCGACATGCCCGAAAAGCGCAGGCCGCCCTGCTCCAGCGCATCGCGATAGGCGACGTTCACTTCATAGCGGTGGCGATGGCGCTCGCTGATCGTGGTGGCGTCATAGATGCTCGACACATGGCTGTTGCCGGCCAGGTGCGCTTCATAGGCGCCCAGGCGCATGGTGCCGCCCAGATCGCCACCGGCTTCGCGCTTTTCCAGGCCTTCGGCGGTCATCCATTCGGTGATGATGCCCACCACCGGTTCCTTGGTCGGGCCGAACTCGGTGGAAGACGCCTCGGCGATGCCGGCGGTGTTGCGCGCGCCCTCGATGCAGGCCATCTGCATGCCCAGGCAAATGCCGAAGAACGGCACGTCGCGCTCGCGGGCAAAGCGCACGCTGGCAATCTTGCCTTCCGAGCCGCGCTCGCCAAAGCCGCCGGGCACCAGGATGCCATGCATGGGCTCGAGGTGCGCGGCAATCTCGCTGTCTTCGCGCTCGAACAGTTCGGCGTCGATCCAGCGCACGTTGACCTTGACGCGGTTGGCCATGCCGCCGTGGGCCAGCGCCTCGTTGAGCGACTTGTAGGCGTCCTGCAGGCCGACATACTTGCCGACCACGCCGATCGTCACTTCGCCTTCCGGGTTCTGATAGCGATCGACGATATCGTCCCACACCGCCAGGTCCGGCTGCGGTGCCGTCATGCCGAAATGGCGCAGTACTTCGGCGTCGAGGCCTTCGGCGTGATACTGCAGTGGCACGGCATAGATGCTGCTGGCGTCAAGCGCCGGAATCACCGCCGATTTGCGCACGTTGCAGAACTGCGCGATCTTGGCGCGTTCGCCATCGGGCAGCGGCTTTTCACAGCGGCACAGCAGGATATCGGGCTGGATGCCAAGGCCAGTCAGCTCGCGCACGGAGTGCTGGGTCGGCTTGGTCTTCAACTCGCCAGCGGCCGCGATATAGGGCACCAGCGTCACGTGGACGAAGCAGGTCTGGTCGCGGTCCAGCTCGTTATGCAGCTGGCGCAGCGCCTCGATGAACGGCAGGCCTTCGATGTCGCCCACCGTGCCGCCGATTTCGCACAGCACGAAATCGAGGTCTTCGGTTTCGGCCTGGGCAAAGTCCTTGATCGCGTCGGTCACGTGCGGGATCACCTGCACGGTTGCGCCCAGGTAATCGCCGCGGCGTTCCTTGGCGATGATGTCGCGATAGATGCGGCCCGAGGTGATGTTGTCGGCCTGGCGGGCCGAAACGCCGGTGAAACGCTCGTAGTGGCCAAGGTCCAGGTCGGTCTCTGCGCCGTCGTCGGTGACGAAGACCTCGCCGTGCTGATACGGGCTCATCGTGCCCGGATCGACGTTGAGATAGGGATCGAACTTGCGGATCCGCACTCGATAGCCACGTGCCTGAAGCAGCGCCGCGAGGCTTGCCGCCATGAGACCTTTGCCGAGCGAGGAGACCACGCCGCCGGTGATAAAAATGTACCGCGCCATGGGAGTTGGGCCTTAGCGTCAGAAGGGAGGGGAGCGCAAGCAGAACCGACGCCGAACAGCGTGGCAATCCACAGGCGCAAGGGCGAACCGCAATACCACGCATGCCCGTTGCAGGCACGCGCAGGCATCACGAAAGGGACCGCAAAAACAAAACCAGCGCCCCCGCCTGCGGGGCGGGAACGCCTGGTTTCATGCTTGCATAGGGTTACTGCTTGGCGGCACCACCAAGCGGATCGGCCGGCGCAGCAGGGGCTGCGGCCGAAGGATCAGCCGCCGGGGCAGCGGGCGCAACCGGCTGCTGGGCCTGGCCGGCCAGCGGATCGGCCGTGCGCTGGAGCGACGTGTCGAGCGTGCGGCTGCCACCGGCGTTGACGGCCATGGCCGCCAGCACGATGCTCAGCCCGACGAACAGAACCGCCAGGATCGAGGTGACGCGCGTGAGGAAATCGGCCGCGCCGCGTGCCGACATGAAGCCAGCCGGGCTGCCGCCCACGCCCAGGCCGCCGCCTTCGGACTTCTGGATGAGAATCACGCCAACCAGGGCGGCAGCCACCAGCGCCTGGATAACGGTGAGGAAGATAAAGAGCGACATGAGGTTCCGCCTGAAACTGTTGCGGCGCACTTAGGGCGCCGGGCGCCCTTGCGCAAGGGGCCGAATTTTGCGCTCAGCCTTCGCCGGCGCCAGCGGCCGCCACGATCGGCAGGAAGGCATCGGCCGTCAGGCTTGCCCCGCCAACCAGCGCCCCGCCCACCTCGGGCGCAGCCAGCAATGCAGCGGCGTTGCCGGCATTGACGGACCCGCCATAAAGAATGCGCGGGCGCGCGCCGGCTTCGTCATAGGCGGCATGAAGCCGCGCCCGCACTGCGGCGTGCATGGCAATCACATCCTCGACATCGGCCACACGGCCGGTGCCGATCGCCCATACCGGTTCATAGGCAACGGCCAGCTTGCCACCGGCGACGGCTTCTAGTGCCACTTCGCCCTGCGGCAGGGAATGGTCGACCTGGCTGGCCACCACATCTTCGGCGCGGCCGGCGTCACGCTCTTCCAGCGTTTCGCCCACGCAGATGATCACGCCCAGCCCGGCCGCCAGCGCGGCATCGGCCTTGGCGCGCACCAGCGCATTGCTCTCGCCATGGTCGCGGCGGCGCTCGCTGTGACCCAGGATCACGAAATCGGCACCGATATCGGCCAGCATGGCGGCCGAAACATCACCGGTATGAGCGCCCTTGGCCTCGGTATGACAATCCTGCCCGCCCACGCCGATGCCGGTCACGGCCTCGCGCAGCAGGCCGATCAGCGGGAACGGCGGCGCCAGGGCGATATCCACCTGCGGATGGCGGGCAGCAGCGCGGTCGATCGCGCGCGCCTCGGCCAGCATGGCCCGGCTGCCGTTCATCTTCCAGTTGCCGACGATATATGGTCGTTGCGCCATGGCTGGCTTTGATCCCTCGTTCTGTGTGCCCCGCCGAAAATCGGGATTGCCGCGCCGGTTGTTGTGCGGTGGCGCGTTGTCAGGCCCGATTCCGTGCCACCCCCCTTGCCTGCAATTGCCCCGCCAGCGCAAGGCCCCCGCGATGAAGTGCTTGGCCGGCCTGTGCCGTGCCAGAGGCATTGCGGGATCGGTCCAAGCCTCCTAAGGCAGGCCAATCCAAGTCATCAGGCGGATTTGATCGCATCCCATGCTCTCGCTGTTTCGTAAACTGATCCATTCCCGCATCGGCGCGCTTTTCGCCCTGGTGTTCATCGGTCTTCTTGCCCTGGCCTTTGCCGGCGCCGACGTGAGCGGCCTGCGTATCGGCCAGTCTTCGGACGGTGAGGCAGCAGCCAAGGTCGGCCATGCCAGGGTCGGCGTGGACGAGCTAGGCAAGACCATCACCACCGCGTTCGAGCAGGAGCGCGAGCAGAACCCGACGCTGACGATGCGCCAGTTCCTGGCCCAGGGCGTGATGAACGATGCGCTTTCCGGCCTGGCTGATCGTGCCGCGATGCAGGAATGGGCCGCCAAGAACGGCATGGGCGTCAGCGATCGTCTGGTCGACAGCGAAATCGCCAAGCAGCCCGCGTTCCAGGGCCCCGATGGCAAGTTCAGCGACGCGGTCTATCGCGCGTTCCTCGCCCAGCGCGGGATGACCGATGCCGCCGTGCGCAAGTCGATCACGCAGAGCCTGATCGCCCGCCAGGTGCTGTCGCCAGTCGCGCCAGGCGCCGCCATGCCCGCCTCGGCCGTGGCGCGCTATGCCGCGATGCTCAAGGAAAAGCGCGAGGGCGACATTGCCTTCCTGCCCAGCATCGCCTTTGCCGGCAAGGACAAGCCGAGCGATGCCGTGCTGGCCACCTATTACAAGGCCAACGCCGCCCGCTATCAGCAGCCCGAGCGCCGCACCGTGCGCTATGCCGTGATCGACGAGGCGAGCCTGGCCAACGTGCCTGCCCCCAGCGACGCTGACATTGCCGCCCGCTACAAGGCGAAGGCCGATGTCTATGCGCCCAGCGAAACCCGCACGGTAACCCAGGTCGTCGTGCCGACCGAGCAGGCCGCCCAGGCGCTGGCCGTGCAGGTTTCTGCCGGCACCAGCATCGAGGCCGCTGCCCGCGCCAAGGGCCTTGCCGCCAGCAAGATCGCCGATCTCACGCGTGACAAGCTCGCCGCGCAAAGCTCTGCCGCCGTGGCCGATGCGGTCTTCGCCGCCGCCCAGGGCAAGGTGGCAACGCCGGCCAAGAGCGGCCTTGGCTGGCACGTCATTCGCGTCGATGCCATCGTCAAGAAGCCGGGCAAGACGCTGGAACAGGCCCGCCCCGAACTGGTGGCGGAACTGACCACCGAAAAGCGCCACGCCGCGCTGCTCGATCTGTCTTCCCGCCTGGAAGAGCAGTTCGAAAACCACACCGGCCTCGCTGATGTGGCCAAGGCCCAGGGCGTGACGCTGACCACCACCCCCGCCCTCACTGCCGATGGCAGCGTGTTCGGCCAGCCTGGGCAAAAGGCCCCGGCCGATGTTGCCGCACTGCTGCAAGGCGCCTTTGCGCTGGAGCATGAAGGCGAAGGCCAGGTTGCGCCGCTCGCCGATGGCAAGCGCATCGCGATCTTCGACGTGGGCCAGATCATGCCTGCCGCCCCCGCGCCGCTTGACCAGATCAAGGACCAGGTCGCGCGCGACTATGCTACCGAACAGGGCGCCGCCAAGGCCAAGGACGCCTCGGCCAAGGTGCTCGCCGCGATGGCCAAGGGTGCTTCGCTGGCCGACGCGCTCAAGGGTCTGGGCGTGACTCTGCCGCCCGCGCAGCCGGTGGCGATCACGCGCGAACAGCTTGCGGCCATGCAGCAAAGCGGCCGCCAGCTGCCCCCGCCGCTGGTGCTGCTGTTCGCCATGTCCAAGGGCACGGCCAAGCCGCTCGCCGCGCCGGGCAATGCCGGGTTCTACGTGGTTTCGCTCAAGACGGTGACGCCCGGCGTCATCCCCGCAGGCGATCCGTTCCTGGCGCAGGCGGGCAAGCAGTTCGGCCTCGATATGGGCCGCGAAGTGGCTGAGGAACTGCGCACCGCGATCCGCAACCAGGTGGGTGTGACCCGCAACGAAACCGCGCTGCGTGCGCTCAATACCAAGCTTGTCGGTAACCAGTAAGGCCATGACCACGATCCTGTCGCGTCCTGCGCCAACCGGCGCCCAGCCCGAAAACAGCGCCGCGGCCCTTGCCGCGCTGGCGGCCGGAAAGCCGGCGCTGGTCTGGCGCAAGCTGATTGCCGACAGCGAAACCCCGGTCAGCGCCGCGCGCAAGCTGTTCGAGCCGGAACGCGGCGATTTCCTGCTGGAATCGGTGCAGGGTGGCGAAGTGCGCGGCCGCTACAGCCTGGTCGGGCTCGATCCCGATCTGGTATTCCGCGCCACGGGCGAAACCGCGCAGATCAATGCCGCCTGGCAGACCGACCGCGCCGCGTTCGCCGCGCTGCCAGGCAACAGCCTGGCGGAACTGCGCGCGCTGGTTGAACGCTGCCGGATCGACGTGCCCGAAGGCCTGCCGCCCACGCTGGCCTGCCTGGTCGGCTATTTCGGCTATGAAACCATCGGCCTGGTGGAAAAGCTGCCACGCGCCCCGCAAAGCGCGCTGGAACTGCCCGACATGCTGTTCGTGCGCCCCACCGTGCTCCTGGTGTTTGATCGCCTGACCGACGAACTCACCGCCGTTGCCCCGGTGTGGGCCGAGGGCGGCACACCGCAGGCCTTGGTCGAGCGTGCGACTGATCGCATCGATGCCACGCTGGCGCGCCTGCATGGCCCCCTGCCCGCAGATCCGCGCCTGCCCAAAACCGTCGATCTGGTGCGCGAGCCGCAGATGGCGCCCGAACGCTATGGCCAGATGGTGGCCCGCGCGCGCGACTACATCACCGCCGGCGATATCTTCCAAGTGGTGCTGGCGCAGCGCTTCACCGCGCCGTTCCCCTTGCCGCCGATGGCGCTCTATCGCGCGCTGCGGCGGATCAACCCCTCGCCGTTCCTCTATTTCCTCGATCTGCCCGGCTTTGCCCTGATCGGATCGAGCCCGGAAATCCTGGTGCGCATCCGCGATGGCGAAGTGACCATCCGCCCGATCGCCGGCACCCGCCCGCGCGGCGCCACCCCGGCCGAAGACCGCGCCAACGAGGAAAGCCTGCTGGCCGATCCCAAGGAACGCGCCGAGCATCTCATGCTGCTCGATCTCGGCCGCAACGACGTGGGCCGCGTAGCCGCCGCCGGCACGGTCAAGGTCACCGAAAGCTATACGATCGAACGCTATAGCCACGTGATGCACATCGTCTCGAACGTGGTCGGCCAGCTCGATGCCAAGCGCGCGGATTCGGTCGATGCCTTGCTCGCCGGCTTCCCCGCCGGCACGGTCAGCGGCGCGCCCAAGGTGCGGGCGTGCGAAATCATCGCCGAACTCGAACCCGAAACGCGCGGCGCCTATGCCGGCGGGGTCGGCTATTTCGCGCCCGATGGCTCGGTCGATAGCTGCATCGTGCTGCGTACCGCCGTACTCAAGGATGGCGTGATGCACGTCCAGGCCGGCGCCGGCATCGTGGCCGACAGCGACCCGACGGCCGAACAGCGCGAATGCGAACACAAGTCTGGCGCCCTGTTCGCCGCCGCACGCGAAGCGATCCGCGTTGCGGCAGAGCCGGCGTTCGGGCAATAGGGATTAGACCATGATCCTCGTCATCGACAATTACGACAGCTTCACCTGGAACCTCGTCCACTACCTGATGGAATTGGGCGCAGAAGTGAACGTGGTGCGCAACGACGCGCTGACCGCAGCCGAAGCGCTGGCTTCGGGCGCCAAGGGCTTCCTGCTCTCGCCCGGCCCCTGCACCCCCAACGAAGCGGGCGTCAGCCTCGATCTCGTCGGCGCGGCAGCGCAGGCAGGCATGCCGCTGCTCGGCGTGTGCCTGGGCCACCAATCCATCGGCCAATATTTCGGCGGCAAGGTGGTGCGCGGTGGGCTGATGCACGGCAAGACCTCGCCCGTCACCCACGATGGCACCGGCGTGTTCGCCGGCCTGCCTTCGCCCTTTACCGCAACGCGCTATCACTCGCTGGTGGTGGAAGACGTGCCCGAATGCCTGATCGTCAACGCGCGGTCGGATGATGGCCACACCATGGGCTTTCGCCACGCCAGCCTGCCGATCCACGGCGTGCAGTTCCATCCAGAAAGCATCGCGACCGAGCATGGCCACGCCATGATCGCCAATTTTCTGGCATTGTGCGGGATCGCGGCGCGGATGCCGGCATGACCGTGCTGCCCCCGGTCGGGGAAATCCCGCTCGATCAGGATGAAGCCGAAGCTGCCTTTGCCGCGATCCTCGATGGCCAGGTGGCAGACGATGCGACCGTCGCCTTCCTCGTCGCGCTGTCCGATCGCGGCGAAAGCGCCAGCGAAATTGCTGGCGCGGCCCAGGCCATGCGCGCGCGCATGATCAGCATCGCCGCGCCCGAAAACGCCATCGATGTCTGCGGCACCGGTGGCGACGGGCACCACACCTTGAACGTGTCCACCGCGGTAAGCCTGGTTGTTGCCGCCTGCGGCGTGCCAGTGGCCAAGCACGGCAACCGCGCCGCCAGTTCCAAGGCGGGCGCTGCCGATACGCTGGAGGCGCTGGGTCTCAACCTCGATCGCGCGGTCGAAACGGCCGAGGAAACGCTGGCAGACCTTGGCATCTGCTTCCTGTTCGCCGGCAAGCACCACCCTGCCATGGGCCGGATCATGCCGATCCGCCGCGCCATTGGCCGCCGCACGATCTTCAACCTGATGGGCCCGCTGGCCAATCCCGCCGGGGTGCAGCGCCAGCTCGTCGGCATTGCCCGCCCCGCCTATGTGCCGATCTATGCCGATGCCCTGGCGCGGCTTGGCACGGCGCGCTCGTTCGTGGTTTCGGGGGATGAAGGGCTCGACGAATTGAGCCTGGCCGGCGGCAATGAAGTGGCCGACGTGCATGGTGGCGCGATCCTCATGCACCGCATCGCGCCGGGCGACGCTGGCCTGGCCACCGCACCGGTGGATGCCATTCGCGGCGGCGACGCTGCCTATAACGCCGCTGCGCTCCAGGCGCTGCTCGATGGCCAGCCCGGCCCCTATCGCGATGCCGTGCTGTTCAACGCCGCGGCCGCGCTGATGGTCGCCGGGGATGTCACCGACTGGCACGAAGGCGTTGAAGAAGCTGCCGAAACCATCGACAAGGGCCTGGCCCTTGGCCTGCTGCGTTGCTGGATCGACGCGCTGAAGTAAGGCTCTGTGCACATGACTGACAAGCTTACCGAAATCTGCAATACCAAGCGCGCCGAAGTGGCCCAGCGCAAGGCCGCGCTATCTTTGGCAGACCTCGCTGCCCGCGCCGCCACGCAAACCGCGCCGCGCGGGTTCGAAGCCGCGCTGCGTGCCCGCGCCGCCAGCGGCTTTGCCCTGATTGCCGAAATCAAGAAGGCCAGCCCGTCCAAGGGCCTGATCCGCGCCGATTTTCAGCCGGCCGACCATGCCCGCGCCTATGAAGCGGGCGGCGCCGCGTGCCTTTCGATCCTGACGGATGCGCCCTATTTCCAGGGGCATGAAGACTATCTCGTCGCCGCCCGCGCCGCCTGTGCGCTGCCCGTACTGCGCAAGGATTTCATGGTCGATCCCTGGCAGGTGGCCGAAGCCCGCGCGATTGGCGCCGATGCCATCCTGATCATCGTGGCCGCGCTCGAGGATGCCCAGATGGCCGAGATCGAAGCCGCCGCGCGCGAGCACGGCATGGACGTGCTGGTCGAAGTGCATGACGAGGCCGAGATGGAGCGCGCCGCGCGCCTGCATTCCCGCCTGATCGGGGTGAACAACCGCGATCTCAAGCGCTTCGTCACCGACATCGCCAATACCGAGCGCCTGGCCCCGCTGGCGCCCGCTGGCACGCTGCTGGTGGCCGAAAGCGGCATCAACACCCACGCCGATCTCGTGCGCCTGTCCGCCTGCGGCGCGCGCACGTTCCTGGTGGGTGAAAGCCTGATGCGCGAGGCCGACGTGGCCGCCGCCACCCAGGCGCTGCTGCAGGGCTGACCCCAGCTTGCCGCCGCCCGCACCGCGCAAGCTGTGGTTCGATGGCGGCTGCCGGCCCAACCCCGGCCGCATGGAAATCGCCGTCGTCACCGGCGGCCGCACTTGGATTGTCCCCGATTGCGGTGTGGGTGACAGCAATCGCGCCGAATGGCTGGCCCTGCTCGGCGCAATAGACTTGGCCCGGCAGCTTGGCGAGACAGACGTGGTGCTGTGCGGCGATTCCGCCTTCGTGATCGACCAGATCGCCGGCCGCACCGCCGCCCACCCTGCCACGGCCGATTGCCTTGCCGCCTATCGGAACGGCCTCGTTTCATTTTCGCGCGTCCGACTGCGTCATGTCGGCCGCGCACAGAACCTTGCCGGCATTGCCCTTGAATATCGCCGCGCCGGGCTCGCTCCGCCACAGCCGCTGGCCGATCAACAGGGCTTGCGCCTTTTCCCCCGCATGGCATGAGCGGGGGGATGACAGAGCTTACCCATCTCGATGCCCAGGGCCATGCGCGCATGGTCGATGTCGGCGCCAAGCCCGCCACGCAGCGCGTGGCCGTGGCGCGCGGTATGATCCGCATGTCGGCAACGGCACTGGCCGCGATCCGCGATGGCACCGTGCCCAAGGGCGATGTGCTGGCCACCGCCCGCATTGCCGGGATCATGGCCGCCAAGAAAACCGGCGAGCTGATCCCGCTGTGCCATCCGCTGTCGCTCGATGCCGTGGCGGTGGAATTTGGCTTTGTTGATGGCGGGGTGGAATGCACCGCCACCGCCTCGCTCACCGCCAAAACCGGCGTGGAAATGGAAGCGATGACAGCCGCTTGCGTGGCATTGTTGACAATCTATGACATGGCCAAGGCCGTGGACAAGGGCATGGTTATCGAAGCCGTGCGCCTGGTGGCCAAGCGCGGCGGCAAATCGGGCGATTGGTCCGCGCCATGAATGCTCCGCCGCGCCAGCCGCCCCTGCCACTCGAACAGGCGCAGGCCCGGCTCATCGCCCTCGCCCCGCGCCTGCCGATCGACCATCGCGCCACGGCAGAGGCGCGGGGTCACTATCTCGCCGCGCCGCTCGTCGCCGCGCGCACGCAGCCGGCCACCGCGCTTTCGGCGATGGATGGCTATGCCCTGCGCAGCGCCGATCTGCCCGGCCCATGGACCGTGGTGGGCGAAAGCGCCGCCGGCCATCCCTATGCCGGCACGGTAGCGCCCGGCCAGGCCGTGCGGATCAGCACCGGCGCGGCCATGCCCGCAGGTGCCGATTGCGTGCTGCTGCAGGAAGACTGCGCGCGCGATGGCGCCGCGCTCGCCCTCACCGGCACCCCGCCGCAACCACCCTCGCGCCATATTCGCCCGGCAGGCATGGATTTTGCCGCGCAAGACCCGCTGTTGCCCACCGGCACGCGGCTGGGCGCAGCGCAGATCGCGCTGGCGATTGCTGCCGGGCATGGCCACGTGCCAGTCTGCCGCCGCCTGCGCCTGGCGGTGATCGACAGCGGCGATGAACTGGCCGCAACCGGCCACGCCTTGGCCGCGCACCAGATTCCGGCCAGCAACGGCCCGATGCTCGCCGCGATGGCCGCCGCCCTGCCGGTGGACGTGCAGCGCATCGGCCCGGTGCCCGATCGGCTCGATGCCCTGGCCGCCGCGCTCGATAGCGTGCGCGAAGCTGACATCATCGTCACCAGTGGCGGCGCCTCGGTCGGTGATCACGATCTGGTTCGCCCCGCGCTGGAGGCAGTGGGCGCGCGCATCGATTTCTGGCGCGTGGCGATCAAGCCGGGCAAGCCGCTGCTGGTGGGGCAACGCAGCGCCAAAGACCGCGCCGCGCCGCAGGTGATCCTGGGCCTGCCGGGCAACCCGGCCTCGGCCTATGTCACCGCGCACCTGTTCATGCTGCCCCTGCTGCGCGCCGCGCTGGGTGCCGCCCAGCCACTGCCCAGCCCGCTGCACATGCCACTGGCCCAGCCCATGCCGGCCGGTGGCGGGCGCACCGAATTCCTGCGCGGCCATTGGGATGGCGTTTCCGTCACACTCGATCCGTTGCAGGATTCCGGCGCGATCGCCCCCATTGCCCGCGCCAATTGCCTGGTGCAGCGCGAGGCCGGCGCGGCGATGCAACCGGAAGGGAGCAAGGTGCCGATCTATCTGCTCGAATTTGGCGGATTTGCTTGACGGGTTCGGTTTGGTTGCTTATTCGTTCCGCATTCGTTCGCCATAGGAGACTTGCGGATGCTCACGCGCAAGCAGCACGAACTGCTCTCGTTCATCCAGACGCGCCTTGATGATTCCGGCATTTCGCCTTCGTTTGAAGAAATGAAGGAAGCGCTCGATCTCAAGTCCAAGTCTGGCGTGCACCGCCTGATCTCCGCGCTGGAAGAACGCGGCTTCATCCGCCGCCTGCCCAACCGCGCCCGCGCCCTCGAAGTGATCCGCGAACCGGAAAGCCTGGCGACCAAGGCCGCCGCGCGCACTCCCGCACCGCGCCCCACTGCCCCCGCGTCCACCACCCCGCGCCCAGCGCCAGTGGCCGCGAACGACGTGATCGAAATCCCGCTCCACGGCCGCATCGCCGCGGGCGCCCCGATCGAGGCGATGGAGGGCTCCGCCATGCTGCCCGTGCCCGCCGCCCTGCTCGGCTCTGGCGAGCACTACGCGCTGGAAGTGTCGGGCGATTCGATGGTCGACGCCGGCATCCTCGACGGCGACTACGCCCTCGTGCGCCGCACCAACACCGCCCGCGACGGCGAAATCGTCGTCGCCCTGGTCCGTGGCGAGGAAGCGACTCTCAAATACCTCCACCACGAAAAAGGCCGCATCCGCCTCGACCCGGCCAACGCCGCCTATGACCCGCAGTTCTACGCGCCCGACGAAGTGGAAGTGCAAGGCAAGCTGGCGGGGCTGTTGCGGCGGTATCATTGATGGGTTGCTTGAGGAACTGCGCTGAGTGAATGCGCATTTGCGCACAAGCCCTTCAACGGTCTAATGTTGGGCATGATTGGTTGGTGGGCAGCGGTTGATCTGGAAAGCCTACCTCGCTTTGCGCATGCCCCACTGTTCAGGATCGATAATCTGCAATTTCTTCAAGTGGGACAAAGGCATCGTCCCGGCACGGTCTGCTGAACGACAGCTACAGCCAAATCCGGCCGCTTGTGGGGCGATGTCCCATTCTACCGCCTATGGCGCTAATGTTGTGGATACTGACAGGGGGCTGGGACCTGAACGCCTAAAGCGAACGCGGGTCATCCCATGGTGACTATGCCTGCATCCTTAGAGCTCGAAGCACTCTGCGCTCCGACTTCTAAGAACGTCGGCGCCGCCAGATTTTGCCAACAAATTCACGAGCTTCTGCGAGCTCGACATCCGTTTCCAAGCCCTTGGTTTCTAAAACTTTCTCCACGAACCCTGGCCCGTGAGATCCAAGGGATTGGCAAAAACCTTCAACCTCTCCGACGGGGACAATCCAAAGGCCGATCGACGCACATTTTTCCGCAAGCTGATCGTATTGCGTTGTTGGTTCGCCATTTGGGAGTCCGCGACGGCCGCTCTGCTTTAGAGCGCTCCAGGGGGACACCGTCTTGAAGACTTTCTTGATCGCATTTTCTTTGGCTCGGGGAAATTCAGCGATCCCGGACACATCTTCGATTAGGTCGGCGATCATGCCTTTCACTTGCGTCGCATTAAGTGGAGGCCTTTGGCTCAGAACAGCCTGCGATACGGCATACCAATGCGGTTGGATATCGGACCACTCTCCCCCAAGCTTCTCGACCAACGTCTTGAATGTATTTTCTTCGCTCAAGACGTCGATGTCGGCAATAACCGATACGGGGACGTCCAGTGCCCTTAAGGTTTCCGCCAACTTCGACATGCGGTGTTTTCCAGCCGTGTGGACAAACAGCACGTCGGGGCGTCGCTCTCCGGAAATTGAGGGCAAGCTAAGAATCGACTGATAAAACATACAGTCGGCGTCAGACTCACATACGATCACATGCTCGAAGAAGATGCCGTCGAACACTTTTGAAAATCGGGTGAGAGTATCCTTCGCGATGGCGCGCGTTTGACTCTTGCTCAGTTCCTTAACGCGATTGATATCGCCCTCACGGCGGATTCGGATAATACGTACTTTGTCTGAACCGCCCTCAATCAGGCCGTCAAGAATATCGGTGCTGTGCGTTGCAATAAAAAGTTGAGATTTCTCACGTCGTCCCTCCGCGATGTATTTTCCCAAAAGTCTTGCTTGGGGGGGATGGAGGAATGCCTCTGGCTCATCTAAAAACTGGATAGAATGGTTTCTGGCTGCGAGGACATGCAAGAGTACAGCGGCAAAACTCCGCATGCCATCGCCCTGACGATCCAGCTGAACACTTGTGCGTTGGAGCTCCTCCACAAATTCACGTGATAGCTCGTCGGTGCCGGACGCAAGTGTCGGCTTCATACCAACGTAAAGTGGAAAGCTACCGCCGCCAGCCCTGAATGGAATCAGGTCAACGCCGAAAGCGTGTCGAAATTTTCCGCTCATCTCGGCGGCTAGCTTTTCGTCCATCAAAAGCATGTGAATCGGATGCGTTGGCGGGTTGTTATAGAGCGCAATCGCAGGTGCTGCCATCGAATCCTGAATGCGCGTTTCGGTCGCGAGCCTTTTGGCAAAGAAGGGAGCTACAGGATGTCTGTCATTAGGATTATCGAACCACGATATATGGCTTTGATGGATGTTGAAGCCGATACCTCCGAATTGCAGGTCAGCGCCAGCGCCAGATTTTTGGGAATGCTGATCCAAATAAGCGCGTAGCGAGCCGGAATCGCCAGTTTTCTTAAGCTTGGCTGAGCGAACAGTATTACCGGGTTGCGTCCTTGCGACCATAGCCTCCATCTCTCGGAGCGTCGCACTTTTACCAGCGTTGTTTGGCCCAACGAACACCACGATGTCGTCATCTTCAAACGTGAGAGTACAGCCATCCGAAAAGGTGACGGCCTCAAACGCTAAAGTTGGTCGCTCAAGATCAATCGTTGGTTTGGTGAGTTCGCTTTTGGTCATCTTTGTTCCACAGGTAAACCGCTGGAGGTTCCGCGCAAACGAAACTACTCATCGATCATCTATATCATCGACCTCCGCAGTCCAAGGGAGAATTTTTCTACAATTGATCCTGCAAGACGACAATTTTCAAGCTTTTTTGTTAGATTGTTATCGCCAGAAATGTTGTTGGCTGTAGACCAGCAGCTTCATAACACTCGGTCGGCGGCTCCTATCAGATTCGGACATTCGCACTATTACGGAGGAACGGCAGAATGTGGTCGAAAGCGGACACTATCCAGCTGCCCGGTCAGTCTAACGATTAAAAGGCCCAAGCAAACAGGCGGCGCCGGAATCAAAACTGGCGTTACCCATCACCTGCCCTTATCCGCCCACGCCTTTGGCACCGGAAACCAGCCATGCTGGCCTTCCGTCTCCGCAACGGTCGCCAGTTTGCCTTGTGCCAGATAGATCGCCAGGCCGCCGGTCTGGCGCAGCAGGCGGCGGTCGGCTTTGAGCCAGCGGGGGTGGCAGCTGGTAGGCAAGGTGCGATCGGCGATCACGATATCGGCGGCGGCGCAGGCGGTGGTGAGGGCCTGCCAGTCCACCTGGTCGCGGCCGCGGCTCATCAGCACGGTGTAGCGCCGGCCCTGGCGCACCAGAACCGCGCGGCAGAAGTCCGCGTTGCACTGCGCGCCGGGCCAGGTGTCGAGCGGGCGGGCCTCTCCCTCCAGCCCGGCGTTTTCGAGCAGCATCGAAGGGGTATAGTCGCTGCGCGTGGCGCGGAGCATCAGCAGGTTGGGCCCTTCGCCTGCCAGGGCGACGTGGTGCCCGTCACCAGTCACCAGCACATCGGGCGTGGGTTGCAGGATCGTCAACACCGCGCCCACGCCAACCGGCACCAGGCCCCACAGGCGCACTTTGCCGGTCCACAGCGCCAGCCACAGCAGCCCGCCCACCATCAGGCCAAAGACCCAACCGGGCATCCCCGGCAGCAGGGTCACCGCCCCAGGCTGGCTGGCCGTCACGTGCGCCAGGCCCAGCAGCGCATCGAGCGACTTGCCCACGGCCCACCACGCCGGGGCACCCCACCCCGCCAGGTCGAGCAGCAGCGCCAGCGCGATCAGCGGCATGGTAACGAACGTCGTGAGTGGAATGGCCACGACATTGGCCGCCGCGCCATAGATGCCGGCGCGATGGAAATGGAACAGCGCCATGGGCATCAACGCCAGTTCGATCACCAGGCCCGTGGCCAGCACGAGCGCCAGATGCCGCACCAGCCGCATCGCCCAGCCTTCGTGCGCATGGCCAAGAAAGCGCCGCACCGGCGCGGACGAATCGAACGCGATAATGGCGATGACCGAGCCGAAGCTCATCTGGAAACTGGGGCCGACCACGGCTTCGGGCCAGAACAGCATGACGATGAACGCGGCCACCGCCAACATCCGCAGCGACAGCGGATCGCGGCCCAGCGCCAGGGCGAGCAGGACCAGCAACGCGCCCAGGCACGAGCGGATCGTGGGCACCTCTGCCCCGGTCAGCAGCGTATAGCCGATGCCCGCCAGCGCGCCCATCGCAGCAGCCGCCAGCGGCACGCGCAGGCGCAGCGCCAGAAACGGCACCAGCGCGAGCAGGCGCGCGGTGATGAGGTATACCGCGCCGACCACCGCGCTGACGTGCAGGCCGCTGATCGACAGGAGGTGCGTCAACCCCGCGTCGCGCATCGCATCTTCATCGGCCGTGGCGATGCTGCCGCGATCGCCGCTGGCAAAGGCGGCGGCGATCGCACCGGGTGAGCCGCCCAGTTGGGCGCGGATATGATCCGCCAGGCGCTGGCGCACGGCATCGAGCCGCGTGCCCGGTGGCGCCGGCGCCAGCAGGGTGATCGCCCCCACGCTGCTGCCGGTGGCCATAAGGCCGGAAAACCATGCACTGCGGGCAAAATCAAAGCTGCCCGGCACCATCGGCGGCGCCGGCGGCATCAGTCGCGCACGCAGGCGCACCCGCGCCCCGTCGGCCAGCGCCGAATCGTTTTGCCCGGCCGGCGCCAAGGGCACGTTGATCCGCACCTGACCGTCCCGCATTTCGCCCGACAACAAGGTTACCCGCGTCTGCAGGATCAGCCGCAAACGGCCCTGCGCCGCCTGGACCTGGCGATCGACCACCGTGCCTTCCAGCACCACCAGCATGGGCCGGGGAATCGGCGGGGTGCCCAAAAAGGCAGACTTGATCCAGATCGTGGCGCAGCCGGCCACCACCATCAGCCCCAGCGAAAGCACGGCCAACCGCAAATGGGCGAATCGGCCGTCTCGATCGCGAGGCAGCACAAGCAGCAAAATTCCGCCGATTGCGGCCATAAGGGCCAACCACTGCCAGGGCCCTGGAAGCACCACCCAGGCGCAGATTCCCGCAGCATACGCCACACTTAGCCAAGGGCCGCGTTCTGTGCCGCGCTGCTCGATCCACGCATTCGCATGCGCGAGCATGCTGGACAAACGCGCTGCTTTGGCCCAATGGCGCCCGAGCCCGTTCGGTCCCATATCAAGACCGGTTATCGGCGGGCCGGCACCGTTATCCCGGCCAAGCGCCGTTTGCGGATCAGGCGGTGTTGCAACAAGGCCGGCCATGCGCCGAATTGGAAGGAATGCGCCCTCGATGGCAAGCCAGACTGACACCGTTTCTGCAGGATCGGGTACGGCCAGCGCCAGCCCCACCCCGGCGGCACGCGTTGTCACCCGCTTTGCCCCATCGCCCACCGGTTTCCTGCATATCGGCGGCGCGCGCACGGCCCTGTTCAACTGGCTTTTCGCCCGCCACCACGGCGGCACTTATCTGCTGCGCATCGAGGATACCGACCGCGCGCGTTCCACCGATGCCGCGATCGAGGCGATTTTTGACGGCCTCAACTGGCTGGGCCTGGGCGGCGACGCTGAGCCGGTGTTCCAGTTCGCGCGGTCTGATCGCCATGCCCAGGTGGCACACCAGCTGCTCGACGCGGGCCACGCTTATCGCTGCTATCTGACGCAGGAAGAACTCGCCGCCCGCCGCGCCAAGGCGCAGGAAGAACGTCGCCCGTTCCGCCTGGAAAGCGAATGGCGCGATGCCGATCCCGCCACCTGGCCGGCCGACAAGCCCTATGTCATCCGCGTCAAGGCCCCGCGCGAAGGCGAGACGGTGATCGACGACGTCGTCCAGGGCGCGATCACCGTGCAGAACGTGGAAATCGACGACTACGTGATCCTGCGTGGCGATGGCACGCCCACCTATATGCTCGCCGTGGTGGTCGACGACCACGACATGGGCGTGACCCACGTGATCCGTGGCGACGACCACATCAACAATGCGTTCCGCCAGCTGGTGATCATCCGCGCGATGAACGCGATCGAAGGTGGCTGGCCCGATCCGATCTATGGCCACATCCCGCTGATCCACGGCGCCGATGGGGCCAAGCTGTCGAAGCGCCACGGCGCCCTGGGCGTGGACGCCTATCGCGACGAGATGGGCCTGCTGCCCGAAGCGGTGTTCAACTACCTGCTTCGCCTGGGCTGGGGCCATGGCGACGAGGAAATCATCAGCCGCGACCAGGCGGTGGAATGGTTCGACATCGCCAATGTCAACAAGGGCGCCTCGCGCTTCGACCTCAAGAAGCTGCTCAACTTGAACGGGCACTATCTGCGCGAAGCGGATGATGCGCGCCTCGCTGATCTGGTTGCGCCGCGGCTCGACGCGCTGGTGCCGACCCATGACCGTGCCAAGCTGGCCGAGGCGATGCCGGTGCTCAAGGTGCGCGCGGCCGATCTCAACGAACTGGCCAAGGGCGCGGTGTTCCTGTTTGCCCAGCGTCCGCTGGCGCTCGATGAAAAGGCGCAAGGCCTGCTCACCGCCGATGCGCGGGCAATCCTTGCCAAAGTGATCACCCGCCTTGAGGGCGCAAACGACTGGACAGCGGCCACGCTCGAGGCCAATCTCAAGCAAATGGCCGAGGAGCTGGGAGTAGGATTGGGCAAGATCGCCCAGCCCCTGCGCGCAAGCCTGACGGGACAAGCGACCTCACCTGGAATTTTCGATGTCCTGGTTCTCCTCGGAAAGGAAGAGAGCCTGGCCCGTTTGCGTGACCATGCCGCCTGACAGGGTGGCCCACAGAACATACTGTTTCTTTGTACAGGAGAGCCTAGCGTGAGCGACAATCAGGCTACTTTGACCATCGATGGCAAGACCATCGACCTTCCGGTCAAGAGCGGCACCATCGGGCCGGACGTCCTCGACATCCGTAAGCTTTACGGCCAGTCGGGCAAGTTCACCTACGATCCGGGCTTTACCTCCACCGCCAGCTGCGACAGCGCGATCACCTATATCGATGGTGACGAAGGCGTCCTGCTGCACCGCGGCTATCCGATCGGCCAGCTGGCCGAGCATTCCAGCTTCATGGAAGTGAGCTACCTGCTGCTGAACGGCGAACTGCCGAACCAGGACGAGCTGGCCAACTTCTCCCGCACGATCACGCGCCACACCATGGTGCACGAGCAGCTGACCAAGTTCTACAGCGGCTTCCGCCGTGACGCGCACCCGATGGCGGTGATGTGCGGCGTGGTGGGCGCGCTTTCGGCGTTCTATCATGATTCGACCGACATCGCCGATCCGCAGAACCGCACGATCAGCTCGCACCGCCTGATCGCCAAGATCCCCACGATTGCGGCGATGGCCTACAAGTATTCGGTTGGTCAGCCGTTCCTCTATCCGCGCAACGATCTGTCGTACACCGGCAACTTCCTGCGCATGACCTTTGGCGTTCCGGCCGAAGAATATGAAGTGATCCCCGAAGTCGAACGCGCGATGGATCGCATCTTCATTCTGCACGCCGACCATGAGCAGAACGCGTCGACCTCGACCGTGCGCCTGGCCGGTTCGTCGGGTGCCAACCCGTTTGCCTGCATCGCGGCCGGCATTGCCTGCCTGTGGGGCCCGGCACACGGCGGCGCCAACGAGGCGGCGCTCAACATGCTGCGCGAGATCGGCACGCCCGACAAGATCCCGCACTATATCGAGCGCGCCAAGGACAAGAACGATCCGTTCCGCCTGATGGGCTTTGGCCACCGCGTCTACAAGAACTACGATCCGCGCGCCACGGTGATGCAGAAGACCGTGCGCGAAGTGTTCGACGCGCTCAAGGTCAACGATCCGCTGTTCGAAACCGCGCTGCGCCTGGAAGAGATCGCGCTCAACGATCCCTATTTCGTGGAAAAGAAGCTGTTCCCGAACGTGGACTTCTATTCGGGCATCATCCTTTCGGCGATCGGTTTCCCGACCACGATGTTTACCGTGCTGTTTGCCCTCGCCCGCACCGTGGGCTGGGTGGCGCAGTGGAACGAAATGATCAGCGATCCCGGCCAGAAGATCGGTCGCCCGCGCCAGCTCTACACCGGGCCGACGCAGCGCGACTACGTTCCGATCAACCAGCGCTAAGCCGGAAGATACACGATGAAGAGAAAGGCGGTCATGGTGGCGATCCTGCGGATCATCGGCTTGGCCGCCTTTTTCATGGGCCTGCTGTGGATCGCGCAAGGCCTGGGCTTGGTGCACTGGCCGCGCGAAAGCTTCATGCTCGATCAGCGACCGTGGGCCTGGCGTGGCCTCGTACTGGCGCTGCTGGGCATTGCCGCCGTGTGGCGCGCCGGTCGCCGGCGCTGATCGCACAAGACCCGCGCCGGCCGGCTTGGCCGCGCCATTCCCACAATTTATTCGAACGCGGCAGGGTCTGGCGTGGGCGCCTGGCAGGCCTGGTGATTGCCATTCTGGCATGCCGCGACCTGCTCGTGCCACGCATCCATTGCCCGCGCATAGGCGGCGTCGCGGCGCGACTGGGTGGTGCGGATCATGGCGATGGTGTCGCGCCGGGCCTGCACGGCCTGGTGATAGTCATGCACCGCAGCGTGGTAGCTTTGCAGTTCGGCGTTCCGCTCGGCGCGGGCGGTGTTGGTATCGATCGCCAGCGCCTGCGCCTCGTTGCGATTGACCGCGCTGACCCCGGGATCCTGGCCGGGAACGACCACGCCCGGAGGGGCTGTCATCGACGCTGCTGCCGAACCATCGTTGAACGGCTGGTTGGGGTCTACTGCCTGGGCCAGCGCCGGGGTTGCCACCAAGGCGCCCAACAGGCCGACCATCGCCATTTTCCTGATCATCGCGAATCTCCGAAACAAGCGTCAGATTTCCGGTCCCCGATGCCCAGCGTTGTGGGCGAGACGGTCTGAACGTTTGCGGAATGCCATGAAAAGGTGCGGTTAACCTGGCGGCCAAGAATCAGCGCGCGTTGACGATACCGGCGCTGGGCAGGTCTGCCGGCAGGGTCAGCACAAAGCGGGCGCCCTCGCCCGGTGTGCTCGATACGGTAAGATCACCGGCCATGGCGCGGGCCAGCCGGCGGGAGATATAGAGGCCCAAGCCCGATCCGCCATCGCCGCTGCGGCCCAGCCGTTCGAACTTTTCAAACACGCGCGCCGCCTGATCGGCAGTCAGCCCCTCGCCGCGATCTTCCACCGCGATCCAGGCCGTGGCTCCTTCCACACCGCAGGCCAGAGTTACGGTGGCATGGGCCGGGGTATAGCGGATAGCATTGCTCAACAGGTTGAGCAGTACCTGCAGCACGCGGCGAAACTCGCCGATCGCCGGGGCGTGGCACGCCTCCTCGGGCAAGGCCAGGGCGATGCCCCGCTCGCGCGCGCGGACGGACAGAATACCGGCGGCGCGGCGGGCGCAATCGGCGAGGTCGATGTGATCGGGCGCGGGGGCAAAGCCCGGCGCCTCTACCGCATCGAGATCGGCCAGGTCTTCGACCAGGCCGAGCAGATGGCGCCCCGCCTCGGCAATGTCGGCGGCATAGTTGCCATAGGCATCGGCCAGCGGGCCCGCCAGGCGGCTGCGAATGGTTTCGGCATTGGCGATGATCCGGCTGATCGGCTGGCGCAGTGCGGGCGCAAGATCACGTCCGAGGAACCCGGTCCAGGGCGGCAGTGGCGCATCGGCGCCGGCCATGGCAGGCTCTGCTCCACGCAGGGGATCGGCCGGCAGCGCCAGGATAGTTTCAGGCAAGAGCAGCAGATCGAACCCGCTGCCCACGCGCGGCAACAGGCGCACGCGCCAGCGCCGGGCCGACCCGGCGACATCGACGACCATGTCATCGAGCAGCCGCCAGTGCAGCCGCGCCGTCTCGATGCGCCCCTGGCCAAGCGACAGCGCCGGAGACAAGGCCCAATGGCGCCCAGTGGAGCCGGCCAGGTCTGCGGCCAGTTCGGCAAGATCGGCGGCAGCCAGATCGGCGGTGATTACCCGCTGCTGCTCATCAAGCAGGACATGCCCCTGCGCAAGATGATGCCACAGCGCAGACGCATCAAACGCGGGCAGGCCATCATCGGGCGCGGCCGCGCGGCGCCAATCGCGCAGCACCAGGGCAATGCCATCGTCGTCAGGCGTGGCCTGGGCATGAAACGCGATGGCGCAATCGCCATCCATCGCCACGATCGGCCGCGCCTGCGCCAAACCGGAAACCCGCACCTGGCGGACCAGCGCCAGCAGCGCCGGAACCGCCAGCATGCCCGGCATCGTACCACCGGCCGCGATCTGCAACCGGGCCAGGGCCTCATCAGCCGCAACCAGGGTGTCCGCAGCATCGCAGCGGGCGTGGATCGGATCGGCCGTGGCCAAAGTCAGCCGCCCAGCCTGGCATGCGCCAGGCGCTCGGCCGCATCCTGCGGCGACAGCGCGCCTACGGCCGCCGGCACCAGCGCTTCGGGATGGAACACCGCGACATGGCTGCGCACCGCGTCGCCATCCAGGCCAGCCGCGCGCAAGACCAGCGCCAGCCGCGCCAGATGCGAAGGCGCGGTCAACAGCGCGGCATCCTCGCGCGGGGCGCCCATGGCGCGGGCCAGCGCGGTGAGGAACAGCGCCGGTCCAGCGTGCAGCGGGTCGAGCGCCAGCGCCAGATCGGGCAGCGTATCGACCAGGCGGCGCAGCAGCGCGAGGCGCCCGCGCTCGGCATCGAAACGCAGGCGCAACGACCGTTCGGCAATGATTGCACGGCTTTGCGCCTCGGCATCGTCTTGTGCGCGGGCGTGCAGCGTGACCAGGGCAATACGCAGCAAGTCTTGCGGCAGTTCACCCAGCGGAAGCTGCATGCGCCGCTGTGCCTGGCAGAACCGGGCCTGCGCCACCAGGGCCGCCATGGCTGCGGCGGAGCGATCCCCGTCCTGCGCCGCAATCGCCGCTTCAACCAAGGGCGCGACCACCATGTCCACGCCGTGATCCTGCTCAAGCCGGCAGGCAAGCTGCCATTCCAATGCCTGGCCATGCACGGCGGCCAGGAACGCTCCATTGGCACTGAGCAGGCTGGCAAACCCGGCCACCTCGTCAATGTCGGGCTCAACCCCTTCGCCTGCGCCACCGGCCTGAGCCTGGGCCACCGCCAGTTGCCGGGCGACATCATCGATCATGCCGCGCACATGGGCGATCACCGTATCGCCGAACACCGCGCGCTCTTCCTGCAAGACCAGATGGCGCAGAATCGGGGCCGTGCTGTCGAGCGCGGCACCGGCACGCGCCAGGCCAGCGGCAAGCCAGGCATCGTCTTCGTGCGAAAGGGGCGCGGGGTGCTGCATGCCCGTGGTTCTAGGTTCCATTGGTTAGCAAGCGGTTAGGAAACAGACCATGCGCCTGTGCCAAGGCCGTGGCAAGCAGCACGACGACGATCACCCGCAGGCCCGTTTCCAGCGGCATGAACAGCCCCACCACGAGCAGCGTCAGCGCCACCAGCAGGCGGTCGCACAACCATGCCGTCCAGCGGAAATCGCGCAGCACCACCGGAAACAGCCAGAGGATCAGGACCAGGACCAGCGGCGGAAACCACGCCGTCTGGGCCGTGGGCCCGCCACTGGCACGCCAGGCGCAGATCGCCACCAGCGCACCATCCACCAGCGGGCCAAACAGCGCCCCCCCGCGCAAGCGGCCCGATGCCTGCATCAGCGATGCCTGCTCCACCCGCGCCAGCAGGCGCCCGGCCTGCAACACCACCCAGCCCAGGCCAACCAGCGCAAATGCCAGCCCCGCCCTGCCCCACCAGCCCGCGCCCAGCGCGAGCAGCACGAGCAGGAGCGCCGCCGCCATGGCCACCCAAGGCCGCGTGCGGGCATGCAAGAGCGCAGGGCCGATCCGCCGCACCGCCTGCACCGCCAGCCATTCCCCCGGCGAGCGGACGTGGCCGGCCGCGGTGTGCTGGGCCAGCCAATCGTTTTCCGCAGCATGAGCATCGGCCTCGTTGCGCACCAGGCGCCAGCGGCCCGCAGCCAGCAGGGCCTGCGGCACTGCGCGCAACGGCAGGCGCGCCTGCGTCGCCAGGCGCAGCAGCGCGGCAACCGGGTTCCATTCGGGCGGCAGATCGCCCAGCCCGGCCACCACCCGGCCGGGCATGCGCATCGCCCCGGCCCAGGCATGGTTGATGTCGATACGTTCGAACCCGGCTGCGACGCCGGCTTCCACTGGCAAGGCCAACACGCCCGGCGCCTCGTCCAGAATGCGGCGGGCATCCTCGGGCATGGCCAGGAACCCTTCGGCAAAGACGATCAGTTCATCCTCGGCCGAAACCAACGGCACCAGTGCACGCGCCGCGGTTATGATGTGAAAGCGCGCGCCGCGCTGTTCGGCGACGTGCTGGATCTCGACGATCTCGGCCGAGAGCATTTCGGCATGGACGACGATTCGCGTGGCGCCCAGCGCCAGCGCCAAGCCCAGCTGGTGGCGCGCGATGCTGTGCCCGGCGATCGGCAAGAAACCGGGGTTTCCACCCGATTGGACGGCGCCGTCGCCCGCCAGATCGACCGGCACATTTTCCATCAACGATATGAGCGCGACCCGCAACTGTATGCCTCCTGATCGCGCGCATGGTAGGGCGGCAACCCCGCCGTGCCAAGCGCCCGTCGGGCGTTTCGGATCAGGCCTGATCGGGGCCGATCGGCGCTGGATCTGCTGGCGCCGGATCCTGTGCGCCGGCGCTGAAATCATCCAGCCACATCGCGATCTTGCGCAAGACCGCCGGATCGCCCGGCGCACCGGCCAGCGCCTGTTCCACTAGGCGCATCAAGCCTTGCGCGTGGAACGAGGCAGCCAGGCCTTTGAGCCGCAGGCCGGCCATCGACCAGTTGCCGTCACAACGTGAGCGCCGCATGAGATCGACCTGCCGCCGCGCGCTGTCGAGAAAAGCGCCGCGCAGTTCGGCAAACAGCGCCGGGTCACTGCCCGCCACGGCCGCCAGCTGCGCATCGATCGGATCGCCAAGATAAGCCATGCTGTTGATAGTGTGGCATCAGGGCTTAAGGCGGGTTTAACCGCCCCCCTTTTCCATGATAGAGACGTGGCCATGAATGGGGGACCACGGATCATTCCGATCGAAGCCAACCAGCCGGAAACCGGCGGGCATGGCCTGGCGCTGGATCGTGAACAGGCAGAAACCGCCTTGCCCATTACCCCATCTTTACAGGAATTTGCCGATCAAAGCGAAGACGCTTTCGACGATGCCGCGACGGGGTCACCAGCCCCCTGGCCTTGGGCCTTGGCGGGGGGCCTGATCGCGGTGTGGACGGGCTTTTTTGCCTGGGCCAGCGTTCCTGGACTGGTTGCAGTGCGCAGCCCCGCTGCCTGGGCAGCCGCCACCGGCCAGTGGGCGGCGCCGGTGCTGGTCGTGCTGGTCACCCTGCTGCTGATCCAGCGCGGCAGCGGGCGCGAGGCGCGCCGGTTTTCCAGCATTGCCAGCGGCCTGTCGCGCGAATCAGCGCAGCTGCACCAGCAGCTGGGTGCGATCAACACCGAGCTGGCCCTCGCCCGCGATTTCATCGCCGCCCAGGCGCGCGATCTCGATGCGCTGGGCCGCGTGGCGGCTGACCGCCTGTCTACTCATGCCGACAGCCTGCGCGGGCTGATCCAGGACAACGGCGCGCAGGTCAACGCGATCGCCGATGTGGCGGCCAACGCGCTCGACAACATGGAAAAGCTGCGCAGCCAGCTGCCGGTGATCGCCAACAGCGCCAAGGACGTGACCAACTCCATCGCCAATGCCGGGCGCACCGCGCACGTGCAGCTGGAAGACATGGTCGCCGGGTTCCAGCGTCTGAACGAATTTGGCCTCGCCAGCGAACGCCAAGTGGCCAGCGTGCGGGACCAGGTACAGACCGCGCTGGGCGCGCTGACCGCAGCCGGCGTTGACCTTGCCCGCCAGACCGAGGCGCGCTTTGCCACCTTGGAAGAAGAAGTGAGCAGCCATCGCGCCGCGCTCGACCAGGAAGAGCATGCCGCACTTGCCGCGATCCGCGCCCGCGCCCAGGCGCTGGCCGATACGCTGGGCGAGCAGCGCCGCACCATGGCCAGTGCCGAGCGCGAAAGCCTGGCGGCGCTGGAACAGCGCCTGGCCACGCTGAAGGAAGCCAGCGCCACGCTGGGCGAAGCCGTGGCCGAGCAGGAAAGCGCCGCGCTCGCCAGCTGGCAGGCCCGCAGCGAGGCGCAGATGCGCACGTTGCGCGCCGCGCTCGACGACTTGACCGCCGCCCAAGACAGCACCCAGGCACAGGCCCAGACCCGCCTGGCCCGCTTTGCCGAGGAAAGCCGCGCGCTGGTGGCCGCGCTCGACGCGGAAGGCGAAGCGATCGACGCCGCCGTCGCCCAACGCCGTGCCGCGCTGGCAGCTGGCGCCGATGACCAGCGCGAGACGCTGGCCCGCCGCATGGTGGAAATTGACCGCGCCATTGCCGAGCGGCGCAGCGCGCTCGCCGCCGCTGCCAACGAGGCGACCGAGGCACTGGCCCACAAGCTGGCCGACCTCGATCGTGCGCTCGATACCCAGCGTACACGCCAGCACGATGAAGCGCGCCGCCTGGCCGCACAATGCGATGCCGCCGCCGCCCGCGCGGCAGAACTTGCCGAAACGCTGTCAGCCTCGGCCAGCATGGGCGATACCACGGCCCAGGCCGTGGCCCGCGCGCTCGATCTGCTGCGCACGCGCCTGGCCGAAACCGGCATCGAACTGACCACGCAAGACGATCATATCGCGCGCACCACCGATGCCGCCGTGCGCCTGCTCGAACTGATCCAGGCCGCCGGGCAGCACAGCCGCAACGAACTGCCCGAGATCTTGCGCACCAGCCAGGCCGGCCTTGCCGAACTGGACCAGCGCGTGACCGCCCTGCATGCCGAACTGGGCGAAGCGGGCAACAAGGGCACCGCCCTTGCCGAAACCGTGCGCGGCGCCAGCGCCGACATTGCCGAGGCGCTGGCCCATGTCGCCCGCCTGCACGAAGCCTTTGCCCAGCAGGCCGCGGCCGAGCGTGCGCAGCTCAATGAAGTGCGCGCCACGCTGGAAACCGCGCGTGGCGAGGCCGAGGCGCTTTCGGGCGACATCACCGGCACCATGGCCACCGCGATCGATCGCCTCAATGCCGCCGCCCGTGCCGCTGGCGATACCATGGGCGAAACCCTAAAGGACGAAATCGAGGCCCTTGCCGCGCGGCTGGGCGAGGAAGGCAACGCCGCATTCGCCCGCGTGTTGCAAGGCCGCGGCGCCGAACTGATCGCCCGGTTGGAGCAGGCCATCGACAACGCCGCCGACGCCAGCCGCGACAGCGCCGTGCAGATGCGCGACCAGTTGGCCAAGGTGGACGAACTGGCCACCAACCTGGAGAACCGCGTTGCCCGCGCGCGCGAACGTGCCGAAGAACAGGTCGACAACGACTTCGCGCGCCGCACCGCACTGATCACCGAGTCCCTCAATTCCGCCGCGATCGACATTGCCCAGGCGCTGTCAGCCGATGTTTCGGAAACGGCCTGGGCTTCCTACCTTCGCGGCGATCGCGGCATCTTCACCCGCCGCGCCGTCACTCTGCTCGACAGTGCCGATGCCAAGGCGGTGCAGCAGCACTATGCCGGCGATGCTGAATTCCGCGGCCACGTGAACCGCTATATTCACGATTTCGAAGGCATGCTGCGCCAGTTGCTCTCGACGCGCGATGGCAATGCCCTCGGCGTGACGCTGCTCTCGTCCGACATGGGCAAGCTCTATGTGGCGCTGGCGCAGGGGATCGAGCGGCTTCGGGCGTGAGGTTGGTTTAGGCTTCCCACCACCCCCAACCCCCTCCTCTGAAGAGAAGGGGGCTTTGATTTCAGCTTGTTAACTCCCCCTCCTCTTTAGAGGAGGGGGTCGGGGGGTGGTGGAATCCTGTCTCCAACGCCTGCGCAAACCCGCGCAAATCCGCCACGAAGCGCGTCTGTTCCGCCTCCCTTGCCGCGCCATCCAACCGCAGCAGATAGCTGGGATGGCAGGTCAGCCAGATGTCTGTGTCGCCTTGCCGGGCAAGCAATCCGCGCTCGCGCTGCACGCTGGCAGTCCGGCCGATCAACCCGCGCGCGGCGCTGGCGCCCAGGGCCAGGATCAGGCGCGGCGCCACCAGTTCACGCTCTCGGTCCAGCCACCAGCGACAGGTATCGATCTCACCGGCCGTGGGCGTCTGGTGCAGGCGACGCTTGCCGGTGGGCTGATGCTTGAAATGCTTGACCGCGTTGGTCAGCCAGCCCTGCCCCGGATCGATCCCGGCAGCCTGCAACTGGCTGCGCAGCACCTCGCCAGCCGGGCCAACGAACGGGCGGCCCTCCATTTCTTCGGTATCGCCCGGCTGCTCGCCCACGATCATGAACGCGCGGCGGCGCGTGCCTTCGCCCGGCACGGCGCGGGTGCCGTTGCAGCCGATCGCGCAATGGCGGCAGCCGGCAATGCCGGTGGCCAGATCGGCCAGGCTATCCGGCGCAGGTCCGAACTCCTGCCGCCCCAGCTCGACCATGGCCGCCTCGCGCGCCTGGGCCCCGGCAATTAGTTCGGGAATGAGGGCGGCTTCGGGCATGTTCTTCCAATACTTGCGCGGCATTTCCTTGAGCATCGCGCCCACCTTGAGCCGCGCCGGATTGAAAATGTTGGCGTAATAGGTGCGCCACAATTCTTCCAGCGGATCACCGCCGGGTGCATCCAGGCGAGTGGCCGGTGGCCCTTCCTCCAGCACATCGCCGGTCCAGTGCAGCGATCCGGCCGGCGTCAGGATCGACCAGCGCATCGCCGCAAAGCGCCGCACGAAAAAGCCGGCATTGGCGCGCAGGATATGATGATCCGGTTCGAACCAGGCGACATAGCGCTCGCTGCCATCGGGCTCGGCCACGCTGCGAAAGCGCAGGAACGCGCGCATCTTGTGAATGTCGCGCCGCACCGGACGCGACAATTGATCCAGCCGGCGCACGAGCGGATCGGCCGCATCCTCGGCCAGACGCGGCTGGCCCTGCAGGCGCCAGAGCAGGCGATAGGCCAGATCAAACCGTTCGGGCGCACGGTGCAGCAGGGCCATGCGCACTAGGTTGAGAAACGCCTTGCTGGCGCGCACTGGCGGGGCATCGGGCCGTGGCGGCGGGATCGGCACGACATCTTGCGCGAAAAGGTCGGCTGCCCCCTGCCCTGGCTCCTCCCACGACACCGCATCGGGCGTGATCCCGGCCAGGATCAGCCCGCGCGCCGCCGTGCGCCAGGCCTCGGTATCATCAGGCGCGGGAAGGCAGACGCGCAAGGATCAGGTGCCGAACAGTTCGAGCTGCCGCGCCTTGTGCGGGGCCAGGCTGGCGCGCAGGTCTGCCCGGTCGACCAGCAGCGTGGGCCGCCAATCGGCCGTGACGATGAAGGGCCGCACCTTGGTGAGCGAGACCGTCAGCCGGCCCACGTCTTCCAGTCGCAGCCGGCGCTGCCGCCGGGCCGAAAGCAATGCATTGACGGCGCGCACACCGAGGCCAGGCACGCGCAGCAGCGCCTCGCGCGGGGCGCGGTTCACATCGACCGGGAAAGCATCGCGAAAGCGCAGCGCCCAGGCGAGCTTGGGATCGATATCCAGCGGCAGCATGCCGCCCGCATCGGCCGCCTGCTGCACCTCGTGCGGAGCAAAGCCATAAAACCGCATCAGCCAGTCAGACTGATAGAGCCGGTGTTCACGCATCAGGGGCGGGCGTTGCAGCGGCAAGACCGCACTGGCATCGGGGATCGGACTGAACGCGGAATAATAGACGCGGCGCAGGCGAAAACGGCTGTAGAGCGTGGCCGAGCGGCCGACGATATCAGCGTCGCTGGCCTGGTCGGCGCCAACAATCATCTGGGTCGATTGCCCGGCCGGGGCAAAGCGCGGCGCGTGGCGGAAGCGCTTGCGCGCATCCTTCGCCTCGACAATCGCGCTGCCGATACTGGCCATCGCGCCTTCGATCACCGGCGTGGATTTGTCGGGCGCCAGCCGCGCCAGCCCCGCCTGCGTGGGCAGTTCCACGTTGATCGACACGCGATCGGCATAGAGCCCGGCGCGCGCAACGAGTTCCGGGTCAGCCTCGGGAATCGTCTTGAGATGAATATAGCCGCGAAATTCATGCTCTTCGCGCAGGATGCGGGCCGCCTCGATCAACTGCTCCATCGTGTGGTTGGATGACCGCACGATGCCGGACGAGAGGAACAGCCCCTCGATATAGTTGCGGCGATAGAACGCTATCGTCAGGTCAGCCACTTCCTGCGGCGTGAAGCGCGCACGGCGCACGTTGGAGCTCTTGCGGTTGACGCAATAGTGGCAATCGAAAATGCAGTGGTTGGTCAGCAGGATCTTGAGCAGCGAGATGCACCGCCCATCGGGCGCATAGGCATGGCAGATGCCCATCCCCTCGGTCGAGCCAAGGCCCTTGCCGCCGGCGCTGTTGCGCTTGGCCGTGCCGGATGAGGCACAGGAAGCGTCGTATTTGGCGGCATCGGCCAGAATGCCGAGCCGTTCCATGACCGAGGGTTGCGACATTCGTTCCTTATACGTTCTTCTTTCCGGCAATGCCAGTGCCGATGCGGCGAACCGCCCACGGCATTTTGGGCAGGGTACCGGAACGCTCTTCCCCCTCAACCGGTTATAGGCGCGGAGGGGCAGACGATTTGCGGAGATTTCCCAACCATGCCCATGATCAAGACGCGCGATGGCACCCAGCTTTACGTCAAGGCCTGGGGGCAAGGTCCCGCCGTGGTGCTGATCCATGGCTGGCCGCTCAATGCCGATAGCTGGGACCCGGTGATGAATGCGCTGGCTGGCGCGGGCTATCGCGCCATTGCCTACGATCGCCGCGGGTTCGGCCGGTCGGATCAGCCCGGTCATGGCTATGACTATGACACGTTCGCCGACGATCTCGCCGATGTGCTGGCAGCCACCGACGCCCGACCGGGCGCGGCCCTCGTCGGCTTTTCCATGGGTGGCGGGGAAATTGCCCGTTATCTTTCGCGCCACGGTGCCGATGGCATCGGGCGGGTGGCGCTGGTTTCATCGGTTGTGCCGTTCATGGCCAAGACCGAAGACAATCCTGACGGCGTGCCGCAAGAGACCTTCAACCAGATGACCGAGGGCATGCTGGCCGACCGGGCCAAGTTCATGGCCGGGTTCATCAAGGATTTCTATGGGGTTGGCCTCTTGGCTCAACCGGTGAGCGACGAACAGCGCGCGCTGTCGTGGAACCACGCGATGCAAGCCGGGCTGCTGCCGACCTTGGCCGCGGCAAAGGCCTTTGCCACCACCGATTTCCGCCGTGACCTGGCGAGCTTTACGGTGCCGACGCTGGTGATCCACGGCACAGGCGACAAGACCGTGCCGATCGAGGCGACCGGCCGCGCGGTGGCCCGCGCCGTCCCCCATGCCATGCTGGTCGAATATTCCGGCGCGCCGCACGGCGTGTTTGCCACGGAAACCGAGCGGCTGATCGCTGACCTCACCGAATTTCTGGCCGGGCGTCGCCCGGATGATCGCCAGGCCGCGATCGATGCGGTGACGGCGCAAATGCTGATCACCCCCAACGTCTGACCCGAACGCCCCTTTCACAGGAGAGAAACGATGCATTATGACCAAGGCAACCCGGCGGAACTGAGGGAAAAGTTCTGGAAGGAACTGGCCCATTCGCCTTTCGTGATGCTGCAATTGGATGCCGATCCAGAAAGCGCCGCGCCGATGACCGCGCAACTGGATCGCGATGCCAACCATGCCATCTGGTTCTTCACCTCGCGCGACAATCGCTTTGCTGCCCAAGGTGGCGCCACGGCGACCTATGCCGCCAAGGGGCATGACCTGTTCGCCCGCTTCACCGGCGCGCTGACCGAGGAAACCGACCGTGGCCTGCTCGACAAGCATTGGAGCCGCATGGTGGAATCCTGGTTTCAGGGCGGCAAGAACGATCCCAACCTGCTGTTCCTGCGCATGGACCTGGGCGAAGCGGCAATCTGGTCGGGTGAAGTGGGCGTGATGGGCGCGGTGAAGATGGCGCTGGGCCTGCCCGTGGGCGACAGCATCAAGGGTGGCTACGCCGAAACCAGCCTCTAAACGGAACGAACCCGTTCCAATAGGCAAAGGCCGCCGCTTCCCCAGGGAAACGGCGGCCTTTCTTTTGCTAGCCCAAGGTGGTGCGCGATCAGTCGATCGGCGGCACCGAGCTGGGCGGCAGGTCAGCATCGCCTTCGTGCACTTCGGTCAGGCCCCGGCCGACATGGCTGCGGCTGCGGCTATAGGCATAGTACACGATCAGGCCGAGCACGGCCCAGCCGATGAACAGCTGGATCGTTGCGGCCGACAGGCTGCCGAACAGATAGATGCAGCCCAGGATCGAAATGGGGGCCACGATCATCACCGCCGGCGTGCGGAACGGACGCTTGCGGGTGGGATCGGTCCGGCGCAGCACCAGCACCGCGATCGACACCGCCGCGAACGCGAACAGCGTGCCCGAGTTCGACACGTCGGCCAGCAGGCCCACCGGGAAGAACGCGGCGAACAGCGCCACGAACACCCCGGTGAGCAGCGTGATCACGTGCGGCGTGTGGAAGCGCGGGTGGATCTTGGAGAAGAATTCCGGCAGCAGGCCATCGCGGCTCATCACGAAGAAGATGCGGGTCTGGCCGAACATCATCATCAGGATGACGGAAGGCAGCGCCAGGATGGCGGCAAGGCCCACCAGCCAGCCCACCATTGGGTGGCCGACCGAACGCAGTGTCCACGCCAAGGCTTCCTTGGAGCAGACCACGGCGTTTTCACCGATCGCCTTGCAGGCATCCGATAGCGCGGGCGATCCGGGCGACAGAGCAACATGGCCGGGGCCGAACACCGGCTGCGCGCCAACAGTGCCAATCACGCCAGCGGCCACCAGCATGTAGAATACGGTGCAGATCGCGAGGCTGCCGATCAGGCCGATCGGCATGTTGCGTTGTGGGTTCTTGGTCTCTTCTGCCGCAGTAGAAACCGCGTCGAAGCCGACATAGGCAAAGAAGATCGATGCCGCAGCGCCGGAAATGCCGGTGAAGCCCAGCGGCGCGAACGGCTGGAAGTTGCCTGCCTTGATCATCGGAATGGTCAGCGCGATGAACAGGCTTAGGGCGACGATCTTGATCGCCACCAGCACCGCGTTGACCGTGGCGCTTTCCTTGGTGCCCAGGATCAGCAGGCCGGTAATCACCACGGCAATACCCATGGCCGGCAAGTTGATCAGGCCACCGTCAAACGGGCCACGCACCAATTCCAGCGGCACGGTTATGTGCAGGCTGTTCTGGACAAAGCCGATCATGTAACCCGACCAGCCCACCGACACGGCACCAGCGGCAATGGCATATTCCAGGATCAGCGCCCAGCCGACCATCCAGGCGACGAGTTCGCCCATCACGGCATAGCTATAGGTATAGGCGGAACCCGAGACCGGCACCATGGCTGCCATTTCGGCGTAACACAGCGCCGCTACCGCACAGACGAAGCCGGCGATGATGAAGCTGATCATCATGCCCGGCCCGGCCTTTTGCGCAGCTTCTGCGGTCAGCACGAAAATACCGGTGCCGATCACGGCACCAACGCCCAGCATGGTCAGTTGGAAGGCACCGAGCGAGCGGTGCAATGATTTCTTTTCGGCTGTCGCCAGAATAGCGTCGAGTGGTTTGACGCGTCCAAACATTGAAATCTCCCGCCTTGGACCGGTGCGGCGGGAACCCCCACGCCAACACGTTGCACCGGTAACCAGGTCATGGGCCGCAACGCTAGCGGCAACCTATGGCTTGGCAAAGGGCCTTTTTTCATCTGCATGTGCCAATGCCCCCTGCCCTTGCGGGTTTTGCCCCATGGTATAGAAGCGCGCGCCACACCTGACCGGCTTTTCGGGCCAGCTTTTGGGAAAGCAGTGCGCATGTCCACCACCTTTCAGCTCGACACGGCCACCAGCCGCGCCCATCCCACCCCGGCGCCGATGAAGCGCCTGTCGGTGCCCGCCATTCGCCAGCGCAAGGTGGATGGCAAGACGACGCAGCCGATCGTGATGCTCACCGCCTATACCGCGCGCCAGGCGCAATTGCTGGATGCGCATTGCGATATCCTGCTCGTGGGGGATTCGCTGGGCCAGGTGATCTATGGCTTGCCATCGAGCGTTCCGGTCACGCTCGACATGATGGCCGCCCATGGCGCTGCCGTGGTGCGCGGTTCATATCACGCGGTGGTGATCGTGGACATGCCGTTCGGCAGCTATGAAGCATCACCACAAGCGGCGTTTGCGGCGGCGGCGCGGCTGCTCAAGGACACCGGCTGCGCCGGGGTCAAGCTGGAAGGCGGCGCGGCCATGGCCGAAACCGTGGCGTTCCTGGTGGCGCGCGGCATCCCGGTGATGGGCCACGTCGGCCTGACGCCGCAGGCGGTGAACGTGCTGGGTGGCTATGGCGCGCGCGGCCGCAGCCAGGCCGAAGCCGACAAGATCCTCGCCGATGCCCGCGCGCTGGCCGATGCCGGCGCCTTTGCCATCGTGGCCGAAGGCGTGGTGGAACCGCTGGCCATTGCCATCACCCAGGCGGTGCCCTGCCCGGTGATCGGCATTGGCGGATCGGCCCAGTGCGATGGCCAGGTGCTGGTGACCGAAGACATGCTCGGCATGTTCGAGCGCGTGCCCCGCTTTGTGAAGCGCTATGCCGAAGTGGCCGGCACGATCGAGCAAGCGGCCGCCCACTATGCCCAGGAAGTGCGCGAGCGCGCGTTTCCGGGGCCGGAGCAGACCTACCAGCCGAAGTAATCCGCGCCTAAAGCACCTGCCCCCGCGCCGCCAGGGCGCGGGCCATGGCCTGGGCTTCGGTCTGGCGCCCTTCCCCCGCCCAGGCGACGGCAAGCAGCCGCATCGCCAAGAGGCTTTCGGGATTTTGCGCCAGATAGCGCGCGGTCATCGCGTCGGCGTCCCTGGCCCGGCCCGCCGCGCGCAGGGCTGCGTCCATGCGGCGTAGCACCGGTTCGTTGAACCGGATCGCCGCCGCGGCATCATAACTGGCAAGCGCACCGCGCGCGTCATTGGTGATCATGCGGGTGTCACCGGCCAGAAGCCAGGCTTCGGCCGCGCCGGGATTGGCCGCGCGCAGCCGATCGGCAACGGCCCGCGCCTGGTCAAACTGCCGCGCGGCGAGCAGGCCACGGACATAGGGCACCGCCACGTCGGCAAAATTGGGGCCATCCTGATAGCGCAGCGCGAGCGCGCCCAGCGGCAGATCGGGCGGGATCGCCGTGAAGGGCCGCATCGGGCCCATGCGGGCGGCAACGTTGGCCAAATCCTTGGCCCGTTGTGGCTGGCGCAGCCGCTGCCAGGCGCGCGCCACCGTGGCTTGCAGATAGGGCGTGGCAAAGGGCTGCCGCGCCACGCTATCCCACCGCCAGGCCACCTGGCGCAGATCGCCCTCGCGCGCGATGGCGCGGGCGAGCAATTGCTGCGCCTGGAGATTGGCGGGTTGCAGCCGCACCAGCCGCGCCAGCAATCCCGCCGAAACGCTGTAGTTGCCCGCGCGATATTCCAGCACGCCGCCCAGCAGCATGGCCGCGGGCATGTCGCGCAGCGCGGTGCCGGTGCGTTGCAGCAGGGTGCGGGCAAGCTCGGTCTTGCCAGCGCGGGCGGCCAGCACGGCCTGGAAATAGAGCGCGCGTGGGTTGCCCGGGTCCACCTCGGCCAGTTTGCGCACCACCACCAGCATGGCGCGGGCCTGGCCCATGTCACCCAGAGTGGCAGCATATTCGGTCAGCAGATCAGGATCTTGGGGATGAATCCTGAGCCCCTGCTCGAACCATGGAAGAGCCGCGCGCAGCCCGAACTGCTCGCGTACCAGCATGCCGCGCAGCGCCAGGGCGCGGGCATTGCGCGGAGCCAGCGCCACCGCGCGTGCTGCCGCCTGCACCGATTGCGCCTGCTCCCCCCCGGCAAAGCGCAGGCGGGCAATCGCCACCCACAGATCGGCGTCGTCGGGCGTGAGCCGCAAGGCCTGGTCAAACGCCTGGCCCGCCGCGGGCAAGCGCCCTTCGGCCAGGGCCAGTTGCCCGCGCATGCGCCAGCCGAGCGCGGCGGTATCGGGCGTGAACTGCGCCGCGCCATCCAGCAGGGTGTGGGCATCGGCCAAAGCACCGCGCGCCAGCAGCGCCGCGGCAAGATCGGCGCGCAGCGCATCGGCCGGCGCACCCTGGCGCATGGCTTCGCGCAGGACCACTTCGGCCGAGATCGGATCGCGCCGCGCCAGCGCTGCCCGCGCCTTGGCCCGCACCGCATCGAGCGGGGGGCCATCGGCCGCCGCCTGCCCCACCGGCGCCAGGGCCAGGAGCGTTGCCGCGAGCGACACGAGCAAGGCACGCCTGCGGTTACCCATGCATGTCATATTGCTTGAGCAAGTCGTAAAGCGTCGGCCGACTGATACCGAGCAGACGCGCGGTGCTGGAAATGTTGCCCTCGCTGCGCGCCAGGGCGTGGCGGATTGCCTTGCGATCGGCCGCCTCGCGTACCGCCTTGAGGTTGAGCGGATTGTCTGCCCCGGCGTCGGCCAGCGGGAGATCGAGGTCGGCGGCCGCCACCAGCTTGCCATCGGCCATGATCACCGCGCGCTTCACCCGGTTTTCCAACTCTCGTACGTTGCCCGGCCAGCCCCATCCGTCGATCGCGGCCAGGGCATCAGGGGCGAAGCCCTTGACCGAGGGGTTCATCTGCGCGGCAAAGCGGGTGAGGAACGCCTTGGCGAGCAAAGTGGCATCGCCCGGCCGTTGCGCCAAGCTGGGGATCTTCACGACGATTTCAGCGAGGCGATACCACAGGTCTTCGCGAAAACGCCCTTCGGCGATCATCGCCTCGAGGTTCTGGTGCGTGGCGCAGACGATCCGCGTATCGACCGCGATCGAGCGGCGCCCGCCGATCCGCTCGATCGTGCGTTCCTGCAGGAAGCGCAGCAGCTTGACCTGCAACTGCAGCGGAATATCGCCCACTTCATCGAGGAACAGCGTGCCGCCGTCGGCCAGTTCGATCTTGCCCTCAGTGGTCTTGACCGCACCGGTGAACGCGCCCTTTTCGTGGCCGAACAGCTCGCTTTCCAGAAGGTTTTCCGGGATCGCCGCGCAGTTGATCGCCACGAAAGCGCCGCTCGCGCGGCTCGATGCCTCGTGCAGACCACGCGCCAGCAGTTCCTTGCCGGTGCCACTGGCGCCGAGCAGCATGACCGAGACATTGGTATTGGCCACCCGCTCGATCGTGCGGGCAACCTTGACCATTTCCGGCGCGGCCGTGATCATGTTGCCCAGGACGCGGTGATCGGCCGGCGCCCGCGTGGCCAGGCTGAGGTTTTCCGCCTCGATCCGGTGAAGATGCAGGGCACGGCGCACGATCAGGCCCAGCGCGTCGATATCCACTGGCTTGGGATAGAAATCATAGGCCCCTTGCGCCACGGCACGCAGCGCGGATTCGCGCGCGCCGTGGCCCGAGGCCACGATAACCTTGGTGTCAGGCTTGATTGCCATGATCTCGTCCAGCACGGCAAAGCCCTCGCTCACCCCGTCGGGATCGGGCGGCAGGCCCAGATCGAGCGTGACCACTGCCGGCTCTTCGGCGCGCAACAGCGTGAGCGCGCTGGCGCGATCGCCGGCGATGAACACCTCGAAATCCTCGTAGGCCCACTTGAGCTGCGCCTGGAGGCCCGGATCATCTTCGACGATGAGCAGCTTGGGCAGCTGCTTGGCGCGGGTGTCGGTCATCATGCAACGTCCTGCTGGGAATAGGGTGGGGACAGGGCAGCGGCGGCAGCAAGCGGCAGGCGCACGGAAAAGCGGCTGCCCAGCCCCTCCCGGCTTTCCACGTCGAGCCGGCCGCGCATGGCGTGCACCAGTTCGCGCGCTTCGAACGCACCGATGCCAAAGCCGCCGGCCTTGGTGGAAACGAATGGCTTGAACAGGTTGTTGCGCACGAACTCGGCGCTCATCCCGGTGCCGGTGTCGATGACGTCGATGCAACCGTGCAGCGCCTCGCTGCGCAGTTCGACGCGCACGCTTTGCCCGGCAGGGCTGGCATCAATGGCGTTCTGCACCAGGTGGGCCAGCACCTGCTCCAGCGTTTCGCGGTTGGCCATGATCGTGCAGGGGCCATGCACCGTCACCACCACTTGCGCCCCGCTGGCGCCATGCGGCCAGCGACCGGCCAGCGCCTGGGCCACCGCCACGGCATCAACCGCGGCGAGTTGCTCCACATTGCCGGCGCCATAGCGCGACAGGCGGGCGATCAGGGCGTTGAGCTTGTCGGCCGAGTTGCTCAGCGTGACGAGCATGTCCTTGCGGAACTCGGGATTGTCGGCGTGGCGCTGCGCGTTGCGCGCCAGCAGGCCAAGCTGGCTCGCCAGGTTCTTGATATCGTGCATCACGAAGGCGATGCGGCGGTTGAATTCATCAAAGCGGCTGGCTTCGAGCAGCGCGAGCTGGCCGTTGTTTTCGGCGATGTAGCTGGCCAGCTGATGGCCCACCACGCGCAGCAGATCGAAATCCTCCCAATCGAGCTGGCGCGCCACGGCCGGGCGGCCGAGCACGACAAGGCCGACCAGTCGATCGAAATGGAGCAGCGGCACCAGGGCCCAGACGGCCTCTTCCTCGATCATCCAGACGGGCGTGGCCTGTGCCTCGCCACGGTGATCGATGCCGCCGCGCACTTCATCGAGATCGACGATGAAGCCGTGGGTTTCGAAGAAGGCAGCGCCCGCTGCATCGAGCCCCTGGGCCGGCACATCGAGCGTGGGCCATTGCCAGCGTGCCGCCAGGACCAGTTCGCCGCTATCGGCCGGCACCAGCAAAGCGCCGCGCGCGCTGTCGGTGATATCGGCCACGGCCTGGATCACGCGGGTATGCAACGGCACGGTATCGCCCGCGCCACTGGTCATCCCGCCCGGCCCCCGTGCCCCACCCCGGCCGATCGTGGCGTTGAAGCGCAGCCATTCGGCGCGATAGTCATAGCGGTGCTGGAAGAAATGCTTGGACAGCATGACGTTGAGCCAGCCGCGCAGGCGCCCAGAGGGCATCAGCGCCAGGACCAGCACCGACGAGGCGAACACGAAGCCAAGCTGGGTCAGCATCGTGGCACTGCCACCTGCCCAGGCGATGGACTGCGCCACGCCGACCATCACCAGCATGTAGCCGCCGATCACCAGCAGCGAGAGCGACTGGAACGCCACCGTGCGCGACGGCGAAAAGCGCCCGGTGGTCTGCTCGCGCACGGCGCCAGCGGCGAGCAGGGCCACGCCCAGCAACGCGGCGAGCGCGCGCAGGCTGACGAGTTCGGCCGGCGTGCCGCGCACCAGATAGGCGATGGTGTAGAAATTGAGATCGTAGCCCCAGATCACCGCCAGGGCAGCGCAGGTCCAGCGTACCGCGCTGCGCTGCGCGGTCATCGCCCCGGCATAGAGATTGTGGACCAGCACCAGCGCCCCGGTGATCACCAGCAGGCGCAGCATCACCGCAATCTGGAAAATCATCGCCCGTGCCACCGGGAACGCGGCAAAGCGCCAATCGAGCACGAGAAGCACGACCTGGAGCAGTTCGACCACGGCCAGCACGATCAGCACCGGCCGCACCGGCGCTACGGATTCATGCCGTCCATCCCGGGCGAAGAGGGCATAGACCACCAGCAGCCAGGCCAGGTTGCGCGCCATATCGGCCAAGAGCGCCACGGGCGCGTGCGGCCCCAATGCGGCCTGCAACAGAGCCCAGACCGCACCAACCAGCACCGCCGCGATTCCGGCGCGGCTGACCGGGCGGCCGCGCCGTTGCCGGTCGATCTGCCACACGCCCAGCACCAGCCCGGCAAATGCCGCCAGCACAAAGGCCCATTGGCCCAATCCTGTCCATCCCACAGGGGCCTGCATCGCGGCAGCGCCTGCTTAGCGCGCGCCTTCGTGCCACAGCACGACGCGCAGGGTTTGCAGCAGGATCAAGAGATCGAGAAACGGGGTGTAGTTCTTGGCGTAATAGAGATCGTATTCCAGCTTGTGCCGCGAATCCTCGATCGAGGCGCCGTAGGGATAGTTGATCTGCGCCCAGCCAGTGATGCCCGGCTTCACCATGTGGCGTTCTGCGTAATAGGGCAGATGCTCTTCCAGGTCTGACACGAATTCGGGCCGTTCGGGGCGCGGACCGACAAAGCTCATCTGCCCTTTGAGCACGGTCCAGGTCTGCGGCAGTTCATCGATACGCAGCTTGCGGATCAGGCGGCCGATGCGCGTCACGCGCGGATCGTTCTTGGCGGCCCACTGCGCGCCGCCGGCCTCGGCATCAGTGCGCATGGAGCGCAGCTTGATGAGGTTGAACGTCTCGCCATAGAGGCCGACGCGGGTTTGCCGGAAGAACGCCGGCCCCTTGCTGTCGAGCTTTACCAGGATGGCAAAGACCACGATGATCGGGGCGGTCAGCGCCAGCAGCAGCACGCTGGCGCAGATATCGAACGCGCGCTTGATCGCACCCGACAGCATGCGGCCCGAGGAAAACCCATCGGAAAAGATCAGCCAGCTGGGATTGACCGTATCGAGATCGACGCGGCCGGTCTCGCGCTCGACAAAGGTGGAGAAGTCATTCACATGCACGCCGGTGGTCTTGATCCGCAGCAAGTCCTTCAGCGGCAGCGCATTGCGCCGCTCTTCCAGCGCGAGCACCACCTCGCTCACGCCGAGGTTTTCGACAAACCGCGTCAGATTGGGCAGCGCGTCGCGGCTGATCGCTTCCTCGATCAGCGGGTGCTGCGTGCTCATCGCGACATAGCCGACGATGACGAAGCCGGCCTCGGGCCGCTCGCCCAGCTTGCGCAGGCGATCGGCGCGCTTGCCCGCACCCAGCACCAGCACGCGGCGACGAAACGCCGCCGTGCCGAGGAACCCGCCCAGCACCAGCCGCACGCCAACCAGCAGGACCATGGAAAAGACCATGGCGTAGAACAGGTTGGACCGCCACAGCGTGTGGCCGGGGATCAGGAAATAGACGACCGAGAGCGCAATGATGCCAAGGCTGACCGCCACCATCAGCCGCGCCGTGGCGTAGCGCATCGAACGCAGCGCGTCAGAGCCATAGACGCCGACCGAGACCATCGCGGTCTGCACCAGCACGGCAAAGGTAAGCAGTGGCCACAGGCGATCGCTGGCATAGCCCACATCGATGCCGATCTGGTGCGCACGCACCACCCAGCCCAGTTCACCCGCCAGCACCAGCAGCCAGAAATCGATGATTCCCAGCAGGAAGACCGCGTTGGGAATATAGTGTTTGAACAAGCGGATCATCAGGCCAAGGGTATCCAGCTGCGCCCTGCCGGGGCGGATCGGTAACTGCGCGTATCGTTCTGTGGCGGGGATAGGCCCGCACGGGTAAATTGTCGGTGAATCTGACAAGTCGCGGTTAATAGCGTCGGACCGGCTTACAGCCTCTCGCCCCTACTGGTCGAGCGCTTCAATCCCTGCCATGGTCTGGCCATGCGGCAGAAAGAACTGCGCCTGGCCCTTGTTTCCACCGGCGGCATCAGCCTGGCGGTGTATATGCATGGGGTTACCAAGGAACTGTGGCACCTGTCGCGGGCCAGTTGCGCGGTCAACGCCAAGGCCGGGTCTGCCACAGCCCCTGTGCCAGAGCCGGGGATCGAAGCAGTGTGGATCGCCCTGCTGGAAACCATCCACGCCCAGCGCGGGCTGCGCCTGCGCGTGCTGGTCGATATCCTCTCGGGCGCCAGCGCCGGTGGCATCAACGCCGTATTCCTGGGCCAAGCGCTTGCCACCGGGCAAAGCCTGGAGCCGCTGACCCGGCTGTGGCTGGCCCGCGCCGATAGCGACGTCCTGCTCGATCCCGATGCGCGGCCATGGGGGCGCTTTGCCAAGTTCTGGGCGCAGCCGCTGGTCTGGGCCGTGCTGCGCTGGCCCGCGCTTCGCGCGCCGGGCGGCGAACTGGCGCAGCAGGTGGATCAGGAAACGCGCCACAGCAAGGCCTGGGGCGAAGTGCGCCGCAAGATTTCGCGCCTGATCCGCGCACGCTGGTTTGCCCCGCCGTTCAGCGGCATCGGCTTTTCCCGCCTGCTGGCCGAGGCGCTCGATGCGATGGCGCGCAGCGGCAATGCCGCACCGCTGCTGCCACCGGGCCACCCGATCGATCTGATGGTGACGGCCACCGATTTTGCCGGCCATCCCGCGCCGCTGCGGCTCAACAGCCCGCCCTTGGTAGAGGAAAACGAACACCGCCTGGGCATCGGCTTTCGCGCCGAGGCCCGCGCCCATACCGGCGAAGGCCTGGCCCCGCTGCCCGAACTGGTGCTGGCCGCGCGCGCCACAGCGAGCTTTCCCGGTGCGTTTCCGCCGCTGACCATTGCCGAGATTGACCGCCTGGTGGCCGAACGCGGCGAAACCTGGCGGGGCCGCTCGGCCTTTCTGCAGCGGATCATGCCCAATCGCTGGCGGCGTGGCACGGTGGACCAGGCCGCGCTGGTCGACGGCGCCGTGCTGGTCAACCGCCCGTTCGCGCCGGCCATGGCCGCGCTGGGCAGCCGCCCATCCCGGCGCGAGGTGGACCGGCGTTTCGTCTATCTCGATCCCGCGCCACACGCGCCCGGCGATGCCGCGCCCGCAGCCGCGCCCGTGGGGTTTATCGCGGCGATCTTTGGCGCGCTGTCCACCATCCCGCGAGAGCAGCCGATTCGCGACAACCTGGAGGCGCTGGAGCGGCAATCGCGCGAACGCCTGCGCCTGCGCGCGATCGTCGATTCGCTGCAGGGCGAGATCGAGGAAACCGTGGCCAAGCTGTTTGGCCACACGCTGTTTTTCGATTGGCCCAACCCCAAGCGCCTGATCACCTGGCGGGCACGGGCGCAGCAGGCCGCCGCCGAGCAGGCTGGTTATGCGTTTCATGGCTATGCCCAGGTCAAGCTGGCGGGGATCGTCGCCGATCTGGCCGAGGTGATCACCCAGGCCCTGCCCGCCGATGACAACGCCGGGGTGGAAGAAGCCCTGTGGCGCCACCTCAACCAGCTTGGCCTCGACAACCTGAGCGCGCGCGGCGCAGGTGCGACGGCGCCGGCCATCGCCTTTTTCCGCGCCCACGATCTGGCATTTCGCATCCGCCGCCTGAAACTCTTGGCCCGCCGGCTGACCGCCGATTGGGACGAAGCCGCCGGCATCGACCCGGCCGCGCGTGAGGCGGCGCGCGACGTGGTCTATCGTGCCCAGGCGCTTTATCAGGCGCGGGCCAGCCTGAGCGGCCTTGGCCCCGGCTTTGCCGCCAGCGCGGCCGTGGTGCGCGAAGACCCCGGCGCGGTGCTGACCGCGATTGCCGCGCGGCGCGATCTGGCGCGGCTGGATGATGAAGTGGATGGGCTGTTCGTCCATGCGCTGGGCATGATGGACAAGGCGCTGCGCCGCCGTTTCTTGCACGCCTATCTGGGCTTTCCGTTTTATGACGTGGCCACGCTGCCGCTGTTCCAGGGCGATGGCCTGGGTGAGTTCGACCCGGTCAAGGTCGATCGTATTTCGCCCGAAGACGCCACCGCCATCCGCAGCGGCGGCACGCGCGCCTGCCTCAAGGGCATTGCCTTTACCCACTTCGGCGCGTTCTTCAGCCGTGCCTGGCGCGAGAATGACTATCTGTGGGGCCGGCTCAATGGTGCGGAACGGCTGATCGACATGCTCTGTTCAACGCTGGACGAGCCGCTTGATGCTGCTTTGATCGAGACCTTCAAGCGCGATGCGTTCCTGGCGATCTTGGCCGAAGAGGAACGGCGCTTACGGGCAGACGCTGAGTTGGTGCCAAGCGTGCGAGCGGAGGTTTTGGCGAGGTTTGATGGTGGCTTCCACCACCCCCCGCCCCCCTCCTCTAAAGAGGATGGGGAGTAGACATAAAAAAGCCCCCTCCTCTTCAGAGGAGGGGGTTGGGGGTGGTGTTAGGCCTGGCGCGGGCATTTGCGAAAACCGCGCCAAACCAAAGCCAAACGTTATTCCGTCAAATCGGTCCAGGCATCCTTGATGCGTTCGAAAAAGCCCTTGGATTGCGGGCATTCTTCGCCGGTTTCGGTGCTCTGAAATTCGCGCAGCAGTTCGCGCTGGCGCGCCGAAAGCTTGGTGGGCGTTTCCACCTGGATTTCCACGACAAGATCGCCCGAGCCGCGCCCTTGCAGCACGGGCATGCCCGCGCCGCGCTTGCGCAGCTGCTTGCCCGATTGGATGCCGGCGGGAATCTCGATCGCGTGGCGGCTGCCGTCCAGGCCGGGGATCTCGATTTCTCCACCCAGGGCTGCGGTGGTGAAGCTGATCGGGGCGCGAGTCAGCAGGGTGGTGCCGTCGCGCTCGAACACCTTGTGCCGGGCAATGTGCAGGAAGATGTAGAGATCACCCGCCGGAGCGCCATTGGGCCCGGCCTCGCCCTTGCCGGCCAGGCGGATGCGCGTGCCGGTATCGACGCCGGCGGGAATATCCACCGCCAAGGTCTGCGGCGCATCGACGCGGCCTTCGCCACGGCAATGACGGCAGGGCTTTTCGATCACTTCGCCGCGACCGTGGCAGTTGGGGCAGGCCCGCTCCACCATGAAAAAGCCCTGCTGTGCGCGCACCTTGCCATGTCCGCCGCACAGGTTGCAGCGGCGGGCAGAAGTGCCAGGCGTGGCGCCGGAACCACTGCACGGTTCGCAAGTCTGCGAAACCTCGACACTGATTTCGGCGGTCTTGCCATGGAACGCCTCTTCCAGCGTCACTTCCATGTCATAGCGCAAATCGGCGCCGCGCCGGCTTTGCTGCCGGCCGCCACCGCCACCAAAGGCACCGCCGAAGATCGTTTCGAAGATATCGCCGATGTCGCCGAAATCGCCGCCGCCAAAACCGCCTGCACCGCCGCCACCGGGGCCGCCCTGCTGGAACGCGGCATGGCCATAGCGATCATAGGCGGCGCGCTTTTGCGGATCGGAGAGGCAGGCATAGGCCTCGTTGATCTGCTTGAACTTGGCCTCGGAATCCTGGCACCCCGGATTCTTGTCGGGGTGGAATTTCATCGCCAGCTTGCGGAACGCAGACTTGATGACCTTGTCATCAGCCGTCCGTTCCACTTCCAGCAATTCGTAATAATCGGCTTCAACTGCCATAACAAAGCCCTCGCCCCGCACGGGGAGAGGGCCTGGGCAATGCCATGTTAAAGGCGTTCCTGGTCCCCTCTCCCCGTCCCTTGCCGCGCTGCGCGGCAAGAGAGGGGGTCATGTTGCAGATCAAGCCTTGGTGTCGTCCACTTCCGAGAACTCGGCGTCGACCACGCCATCGTCCTTGGGCGCTTCTGCCCCCGGAGAGGCGGCACCGGCCTGTTCCTTTTCATAGATCGCCTGGCCCAGCTTCATCGCCTTGTCGGTGAGAGCCTGGGTCTTGGCGGTCATGTCTTCGGCATTGCCGCTTTCGATCGCGGTCTTGGCTTCTGCCAGGGCTGCCTCGATTTCGGCCTTGAGGCCCGCGTCGACCTTGTCGCCATGCTCTTCGAGCTGGCGCTCGGTGGCGTGGACCAGGCTTTCGGCGTTGTTCTTGGCCTCGGCCGCCTCGCGGCGCTTCTTGTCGTCAGCCGCGAACTTTTCAGCATCGCGCACCATCTGGTCGATATCGGCGTCGGACAGGCCGCCCGATGCCTGGATGCGGATCTGCTGTTCCTTGCCGGTGCCCTTGTCCTTGGCCGACACGTTGACGATGCCGTTGGCGTCGATGTCGAACGTCACCTCGATCTGGGGCACGCCGCGCCGTGCGGGCGGAATGCCGAGCAGGTCGAACTGGCCCAGCAGCTTGTTGTCCTGCGCCATTTCGCGTTCACCCTGGAACACGCGGATGGTCACGGCCTGCTGGTTGTCTTCCGCGGTCGAGTAGACCTGGCTCTTCTTGGTCGGGATCGTGGTGTTGCGGTCGATCATCTTGGTCATGATGCCGCCCAGCGTTTCGATACCCAGCGAAAGCGGGGTCACGTCGAGCAGCAGCACGTCCTTGACGTCGCCCTGGAGCACGCCGGCCTGGATGGCCGCGCCCATGGCCACGACTTCGTCAGGGTTCACGCCGGTGTGCGGATCCTTGCCGAAGAAGTCCTTCACCACGTCGCGCACCTTGGGCATGCGGGTCATGCCGCCGACCAGCACCACGTCGTCGATGTCCTTGGCCGAAAGGCCGGCATCGGCCAGCGCCTTGCGGCAGGGCTCGAGCGTGCGCTCGATCAGCTTGCCGACCAGGCGTTCGAGGTCCGAACGGGTGATGGTTTCCACCAGGTGCAACGGGGTGGTGCTGCCACCTTCCATGCGCGCGGTGATGAAGGGCAGGTTGATTTCGGTGGTCTGGGCCGAAGACAGTTCGATCTTGGCCTTTTCCGCCGCTTCCTTGAGACGCTGCAGGGCAAGCTTGTCGCCACGCAGATCAAGGCCTTCCTTGCCCTTGAACTTGTCCGCCAGGTATTCGACCAGCGCGGTGTCAAAGTCTTCACCGCCCAGGAACGTGTCACCGTTGGTGGACTTCACCTCGAACACGCCATCGCCGATTTCGAGGATGGAGATGTCGAACGTGCCGCCGCCAAGGTCGTACACGGCAATGGTCTTGCCGTCCTGCTTGTCGAGGCCATAGGCCAGCGCGGCCGCAGTCGGCTCGTTGATGATGCGCAGCACTTCAAGGCCGGCGATCTGGCCGGCGTCCTTGGTCGCCTGGCGCTGCGCGTCGTTGAAGTACGCCGGCACGGTGATCACTGCCTGCGTCACGGTTTCGCCCAGGTAGCTTTCGGCGGTTTCCTTCATCTTCTGAAGGGTATAGGCCGAAATCTGCGACGGGCTGTAATCCTGGCCGCCAGCCGCAACCCACGCATCGCCGTTCTTGCCCTTGGTGATCGTGTAGGGCACCAGCTGGGTGTCCTTCTGGGTCAGCGGATCGTCGAAACGACGGCCGATCAGACGCTTGACCGCAAAGATCGTGTTGTCAGGGTTGGTCACGGCCTGGCGCTTGGCCGGCTGACCGATCAGGCGCTCACCATCCTTGGTGAAAGCCACGATCGAAGGCGTCGTGCGCGCGCCTTCCGAATTCTCGATGACCTTGGGCGTGCCCCCGTCCATCACCGCGACGCAGCTGTTGGTCGTGCCGAGGTCGATACCAATAACTTTAGCCATGTTTCCCCATATCCTTCGCGTGTTGACACCGCTTAATCGGGCGTCCCCCTTGTGGGCAGGCGCCACCTTGGCGGCTCGTTACGGGCGGGATATAGGTGCGCTTGCGCTTGGCACAAGCCCCGCGCGTGCTATGGCTGCGTCACATTTTCACCTCGCTTGAAAAGAAGGATCGCATCGCATGCGCGCACCTGTTCTGGCCGGCATGGCCTGTCTTGCCCTGGCTTCGGGCCTTGCCCTGGCGGGATGCAGCAAGCCTGCGCCGCAGGAAAGCCCCAGCGTTGCCGCAAGCCTCGATGCCACGCCCGAAAACGCACCGGGCACCACGCTGACCGATGCGACCGTGCAGTTGCCCGCCGTGGCCGGCAATCCGGGCGTTGCCTATTTCACCCTGGCGCAGGGCAGCGGGCCCGACCGCCAGCTGGTGGCCGTGCATGTCGATGGCGCGGGCCGCGCGGAAATGCATGAAAGCGCGATGAAGGATGGCATGATGCAGATGTCACCGCTCAAGGCGGTGCCGCTGCAATCGGGCAAGAGCGTGGAGTTCAAGCCCGGTGCCAACCACGTGATGCTGTTCGACCTCGCCCCCACGCTCAAGGCCGGCGGGGTGACCGAACTCACCATCACGCTCGACAACGGTGACAAGGCAACGACCAAGGCCAAGGTCGTCGCGCCCGGCGCCGCAGCCGCAAGCACCGCCGCAGGCGGCAGCATGGACCACATGGATCATATGTAAGGTCAGCGCGCCATCATGGTCGCGCGCAAGCTGACGCCGGGCGAAATGGCGCTGGGACGCAGCGTCTATGGCGCGGCGATCGATTGGCAGCGGGTGGAAGTGCGGCGCCGCCGCTGGTGGCCGTTTCAAGGGGTGAACGTGGTGATGGCGCCGATGGGGCACATCCACTTTCACCCCGGCGCAGATTTCTGGTCAGCCGATTTCGCGCAAGAGCGCCTCAGCCTGCAAGGACTGCTGATCCACGAATTGTGCCACGTGTGGCAATGGCAGCGGGGCGTCTTCCTGCCCCTGCAGCGCCATCCGTTCTGTCGCTATGCCTATGATTTGGTGCCGGGCAAGCCGTTTGCCCGCTATGGCCTAGAACAACAGGCCGAAATCGTGCGCCACGCCTTCCTGCTGGAGCAAGGCATGGCACTGCCCGACAAGCCACCGCTGGCGGCCTATCGGGCAGTCCTGCCGTTTTGATCAGCAGACGCGATAGCTGCGGCCATCGGCGTCGGTGCGCCAGCAATCCTTTTTGACCTGCGAGCCGGCGGCAGCGCCCACTGCGCCGCCGATCGCTGCGCCAGTGCCGATATTGCCGCCGGAAATGCCGGCCACGGCAGCGCCGACGCCAGCCCCGGCCAGGCCACCTTCACCGGCATAGTTGCGCGCACAACCGCCCAGCGACAGGGCACCAAGCGCAATGGCGGCGGGGATCAGGAACTTCTTACCCATGGCAATTCCTCCATCGCCCTCCCGTTGTCACAGGATATTACGATGGAAGCGGGCGGTTGGTTCCACAAAAGCGTGGTTTTTGGCCGCCACCACCCCCCAACCCCCTCCTGTAAAGAGGATGGGGAGTTAAGGCATTGAATCGTAAGCCCCCTCCTCTTCAGAGGAGGGGGTTGGGGGTGGTGTCGACCCTTTAGCCACACACGAAAATCAATCCGGCTTCTTGGCCACCACGACCATGGCCGGGCGCAGCAGGCGGTCCTTGATGGTGTAGCCGGCCTGCAGTTCCTGCACCACGGTGCCGGGTTCATGCTCGGCCGAGGGCACTTCCATCATGGCCTGGTGCTGATGCGGGTCGAGCGGCATGCCCTTGGCGGCAATCCGGCTGATGCCGTGGTTGCCGAAAACCTTTTCGATCTCGCGCCCGGTGGCTTCCAGGCCGGTTACCAGGTTCTTGAACTTGTCGTCCTCGCGCAGGTCGGCCGGGATGGTTTCCAGTGCGCGGGCCAGGTTGTCGGCCACCGACAGGATGTCGCGGGCAAAGCTGGTGGCGGCATAGGCGCGCGCATCGGCAATGTCCTTTTCCATGCGGCGGCGCACATTCTGTGTCTCCGCCTTGGCATAGAGCACGTCCTGCTTGGCCACCTCGAGCGATTCGCGCAGGGCCGCCAGCTCGGTATCGTGGCCAGCGGCGCCGGATTCCTTCAAATCCTCGGGCACGCCAGCCAGTTCGGCTTCCAGCTCTGCATCTTGCGGGCGCGTCTCGTTATCCGTCATTTGCGTGAAAATCCGTCTTGTCCGATAAGTTTGCCCAAGGATTGGGCCGTGAAATCCACCATGGGGACGACGCGCGCATAATTCAACCGCGTTGGCCCGATCACCCCCACTACGCCGACCACCCGCCCCTCGCCGTCGCGCCAGGGCGAAGCGATCACCGAGGACCCCGAAAGCGAGAACAGGCGGTTCTCGCTGCCGATGAAAATGCGCGTGGCCTGCGCCTCGCGCGCGGCGTCGAGCACGCCGGCAATCGCCTCGGCGCTTTCCAGTTCATCGAGCAACAGGCGCACCCGCTCGATATCGCCCAGCGCGGCTTCATCTAGAAGGTTGGCCTGGCCGCGCACCACCAGGACCGGGCGCTGGGCCGCGTCCATGCTCCATACTGCCAGGCCGCGCTGCACCAGATCGGCGCTGGCAGCATCGAGCGCGCTGCGCCCGCCGGCAATTTCGGCGCGGATCGCGGCGACCGCCTCGGCCAGGGTGCGGCCCGCCAGCCGTGCGGTGAGGTAGTTGGAGGCCTGTTCCAGCATGAAGGGCGCGGTGGGCGCCGGCAGATCGATCACGCGGTTTTCGATGCCACCGTCTTCGGCCACCAGCACGGCCAGCGCGCGCGTGGGCGACAACGATACGAACGAAAGCTGCATCAGCCGCGGTTCGTGGCGCGGCACCATGATCACCCCTGCCCCGGCCGAAAGCTCTGACAGCGCCGAGGTTGCCGCCGCCAGGGCCGCCTCGATCGTTCCGCCCTGCGCGCGGGTGCGCTTGAGGCCGCGTTCGATCTGCGCGCGTTCGGCCTCGCTCGGCTGGGCGACCTGCATGATGCCGTCGACGAACAGCCGCAGGCCCATTTCGGTGGGCATGCGCCCGGCGCTGGTGTGCGGCGCGGCCAGCAGCCCAGCATCCTGGAGTTCCTGCAATACCGAGCGGATCGAGGCGGGCGACAGGTTGACCCCGCCCGCGCCGGCCAGCGTCTTGGAGCCGACCGGCTGGCCCGAGGCGATATAGCCCTCCACCACCAGGCGGAAGATATCGCGGGCGCGGTTGGACAGATCGGTAAGCGTGGAGCCGTTCATACCAGAGCCATATGTAGAAGCCTTGGCCCAAGGCTCAAGGGAATTGCATGCCGCGCGGAATTGCTTGCGGGCCATCACGCAATCGGCCAAGGCAGCGCGCAATTCTGGCACCCACCCTTGCAAGGAAACCTCAACATGCGTCCTTCCGGCCGCGCCGCCGATCAGATGCGGGCGATCACCATCGAGACCAACTTCACCAAGCATGCCGAAGGCTCGGTCCTCATCGGCTTTGGCGACACCAAGGTGCTGGTGACGGCCTCGGTGGAAGAGCGCGTGCCGCCGTTCATGCGCGGCAAGGGTGAAGGCTGGGTGACGGCAGAATATTCGATGCTGCCCCGCGCCACCCACACCCGCGGCAGCCGCGAGGCGGCCAAGGGCAAGCAATCGGGCCGCACCCAGGAAATCCAGCGCCTGATCGGGCGTAGCTTGCGCGCCGTAACCGATCTCAAGAAGCTGGGCGAACGCCAGATCACGCTGGATTGCGACGTGATCCAGGCCGATGGCGGCACCCGTACGGCCTCGATCTCGGGCGCATGGGTCGCGCTGCGCCTGGCCGTGCAGAAGCTGATGGACGCCGGGGCGATCCAGGACGATCCGCTGACCCGCAAGGTCGCGGCGATCTCGTGCGGGATCGTCAAGGGCACGCCGGTGCTCGATCTCGACTATATCGAAGACAGCTCGGCCGATGCCGATGCCAACTTCGTGCTGATCGAAGGCGGCCACATCGCCGAAGTGCAGGCAACCGCCGAAGGCGCGACCTATGACGAAGAAGCGCTGCTGCGCCTGCTGCGCCTGGCGCGCCTGGGCTGCGCCGATATCTTTGCCGCGCAGGAAAAGGCCGTGGCCCGGTGAGCCGCACGCTCGCCCCCGGCAAGCTGGTCATCGCCACGCACAACAAGGGCAAGCTGCGCGAAATCCAGGCGCTGCTGGCCCCCTATGGCCTGGAATGCTTGTCGGCGGGCGAGCTTGGCCTGCCCGAACCGGCGGAAACCGGCACGACCTTTGTGGAAAACGCGCTGATCAAGGCGCACGCAGCGGCGCGCGCCGCCAACCTGCCGGCGCTGTCTGACGATTCCGGGCTTTCGGTGGCCGCGCTGGCCGGCGCGCCCGGCGTCTATACCGCCGATTGGGCGGAAGCGGCGCCCTTTGAAGGTGGGCCTGGCCGCGACTGGTACATGGCCATGGGCAAGGTTGAGGGCAAGCTGGCCGAGCTGGGCCCGGATGCCCCGCGCGACTGCTGGTTTTCGTGCGTTCTGGCGATTGCCTGGCCCGATGGCGAAGCGGTCAGCTATGAAGGGCGGGCCGATGGCACGCTGACCTGGCCGCCGCGCGGCACGCTGGGCTTTGGCTATGACCCGGTGTTCGTGCCGGTGGGCGATACGCGCACCTTTGCCGAACTCGATCCGGCCGAAAAGCACGCCATCAGCCATCGCGCCGATGCCTTTGCCAAGCTGGTCGCCGCGCAGTTTGCGGGGTAGAAGGGGCTGGGTTAGCGCAGGAACTGCCACCACCCCCGACCCCCTCCTCTGAAGAGGAGGGTGCTTATTTGGCCGCTCTCCCCCTCCTCTTCAGAGGAGGGGGTCGGGGGGTGGTGAGAGACCTTACGCAACACCCCGAACCGGAGAACAAATGCCCCCCCTCGCGCTTTATATCCACTGGCCGTTCTGCCTCGCGAAGTGCCCCTATTGCGACTTCAACAGCCATGTGCGCGCCAAGACCGACATGGCGGCATGGGAAAGCGCGCTGCTGGCCGACATGGCGCATGAAGCCGCGCTGCTGCCGGGGCGGGAGTTGACCTCGATCTTCTTTGGCGGTGGCACGCCCTCGCTGATGCCGCCCGCGCTGGTGGCGCGGCTGATCCAAGCGGCGGGGCAGCACTGGCGCCTGGCCAGCGATATCGAGATCACGCTGGAAGCAAACCCATCGTCGGTCGAAGCGGCCAATTTTGCCGCGCTGGCGAGCGCGGGCATCAACCGCGTGTCGCTGGGCCTTCAGGCGCTGGACGATGAGACGCTGCATTTCCTCGGCCGCCTGCACAATGCAGCCGAGGGACTGGCAGCGGTGGACGTGGCGCAGCGGCATTTTGCCCGCGTTACGTTCGACCTGATCTATGCCCGGCCGGGCCACACGCCGGAAACGTGGGACGCCGAACTGGCACGGGCGCTGGCGCTGGGCACCGGGCATATGTCGCTCTATCAGCTGACGATCGAACCGGGCACGCGCTTTGCCACTTTGGTGCGCGAAGGGCGCTTTACCCCGCTTGACGATGATGCCGCCGCCGACCTGTTTGCGCTGACCCGCGAACGCATGACCGCGGCCGGCTTGCCCGCCTACGAGATCAGCAACCACGCTCGCCCCGGCGAGGAAAGCCGCCACAACCTGACCTATTGGCGCTATGGCGACTATGCCGGGATCGGGCCGGGCGCGCATGGCCGGCGGCTGGAAACTGCCACGGTCAGGCATCGCAAGCCGGAAAACTATCTGCGCGCGGTGGCAGAGCAAGGCCATGGCCTGGTGGAACAACGCGCGCTGGGCCGGGCCGAGCAGGCCAGCGAGGCCCTATTGATGGGCCTTCGCCTGGACGAAGGGGTTGACGTGGCGGCCCTCTCCCGCCGCTTTGGCCTGGCCGAAAGCGCGCTGATCGATCCGGCCAAGCGCGCGTTTCATGCGCGTGGCGGGCTGCTGCGCGATGAGGGCACGCGGCTGGTGGTGACCGAGGCAGGCATGCCGCTGCTCGATGCGCTGCTGGCCGAACTGGTGCCGGCCGAGTTGGTGGGCTGAGGGCGCAGGCGATGGACCGGGCAGACCTGCTGATTGCCTGGCACGATCACCTGGCGCTGTCGCTGCGCCGCTCGCCCCACACCGTGCGCGCCTATCACAAGACCGCGCAGCGCCTGCTCGATGCTCTGCCCGCCGGGCAGGACTGGGCCAGCTTGGCCCGGCTCGATGCCCCGCGCCTGCGCCAGCATCTGGCCGAGCGGCGGGCGGAGGGCCTGGTCAACACCTCAGCCGCGCGCGAGCTTTCTGCGCTCAAGGCGTTCCTGGCTTTTGCCCGTGCCCAGGCCGGCCTGCCCGATGCCGTGGCGCCGCGCCTGCGTGGGCCGCGCGTGAAGAAGGGCCTGCCCCGCCCGATTTCGCCTGACGATGCCGTGGCCCTGGCCGAGATGGTTTCCGACGAGGCCGCGCCCTGGATCGCCGCGCGCGACCGCGCCGTGCTGCTGCTGCTTTATGGCGCCGGCCTGCGCATTGCCGAGGCGCTGGCCCTGCCCGCCAGCGTGCTGCCGCTGGGCGAGCGACTGGTGGTCACCGGCAAGGGCGGGCGCCAGCGGGTGATCGCGCTGTTGCCGGCGGTGCGCCAGGCCGTGGCCGACTATGCCGCGCAAGTGCCCTGGCCGCTGGAGCGCGATGCCGCGCTGTTTCGCGGCGCCAAGGGCGGGCCGCTCTCGCCTGGCCTGGTGCAGCGCGCCATGGCCCGCGCCCGCGTGGCGCTGGGCCTACCGGCCACAGCCACGCCCCATGCCCTGCGTCACAGCTTTGCCACGCACCTGCTGGGCGCCGGGGCCGATCTGCGCAGCCTGCAGGAATTGCTGGGTCATGCCAGCCTGTCGTCGACGCAGATCTATACGCGGGTGGATGCGGCGACGCTGCTCGATGCCTATCGCAATGCCCATCCGCGCGAGCGGGGGGAGTAGCGCGGCACAGCGCCCCCCTCCACCACCGGCTTCGCCGGCGGTGCCCCTCCCCCCGCTTTGCGGAGGGAGGATCTTTTATTTGGCGCGGGGGAGGCGCAGGGTCGTTAACAGGCCGCCCAGGTCTTCGCTTTCGCCCAGCGTCACCGCGCCGCCATAGAGTTCGGCCACGTCGCGCACGATGGCGAGCCCCAGGCCCGTGCCGGGCTTGCCGGTATCGAGCCGGGCGCCACGGTCGAAAATCCGCTCCCGCTCCACCTCGGGAATGCCCATGCCGTCGTCTTCCACCCAGATATCGCAAAAGCGCGGATCGGTGGGCACGGCGTCGATGGTGATGAACACCGATCCGCCGCCATACTTGGCCGCGTTCTCGATGAGATTGCCCAGGATTTCATCAAGATCCTGCCGCTCGATCGCCACGCCCGCCTCGCGGTTGCCATCAAGGTCAAAGCGCACATCGGCATAGAGCCGGGTGACGGCACGCACCACGGCATCGGCGCTTTCCCATACCGTGGCCCGCGACAGGCCAGTGGCGCGGCGGCCGACGGCGCGGGCGCGGGCGAGGTGGTGATCAACCTGGCGGCGCATCACCGCCGCCTCCCGGATCACCGTATCGGACAGATCGGGCGCGTGGGCAGTCGCCGCGTTCATCACCACGGTCAGTGGCGTTTTCAGCGCATGGGCGAGATTGCCGGCATGGGTGCGCGCTTCTTCCGCCTGCTTTTCCGAATGGGCCAGCAGCAGGTTGATTTCCTCGACCAGCGGCTGGACTTCCAGGGGCAGCGGCTCGTTCACGCGCGATGCACCGCCTTCGCGCATGGCCGCAATCGCGCGGCGCACGCGGCGCAACGGGCCCAGGCCATAATAGGTTTGCAGGCCGGCCATGATGAACAGGCCCATGCCCAAGACCAGGAATGACCAGACCAGGATCGCACGGATACGGGTGATCTGCGCATCAAGTTCGCCACGGCTGGCCGCCACGGAAAACTGCCACAGCGTGTTGCTGCCCGGCAGGATGACCGAACGCTCGATCATCCGCAGCCGCTCGTTATCGCCAAACTGGTTGGAATCGTAGATGTGCGGCGCCGTGTCGACGTGATCGGCGCGCAGCTTCAGCGTACGATCCCACAGCGAGCGGGAGGGGAAATCGTCATGCCCCTGCCCCGAAATCTGCCAGTAGAGGCCGCTGTTGGGTTCGAGAAAGCGCTGGTCGCCCAGGGTGCGGTTGAAGAACACCTCCCCATCTGGGCCGATTTCGGCCGAAGCGACCATGGCGGTGAGCATGTAGTTGAGCTGGTCATCGAAATTGCGGGTGACCAGTCCGGTCAGCGTGCGATCAAGCGCCAGGCCGCCGCCCAGCAACAGCACCGTGACCCAGGCAAACGCGATCAGCAGCATACGCCGCGACAGCGAGCCGGTGTGCTGGCGCCCGCCTGCCGTGGCAGCGGCGGCTTCGGCGCGGTGGCGCCCGAAGCCCAGCCGCAGCAGGAGGCGGGCCAGCCGGTTCACGCCGCAGCCCTTATCCGCGCACGGCCGCCGGATCGTCGAGGCTGTAGCCCAGGCCCCGGATCGTGGTGATCACATCGGCGCCCAGCTTCTTGCGAATGCGCGTGACGAACACTTCGATCGTATTGGAATCGCGATCGAAATCCTGATCATAGATGTGTTCGATCAATTCCGTGCGGCTGACCACCTTGCCCTTGTGGTGAAGCAGATAGGACAGCAGCTTGTATTCCTGCGCCGTCAGCTTGACCGGCTCACCCTGCAGGGTGACGCGGCCCGAGCGGGTATCGAGGCGCACATCGCCGGCGATCAGTTCGGACGAGGAATTGCCCGAGGCGCGGCGGATCAGCGCGCGCAGGCGGGCGATGAGTTCTTCGGTCTGAAACGGCTTGGCGAGATAATCGTCAGCGCCAGCATCTAGGCCGGCAACCTTGTCGGACCAGCTGTCACGCGCAGTGAGCACGAGGACGGGGAACTTGCGGCCTTCCTTGCGCCACATGCCCAGCACGGTGAGCCCGTCGATTTCGGGCAGGCCCAGATCGAGGATCACCGCGTCATAGTCTTCGGTCGAACCAAGGAAGTGGCCGTCTTCCCCATCGGTCGACAGGTCCACGGCATAGCCGTTCTGCTCGAGCGTGGACTTGAGCTGCCGCCCCAGGGTCGGTTCGTCCTCGACGATCAGGATACGCATGGCAATTGGCCCCTTCTGGCGCCGGCTGCCCGGATGGACGGGCGGCGCGAACGTGCTGGAATGGTGGTTAGATGACGCCAGGAACCTGAACGGTCAAGAAACGGTTCCCGCGTGGCGCATCATGCCGTGTAACCGGCGGGGGATATCAGCGCGATTCGCCCATGACCTGGCCCGTTCGGCCATCAACATCGACGAACACCACCCGGCCTTCACGAATGAATTTCAAGCGATAGGCCCGCGCTTGGGGATCGTATTCAGGCCCGAGATACTGCGCGCCGCGCATCATCGGCAGCACGCGCGCCTCGATCTCGCGCAGCGAGCGCACATGGCCGGCTGCCAGATCCTGGCGGGCACGGTCCTGTTCGTTGCGAATCTGGGCGTTGGCCGCCGGTGCGGCGGCAGCCAGGGCCAGCACGCTGGCAGCAGCAAGGAGAAGGCGGCGGAGCATCGTCATGCCTTGTGCATGCAACAATCCTATTGAACAAGTTGTGAATAGCACCGTTTCGCCATGTTCAGGTGGACCTGTGGCCAGCCCGCCGCTAAGCGCAGGGGCTTATGGCAGCACCAATCCTGAGCTGGGAAGGGCTGGGCCTGCATCAAGGCACCGGCTGGCTTTTCCAGGACCTCGACATCCAAATCGCCCCGCGTGACCGTCTCGCCCTGATCGGGCGCAACGGCGCGGGCAAGAGCACCCTGCTCAAACTGATCGCCGGCACGATCGATGCCGACAAAGGCAAGCGTTCGGTCCAGCCCGGCGCGCGCGTGGTGACGCTGGAGCAGGACCCGTTCTTCAAGGGCTTTGCCACCTTGCGCGATTTCGCGCTGCACGGGCCCGATGCGCCCGAACCGCACGAGGTGGAAGCGATCGCAGACCAGTTGGGCATCGACCTGGCGCGTGAGGCGCAGAACGCCTCGGGCGGGGAACGGCGCCGGGCGGCGCTGGCCCGCGCTCTGGCGCAAGATCCCGATGTATTGCTGCTCGACGAGCCGACCAACCACCTCGACCTGGCGGCGATCGAATGGCTGGAAGACTGGCTGCAACGCTTCAACGGCGCGTTCGTGGTGATCAGCCACGACCGTACCTTCCTGACGCGGCTGACGCGCGCCACGCTGTGGCTCGACCGGGGCAGCCTGCGCCGCAAGGAAGTGGGCTTTGGCGGCTATGAAGCGTGGATGGAGCAGGTCCACGCCGAAGAGGCGCGCGCGGCCGACAAGCTCGATGCCAAGCTCAAGATCGAGGAGCACTGGCTGCATCGCGGCGTGACCGCGCGGCGCAAGCGCAACATGGGCCGGCTGGAAAAGCTGCACGAAATGCGCGCCGAACGCGCCGCGATGACCGGGCCGCAGGGCGCGGCCAAGCTGGCCATCGCCAGCGACGACAGCAAGACCAAGTCGGTGATCGTAGCCGATCACGTAACCAAGCGCTTTGGCGATCGCACGATCATCAAGGACTTTTCGCTGCGCATCCAGCGCGGCGACCGCATCGGCCTGGTCGGCTCCAACGGCGCGGGCAAAACCACGCTGCTGAAAATTCTGACTGGCGAACTGGCGCCCGACGAAGGCAGCGTCACGCTGGCCCAGACGCTGACCGGGGTAGTGATCGACCAGCAGCGCAGCCTGATGGCGCCCGAAAAGCGTGTGCGCGATGTGCTGGCCGAAGGCGGTGACTGGATCGACGTACGCGGTGTGCGCAAGCATATCCACGGCTATCTCAAGGACTTCCTGTTCGATCCGGGCCTGGTCGAAGCGCGCGTGGGCACGCTTTCGGGCGGCGAACGCTCGCGCCTGCTGCTGGCGCGCGAGTTTGCGCGGTTCTCCAACCTGTTGGTGCTGGACGAACCGACCAACGACCTCGACCTGGAAACGCTCGACCTGTTGCAGGAAGTGATCGGCGATTACGAGGGCACCGTGCTGATCGTCAGCCACGACCGTGACTTTCTCGATCGCACGGTCAACATCACCCTGGGCATGGATGGCTCGGGCAAGGTCGATATCGTGGTGGGCGGCTACGCCGATTGGGAGCGCCAGCGCAAGGCGCGCTTGGCCGCCCAGCCCAAGGTGGGCGCGAGCAAGGTGGCCGAGGCGGCCCCTCCCCCGCCGCCACCGGCACCGCGCAAGGCCAAGCTGACCTACAAGGATCAGCGCGACTACGAAATGCTGCCAAAGCGCATCGAGGAACTCGATGCGGCGATCGCGCGCGATGAAGCCGCGCTGGCCGATCCGGCGCTCTACACCCGCGATCCCAAGCGCTTTGCCGCGCTGAGCGAGGCCGTGGCCAAGGCGCGGGGGGAAAAGGAAGCGGCCGAGGAACGCTGGCTCGAACTGGCCGAACAGGTCGAAGGGGCCTGAACGTTCTGGCAACGGGAGCCGGGCGGCCACAAGGCCACCCGGCTCCCGTGTTGATCAGGCGCTGCGCAAACGCTCCGCAATGCGCTCGTCGATCCGCGCTTCGAGCATCGAGAGCGGCATCGAGCCTTCCTTGAGCACGGCGTGGAACCAGGGCAGACTGAACTTGTCGCCCAGCGCCGCCTGCGCCTTCTTGCGATTGGCGACCCACGCGGTGTGGCCGATCTTGTAGCTGCAGGCCTGGCCGATCATCGTGCAATAACGCTCGATCTCGCGCTGGCTGCGCGCCTGGGTAAAGCCGGTTTTTTCCACCATATAGGCCGTCGCCTTTTCCCGGCTCCAGCGATAGTGGTGGATGCCGGTGTCAACCACCAGGCGCACCGCGCGGAACAGGAACGATTGGAGATAGCCGGCGCGCTCGATGCCGTTATAGCCACCCAGTTCGTCACCCAGCTGCTCGGCATAGAGCGCCCAGCCCTCGCCATAGGCAGAGATGAAGTAATCGCGCAAAATCCACGGCAGCTCACCGCCACCCTGGGCATAGCCACCCTGGAGATGGTGCCCGGGAATGCCTTCGTGATAGGTGAGCGAGGGCAGCGTGTACTTGGGCCAGTCGTTCACCGACTTGAGATTGATCCAATAGATCGCCGGGCGTGACCCGTCGAGCGGAGCGCTGTTGTAATAGCCGTTGGGCGCACCATCCTGGATATCGGTGGGCACGGCGCGGATCACCAGCGGATCGTTGGGGATGTCGGCAAAGGCGCGCGGCAGCTTTTCGCGCATCGCGGCCACGCTCTTGTTGAGCCCCGCGATCAGATCGGTGCGGCCCTGCGCGGTATCGGGATAGAGCTGGTCGCTGGCGCGGTTGAGCGCCGAAAGCCGCTCGCCCACGGTGCCGGTGGTGTGCCCGGCCGCCTTGAGCACGGTATCGAGCTGGCCGGTGATATCGGCCACCTGCTCCAGGCCCATCTTGTGCACCTGCTCGGGGCTGAGCGTGGTGGTGGTGGCACTGGCGAGCGCGGCGGCGTAGATGTCATCGCCACGCTTGAGGCGCCACACGCCATCGCCGGGCGCCGACTTGCCACGCAGGCGGCGGTGCAGCGCGATCTGGCGATCGAGCGCGGGATAGACCTTGTCCTTGACGATCGCCGTGGCGCGGCCCTGCCAATCGCCGGCCAGGCCCTTTTCACGGGCGCGCCGCACCAGCGAGGTGACCAGCCCGCTTTCGCCAGCCGGCACGCCGCGCAGCTTGCCCATCTGGCCCAGCGCCAGATCGATCGCCCAGGCCGGGGGAATGCGGCCCAAGCCGGCTTGGCGCGCCACTTCGGCGGTCTGATCATCGAGCACGACCGGGAACGCGGCCAGGCGATCGAGATAGGCCTCGGCATCGTCGAGCTTTTCGATCGGATGCTGGTTATCGAGGAAATCAGGCACGGAGAAATAGGCGCCGCGCTGCTGATCGATAGTGAACGGCGTTTGCGGATCATCGATATCAAAGGCAGCGCCGCTCAACTGGTCACCCAGGCGATGCAGGACGATGGCACGATTGCGCTTGTTGGCAGCGCTCAATCCGGCCGGATCGAACCCGGCGACCGCAGCGCGGGCATCGCGATAAAACGCCAGGCTGGCTTCGCGGCCGCCCTGCCCGGCGCTGTCGAGCCGGTGGCGCAGCATGGCGCGCACGCCGGTATCGAGGCCAAGACCGGTCGCGCGTTCCGGCTCGATCAGCAGGCTGGACCAGAAAATGCGATCGAGCAGGGAAACAAATGCTGCGTCGCCAGTATCTTGGGCAAATGCCAAGCCCGGCATGCCAGCCAGCAGGCCACCCGCCATGGTGCCGCCAGCCAGCGAAAGGAAGGCGCGTCGTTCCAAACCGTGCATCATCTAAAGGGTCGCTCCCTGGCTTTTTGTTTCAAGTTAGACGAGGTGCCACGGCCACCGTGCAGCGACAATCAAAATGATACGGCGATCGACCAAATCACGATATGAATCGACCAACGCCGGTTCTCGTGATCAATTGTGCAAGGATGCTTGCCCTGCCGTCCAAATTACGGGTAAGAAAGCATAACACCTCACGCCTGTAGATGTGGACCATCCCCGATGATCAACAGAATTCGCGAAATTCGCAGGCAAAAGGGGCTTACGCTGGCCGACGTTGCCGCGCGCTGTAATCCCGCCACTACGGCGCAAACGATCGGCCGCCTGGAAACCGGCACCCGATCGCTTTCACTCAAGTGGATGAACCGGATCGGTGCCGCCCTGGGCATCGATCCCGAACTGCTCGTGCGCGCGGGAGACGACGCGCAGGCGCATGTCGTGGCGCGCCTCACCCCGGTGGGCGCCGAACCGGTGCCAACCCCGATCCTGGCGCAATTGCCCGACACGCTGCTGGGGCGCGAGGGGCTGATGGCGCTCTCTGTGGAAGCCAGCGCGGGTGATTGGCGTGCGGGTGACCAGGTATGGCTGCGCCGGCTCGACGCCGCCGAGATCGGCCGTGGTCTCAACCGCGATGTGCTTGCGCCGCGGCCCGGCGGGCGCTTTGCCTTTGGCCGGATGATCGACCATCGCGATGGCCGCGTGGCGTTGCTGCCGCCCGGGCCCGGCCAACGGCAACTGGTGATCGATCGCCCGGCGTGGATTGCCGTGGCCGAAGTTCTGGTTCGCCCACTCTGACGCCAAACCGCCGCAATATCCGGCTCTCCAGGCCCTTTGTGTCCATTCCGGTACGCTTGCCCTCGCACACGCAGCATTTTCGCGCTACGCCCTGAGCCATGACGTTGCGCCTGCTCAGCTTGTCCACGCTCTATCCTGCCTCGCTTCGGCCCGGTTTTGGCCGGTTCGTGGCGCGGCAAATGGAAGCGCTGGCCGCGCGGCCCGATTGGGACGTGACGGTGATCAATCCGATCGGCCTGCCCCCCCTGCCCGGCGCACTGATGCCGCGTATCTATCGCCCGTTGTTGGAAATTCCGCCGATGGAACGGCGCAGCGGCGTGCCGGTGCATCATCCGCGGTTTCGCCTGCTGCCGGGTCTTTCCGGCCGCCTGAACCCGGCGCTGATCGTGCGTGCGGTGCTGCCGCTGGCGCGGCGGCTTCATGCCGAGCAGCCGTTCGACATGGTGGACGCGCAGTTCTTCTATCCCGATGGCCCCGCCGCCGCGCGGATCGCTGATGCGCTGGGCCTGCCCTATGCCATCAAGGCGCGCGGATCAGACATTCACGTATGGGGACATCGGCCAGAGGCGCTGCGCCAGATGACCGCCGCGGCCCAGGGCGCCGGGGCGCTGCTCAGCGTGTCACAGGCGCTGGCTGACGACATGGCCGATCTGGGCCTGCCCGAACGCGCCATCACCGTGCACTATACCGGGCTTGATCATGGCCGTTTCCACCCCCGCCCCCGCGCCGCGTCGCGCGCAATCCTGGCCGAACGCTTTCACATTCCCGCCGATGGCCCGCTGGTCGCCTGCGTCGGCGCGCTGATCGCGATCAAGGGCCAGGCCCTGGCGATCAAGGCCCTGGCCGAACCGGGCATGGAAGGAGTGAGCCTGGCCCTGGCCGGCACCGGCCCCGACGAGGCGGCGCTGCGCGCGCTGGCCCGCCAGCTGGACGTGGCGCATCGCGTGCATTTCATGGGCGCACTGGGCCACGATTTCATGCCGGTGCTGATGGCCGGCGCCAGCGCGATGGTGCTGCCGTCCGAACGCGAAGGCCTGGCCAACGTGTGGATCGAGGCGCTGGCCTGCGGCACGCCGCTGGTAATTCCGGATATCGGCGGCGCGCGCGAAGTGCTGATGGCGCCGGCCGCCGGGCGCATTGCCGCCCGCGAGCCTGCCGCGATTGCCCGCGCGCTGGCGGCCCTCATTTCCCAGCCCAGCGCACCCGAAGCGGTTGCAGCCTGCGCCGCGCGGTTCAGTTGGGAAAACAACGCCGCGATGCTGGCTGATGTTTACGGCAAGGTCGTTGCGGGCGGCTGACCGATCTGTAGTGCCTGGTTTCCACCACCCCCCAACCCCCTCCTCTAAAGAGGATGGGGAGTAGATACAAAAAAGCCCCCTCCTCTTCAGAGGAGGGGGTTGGGGGTGGTGCGAAACCTTACATTAAATCGCCAAAAATCAGGCGCCTTCGCGCGCGAGGCGCTCCTGCTTTTCCAGCGCGGTTTCGGTAGGCACGAAGCTCTTGGGATTGACCTTGAGCCAGATCAGGATGGGCGCAGCCATGTAGATCGAGCTGTAGGTACCCACGAAAATGCCCAGGGTGATGGCGGCGGTAAAGCCGAAGATCACTTCCGGCCCAAACGCGAGCAGCGCCACCAGCGTGATCAGCATCGACAGCGACGTGACGATGGTGCGTGCCAGCGTTTCGTTGACCGACAGATCGAGCAGTTCGGGCAGCGGCATCTTACGATACTTCTTGAGGTTTTCGCGCACGCGATCGTAGACCACGATCGTATCGTTGAGCGAATAGCCAATCAGCGTGAGCAGTGCCGCCACGATGTTGAGGTCGAACTCCATCTGGGTCAGCGCGAACATGCCAAGCGTGAGCGTGACGTCGTGCACCAGGCTGAACAGGGCGCCGACGCCGAACTGCCATTCGAAGCGGATCCAGATATAGGCGGCCACAGCCAGCGCGGCGAGGCCAAGCGCCTTGAACGCGTCCCATTTGAGTTCGCCGGACACCTTGCCGGAAACCGAATCGATGCCGTCGATCCGCGCATCGGTGTGGTGGCTCTTGATATCGGCCGTGATGGTGCGCGCCATCTTGTCAGACTGCGCGGCATCATGCTCCGAACCCTCGGGCAGCTTCATGCGGATCGAGATTTCGTTGGGCTTGCCATAGCGCTGGATGATCGGCTCACCATAGCCGAGCTTGGCCACTTCACTGCGCAGGTCGGCCACCGGCGCCTCGGCGCTGCGCTCGAACGTCACGCGGATCATCTGACCGCCGACGAAATCGACGCCCAGATTCAGGCCCTTGGTGAACACCAGGCCAAGCGAGGCGGCCATGAGCAGCAGGCTGCCCAGGTAGAACGGCACGCGCCACTTGAGGAAGTGGATGTTGGTGTTGTCGGGAACGAGCTTCAAAAGTTTCATGGGTTATCGCTCCCCTGTCACAGCTTGAGATCGGCAGGGCGGGCGCGGCGCAGCCATTGCGCCACCCACATGCGGGTGAGCCACATCGAGGTATAGACCGAGGTGGCAATGCCGATCATCAGCACCACGGCAAAGCCCTTGACCGGGCCGGAGCCAAAGCTGGCCATCAGCACGGCCGCAATCACGTTGGTGACGTTGGCATCGAAGATGGCGCGGCTGGCTTCCTTGTAGCCGGTTTCGACCGCCGCCACGACGCGGCGGCCGCGATGGCGTTCTTCGCGGATACGCTCGTTGATCAAGACGTTGGCGTCGACCGCGGCGCCGATGGTGAGCACGAAGCCGGCAATGCCTGGCAGCGTCAGCGTGGCTCCGATCGTGGCCATGACCCCCAGGATCATCAGCATGTTCATGACCAGCGCAAGGCAGGCATAGACGCCGAAGCGGCCATAGGTGGCGATGATGAATACCACCAGGGCCAGCGTGCCGACCGCCATGGCGATCACGCCCTTGCGGATCGAATCGGCACCCAGGTCAGGACCGACAGTGCGCTCTTCCACGACCTTGAGATCGACCGGCAGGGCGCCAGAACGCAGCGAGATTGCCAGCTGGCCCGCGCTTTCAGCGGTGAAGTGGCCGGAAATCTGCGCGCTGCCGCCCAGGATCGGTTCGTTGATGTTGGGCGCCGACAGCACCTTGCCATCGAGAATGATGGCAAAGGGCTTGCCCACGTTCTGCGTGGTCAACTTGGCGAACTTGGCGCCGCCTTCGGTGTTGAACGTGATATTCACCACCGGTTCGTTGGTCTGCGGATTGTTGCCCGCCTGCGCATTGGTCAGTTCGTCGCCGCGAATGCCGCCCAGGCGCTTGACCGCGATCGGCACGCCCTGCTTGGGATCGGCAAAGGGCAGGATCTGGCTGCCGGCTGGGGCAATGCCGCGCGCCAGGTCAGACGGCAGCGCGCTTTGATCAACCAGCTTGAATTCGAGCTTGGCGGTCTGGCCCAGCAGGCTCTTGAGCTGCTGCGGGTCTTGCAGGCCCGGCACCTGCACCACGATGCGCTGCGCACCCTGGCGCAGGATCGTCGGTTCCTTGGTACCCAGGCCGTCGATGCGCTTGCGCACCACTTCCACGGCGGTGTCCATCGCCTGGCTCACGGCCTGGTCGATGCCTTCCTGCGTGGGGGTGAGGACGAAGCGGTTGCCGTCCACCACCTGGATGTTCCAGTCGCGCTGGCCGGTCAGGCCCGCGCCCGACGTCAACGGCAGGATCGCCTCGCGCACGGCGTCCACCTTGGTGACATCGTCAACCAGGAAGGTCAGGCTGCCGTTGTTGTTGCTGATGTCGCTGATGCGGATGGTGGCATCGGTCGTCTTCAGCTTGTTGCGGACGGATTCCTCCATGCCTTCCAGCCGCTGCTCGCGCACTTGCGATGGATCGGCCTCGAGCAGGATGTGGCTGCCACCGGCCAGGTCCAGGCCCAGGTTGATCGTGGGCGAAGGCAGGGCCGAGGGCCAGGCAAGGCCGGAGACCGTAAACAGCGAAGGCAATGATGCCAGGGCGACCAGAATGGTCACCCCCCATAGCATCAGTACCTTCCAGCGCGGAAAATCGAGCATGATCGGGCTTTCAGAAATCTATCGGGCCAGAAATCTATGTGGTCGGACCAACGAGATCGGCCAGGGTCCGGTAACGGTCAGTCGTTGGCGGGCTTGTCGCCGGGCTGCACGATCTCACCCAGGGTGGAGCGCACGGCCTTGACGCGCACGCCCGGGGCCAGTTCCAGATCGACATAGGCATCGTCGATCCGCACGATCTTGCCGAGCAGGCCGCCGGCGGTGATCACGGAATCGCCCTTCTGCAAGGCGGCCAGGCGCTGCTGGTGTTCCTTCTGGCGCTTCATCTGCGGACGCAAGATGAGGAAATAGAAGATCACGGCCATGGCCACCAGCGGCAGGAACTGGAGGTAGGCGGGCGGCGAAGCCGCATTGGCGGCGGCGGCGGAGAGAAGGCTGAGCATGACAGAACCGTTCGTGGGATCGGAGACAAGGGTTTACAACCCCCGGCGGGGCACGTGTGGCCGCACCTTCCCCCGATTGTTGCAATTGGCCGCGGCTGCTAGCAGTTTGGGAAAGGCAAGGCAATGAAGCGCCATCGGCGCGCCTTTCGCACCCTGATCGCCGTGCCCTGCGCGCATCACAATCCACAGGCATTTCCCGGCCGGCGCAAAAAGATGCCGTGCAAGGGGCTTGCCATCCCGAAACGTTCCGCTTAGAGGCGCCCCACCGGTCGGGACGTAGCGCAGCCTGGTAGCGCATCACACTGGGGGTGTGGGGGTCGGAGGTTCGAATCCTCTCGTCCCGACCAATAAATCAATGGCTTAGTCGATATTTTACCCCTCTGGGGGAACCCCGAAATGGCGCTGGTGGTGCTGTGGTGGTGCAAATCGACCGTTGAAAAAATCTGACCAGCTCTTTTTTGTGCCCTCATCGAGGGTGTCATGACGCGTCCTGCTGAGTCGCATCGTCATTGATTGCGACACCACCGCCGACCGATTAAGATGCATTGCGATGCATTTGAAAGGCGAGCGAATTGGCCAGCGCGACGCAGGGCGACTATCTGAAATATGAACGAGCGGCAGTCGCCTTTGCTCGTTTCTGCCACCGCCCCCCTGCCGATACCCCAGAAGTCCTCATCGGAACCAAGGCGCAGGCCGCGTGGTTCGATGCCGCGCGCAGCTCAGCCACAAGCGCCCGTAAGCGCGTCGGCCTTTACGTCCTGTCCGCATTCTTGGTTGCGCTTTCCCTATGGATTGCGCTCCGCCCCTTCCCCGCGATTGTGGCGATGCTGCCCGCCCTGCCCGGTGGCTGGTTGATCGGCAGCACCATGCGGCGCGGCTCCAGAACCGATGAGCCCAGACTCGAAAGTCTGATTGAGGAGGCAACGCCCGAGGAACGCGATCGCATCCTGAACCTTGAGGAGTTTTGCAACCGGGCCGCCAGCGGCAAATTCGGCGTGGTCGAACGCTTCCCTGACGGTTCGACTCGCGAATTGATCGATGAAAGGCTGAAGTGCTTCGCCGCCGATGGGGGCAAATTGTTGATCTTGTCCGTCAATCCTGCGGACTGGCTGTTGATCAGACGCAGGCCCGTTCCGCGCGGCGAGATCCTTATCCATATACGCGGTTCAGTCGCCTCAACCGAGTTGACCTCCAAAACGCTCATCGACCTTGACGACGCCGAGCGCTTCGAGGCCCAGCTTCAATGGTTGCTTGGCCATGCTAACAGGAATCGCCATGACGCGGCTGGCACGGTGCTCGCCCTCATTGTGGCGTTCCGTCGTCCCGAATTCGCAGGCAAGACCTTTGAAACCAAAAAGGAAATCATCGGAAAAGAGGGCTACAGCTGGAGCATGATGGAAAAGGTCCATTCGGGAAATTATCCGTCTTTCCAAAGGTTTCTGCGCACTTTGCCCCTGAATGAAATTCCGTGAATGGGGAACTGAATGTCCCCCAATGCTCGCATCGGGCACGTCCTGCATTCCGACGAATGAAAGGACACCCCCATGCTCCCCAATCGCGACCACCTGTTGACCGTCACGGACGTGCTCAACCTCACGGGCTTTAAATCCCGAACCACTCTCTATCGCCGCGCGCGCAGCGGTAGCTTCCCCTGCCCTTGCCATATCGGCGCGGGGAAGATCCGGTGGCGTTCGGGTGATGTCGAGGATTGGCTGAACAGCCTCCAGACGCGCCGCTACTGATCCCCAGGCGCGACGGACCCCAGCCCAGGTGGGCCAGTCGTACAACGGCTGCTCCCGACACCATTGCCCCTTCAATCGTGATTTCACGAAAGGATGACCCATGCCTGTTTTTCGCAAGGCCGTGGACCGGCTTTCTGACCTTCTGCGTCGTGACGACACAGTCACCTATCGCACCCGCATCGATGCCCGCGAGGCCGCCTATTTGAGCCCGATGCTCGACAGGATCACCGCCGATGACGAGGACGGCGAAGCCCTTCGTTTCTTCCTCATCCGGTCGATGCGGGGGGAACGACCTCCCATCGACATCTACCGGGGCGACACGTCCACCTGCCGGATCGACGGGCCGTGGCACGATGTGGACCGCCATTCGCTACCCCTCGGCGCTCTGATCCTCACGCCCGGTGTCACAGCCCATCTCGACCCGTTCGAGGCCAAGGCTTTGCGCCGCAGGATGGAGGAGGCCATAGAGACCGCGATCCAGGCCTGGGCCCGCGAGCAAGACCTCTATTCCCTCCCACGGGCGACCATAGCCATCGACAGGGACGTGGCCGATCCCGCCGCCAAAATCATGATCAAGGCATGGGTCGAGGAGCAGAATGCCTTGGCCAATGGGCTCAATCCGCAGCCAGTTCGGCCTCGCGATTGCCACCTCAGCGACATCCTTTCGCCGCCCTGTGTCCTGTGCGGAAGGAGGCTGGCCCATGCTTGATCGGAAGCTCCAAACGGCAGGCCCAAGGGGCTGCGATGCTACGCATCGAGCCAACAATTCAGATACACACCTCACGCACGGGTGCATGCCTGTTTTCCGCCATTTTAGGCGACTGCGCCGCGAGTGCGCGGCCCCAGCCTATCGCCGGCATGGCGCAATTCCGGGCTTTTGCGGGAGTGCTGCGCGCACTCCCAAGGAGGCGGCGCGATGAGGCCGGTTCAGCACACGGTTCGCTTGCCTGCATCGCTCGATAAGGCGCTCAGGGCCATGGCCGAGCGCGACGGCACAAGCGTCTATGCCCTGCTTCAACGCAGCGTCAAAGCCGGGGTGGCGGCACTGGCCAGCCCACCCGCGCGCGACACGTCCGGCAGGGAGATCGTCGCGGAACTGGCGATGGTCAGCACCCGCATGGTGGACGTCGAGCGGTTGCTGGACCGCGCGCTGTTCACCGCCTGCGCCGCCTATTGCTATGCGCGCAGCGCGGCCTTGGCGCTACCCCAGAGCGACGAGGCGATCAGCGAGGAGATCAATGCTGCCTACAACCGGCAGCGGCGGCTGGCACGGGAGGACAAGCGATGACCGGCTCCCATGATCGCCGCATCCATGCCGATGCCCTCCACAAGCAGCAGCGGGGCAGCAGCGCCACCCGCTTCAAACGGCAGGCCATCGCCATGCTGGTCTCCGTCGCCATGGGTGGGATAACCTTGCCCTGTTGGATGGTGGACCATCAGACGATTGTCGCCACCGCCACTTATGAGTGGGCGCGGATCAAGCTATGGGCCGTGTCGGCCTGGGCCGACGACACGGCAGTCGATATCCATGTCGGAGACCAGATCCTTGAGGGTAGGTCAGCGCGGGCGGTTGTCGCGCTCCCCTACTCCCAGCAAAGCGCCCGGCAGGTCTGGGCCTATGCCACATGGGGCAGTGGGCTTGGCTTCGTCGGCTGGCTTGGCGTCCTGCTTGCTCGGCGTGGTGTGGCGCTTCGCCGCCGCGAACGCCTGCTGGCCGACCGATGGATGGCCGGAACCGCCATGACCACCGAAAAGGGGCTGGCCAAGCTCACCGGCAAGGAAGCGGGCACCGTTCCTCTGTCCATCGGCACGGTGCCCATCCCGGCGCGACTGGAAACGCGCCATATGGCGATGGTCGGCACCACCGGTTCCGGCAAGACGACAGCGCTCCGCCAGTTGCTCGACGGCATCGAGGCGCGGGGCGAAGCCGCTCTGGTTTACGACACCAGCGGCGAGTTCATTGCCCACTATCACCGGCCCGACCGGGGCGACATCATCCTCAACCCGTTCGATGCCCGCTGTGCCTTCTGGTCGCCCTTCGCAGAGATTGCCCACCCCGCCGACGCGGACCGCATCGCGCATCAGCTCATCACCGAGACCGGCCAGCATGACAGCGACGTCTGGCTCGACACCAGCCGCATCCTTGTCGCCAACATGATCCGGGCGCTCTGGCGTGAGGGCAAATGCAGCTTGGCCGACCTGCTGCACGCGCTGCAAAACCGCACCAAGGACGATTTGAAGGAATGGCTGGCGACCAGTTCATCGGCGCGGACCTTTGCCGATGATGCCGACCGGGCGACGGGCAGCGTCCTGTTCATGCTCGCCAAGGCCGCCGACCTGATCCAGTTCCTCCGCATCGAGGACAGCGGGGGCACGCCCTTTGCTTTCCGCGACTTCATCCACGGGTTGGATAAGCGGAAGGGTGCGCGTCCTTGGATTTTCGTGCCCCGCAAGGAGGACTATTTCGAAGCGTCGAAACCCTTGCTCGCCTGCTGGCTGGAATGCGCCGCCAGCGCCGTCCTTGGTCTGCCGCCGTCGCCCGACCGGCGCATCTGGTTCGTGCTGGACGAGCTGGCCGATCTTCCCCGCGTCGATAATCTGGCACGGCTCCTGCCCGAGGGCCGCAAGTTCGGGGCCGCCGTGATCCTGACCTTTCAGGCGCTGGGGCAGATGCGGCACCGCTATGGCCCGCAGATCGCCGAATCCATGCTGGGCTGCTGCAACACCAAGCTGTTCCTGCAAACCATCGACAGCGAAACCCGGCAATGGGCCAGCCAGACCATCGGCGAATGCGAGATCGAGATGCAGACCATGACCGACGCGCTGGCCGAGGGCGACGATGGCCCGCGCACCACGTTGGGCGTGACGCGGAAAATGCGGCCCGCCGTGCTGGAAAGCGAGTTGCGCCTGCCCGCATTCGAGGGGTTTCTGCTCTTCCCCGATGGCTTGCCGGTAGCGCGCATTAAACTCACCGCCGACCATGTCGCGCGGCGTGGGGCCGCCCGCGTGGCGGGCTTCCTCCCCGGCGATCCCAAGAACACCCTTTGGGACAAGGCGTCCGCCGCCGCGCCGCCATCATCACCAGCGCCTGCGCCCACGCCTTCGGCCCCTGCCTCCCGAAGACAGCGGTCCAAGAGTGAGGCCCCCAAGGGTCCGGGGCCGGTCTGATGGTGGCCTCCGTCTCCGCGCTGACCAGTTCAGCACAAGCCGCCAGCTACTATGAGGCCGATGACTACTATGCTGAAGGCGGCCTGTCGCCCTCTCAATGGCACGGCAAGGGGGCTGAGGCGCTGGGGCTATCCGGCGAGGTGGACCGCGACCAGTTCCGCGAGCTTCTGGACGGCCAGATCGCCGGGCAGCAGCTTGGCACCTTCCGGGGCGGACAGCTTGAGCACCGCCCCGGCTGGGACATCACCCTGAGCGCGCCAAAGTCGGTGTCCGTCATGGCCGAGGTTGCGGGTGATCGGCGGCTGATCGCCGCGCATGGCGAGGCGGCAGCGACCGCCATGGCGCATGTCGAGCAGCATATGGCTGCCACCCGCATCCGCGAGGGCGGCAGTGTTGCCCGTGAAGCGACCGGCAATCTGGTCGTCGCCAGCTTTCAGCACGGCACCAGCCGGGCGCAAGACCCACAGCTTCATACCCATAATGTCGTGATGAACGCGACGCAGGACGAGGACGGCGCATGGCGCAGCCTTGAACCGCGCGCCATCTACCAGCTTCAGAAGCAGGTCGGCGCCATCTACCGGCAGGAGCTTGCGGTGAAGGTGCGCGAGCTGGGCTATGAGATCGAGGCGGGCAAAGATTCCCTGTTCGAGATCAAAGGCGTTTCGGGCGAGGTCATCGCGGCGTTCAGCACCCGCAGCGCCGAAATCGAGGCCAAGCTGGGGGAACGCGGCACCTCGCGCGAGGAGGCCAGTGCGGCGGAGAAGCAAATGGCCACGCTGGACACCCGCGCCGCCAAGGTTGCTGGCGACCATGCTACCCTTGTCGGGGAATGGCGGGAGACGGCCAACAAAGCGGGGTTTGGTCCGGCGACCCGATTGGCGCTGATCGAGCAGGCCGAAGTCAGAGCCGCCAGCCCAACGCATCGGGCGGAGATGGCGACACAGGCGACCATGGCGGATCGCGCCGTCGCCCATGCTGCCGAGAAGCTGGGCGAGCGGCAATCGGTGTTCTCCGCCGCAGCCTTGCGGGAAGAGGCCGGACAAATCGGGCTGGGCAAGGTTGGTTATGCCCAAATCGGGGAGGCAGTTGAGGCGGCCACGAAAGAGGGCAAGCTGATTGACCGGACCTTTCTGGACCGGCGCGGCGCAAAGTTTTCCGGCTTCACCACCCGCCAGAATGTCGAGATCGAGACCAGGATGCTCAAAATTGAAGCGGAGGGGCGCGGGGCATTAGCTCCTATCGCCTCGCCGCTTACCGCCGCCAAAGCCGTTGCGAGCGCGTCGGCGCAGGCTGAGCGGGCGGGGTTCGGCTGGAATGTCGATCAGCGCGCCGCCACCGAGCAGCTTTTAACCAGCCAAAACCGCGTCACCGCGTTGCAGGGGTATGCAGGCACGGCCAAGACCACGACCGTTCTGGCGACCTTCGCCCGCGAGGCCGAGGCGCAGGGCGTGCCAGTCATCGCGCTGGCCCCCACTGCGTCAGCCGCCATGGTGCTGGGCGAAGCGTTGGGCGCGCGGAGCGATACTGTCGCCCGCCATCTGCTATCCCCGGAACTGCCCAATCAGGGCCAGCCTGCAGCGTGGATTGTGGATGAGTCCTCCTTGCTGTCAGCCCGCGACACCGCCCGGCTGTTTGACCTGGCTGAAAAGCAGAATGCCCGCGTAATCCTTGTCGGCGACGTACAGCAGCTTGGATCGGTTGAGGCAGGCGCGGCCTTTGCCCAGTTGCAGGCATCGGGCATGGAGACCGCGAAGCTGAGCGAGATCGTGCGGCAGACCAACGAGGCCACGAAAGACGCGGTGCTGGCTTCTATCGAGGGCGACGCCAGAAAGGCGCTGGCCGCACTGGATCGGGGCGGAGGCCGGATTGTCGAGAATGCTGACCGGGCCGAGCGCTTCGCGGCCATGGCCAAACAATATGCCGGGATGGACAAGGCGGCACGCGCCCGCACGCTGGTGATCGAACCGTCGCGGGAAGGCCGCGATGCGCTGACTGCCGACATTCGCGATGCCCTGAACAGATCGGGGGCACTGACCGGCCCGGCAGTAACAATGCAGAGCCTCGCGAATAAGGGGCTAACCCGCGCCGAGGCGCGCGATCCCCTGGCCTATGACAAAGGGGATGTGGTGCGCTTCACCCGCGATTATGCCGATAAGGGCGTGAGCCGGGGCGCGGCCTATCGGGTAGAGGCCATCGATCCGGCCAAGGCGGCCATCACCCTGAGATCAGAGGACGGGCGGGAGGTGGATTGGCGGTTACGGCAATGGGGTGCGGGGCAGAGCCAAGCTTTTGCGCCGCAGGCTTTGGAACTGAAGGTGGGAGACCGCATCCAGTTCACCCGCAACGACCGCGAGGCGGGGCGCATTAACGGTGGGCGGGGTGAGGTGATCGCGGTGGATGAAGCCACACGAAGTGCCACCATTCAGACTTCGCGGGGAAAAACCGAGACGTTGAGCCTGGATGCGGCGCGTGATCAGCATATCCGGCATGCCTATGCGGACACGGCCTTTGCCGCCCAGGGGCGCACTGCCGATCATGTCCTGATCCATGCCGATAGTAAGGCGACCAATCTGGTCGATCAGAAGAGCTTCTATGTCGGGATTTCCCGCGCCAAGGATACGGCGACGGTGTTCACCAATGATCGAGGGAAACTGGTTGCAGCCATTCATGAGCGGGCAGGACAGGTGCAGACTGCTATCGCTCAGACAGGAAGGTCAATTCCAGAGCCAGCAGCGGCCAAGGCTTTCGGGAATGGGTTGGGTTGACGGTAAGGTGGGGACGAGGTCGGCTGCGCCATATTCAGGCATTCCCGACCATTGCCCGACTGTGGGATTTCAATCTGGCAGATCCGTAAGTTCAAGTATCCCTTTTCCGTTTAGCCGCTGGCGCTATATGGGGCAAGTCTCCTCGGTGTTGAGTATGCTTTACCACCACGCCCCGTTAGGCTTCTCCGTGCAGAGCGCGTAGCACGCGCTTAATCAGTTTGGCACCCGCCACCGTTCGGTCCCAAGCGGTCAACACCTCGGCCGATAGCATCGCCTCGATTGCAGTGTCCCCAAATCGCTGGCGGGCCATTCCATCTGTTTCCGGCTCGATCTCCAGCGCATTGCAGATTTTCAAAACGCTTGGATTGAGTGTCTTAAATTCACCGCGACAGATTCGAAACGCTTGGGCGGCATTGACGTCCGACAAAAAACCAAGCTGTTCAAAGGTTAGGCCACGCTCGCGACGACGAGCGCTTATAGCCTTCGCGAGGGACAGCGTATGTTCGTATCGTTTTGCCATTGCAAATTTACATAAACGAGCATAGATAATTTGCAATATCTTTGAAAGGCGCACGCTTGTACAGCAGCTTTGAACAATGGACCGGAAGGCGCGAACTGGCGACCCTCGGCACAAACTCGGGATCAGCGACGATACCGTTCCAGCGTTGGCGGCACTTCAAAGAAGCATTTGCGCCGGAGGTCGTTTATGAAGCCGTTCGGTCTAACGACGCCCCTGTGAGAACGTGCCTGGACCCGTTTGGAGGGTCCGGCACTACGGCTCTCGCATGCCAGTTTCTGGGCGTCGAGCCGACCACCATCGAGGTCAATCCTTATCTGGCTGACCTGATTGAAGCAAAGCTTACAGGCTATGACGCCGAGCAGCTCGTTTCCGATTTGGGCGCGGTGCTTCGCAGCGCGGCAGATATCGATCCGACTTTACGTATGCAGCGATTGCCCTCGACCTTTGTCGAGCCCGGTGTCGATTCTCGATGGCTGTTCGATTTCAAAGTGGCGGAACGTATCCTCGCGATCGCCGAAGCAATTGACCGCTTGAACATTGCTGCTCATCGCCGCTTGTTCAAGGTTCTGTTGGGAGGGGTGCTGGTTCAACTCAGCAATGCGATCGTGAACGGGAAAGGCCGACGCTATCGCCGTGGGTGGGAAAACCGGCGTCGCAGCACTGGTGAGGTCGATCTGGCATTTGTGGAAACCGCGTCGGCAGCAATTGGCGAAATCGGACGATTCGGGCGGCGCGCCACCGAAACCTATACAGTGGTGCGCGGAGACAGCCGCACCGCGATACAAGGCCTCGGCCCCTTTGATTTGGCCGTATTTTCACCGCCCTATCCAAATTCGTTCGACTATACAGATGTGTACAATATCGAACTGTGGATGCTGGGCTACCTTGATGCTCCAAATGCCAATCGTGCACTTAGACAAAGCACTCTGGCGTCTCATGTCCAAATTCATCGAGACTATATGCCAGCTCCAACCGGCTCACAGCTTCTCGATGATGCACTAGGATTGCTCGGCGAACAACGTGACCGCCTGTGGAGCCCACATATCCCTGCCATGCTGGGAGCGTATTTCGCGGAAATGTCGGGCATTGTGAACACGCTTAGCACTACACTCAGACCAGGCGGGTCGATTTGGGCTGTGGTCGGCGACAGTCGTTATGCAGGCATCCCCGTGAACGTAGCAGATATTCTTGCTGAACTCGCCGTGGCATCCGGATTGCATGTTGAACGCAATGAGATACTTCGGGAGATGCGAACCTCAGCGCAACAAGGCGGCCAAGCCCAGCTCGCAGAGAGCTTGCTAGTTCTGCGTCGAGGCTAGGTGCCATATCGCGCGACGCGCCAAGCCTCCGAATCGTTGTAAAGAAAATTGCGGTGGAGCTCTACCGCAATTGCGTCTGCGTAGGGCTTTACACCAGAAAAAGTAGCACTTTCCCCTCGATCTCCACTGCGCATATCGAAACAACAGAGCATTCCAGCTTTCGCTTTGCGTACATCGCGATAGGCGGCGGCCTGACGGATGCCCCGCCGCATCCATTTTTCATTAAATGCGTCAGACCATTTTTTTCCCCGCCGATTACGTTCGCGTAGTACCTTTATCTCGATTTCAGCAGGAATAATGCTTGCCCCATCGGCAAGCTGCTGGACAACCTCCAAATCGACCCGTCCAGCTTTCATCGGCTGCTCGGGACGCACATCACAGTTGAAAAGCCTAAAGGACAAAGCCAGCTTAACATGCGTTTGTGCAATCGCTTCTGCATTACTACTGGCATGCAGCTTTTGCGAGTCGCTCCACATCGAATTTCCTGCGATCTGTACATCTGGGGTACACAGATGCTCCTCATGCATTTCATCGATTGCGCGTTTAATATCATTAATTGTTACTTCTCGATCAGCGACCTCCACCGTATCGAACTCATCTTCAGCGGTCAGGCCCTTGGGGTAAAAGCGAACCGTGGGTATTGCTACTGTGGGATTGAAGACGGCGGCAGGCACATCGCCAAGGCCTAGGCTTTCGATATGGTCAAACATTTTTCCGGCCTCGTCCGATGGGGGAACGAGTTCACGGCCAGCCTGCGCCGTCATCGAAACAAACCAAATTTTCCCGCATATTTCGACGCCGCCATCGCCCAACATAGGCTGACGGATGGTTTCCATGTTTGGCAAGCCATTGGGCTGAAGTAAGAAGATCGCAATTGCATCTCGCCGCATGTTGTGAAGCTGTTGACGCATCCGGCGCAAAGCCAGCTTCGCAATGCTTCGACCAAATCGGGTGACGGAATCGAGATCATCGTCTGCGCCATCGCCAGCGAACTGCTTGGCGGTTGCGCGCAGATCGGCGCCCGACCATGGACCCAGGCCTGTTCCGATGTCTTTATCGGCCACCCTGAAGCCTTTTCCGAAGATGACGCACGTAGAGATGTACCTTTTCACTGGCACCAACAGATGCTCCGGTGGGCACTAAGCCTCCTACCTTTTCCGCCGCAGCTGCAGAATAATTGGCGCTCAACCACTCACCGAAGTCGATGACATTATCGACGCCGATATTCGGATTCGCATAAGTTGCATCTTCGGTAATGGCGCGATCTATTTCTTCATCCGTGAGAGCTGAGAGGGCTAGCACGAGCTCACGGACAAAGCGTGATGCCGCAGCTTCGTCTGGCATAGTATTCAGGTAAGACAAGATCGGTTCCGCTAATTTGGAATTGAGACGGTAGCTTCCGTCCAGACGATAACGGTCGTCATCGATGCGCTGGTGCCTAAGCTTTTCGACACGAACCACGCCAAGTCCCACAAGCCGATCCAGATCATTTTGCAGATCAGGATAAAAAGGACCGCCACTCCGCTTCAGCACACTGCCATCGACGCTCGGCATGTCCCAGACCGGCGATAGCACATTGGCAAGGTAAGCAATCAAATGAAGGCGGAGGGTCGGCAGCGGCTCAATCCCAGCCTCCCGGCTTGCCTCCAACAATGACACCAAGCGAACGCGGCGACGGATCGAGCCGGCGAGCTTCTCGAGAGAATCAACCGGATAAGCACTCATCGCAGCGGCTCAAAAAGCTTTTCCCGCAACTCGTCATATTCAGCTCGGTCTGCCGTAACTGCGGCCGTCGGTCTAGCGATCTCAAATAGATCGATCAAGCGCTCTGCCCTTTCAGGCGTAGCCGCGATTCCCTTAATGAGAGTTGGGAGCAAACTGCCCTCAACAAGATTCGAGGTCACCAAGACTGTGTTGCCTGGCTCAGCGCCAAAGCGCAGCAGCGTCTCACCGGCGCGCTTGGCGAAAACGGCATCGAGCGATGATTCAGGTGTGTCGATCACCAAGCCTGCCGCGCCTTGGCCAGCGGTCTGCATTAGGGCCATCCTAAAGGCAAGGTCGATAAATTCACGCTGGCTTTCCGAAACATCGTCAGGGCCGGCGCGCCGAACGATTTCAGAGAAATCGCTACCGGTCATATTGAGTTCGAAAGCTGGAAACGGAATTGCCTCGCCACCCTGACCTACCGCTGCCGGCCGAGATGTCCATGTCAGAGCGACACGTTCGGAAAGAAATTTCCCAGCGAACTGCTCAAACGTTGCGACAATCTCAGCCGAAGAGGAAAGAAGCGCCTCAGTACATTCCTCAACAAACTTTCGAAAAACGGCGCGCTCGTCCGCGAGTTCGGATTTCATTGTCTCAAGCCGCCCGCGAATTGCTCCAAGCTCAGTCCGCTGTTGTCGCAATGCGGCCTCATCAGGCGGAAGCATTTCAACAATCTGCGCAAGCCGTGCAGAACGCACGGCGATCTCGGAGCGTAATCGAGTCATTTCCGAAATATGCGAATCGAACTGCGCTTCGGCCATCTCACGTTCCCGAGTGGCGGTCGCCAGTTCTCGATCACTTTGCTCTAGCTGGTGAGCGGTCTTGTTCACACGTTCGTCAGAAACCTCGCGAGCCTCGATTATCCGTTCTGATTTTTCGAGATTACTGTCGCATACAACGCATCGCCCCGACATAAGGCGATCTGAATACATTTTCGCGGCTTCGGGTGCGTGGCTCCCACAAACCAGACAGTCGTGCTCACTCATAAGGTGAGCAACCATATATCGGCCAGTTTCTAGCCGGCCAGGAAAACGAGCTTCGATAGCCAACAGCTTTGCGTGTTCAACTGCACGAAACCGCGACTCGCGGTCCTGCTTAGCGCGCAAGCTTCGCAAGCGAGCTTCTTGACGCACCCTGTCGAGTTCGTTCGTATACCCTTCGATATCTTCGAGGCGCTCGCGGGATGTCTCTTGTAATTTTTCGAGTGCCTGAAGTTCAGCCCGAAGTGCGACCCCATTAGTAATCTTGGAAAGCCCTTTCGTCAGCAGCTTTTCCTCCTTGCCAACGACCGCCTGGAAGTTGCGCATCCGGCTATCGTTTTGCAATATTGACCGTTCTAAATCGGTCCAGCGCTGTGCGAGATCGGGCGGGAGAAATAGCATACGCAATAGTTGCCGCTGCGCGGATGCGTCCCACACAAGAGCCCGCCGGTCCTCAAAATAAAACACTAAATAGCGTAACATCAAAATGAAGTCGCCGAATGAACCAAGCCCCGCGGCCTTGGCCACTTCCGCTTGGAAGGTGGCTTCGTCTGCGGTCTCGACATCACCCACATTTGCGCGGATGATGGCTAATGTATCAAGCCTTCGCTCGGCTATAATTTTGGTGCTTCCGAGCAAAAACTCTACGCGTGCCGTAGCACCTTCAGCTCGATTGGAGACGCGACTCGCGAATATTCCACGTTGAAATGGAGGGAGGGGTGCAGCCGACAAGCGACGGAATCCAAGTTCGTCGCCAGCACCTAACTGAGGTATGTCAGACGGGCCTGTCAGCAATCGAAAAAGCAGTGTGATGAGGGTCGTCTTGCCTAACCCATTTGCACCGACAATAAGAGTAAGGCCCGATTGGATGTCGATATGCAGCCCGGCGGGGCCTCCTGCGCGGCCAGGATAGAGCCCATATGAATCGATATCTAGCTGCTCGAATACGGGAAACGATTTCACGTTATTTCTCGCCGCACGCAACGGTGAAATTGCTCGTTAACTGGAATAAGCAATTCACGCGATTCTCCCTGCCCTATGCATGTTCACAGTGTGGCCGAATTTTCTAAAGAATGTGAGTCCCAAATGACCGTGCTGCGCGACGGTAGCAATGTCAAAGCAAATTCCCCTACAGCGCGTTGGGGCCGAATGGCAACGGATTTGGCCGCTGCCATGCTATCAAATCATCTAATTCAGCGATTTGCATCCGTCTTCTGAATCAATCCGAGTGGCGTCATTGCGGTATTTTCAGCGTCAAGCCCACGGTATCTGATCTGGCTTGGACGCCCTCACCCAGCTTCCACAACTGCTGCATACGGGAAGATTGCTTGGGGGCGCTGCCCCCTGGCGCGGCGCAAGGGATCGCTGACGCTCGATCGGGATGGTTTCCCCGGCCTTCCTTCACCTCGTTCCTCCGTTCCGTGCAGGCCGGGTGATCCCCCTCCATCCCGGTCGCCCTTGCCCCTTGCACCCCCCGGTCTCGGCGACGGCCAGGGTTGCAGCGCAGCGCTGCGCTTCAACCCAAGCCAATGAGGATCAAAGCCATGACCTATCGTCTCGCCACCCGTTTCGGCCGTAACTCCCACCAGATCAGCGGGCGCGAAGCCCTCGACAACGACGCGCTTCACCGCCACGTGCCGTCCGTGTTCGCCCGCGAAGCGCATGACAGCCGTTCGCAGCGTTATGTTTACGTCCCCACCATTGAGATCGTGGAGGGTCTACGCCGGGAAGGATGGTTCCCGTTCTTCGCCGTGCAGGCGGTCCCGCGTGATGGCGAACGCATGGGCCACGCCAAGCATATGCTCCGCCTGCGCCGCGATGACGGCATCGGCAAGCCGGAGGCAGCGGAAGTCATCATCGTCAACAGCCATGACGGGACCAGCACCTACCAGATGTTCGCCGGGATGCTGCGTTTTGTCTGTACCAACAGTATGATTGCGGGCGAGCGGTTCGAGGAAGTCCGCGTTCCCCACAAGGGCGGAATTCAGGATCAGATCATTGAGGGCGTCTATACCGTCGCCAAGGATTTCCCGCGCCTGATCGATGCCACCGAGACGATGAAGGACATGCGGTTGTCGCGGGACGAGCAGCAGGTGCTGGCCGAGGCCAGCCTCGTCGCCCGCTATGGCGAGGATGAAAGCCCGCTCCGCCCCGGCCAGATCATTGCCCCGCGCCGCCGCGAAGATGTCGGGCAAAGCCTGTGGCAGACCTTCAACGTCATTCAGGAAAACCTGATCCGGGGTGGCCTGAGCGGGCGTCGCCAGACCTCGGACGGGCACATCCGCCGCAGCCGAAGCCGTGCCATCAACAGCATCGACCAGAATGTCGGGCTGAACCGGGCGCTCTGGACGCTGGCCGAGGGAATGCAGCGGCCGAAAACAGCCTGACTGCAAAGCCGTAGGGCCGACAATCGGCTCTACGGCCTTCCCTTTCACGGTGGCGGCGTCCTATTTGGCGCCGATCCGCAGGCGCGGATCGGCGGGCAAGAGCAGTGATAATGCTTGCCAAGCCAAGGAGAATGGCCAAGAATCCTCGCCATGCGCACCGACCTCGACCATTTGCCTGCCACGAAGCAGCGAGAGCTTGAGCGCATCGTCGAGGTGGTCTTCGACGAATTCCGCCAGGCGACGGAGAACGCCACCGGCCCCCGCAAGGGCGCGCAGATTCTGAAAGTCATCCTGTTCGGAAGCCACGCGCGCGGCGATTGGGTTGATGCGCCGCTATCGGCCAACCAGTACAAATCCGATTACGACATTCTGGTGATCGTCAGCCAGAAAGAGCTGACCGACCGCGCCGCCTATTGGATGAAGGCCGAGGAACGGCTGATCCGCGCCTACACCATGGAAAAGACCCTGCGGACGCCGGTCAATTTCATCGTCCACTCGCTGCACGAGGTGAACGATGGGCTGGCGCATGGCCGGTTGTTCTTCATGGAAGTCGCCAAGGACGGGATCGCCCTCTATGAGGCGGACGACCGGGAACTGACGACGCCGAAGCCGAAAACACCGCAGCAGGCGTGGGGCGCCGCGCGGGAGTATTTTGAGGAATATGTGTCGAATGCGGCTGGCTTTCTAAAGGTTTTCCGTTTTTGTATGTCAGAGGGGGATTGGAAGCGAGCGGCCTTTCTCCTGCATCAAGCCGCAGAAAATATCTATCAGGGTGCGCTGCTCACGCTGACGTTTTATGCCCCACACAACCACAATATCGCTTTCCTGCGGTCGCTGGCCGAGGGGCTGGACAGGCGCCTTTACGGCATCTGGCCGGAAACCACGCACCGCGAACGCGCCATGTTCCAGAAGCTGAAAGAGGCCTACACCAAGGCCCGCTACTCAAAACATTACAAAATCAGCGAGGAAGAGCTGACCTGGCTGGGCGAGCGGGTCGAGGAACTGGGCCGCGTCGTGCATCAGGTTTGTTCCGAACGCATCGCCACCCTGGAAGCTGCCGCCCGCCTATAGCCGGGCCACGGGCAACTTGCCAGGCATCTGCGCTTGATCAATCTGCCTGGCAGCGTCGAGCCCCTTATGCCAGGGAGACCAAACAGGCCCCAGGGCAGTGCGTGTCAAGCATGACTTGACGCCGCATGAGTGTCATGTATAACGCGACACATGGAGATCGAGAGCATCACCGATAAGGCGCTGCGCCGATTCTTCGAGACCGGTAATGCCAAGGGTCTGGTCGGTGACGTGAACCGCCTCCGCAAGATGCTGGCCTTCATTGCTGCGGCTGGGTCGCTGGACGAACTGAGTGTCCCGCCAAACTATGGACTGCATCCCCTGACCGGCGACCGGTCAGGCATATGGTCCATGACGGTGACACGCAACTGGCGGCTGACCGTCAGCATCAATGATGAGGGCGCACTGACCGATCTGAATCTGGAGGACTATCATGGCGCTTAAAATGCATACCTCGCTCGCCGTGCATGTCGGCGACTGGCTCAAGACCGAGATCGTCGAGCCCTCGGGCCTGACAGTGAAGGCGCTGGCCCAGCATTTCGGCGTGTCGCGTCAGGCGCTCAGCACCTTGCTGAACGGCCATGCCAACCTGTCTCCGGACATGGCGATCCGGTTCGAGAAGGGTTTCGGGGTCAAGGCGGACACGCTGTTGCGCATGCAGGCGGCCTATGAACTGGCCCAGGTGCGCGCGCATGAGGGTGACATTCAGGTTGAGCGCCTGGTGCTGGTGGCTTGATCAACATTTGTATCGATCAAATGGAGTAGCGGGTGCGGCGGTGGCGATGTGGCAGGAATGGGCGCAGGATTTAAGAAGCCCTCTTCACGCCAGAAGCGGAATGGCCAAAGTCTGTTTCGAACGCATCGCTGCCCGCGAAGCTGCCACCCGCGCTTAGCCGGGCCTCTGGCAACTTGCCGGACATCTGCGATTCTGACATAATGTCCGCCACGAGATGGAACGACTGGCGGCCATCTCCGGGTTAAACCTGCCAGGCATCATGTAGGTTCGGCCATCACGGTCGGGCAGTTGCTGTAGACCGCATCGGCGGCACACAGAGAACATCGCTTGCACAGCCGCGCATGAACGCGCGGACCGCTGGTGTGCGAGCTTACCATGACAGCATCCAATACGAGCGACGTTTACGCGCGCGAAGTCGTGATGGCGCGCGTCGGACATCTCATCCGCCGCAAGCAGCGCGAAATCGAACGAATCACGCGCATCCTGAGGAGTTTCTTCGATCCGAAACAGGTGCTGGCGCCCGAGCCGGGGCAGATCACCCGGATCATCCTGATCGGCCCCTATGCCCGGCGCTCATGGTTCGAGGATGAGCGCACGATCAATTTTTCTGACTATGAATTTTGGGTCATCGTCAATCATCCGCTGTTCAAGGAGGAGTGCTGCTGGCGCCGCGCCCGCGACATCATCCAGCGCGAGAGTGGCGACCGGTGCGCGGTCGATCTGGAATTTTACTCGAAGGCCGACATCCGAATCGCCAAAGCCGAGCGTGACACCTTCATCCTCGACCGCATCGAGGCGGGCATTACCCTCTATCGCGCCTCGCGCGATGCCCCGCTCTATGAGGGCGAGCATGGAGAAGCGCGGTCATGATGCCGCCCCGCCCCATCCCCAGATTCGAGGCCGTTTATCGGAACGAGCAAAGACGCCTGCTGCGCTACTTCATGCACAAGGCCGGTCCCGACTCCGCCCCCGACCTTGTGCAAGAGGCCTTCACCCGGCTGTTTCGCAGCAATGCGCTTGAAAGGATCGACAACCCTTCCGCCTATCTGACGCGGATCGCCCAAAATCTGTTGATTGAGCGGGGGCGGCGATTGGCGCGGGAACGAACCGTCTTCTTTCCCTTTGACGAAGGGCGCGACGCTCCGGTCTGTGCAGACCAGGAATTCCATATAGAGGCCATGGAGCTTAGGCGCGCTTACGTGCAGGCACTCCGCGCCATGACGCCCAAGACCAGGCGGATTTTCCTCATGCACCGAATGCGCAATCTCACCCATCGGGAAATTGGAGAACGGCTTGGGATCACACAGAAGGCCGTTCAATATCACATGACGAGTGCCCTTGCCCGCTACCGCCGGGTGATTGCGTTGCAAAACTGACGGTCTATTTCCAGCCTGAGTCGGGCGGCAACACGCCTGGCTCAGGCAGCAAAGTTAGTAGATTGAAGAACGCAATCGGGGTGAGGCAGAAAATTTGACGTGAGTTCGCGACTCCATCAGTAAGACGTAGAAGGCAGCGTACATATCAGGATGAGGTCCAGCTTCACCTGCCGATCGAGGCAGAACTTGGGACAAAGCCGCCATTCCCGAGTGACGTGCCGAATGGTAGCTTGTATCACAGGGCCTACATTTAGCGTCGCCTGATCGAGGCAATATAACAGCATAAGCTATGTTGGTAGCGGAATTTCAGCTTATAAAGTCCCTGTAGCGCAGGCTGACTTCATCTATAGGAATGTGATATCAAGAGTCAGCCGCACTACGGGTCAGCTGGTGAACCCGCCCGCACTTTGACGCGAGACGCAGTTTGAAATCGCGCGTCATGTTGCTATCTTTAGGTTCATGATCATCCGGACCGCCTTCAAGTGCCTTACGTGCGACCAGAGCCACGTGGTCAGGGGTCGCGTCCGTCAATGTGGTGTAAATTCGGGTGTGGCCATCGGGCTGCATTTTCAGGCGGCCTTGGGTGTAATCTGTAGCGGCTGAACCTCCTCGATGATTGGTGTAGCGAGGGCTGCCATGCCCTCAATCTGCATGTAGCGGTGTTGGAGTTGGTATTCGTCGTTCTGCTCGAGCAGAACGGCGCCGACGAGGCGGATGATGCTGTCCTCGTTCGGGAAGATGCCGACGACATCGGCACGGCGCTTCACTTCCTTGTTCAGGCGCTCGAGCGGGTTGGTGCTGTGCAACTTCACCCGGTGCTGCTCGGGGAAGGCCATGTAGGCGAGCACGTCATGCTCGGCGTCGTCCATGCAGGCGCCGAGCTTTGGCCAGCGGGCGCGCAACTGGTCGGCGACCTGGCGCCAGGCCTGTGTCGCGGCAGCGTGGTCGGGCTGGAGGAAGACCTGGCGGATAGCGGCGGCAACGACAGTGTTCTGGCCCTTGGGCACGTAGGCCAGGGCATTGCGCATGAAGTGGACGCGGCAACGCTGCCAGGTGGCGCTGAGCACTCGGGTGATCGCCGCCTTGAGGCCCTCGTGGGCGTCGGAGATCACCAGCTTCACGCCAGTCAGCCCCCGCCGTGCGAGGTCCTTGAGGAAATCGGACCAGAACACCTCAGCCTCGGAAGGGCCGATGTGGAGGCCGACAATCTCGCGCTTGCCCTCGGTGTTGACGGCTACGGCGATTATCGCGGCGACGCTGACGATCCGCCCGCCCTCGCGCACCTTGAGGTAGGTAGCGTCGAGCCAGAGGTAGGGCCAATCGCCGGTGAGCGGGCGCTTCAGGAAGGCATGGACGCGCTCATCGATGTCCTTGCACAGCTTGGACACCGAGGACTTGGAGATGCCGCTCATACCCATGGCCTGGACCAGTTCATCCACGCGCCGGGTGCTGACGCCAGCAATCCACGCCTCTTGGATCACCGCGACCAGCGCTTTCTCAACGGTCTTCCTCGGTTCCAGAAAGCCCGGAAAGTAAGCGCCGGTCCGCAGCTTGGGGATCTTGAGGTTGAGCGTGCCGAGCCGGGTATCGAGGCTGCGGTCGCGGTAGCCATTGCGCCAGGTCGTCCGGTCGCCGGATCGTTCATGGCGGCCAGCACCGACCAAGCCGTCAACGTCGGCTTCCATGATGATCTGCAAAACACTCTCTGCGATTGTGCGCAGAAAATCTCCATCCCCGGTCTTCGCCATCAGTTCGGCAAGCGGTAGTCTGTCGTCGGTCATCGGGATCAACTCCTCGGTGGGCGTGTGAAGTGTGGTAACTCCACCTTACCGATGAGCCCGGTGGCCACCGAGATCGAAATCGCATGGGGTGGGGCATGCCCCACCCCATGCGATCGCCTCAATCTACACTGGAAATTACACCACGAGCGCGGACGCTAACTGGTCAGGATCGGCATGGGGCACGACGCGCGGCAGACGCACCGTTTCCCCTGCCGGGGCTGCGGCGAGGACATGGTGGTCGCCCTAAACGTCGATTATGAAAACCTGTCGGCCGTCCCTGAGGCAGTCGAGAACGCCGAGCTTACCGAAGAGGCCCCCGGGGCGCTCGTGGTGAACATGCATGCGAATTACGTCATCGAGGAGTCGGATCGGCACACCGACATGACGTTCCCCCACATGCTTCAGATGCAGGCGCACTTTGAAGCCACCGAACGTTTTGGATCGATGCGCCCGGTTGACTTCGAGAAGGATTTCCAGGAGCGGCCTAGACCATTCCGACGGCCAGACTACGCCGACGAGTGGCAGCTCTTAAAGAAGGCTTGGTCACTTCATTCGAGAGGTCGGGAAAAGCTAGCAACCAAGGTGATGGCCGAAGCCACCACGCGCTTCCACTTCGACGATCCGCTCAACCACCTACCGGACTGGGTCTGGCGCTTCTCAATGTTCCTGGGCGCGACCAGCTACGAGGTGACGCTGCGCGAAATGATGGATCAGGTGCGGCAACCACTGAAGGGCGGCGCCTTCGAGGGGCTTCTCGTAGAGCATGCCAAGGGCAGCGCCGGCCGGGCGCAGCGGTACTTCGGCGTCTTCCGAGACTACTTCTCAGCCTGGAGCGAGTTCTCCCAGGTCCATTTCGCGGTGTCGAAGGGCATACCGGTCATGGAAAGTCATGTCGCTACCACAAGCGGCTTCAACGCCGTCCGCATGTTTTACGGCAACGCGTTCGAGGCGTTCGCGTCCTCGGTCGATCTGCTGGCCTTCATGAACAACGTACTTGAAGGCCGCGACTGGCGGCAGTTCAGGAATATCGACGCCAACACGTATTTAAGGTCCGACAAGCCTAAGCGTTTCGACGCGTTTCTGGAACGGCCAGGATTGGGTGCGCTGCCGGCAGAGCGCGACGCCCAGCTCCGGAACGCGTCTCATCACGGCGCGCTAGACCACGACGCCGAGCGCGGCGTTCTCACCTACCGCGAGGGCAAGGGCAACGCGGGCGACACCGTTGAGCTATCCTACGCGGAATACCTTTCGCGGTGCTCGGCGATGTTCTTCCAGATCGTAACATTGCTGCGGTTCGAGCTGCTGGTGTGCCAACTCACGGGCACAGCGTATCCGGTCTAGCCGACGACTGGCCGGGATGCCGTAGGGTAATCCTTTTCCACAGCCCCCACACCGCGAAACAGGGAGCGATGATCAACGAGGCGGTCGAAGTCCAGTACTTTGAATATCTAAAGCAGAAGATTTCAGATATTTTCAGCAGAGGCCGAATTAACCGATAGATTTAGTTTTCCCAAGAAAACTTATTGCTTCTGCAACATGCTTCGCAGAGGGCTCTTCGGTAATCGCATCTTCGAAATCAGCAATCGCACCGAGGATTCGATAGACTGTATCCTCATCTAACTCTGATGCTGGAACGCCCACCTCTTGTTCGATCTTAGCTATCGCTTCAAGAGTTGCATCGCGGATTCGCTGATCCGCCTCGTCATCAAAAAAATCAACAACGATGTCTTTGAATATGTCCTTACCACCCAGTTCGAGACTAGGTGCCCCCTTGAAGTACCTTGTCAGATAATATGCAATACTTCGTGCATCATCTGCGCTAAATTTTGCCAACAAATTATGAAAATTTACCATGGCATCACCCAAACTTAATTATGTCGAACGCTTCGGTCGGCACGTCTGCAACGATATATTCCTGAGAAAGAGGGTTGGCTTTCGCTTCAACAGGCACAGTTTCAATGTAAGGAATAATATCCGTCTTGGGCAAGACACACATAATAGGCCTAAAATGCTCTGGCGTGGCGCGTTTACAAATCGCCCTGATGTCATCCCTGATATCAGCAGTAATCCTTCCTCTCTTAAGCATAACGTCCGCTCCGCGCCGAATGCCGAGCCTCTTTACCTTAATAATAGTTCCATGCAGATCACCCCCGTCAACTTCTTTCTTAAGATCGAGGTAGATTTGCAGCGGAGATGAGCTTGGAGGCACTGTGAATACTGGAGAACTAAAATCTGATCCAAAATACGGCGTGCACCAAGTATAGTGCAGGCCACCATAATATTGCAGATTTATATTGTAAGCCAAGAATGTCATGGTCGAGTACAAAACTGGCTTATTTATCACAACGCTAGCCATTAATCAGTTCCGGTCCAACCACATCGCCTCATAAGCAGCCTACTGCCAGTGCGTCCTCGAATCCACCAAAAACTTACCTGTCAGCTCCTAGAACAACCCTCGCCCGCGCCCGGTCGCGCGCGATCTTCTAGATGGCCCACTGACAGCCTCAAAAGGCAACTGTTGCTGCCAGATTCGGACGTTCGCGTCACCAGATTTGCACGACCGACTCTGGTCGACTATCGCCGTCACCGGCTCTTCAGGCGGCGAGCGGTGATGCCGGGGAGCTTGTTGTCGCACGCGAGCGCGGCGCGACGGAAATTTTCACGCTGACATCGCAATTCAGTCGATCGAGAATGCGCATCAACCGGTCGATGGTGAAGCGGTCGAGCTTAACCTGGCGGATGCGGGAAAAATCCGCCGCCGCGATACCAGTGCGCGCTTCGGCATCGCGCACGGTCAGCCGCTGGGCATCGAGCGCCTTGACGATTTCAGCAGCCAGGATGGCGCGAAACTGACGAATGCTCGCGTCCGGCGCGTCGAAGTCGGCAAAGACGTTGCCTGATCCGCGAATCAGTTCGAAATCCTCACTATCGTCAGCCATCGAGCATGTCCTTCAATCGCTTGATCCGCTCACGCACGAGGTCGATCTCGTGGCGCGGTGTCGAAATTCCTCTGGTCGATTTTTTCTGGAAAGCATGGACCACCCAGATATCATCGCCCAGTTGCAGTGCGTAGACGACGCGATAGGCGTCGCCCCGCTCCTTGATCGCCAGTTCCCACACCCCTGCCCCGAGGCCAGCGAGCGGCTTGGCGATGTCCGGTGTTCCGCCATCGGCCACCACCGTCAGCGCATCGAGTGCCCGATCCATGGCCCGCACGGGAAACGCCTCAAAATCCCTCCTCGCCGGTTTGATCCACGAGATCGTGCGGAGCGTGTTGCGCGGCTTCGTCATATGTAGTCAAATCTGCCAACAATGTCAATTTGAGGCGTCATCATGCGACCGCAGCCATCGAAGTTCGCCGGTCCAGCACCTCCACCGCCTTGAGCTTATGCTCGGGCGCGAGATGCGCATATCTCAGGGTCATCGCATAATCGCTGTGCCCGAGCAGTTCGCGCACGGTGTTGAGATCGACGCCGCCCATCACGAGTCGCGATGCAAAATGATGGCGCATATCGTGCCAGCGAAAGGCTGAAATGCCCGCGTCTTTGAGCAGATGCCGCCATGAGAAATTGACGCGGTCGAACCGCTTGCCCTCTTCATTGACAAAGACCAGGCCGCTCGTGTCCTCAGCCTGGGCTCGCCAGCCTTGCAGCACCCGCGTGGCTTCGCGGTTCAGCGGGATGTGCCGGGTCCGTTTTGATTTTGCCGTTGCGCCGGTCACCGTCAGGATGCGCCGGTCGAGATCAACATTCGACCACGTCAGATCGAACAGCTCGCCCCGACGACAACCGGTGTTGATCGACAGCAGGATCAGCGGCTTCACGTGATCGGTGAACATGACCATGCGAAGGCTGGGCAATTGGACATAGCCACGCTCACGCCGCCAGCCATTGGCGGTATCGCGTTCGGCGCGACGCCGCTCCTCACGGATATCGATCGCGGCGCGCAGGCGCCCCTCTTCATGGTCACTGAGGTAGCGGACTTTGAGATTGTCGTCGGTGCGCGACTTTTTGACCTTGGCGAGAGGATTGGTCGGGATCAGCTCCCAATCGACAGCGCGATTGAACGCCGCCTTGATCGAGGAAATGTCCCGGTTGATCGTTTGGAGGCTCAGGCCACGCGCAATTTCCCCAGCGCGCCACCGTTCAACCTCCAGCGCTTTGATGTCGTGGAGATGCTTATCAAGCAGCGGCTTGAAAGCCGTCTCCAGGCGCTTGAGGTTCTGCGCATGGGACTTTTGGTTCGCCTGGGCCCAAACCGCATAGTCCCCCTTAAGGAAAGCGCGAAAGGTCGGCACTTCCAGCTTGGGCTTGCGCGCCGCCATCGGATCGAGGCCGCGATAGACGTCACTGAGAACCGCACGTGCGCTCTCGCGCGCTTCAGCCAGACCCAGCACATCAGCCCGTCCGAGCCAGACCCGCTTGCCCCGCGCATATTCACAATAGAAGGACTTGACCCCGCTTGGCATGACCCGAAGGACGAGCCCTTTGAGACGCGTATCGCGATGATCTACAGGCTTAACCGAAAAGGCCGCTTTTTCCACCACAGCCTGTGTCAATACAGTTCGCATTGGCCACCTCAAATGTCGAATCGATCAAATCTGGTGGTGCGCTGGTGGTGCAACTTGCTGCAACAAGGCGGAACAAAATGCGCTCAAACGCAACAACCATAATGGTTATGCACTAAGCTAAATGGCTGAATTTGTCAAGTTTTCCCGTTGCATTTGGAGGCGTTCAAAACCCCCAAAAGGGCGGCTGGGGGTGTGGGGGTCGGAGGTTCGAATCCTCTCGTCCCGACCAATTTTTCACTGACATAGTCGATATCCTACCCCTCTGGGGGCTCCCCGAAATTGCCCGCAAGCGGCGCTGGCGGGACAGATCGACGTGCCAGAAAATCCTCTCCCGATATGCGTTGCTGACCGCCCCGATCCCTTGGTGAGCCTGGCTGAGTCGTGCGACCGTCCGTGACCAACCCCGATATTAACGCCAGCGCGCCACTGCCACATCGGCAGGCCGGCAACCCGCGCCCACCCCTTCGGACATCGTTGCCAGCGGCCCCTGCACTAGTTAGTGTGTCTAACGAACAAAAACACTGAGCAGGATGCCATAGCCATGACGACGACCGCCCCGACCGCCGCCGACCTTGCCGACGACATCCGTCGCGTCTTTGCCCTGCAACAGGCGCATCAGTGGGAGGCCAAGGCATCGAGTGCAGAAGTGCGCAAGGCCAAGCTGGCACGGCTGAAGGCGGCAGTGGAGGCCCATGCCGACGCCATTATTGCCGCCGTGCTGGAAGACACGCGCAAGCCGGTGGGCGAGATCCGCGTCACCGAGGTGCTCAATGTAACCGGCAATATCCAGCGCAATATCGACAATCTCGATGCCTGGATGGCGCCCACCGAGGTGACGCCGTCGCTCAATCCGGCCGATCGCGCACAGATCATCTACGAAGCACGTGGTGTCTGCCTCGTCCTCGGGCCGTGGAACTTTCCGCTCGGCCTGGCACTCGGGCCAGTGGCGGCAGCGATTGCGGCGGGCAACACCTGCATCGTCAAGCTGACCGACCTGTGCCCGGCGACCGCCCGCGTTACGGCGACGATCATTCGCGAGGCGTTCGACGAGAAGGATGTCGCGCTGTTCGAAGGCGACGTTTCGGTGGCCACGGCGCTGCTCGACCTGCCGTTTTCACATATCTTCTTCACCGGCAGCCCGCGCGTGGGCAAGATCGTCATGGCAGCGGCGGCAAAGCATCTGACCACGGTCACGCTCGAACTGGGCGGCAAGTCGCCGGTGATCGTCGATGACGGTGCCGATATCGGCAAGGTTGCGGCGCAACTGGCCGCCGCCAAGCAGTTCAACGGCGGGCAGGCCTGCATCAGCCCCGACTATGTCTTCGTCAAGGAAGCGCAGAAAGCCGCGCTGGTCGAAGGCTTTGCCGCCAGCGTCCGCGCCAATCTCTATGGCGACGATGGCCAGTTGAAAAAGGATGGCATTGCCCAGGTCGTCAACCAGGCCAATTTCGATCGCGTGAAAGGCATGTTTGATGATGCCGTGACCAAGGGTGCGACGGTGGCCGTGGGCGGCACATTCGAGGCCGAAGACCTAACCATCCACCCGACTATGCTTACCGACGTGACGCCGCAAATGACCATCCTGCAGGACGAGATCTTTGCGCCGGTCATCCCGGTGATGACCTATGAATCGCTCGACCAGGCGATCGGCTATATCGAGGCGCGCGACAAGCCGCTGGCATTGTATATCTATAGCCCCGACGAGACGGTGGTCGAGACGGTGCTGGCCCGCACCTCGTCTGGCGGCGTCACCGTCAACGGTGTGTTCTCACACTACCTGGAAAACAACCTGCCGTTTGGCGGCGTGAACACCAGTGGCATGGGCAGCTACCACGGCTATTTCGGCTTCAAGTGCTTCAGCCATGAACGCGCGGTCTATCGCCACCAGTAAGCCGGAGGAGGGACAGGTTGCGGCGTCATGGTGGTTAGCTTGCAGTAACCTTTGGCTGCTAGGCTCGGGTTCAAGATGCCCAACCTGTCCAAACCCTTGCGCATGCACCTGCCCCGTCTTTCGCTCATGGCGCTGGCCGTGGGCAGCCTGGCCTTGGCCGGTTGCGAAAGCGAGCGTGACCGCAAGATGGAAGAGCGCATTGCCGCGGCCGAGGCCAAGGCCGCTGCCGCGGAAAAGCGCGCCGCGGCGGCAGAGGCCGCTGCTGGATCGACGTCACCCGTCACGACCGGCACCGTGAGTGACGATAGCGACAGCCAGGAAGCAACCTCGGAAGACCAGCCGCCGGTGGAAGGTGACGTCGATCAGCAGCAGCAAAGCGACAACCAGCCATCGGCCGATTTCCAGCCCGACAACGAAGGGCCGCAACTGGTGATTCAGCCGCCGCCGGTCGGCGTGCCTGGCCCGGTCGACGTGGGCAGCCCGCCAGTCGCTTCCTGATCGGCTGCCTCTTGCAGCCAAGGCACAGCTCTTGCACCAACGCAGCAGGGCGCTATCACCCGCGCACCGTTCCCGGCAGGAGTTTAGCCAGACCATGACCGATACCGCCGCCCCTGCCACCGCGCCCGTGGTGTTCGTGCTCAACGGCCCGAACCTCAACCTTCTGGGCATGCGCGAGCCGGCCATCTATGGTCACGACACGCTCGACGATATTGCCGGCCGCCTGGAAGACCGCGCCCAGGACCTGGGCCTGACGGTGGACGTGCGCCAATCGAATCACGAAGGCCACCTAATCGACTGGCTGCACGAGGCCCAGGCCGTGGGCGCGCGCGCGGTGCTGCTCAATGCCGGCGCCTATACCCACACCAGCGTGGCGCTGCACGATGCGATCAAGGGCATCGTCACCCCGGTGATAGAAGTGCACCTTTCCAATCCGCACAAGCGCGAGGAATTCCGCCACAAGAGCTATGTTGGCATGGCGGCCAAGGCCACTGTCGCCGGGTTCGGGGCGGCGAGCTATATCGTCGCGCTCGACGCGGTTTTGCATCTTTAACCGCGCTTAGGCCCGGTTTTTCCCCGAAGGGTGGGCGATTTCGCCTGCCTTTCCCCTTGCCAGCGCGCCCCCGTGCGGGCATGGCGCTGCGCCAGACTTTCCCACCTGTGAGGTTAACAATGGGCCACGACACCGGCGACAAGCCCGCCGCAACCATGGCAATCGACAGCGCGCTTGTGCGCGAACTGGCCGAACTGCTGGCCGACACCGGGCTTTCCGAAATCGAAGTGGAAGACGGTGCCCGCAAGATCCGCGTGGCGCGCACGCTGACGGCCGCCCCGGTGGCACACATGGTGGCAGCGCCTGCTGCTGCCGTGGCCGCGCCGGCCGCTGCAGCCCCCGCCCCTGCGGCAGACGCCGCTCCCGCCGCCGCCGATCTGGCCGGCGCGGTGAAATCGCCGATGGTCGGCACCTGCTATCTCACCCCCGAGCCGGGCGCGCCCGCGTTCATCGCGGTGGGCCAGGCGGTGAAGGCTGGTGACACGCTGCTGATCGTAGAAGCGATGAAGGTGATGAACCCGATCACCGCGCCGGCCACCGGCACGATCAAGGCGATCCTGGTCGAAAACGCGCAGCCGGTCGAATATGACCAGCCGCTCGTGGTCATCGGCTAAGGACATAGAAAAGATGGCCATCAAGCGCCTGCTGATCGCCAATCGCGGCGAAATCGCGCTGCGCATCCATCGCGCTGCGCACGAAATGGGCATCGAAACGGTGGCGGTGCATTCCACCGCCGACGCCGATGCCATGCACGTGCGCCTGGCAGACCATGCCGTGTGCATCGGGCCGCCCGCCGCCAAGGACAGCTATCTCAACATCGCCGCGATCATTTCAGCGGCCGAGATCACCCAGGCCGACGCGATCCATCCGGGTTATGGCTTCCTGTCGGAAAACGCGCGCTTTGCCGAAATCGTCGAAGCGCACGACATTACCTGGATCGGTCCCAAGCCCGAGCACATCCGCACGATGGGTGACAAGGTGGAAGCCAAGCGCACCGCCGGCGCGCTGGGTCTGCCGCTGGTGCCCGGCTCTGACGGCGCGATTTCCGATGTGGAAGAAGCCCGCAAGATTGCCGAGGAAATCGGCTATCCGGTGATCATCAAGGCCGCTTCGGGCGGCGGCGGGCGCGGCATGAAGGTGTGCAACAGCCCGGATGACCTCGCCACGCTGATGCAGCAGGCTGGTTCTGAAGCCAAGGCTGCGTTCGGCGATGCCACGGTGTACCTCGAAAAGTATCTGGGCAATCCGCGCCACATCGAATTCCAGATCTTTGGCGACGGCAATGGCAAGGCCATCCACCTGGGCGAGCGCGACTGCTCGTTGCAGCGCCGCCACCAGAAGGTGCTGGAAGAAGCCCCCTCGCCGGTCATCTCGTCTGACGAGCGCGCCCGCATGGGTGGCGTGGTGGCCAAGGCGATGGCCGACATGGGCTATCGCGGCGCCGGCACGATCGAGTTCCTGTGGGAAAACGGCGAGTTCTATTTCATCGAAATGAACACCCGCCTGCAGGTGGAACATCCGGTGACCGAAGCGATCACCGGCGTCGACCTGGTGCGCGAGCAGATCCGCATTGCCGATGGCAAGCCGCTGTCGGTGACGCAGGACGAGATCGAGTTCAAGGGCCACGCGATCGAGTGCCGCATCAACGCCGAAGATCCCTTTACGTTCGCGCCCTCGCCGGGCCTGGTGAAGAGCTATCACGCGGCCGGTGGCATGCATGTGCGCGTCGATAGCGGGCTCTATGCCGGCTACAAGATCCCGCCCTATTACGATTCGATGATCGCCAAGCTGATCGTCTATGGCCGTACCCGCGAAGGCTGCATCATGCGCCTCAAGCGCGCGCTGGAGGAAATGGTGATCGACGGGGTCAAGACCTCGATCCCGCTGCACCAGCGGCTGCTGGAAGATCCGACGGTTCTCGATGGCGGCTATTCGATCAAGTATCTTGAGGAATGGCTGGCCCAGGGCGGCGGCAAGTAACACGAAAAGGTCGCATCGCAGGATGCGGCCTTTTTTGTTGCTTGGACAAGCGGCACCCCGGATCAAGTCCGGGGTGACGACGACAATAGATTTACGTCACCCCGGACTTGATCCGGGGTGCCGCTGAACTTCCCGCGGCTTCCACGTGGCAACGCGCCAGAGATAGGCGCCGACCAGCACGGCGGTGAGCCCGAGCGAGGCGGGCCCGGTATAGGCAGCCACCTTTTCATAATGCTGCCCCAGGTGCCAGCCGGCCCAGACCAGCAACGCATTCCAGATTGCCGCGCCGGCAAAGGTAAAGACCAGAAAGCGCGCGTGGCCCATCGCGGCGAGGCCCGCCGGCAGCGAGATCATGGTGCGCATCGCCGGCGAAAACCGCATCACGAACACCACCCATTGCCCGTGGCGGCGAAAGAACGCGACGAGGCGGCGCATGGCCGGCCAATCGAGCGTGAGCACGCGGCCATAGCGCGCCACGAACGGCCGAAGTCGCTGATAGCCAAGATGGCGGCCAAGCAGAAACCAGGCATAGTTGCCCAGCGTGGAGCCGACCGTACCGAAGATCATCAGCGGCACCACATCCATGCGCCCCTGGGCCACGGCAATCCCGCCCAGCCCCATGATCACCTCGGAAGGGATGGGCGGAAAGATGTTTTCCAGCGCCATCAGGAACGCGATGCCCCAATAGCCGCCGTCGGCAATAAGCTGCAAAATCCAGTCGTTCATGGTCGGAACAACGCGCGGGGCCGCAAACGGCCCCGCGCAAAAATCAAATCCGCCGTTCGATCGCGTCCCAGATCATGCCGCCGGTATCGCTGCCGTTGAACCGGTCGATCGCGACGATGCCGGTGGGCGACGTGACGTTGATTTCGGTGAGCCACTTGCCGCCGATCACGTCGATGCCCACGAAGATCAGGCCGCGCTTTTTGAGTTCGGGCCCGAGGGCTTCGCAGATTTCCTGCTCGCGCGCCGTCAGCGTGGCGGCTTCGGCATAGCCGCCCACGGCCAGGTTGGAGCGGAACTCGCCCTCGCCCGGCTTGCGGTTGATCGCGCCGGCCACTTCGCCGTCGACCAGCACGATGCGCTTGTCGCCCTCGGCCACTTCGGGAAGGAACGGCTGGACCATGAACGGTTCGGGCCAGACCTGGCCGAACAGTTCGGCCAGCGCCGACAGGTTGCCGCCATCGGCATCGATCTTGAACACCGCCTTGCCGCCGTTGCCATGCAGCGGCTTGACCACCACGGCGCGATCACCGTGCTTGTGCTGGAACGCGCGCACGTCGAGCGCCGAACGCGTGATCAGCGTGGGCGGCATGAAGCGCGCATAGTCGAGCACATAGACCTTTTCGGGCGCATTGCGGACCGAGCGGGGATCGTTGACCACCAGAGTCTCGCCCTCAAGCCGCTCCAGCAGGTGCGTGGCGGTGATATAGCCCAGGTCGAACGGCGGGTCCTGGCGCATCAGCACGACATCGACGTCACGGCCCAGATCGATCTTGCGCGTCTCACCCAGGTGATAGTGATCGCCTTCGACGTGCTGCACGGTGACTGGCGCGGCATCGGCCGTTACCCGGCCCGCTTCCCAGGCCAGGCTGGTAACGTGGTAATACCACAGTTCATGCCCGCGCGCCTGGGCGGACAGCATCAGGGCAAAGGTCGAATCACCACCGATCTTGATCGAATGGAGAGGGTCCATCTGGACCGCAACGCGCAGGGTCAAGGCAGTGCTCCGAATGATATCCGTGGTCTTGCGGGTGGCCCGTTTAAAGGCGAATTGGCAGCAGCGCGACCAAAAAGGAGCCGCAACCGCATCAGGAAAAATCAACCATGCTTGCCGCCCGGCTCATTACCCCGTTTCTGTGCCTCATTGCCTGCGCGGTGGTGCTGATCGACGTGCCGGGCCTGGTACACGCCTGATGGTCACGGCTGCCAGGCGTTGACGATGCGGCGCGGCCAGCGGCCCGGCGCAATCAGGATCACATCGATCCGCACATCATCGCCTGGCCCGGCATAGCGCGGTGCCAGTGCCTGCGCCGCGCGGGCAACGCGCGCCAGGCGGCGGGCGTCGATCGCGGTATCGAGCGCGGCCGCGCTGTCCCGCCATTTCACCTCGACAAAGGCCACGGTGCGGCCCCGCCGCGCGACCAGATCCACCTCACCCACGCCGATCTTCACCCGCCGTGCCAGCACGCGCCAGCCGGTGAGCATCAGGTAGAGCCCGGCCAGCCATTCGCCGCGCCGGCCCTGCGCCTCGGCCCGGGCGCGATTCACGGGGCCTCTTTCAGCGCCATGGCACGGGCATAAAGCGACTTGCGATCAAGGCCATGGGCCTTGGCCACCTGCCCGGCCGCCTGCGAGGGCGACAGGTGCTCCAGCGCGGCGCGCAGCAGTGTGTCGACGTCATCGGCCGCTGGCGCAGCAGGCGCGGGCGGTGGGCCGGCCAGCAGTACGATCTCACCCTTGGGGGGATGGGCAGAGTAGTGCGCGATCAGTTCCTCGGGCGTGCCGCTGCGGCATTCCTCGTGCAGCTTGGTCAATTCGCGTGCGACGGCCAGTTCGCGCCCCGGCAGATGCTGTTCCATTGCCGTGAGCGAGGCAACCAGGCGCGGCCCGGTTTCATAGAACACCAGCGTGGCCGGTATCGCGGCCAGTTCGGCCAGCACATCGCCGCGCGCCTTGTCCTTCGACGGCAGGAAACCGGCGAACATGAAGCGATCAGTCGGCAGGCCCGCCAGCGTCAGCGCCACGATCATCGCGCTCGGCCCCGGCAGGCTGGTGACGGCAAGGCCCAGTTCGCGTGCCTCGCGCACCAGGCGATAGCCGGGGTCGGAAATCAGCGGCGTGCCGGCGTCAGACACCAGCACGACCGACTTTTCGGCCATTTCACCGAGCAGCCGCCCGCGCACATCGGCCGAGGCGTGGTCATCATAGCGGCGCATGGCCTTGCGGATTCCCAGATGATTGAGCAACTTGCCCGTGACGCGGGTATCTTCGCAGGCTATGACGTCACACCGGGCGAGGATGTCGGCGGCACGGGCGGTGATATCGCCAAGATTGCCGATGGGCGTGGCCACGATATAGAGCCCGGGCGCAAGGGGTGGTGTATCCATTCCTTTTCCATGGACCGGCCTTACGGGAGCGGCAAGCAGATGATGATGGGCAAGAGCGGCAACAACGGCATTGCGGACGGCAGCAGGGCGCCTTCCGGCTTGAGCCGCCGCCGCATGGGCCAGTGGCTGGCGCTGTCGCTGCCGGCGGCGCTGCTGGCCGGCTGTTCGGTCATTCCCAAGCCCGGAACGCCGGGCACCTCGCCCCCGCCGCGCGAAACCGCGCCGCAGGAAAACGTGCTGCCGAGCGATGCCGGCCGCCACCGCGTGGCGCTGCTCGTGCCGCTGACCGGCCCCAACGCCGCCGTGGGCCAGGCGATTGCCAATGCCACCACGATGGCCCTGCTCGATACCAACGCGCAGTCCTTGCGCATCACTACCTATGATACCGGCGCGGGCGCCGCTGCAGCAGCGAGCAAGGCCGTGCTCGATGGCAATCGCCTGATCCTAGGCCCGCTGACCTCGGAAGATGTCAGCGCCGTGGCTGGTGTAGCCCGCCCGGCCAAGGTGCCGATGATCACCTATTCCAACGACAGCGCGGTGGCCGATCGCGATGTTTTCGTGCTGGGCCAGGTGCCCGGTCAATCGATCGCCCGCGTGATCGGCTATGCCCATAGCCAGGGGATCCGGACCGTGGGCGCGATCGTGCCAAGCGGCACTTATGGCCAGCGGGTAAGCATCGCGCTGACCGATGCCGCACGGATGCAGGGCATTCGCCTGACCGCCATCGAAACCTATGACCGCAGCAATACCTCGGCCGCGAGCGCGGTGCGCCGGGTGAAGGCGCGCGGGCCGATCGATGCGCTGCTGATCGGTGATGGCGCGCGGATCGCGGTGCAGGCCGCGCCCTTTGCCAAGGGCACGCGCCTGCTGGGCACTGAACTGTGGAAGGGTGACCCGACGCTGGCACGCACCCCGGCGATGAAGGGCGCGTGGTTTGCCGCGATTTCCGATGATCGCCTGCCGCGCTTCGAGCAGTCCTACCGCCAGCGGTTCGGCACGGCGCCCGCCCGCATCGCCACGCTGGGCTATGATTCGGTACTGCTCACGCTCAACATCGCGCGCAATTGGAAGCCGGGCACGCTGTTTCCCACAGCGAGGCTCTATGCTCCGGACGGCTTCATCGGCACCGATGGCGTTTTCCGCTTCAATGCCAATGGCGTGGCCGAGCGCGCGCTGGAAGTGCGCGAGGTTTCGGGCGGAACCGTGGTGACCGTGTCGCGCGCCCCGGAAAAGTTCACGAACTAGGCGATTCCATCGGATAAGGGGGCCTGCACGGCTTGCGCGGTAATTCGCGCGTGTTCTATAGCCGTTCTCATGGCGACAGACGATTCCGGCTCCCTGTTCGACAAGCTGCCCCAGGGCAGCCCGCAAGAAAGCTATGATGGCTCTGCCATCGAGGTGCTCGAAGGGCTGGAACCGGTGCGCCGCCGCCCCGGCATGTATATCGGCGGGACGGACGAGCGCGCCCTGCACCATCTGGTTGCCGAAGTGCTCGACAACGCGATGGACGAAGCCGTCGCGGGCCATGCCAACCGCATCGAGGTTTTCCTGGAAGCTGCCGATGGCGCCGCCGGCAAGGTGACGATCACCGACAACGGGCGCGGCATCCCGGTTGACGAGCATCCCAAGTATCCCGGCAAGTCTGCGCTGGAGGTGATCCTCACCACGCTGCATTCGGGCGGGAAGTTTTCGGGCAAGGCCTATGCCACCTCGGGCGGTCTCCACGGCGTGGGGATTTCGGTGGTGAACGCGCTGTCCACCCTCACCCGGGTGGAAGTGGCGCGAAACAAGGAACTCTATGCGCAAGAGTTTTCCTGCGGCCTGGCCAAGGGCCCGCTGGCCCGCGTCGGCAATGCGCCCAACCGGCGCGGCACGGCCGTCACCTTCATTCCCGATGCCACGATCTTTGGCGCCGATGCCAAGTTCAAGCCGGCGCGCCTGTTCCGCCTGGTCCGGTCCAAGGCCTACCTGTTTGCCGGGGTGGAAATCCGCTGGAAGTGCGATCCCGCGCTGATTGCCGACGATACCCCGGCCGAGGCGGTGTTCCAGTTCCCCGGGGGCCTGGCCGATCACCTGGCCGAACAGGTCAAGGGCCGCGAATGCGTGACGGCCCTGCCCTTTGCCGGGCGGCAGGACTTTCCCGCCGGGCCCGATGGGCAGGAAATGGGCCGCGTGGAATGGGCGATCGCCTGGCCGCTGTGGTCTGACGGGGCCTATTCCTGGTACTGCAACACCATTCCCACGCCCGATGGCGGCACCCACGAACAGGGCCTGCGCGCGGCGCTGACGCGCGGCATTCGCGCCTTTGGCGAACTGGTTGGCCAGAAAAAGGCCAAGGACATTACGCCCGAAGACATGATCACCGGCAGCGAGATCATGCTGTCGGTGTTCATCCGCGATCCCCAGTTCCAGAGCCAGACCAAGGACCGCCTCACCTCGCCCGAAGCCGCGCGACTGGTGGAGGCGGCCGTGCGCGACCATTTCGACCACTTCCTGACCGACAACATGGACCGCGGCCGCGCACTGCTCGGCGCGGTTATGGAGCGGATGGATGATCGCCTGCGCCGCAAGGCGGAGCGCGAGGTGAAGCGCAAGACCGCCACCAACGCACGCAAGCTGCGCCTGCCCGGCAAGCTGACCGATTGTTCGGGCGAAGGCAGCGGCGAAACCGAACTGTTCATCGTCGAAGGCGATTCGGCTGGCGGCAGTGCCAAGCAGGCGCGTGACCGCAAGACGCAGGCGATCCTGCCCATCCGCGGCAAGATTCTCAACGTCGCCAGCGCCACGGCCGACAAGATCCGCGCCAACCAGGAAATCGCCGATCTGTGCCTCGCGCTCGGCTGCGGCACGCGCAAGGACTGCAACCCCGACGCGCTGCGCTATGACCGCGTGATCATCATGACCGACGCCGACGTGGACGGCGCGCATATCGCCACGCTGCTGATGACCTATTTCTTCCAGGAAATGCCCGAGATCGTGAAGCGCGGGCATCTGTACCTGGCGCAGCCGCCGCTCTATCGCCTCACCGCCGGCACGGTTTCGGCCTATGCCCGCGACGACGCGCACCGCGCCGAACTGGAAGCGACCAAGTTCAAGGGCAAGAAGGTGGAAGTGGGCCGGTTCAAGGGCCTGGGCGAAATGAACCCCGGCCAGTTGCGCGAAACCACCATGGCGCCCGCCAGCCGCAGCCTGCTGCGCATCACCCTGCCGCCGGAATACGAAGGCCGCGCGGCAGTAAAAGACCTGGTCGACCGCCTGATGGGCCGCAACCCCGAACACCGTTTCATGTTCATCCAGAACCGCGCCGGCGACCTGGACCGCGACCTGATCGACGCCTGAGGTCTGGCGTGGCCGGCCGGACTAGGCGCTTTCGCTTAGCCCGGCATTGAAAGGCACCTAAGCAGACTGTGGCATTCCATCTGACCGAGAACCGGCGGCCTGCGCTGCCGGCTGGCCAGGTGAGTGTCGATGGAATATCTCAAGAACGCGCCGATCCGCCGCAAGCTGTCGCGGCTTTTCGTGATCATTGCCGCGATGATCATGGCGGCCCTGGCGATGATCAGTGCCGGGCTGCACCAGATCAGCGCCAACGACGCTGAAATCACCGGCGACCACGTGCCGCAGGCGCTCCTGGCCAATGGCATGGACACCGCGATTGCCCAGATCGACGCCGATCTGCGCGCCCTCACCATGCCGTCATCCAGCCAGACGGCCGCCGGCCACACCGCGCGCATCGCCGAAAACCGCGCGATGATCGACAAGGCGGTGACCAGCCTCAAAGCCACCGACCTGGATGCCAACGAAGCCGGCTTTGTCGGCGATTTCGCCAAGGGCTGGACCAGCTATGCCACTGCGGCCGAACAGGTGCAGGCTCTGGCCGGCCAGGGCCACATGGCCGAAGCCCAAGGGTTGATCCAGCAGAACGAGGAACTGGCCCAGGGTATCGATTCCAGCCTCGACAAGCTGATCGACTATCAGCGTGGCCATATCACCCAGGCGACGGCCGCGGCCAACCAGGCATATTGGTTTTCGCTGATCACCGGGCTGGGCGCGCTGGCTGGGCTGATCGCGGTCCTGGTGTGGAGCTACCGCCTGCTCGAACGCCTGGTCGCCCGCCCGGTGGCGGAGGTGACCCAGGCCCTCACCCGGCTGGGCGCGGGAGACCGCACAGCGCAGGTCGATCACGCTGACAGCGCGGATGAACTCGGCGACCTGGCCCGTGCCTTTGGCGCACTGCGCGACCAACTCGCCACGGCTGACGCGGCCAAGGCGGCGCAGGTGGACCTGATCGTGCGCACGCTGGGCGTGGCCCTGGCCGACCTCAAGAGCGGCAACCTGGCGGCGCGGATCGAGGGCGGGCTCGAAGGCCCGTTTGCCCAGCTGCGCGACGATTTCAACACCATGGCGGCCGAACTGGGCAAAGTGATCGGCGCGGTGACCAGCGCGGCCGACAATGTGCGCACCGGATCGACCGAGATCCGCGCCGCGTCTGACGATCTTGCCCACCGTACCGAGGCCCAGGCGGCGCAATTGGAAACTGCCGCCACCGCCATGCGCAACGTGACCGCAATGGTGGACGACAGCGCGGCCAAGGCCGAAGCCGTGCGCCACACGATCGAGGAAACCGCCCTTGCTGCCAGCGACGGCGGCCAGGTGGTGACCGAAGCAGTGGCGGCCATGGATGGCATTGCCCGCTCGTCGCAAACGATCAACCAGATCATCGACCTGATCGATGGCATCGCCTTCCAGACCAACCTGCTGGCTCTCAACGCCGGGGTCGAGGCGGCGCGCGCTGGCGACGCGGGCAAAGGCTTTGCCGTGGTCGCCACCGAAGTGCGCGCCCTCGCCCGCCGCTCGGCCGACGCCGCGCGCGATATCAAGGGGCTGATCGGGGAAAGCACCGGCCAGGTCGCCGCCGGCGTCCAATTGGTGACCCGCACCGGCGAGGCGCTGGAGGCGATCATCGCCCGCATCGGCAACGTGCGCGGCCTTGTCGCAGGTATTGCCGAAGCCACCGCCGATCAATCCGACAGCGTGAAGAAGGTCTATGAAACCGTTGGCTCGCTCGACCGGATGACCCAGCAGAACGCCGCCATGGTCGAAGAAAGCACGGCCGCCGCCCGCACCCTGGCGAGCGAGGCCGACGCGCTGGGCAACCTGGTCGCCCGCTTCCGCGCGGGCAGCAGCGGCCCCGCACACCGCGCGCCAGCGGTTGTTGCCGTCCCTTCGGCGGGCCCTGCCCCCCTGCCGGCGCCCACGCCAGTGGCAGCACCGGCACCGCGCGCCCTGCCCGCCCCCGCCGCCATCCCCGCCCCGCGCAAGGTCAGCGTGGCAGGCGGCGGAGGCAGCGGTATGGAAGACTGGTCCGAGTTCTAGGATCAGCTTGAACGGCGCTTCCAATGTCGCCAAGTTCCTGATCTGCCGTGAATTGAGGCAGGCATAGTGGGGGGCGAGACATGAAGGCGGCGGCAGGCGTGCGGTTGATTGCAATGGGGTGGGCCTTGGCAGGGGCCGTGCCCGAGAGCCAGGCTGCCGAAGCCACGGCACCGGCCAAAGCGGGCCCGATCGTGGTCGATACCGCCGCTGCCTGGACACACGGCCCCACCGGCATCGTTTTGCCAGCAGCGATCGGGGCATTCACCCGCACGGAAGTATCGCAGAGCGATCATGGCCTGGCGGATGTTTCGATCCTTTATCAGGACAACGTCAGCCGCACCGCGCTGACCGTCTACGTCTTTCGCGCTGGTTGGCCGCAGGCGCCATTGTGGGCAGACCGATTGAGCCAGGTGATGGCGATGAGCGCGCAGCGCAACGGCGGCACGCTGGCAGGGCCGCCCAGCTTTGCCGCGTTTGCTCCCACAGGCCATGTAAATGCCAGCGCGCTGCGCGTGGTGCAGGCAGTGCAAGGCGGACAATGGCAGGCGACCGGGGCGGTGGTCATTCCTTACGGGCCGTGGCTGGTGACCATGCGGATGAGCTCTGCCACGCTCGACGCCAAGGCACTGGACGCCCAGTTGACTACAGCGGCCGCAGCCTTGCACGTGCCAGCCCCGGCCCAGCCGCTGCCTGCCGCCGTGCCGATTATCGCCTGCACCGATACGCTGACGCTCAAACCGGCCAAGCATGTCGGACCAAGCAAGAGCAGCAATTCGTTGATCGACGCGTTGCTCGGGGCTGCGCTGGCCCAATCGCAAGGCGCCGCAGACGAGGCGGAGGCCAAGGGCGACGCCACCAGCGAACCGCCGCCCTATGCCGCTACGCTTTGCCGCGATCCATCATCATCGATCGATCACGGCGTTTATCGAGCACCGGACGACAGGCAGCGCTACGTCATCGCGCTCGGCGACGCTGGTATCACCCTGGCGGTCGGCCCTAACACCTTGTCCGCGCTGCTCGACAAGCGACTGACCTATAGCGCCACATTGACAATGTTCGACAAGGTCATGGTCTATCCGGCCTATGCGAGCCTTCCGCCACCAGACCAGGCGATCGCCGCACTCGACCGCGAACATCCACAAAGCGAAACATCGGACGGCAAATCGATCACGATCCATCCGTGAACCTTGCGCACCACGCCCAACCGACGAGCTTGGGTAATTTCAGGCTCAGCCGTCAGCGTTGGGACCGCTGGCGCCGTCGCTGCCGCCGGCGTCATCGTTGCGCTTGCCACGGATGAAATCGAAGCGGATGCGCACCCAGGCGCCAACCTGGGGCGTGCCGTTGATGCGCGGCGGGCGGACCAGGAACTGCCAGGCGGCCTGGCGCAGCACGCGGGCCATGCCCGAACCGCGCGGGCTTTCGTCCAGTTCCTGGCAATCGTCGACATGGTAATCGGCAATCGTACGGCAGGCGATGATCGCCCACCGGCCCGAGGCTTGCCCCGGCCGCATATAGCCATCGATTTCCGCGTCGCGCGGCTCGCGATACCACTGCGCGTTATAAAGGCGCGAACCATCCGGCGCGGTGCCGGCCGTGCCGCCGCCGCCACCGCCGGCAGAGGCCTGCTGCGCCGCGCTGCCGGTGCCGGCGGGGCCGGTCATTTTGGAAATGTCCGACGCGGCAAAGTCTGATCGCTTCATCGGGATGAAGCCCTCGGGCCAGACCACCTTGTTGTCCGTCGGCACGACCACGCGCGGCGGGGTGGCGGCCGCCGGTGCCGTGGCCGCGGCATGGGTGGCCTGCTGGGCGGCCTTCTGCTGCTTGGGTGTGGGGTTTTCGCTCTTTTCGCCGGCCGCAGCGGACAGATTGACCGCGGTCAGCGTGCCGCCCTCGTGCTTGGCCGGTGGCTCGTAGAGGCCCACGGAGAGAAGTGCCGCCAGCAAAAGCAGCGACATGGCCAACGCCAGCACGAACGAGATGGAACGGCGGCGAGGGTCTGCGCCATAGCGCCCACCCCCTTCCGCAAGCAGCACGTCTTGCATCAAGGCTCCGTCACCGCAGGGTGCCCGTGCGCCGCGCATGCGCGCGGACACTCCTGCAAGCGGCCGCCCTATACCAAGGCTGCCAGTGACAAAACCCTCCGATTGCGTCCCACCCTTCGCCCGCCCCAGAAAAAAAGCAGTGCGCGGGAAAGGATAGCCACCTCAATCGCGCGGGCCGAGCTTTTCCAGTTCCACGCTGTCGAACATGGTGCGTACGGCGGGACGCTGCTTGATCTGCTCGATCCAGCGCACCAGGTGCGGCGTATCCTCGCGGTTGACCAGCTCGGCAAACCCGAACTGCATGCCGTTGGCGATCGCAAAATTGCAGATATCCGCCAGCGTATATTGCTCAGGGACCAGCCATTCATGATCGCGCAGGTGATCGTCCAGGCGCCGCACCGAAAAGGCGATCTTGCGCATTTCCTCGTCCAGCAGGTCCTGCGGGAAGCCTTCGCGGGCGCGGCGCCATTTCACCTGCTGCTCCACCACGGGGATGGCCTTAACCTTGTCCTCGAACTCCTGGTCAGACAGCCCCTGCACCATCTTGCCGACATAGCGGTGCCAGCCGATGGTCGAGACGCACCAGCAGAAGTATTCGTCCACCCACTTGGTCCATACCCGCATCTGCGCGCGACCATAGCTGTCGGCCGGGCGCAGCGAAACTTGCGTGGGATATTCATCTTCCAGGTATTCGCAGATCACCGTGCTTTCGGTGATGACCTTGTCGCCATCGACCAGGGCGGGAACCTGCCCGCGCGGGTTGATCGCCTTGAACCAGTCGGAATGATGCTCGAACTTGGCCGGGTCGAGCCGATTGGCCTGGAACGGCAGCCCCTTTTCGAACAGGGTCAGCAAAGGCTTCATGGAATTGGCGGCGGGACCGAAACTGTAGAGCTTGAGCATGGAGCCTGTTATCCTCGGGCCTGTTATCCTCTCCCGGGCTGCGGCCCGGTCTTGTCCACGCAGCCTAACGATTGTTTGCAAACCTAACAATACCCGATCGGAGAATTCGCATGAGCTTTACCGGACACTGTGCCTGCGGGGCGGTGAGCGCCACCATTTCTGCGCAGGAACCGGTGGCGGTGCGCCAGTGCTGGTGCCGGCAGTGCCAGCAGGCCGCTGCCGGCGGCTGCACCAACAATGCGGTGTTCCCGGCCGAGGCCGTTGCCATCGCGGGAACCCTGGGATCGTTTTCCTATGTGGCGCCATCGGGGAATACGCTCACCCAGTTTTTCTGCCCGGCCTGCGGCACCGGGGTCATGGCCCAGTCATCGGGTCGCATGCATCTGCGCACGGTGCGCCTGGGCTTTCTCGATCCCGGCCATGGGCTGGAACCCGATGCGGTGATCTGGACCGACGATGCGCCGGCCTGGGCGCAGATCGACCAGCGCGCCGCCAGCTTTGCCGGGCAACCGCCCGCGCCCGGCCAGCCGGCTCAATAAAGCAGGAAGGGCGCGCGTTCTTCGATCCAGCTGGCCTCGTCCGGGTCGGCCACGGCATCGAGATCACCGGCCTGCGCGGCGCGGTCATCGACCCATGCGCGCAAGGCCGGGCCGCCGTTGATCACGTCGATCGCCAGCTTGTCGAGCACGTATTCATAGGGGAAATCGCGCCACAGCGGATAATCGGGAGTGAGGTTGCGGATGGCCTTGAACGCCAGCGCCTGAAGCCGCCAGGGGCGGAACGCGGCGTGATCGTAAAACGGGCCTTCGGGATGCAGCATCAGGCCGTGGCACAGGTGGCCGACATGCTTGTGAAACGTCGGCTCGAACCAGCATTCGCGGATTGCGGTGCCGGCCAGCCAGTGCGGCGCCAGCCGGGCCATTTCTGCCTTCACGGCCAATGCATCGACATCCGGCGCGCCGAACAGCACTTCGAGCGGGCGGGTGGTGCCGCGCCCTTCGGAAAGGGTGGTGCCTTCAAGCATCACGGTGCCGGCATAGGCGCGCGCCATGGCCAGGCTTGCCGCATTGGGGCTCGGGTTGATCCAGATGCGGTTCTGCGGCCAGCCCATGCCCGGCGCGGCATCGGGGTGCCAGCCTTCCATCGTGATGACGCGGTAATCCACATCAAGGTTGTAGTGCGCGATGAACCAGCGGCCCATTTCGCCCAGCGTCATCCCATGGCGCATCGGCATCGGCCCGGCGCCGACAAAGCTCTCCCAGCCCGGCACCAGCCGCGTTCCTTCGACCGGGCGCCCGGCCGGGTTGGGCCGATCGAGCACCCACACCGCCTTGCCGGTGCCGTGGCAGGCTTCCAGCAGATAGAGCAGCGTGGTCACGAACGTGTAGATGCGGCAGCCCAGATCCTGCAGATCGAACAGAAAGACATCGGCCGTATCGATCATCGCGGGCGTCGGCCGGCGCACTTCGCCATAGAGGCTGAACACCGGAATGCCCAAGGCCGGATCGCGATAGTCCGGCGATTCGACCATGTTGTCCTGCTTGTCGCCTTTGAGGCCATGTTGCGGCCCGAACGCGGCGCTTAGCGTCACAATCGGGCATGCGGCCAGCGCATCGAGCGCGTGGACCAGGCCATCGGTAAGCGAGGCGGGATGGGCCACCAGGGCCACGCGGCGGCCGGCGAGCGGCGCACGCAGCGCAGGCTCGGCCAGCAGGCGATCAAGTCCGGTCTTCATGGCGCGTGGGGTGCCTCAACCCGCGCGGCGAAGCAAGCCGCATGGTGGAAATCGGGTTTGCCGCGCGGATGGGCCAGAGCCCAATAGGATTTGACCCCGCCCGCCTCTTCCAGAACCGCGCTGAGCCCCATGCGCCAGGGCAGCGGCGGCAGGCCGGCAATCGGCAGCGCCGCATCGAAAATCAGCACATCCTGCCCACGGCGCGGCGTGATCACCGGTTCGCGCGGGAGCGGGCGCGGCGCCATACCCTCGCGATAGCCATCGAAATCATAGGCCGCCCAGCGCTCCGAAGCGGCAAAGTTGAATTCGGCATAGGCGCCGCCAGCGGCCGGATCGTCTTCGCCCAGGAACAGTTCGAAACAGGTCGATTGCCACAGCCCATCGGTGCGCGCACGGCCGGAAAACGGCGGCACGACCAGCGCCGAGGTGCCCTCCACCCGCCAGCGCAGGCACAGCCAGTGATCGTCCATCGAGATGATGCGCGCCGCAACCTGCCGCACGGCCAGCGCCGGGTGATCGGGATGGGCAACAAGCAGCGCCGGTTCCAAGGCACGTCCTTTCATGCTAGGCGCCCCGCTCCACATCGAGGCAACCATGACCGAATACAAGTCCGACCTGCTGCGCCTGCTGTCCGAGCGGGGCCATATCCACCAGTTGACCGATGCGCAGGGCCTTGATGCCCTGGCGGCCAAGGAAATCGTGGTGGGCTATAATGGCTATGACGCCACCGCGCCATCGCTCCATGTCGGCAACCTGGCGTCGGTCATGCTGCTGCGCCGCCTGCAACAGGCCGGGCACAAGCCGATCGCACTGATGGGCGGCGGCACCACCAAGATCGGCGATCCTTCGGGCAAGGACACCAGCCGGCAGATGCTGACCGAAGAAATCATCGCCAGCAACATCGCCGGGATCCGCAAGGTGTTCGACCGCCTGCTGACGTTTGACGACAGCGCCACCGGGGCCACGCTGGTCAACAACGATGAATGGCTGTCGCAGCTGGGCTATATCGACCTGCTGCGTGACGTGGGGCCGCACTTCACCGTCAACCGCATGCTGACGTTCGATTCGGTCAAGCTGCGCCTGGATCGCGAACAGCCGCTGACGTTCCTAGAATTCAACTACATGATTCTCCAGGCCTATGACTTCCGCGAGCTGGCGCTGCGCCATGGCTGCCGCCTGCAGTTCGGCGGGTCTGACCAGTGGGGCAACATCGTTAACGGCATCGAGCTGACCCGGCGCATGAACGGGATCGAGGTCTATGGCGCGACCACGCCGCTGCTGACCACCGCCGATGGCGCCAAGATGGGCAAGTCGGTCAACGGCGCCGTCTGGCTGAACGAGGAACAGCTGCCCAACTACGATTTCTGGCAGTTCTGGCGCAATACCGACGATCGCGACGTGGGCCGCTTCCTGCGCATCTTCACCGACGTTCCGCTCGACGAGATTGCCCGCCTGGAAGCGCTGCAAGGCAGCGAGATCAACGCCGCCAAGACGGTGCTGGCCAACGAGGTAACCGCGCTGATCCGGGGCCGCGAGGCTGCCGAGGCTGCCGAGGCAACGGCCAAGGCCACGTTTGCCGGCGGCGGCCTGGGTCAGAACCTGCCGACGCTGGAAGTGGGCGAGCCCACGATCAGCGTGATCGAGGCGCTAATCGGCCTGGGCTTTGCCGCGAGCCGGGGTGAGGCCAAGCGCCTGATCGCCGGCGGCGGCGCCCGGCTGGATGGCGAGGCGATCACCGACGATACCGCCGTTATCGCGGTTTCGGCCGAGCGTAGGTTGTCTTCCGGCAAGAAGAAGCACGGCATAATCAAGCCCGCTTAACGACTTCCCGTTGCAGGGCGGCGGCAGGCCGCTGCCGCCCATTAACCAAATCTAAGTCAATCTGGATGTATTTTTCCCGCCTGTAATCCCTCATACCGGCAGGAGAAGCCATGTCCGGCGGCGCGCAGCTTTCAGTGACCGACCTGCGCCGGTCTACCCGCCACCCCGTTCACCTGCCGGTGATCGGGGAGCATCGCCGCCTGGGCGACGTGATGCTGAACATCGTCAACATTTCCACGACCGGCTTCATGGTGCGCGACACGCTCGACCTTGGCCGGGGTGAGCGGGTAACCATTCGCCTGCCCCAGATCGGCCGGATCGAGGCCTTTTTGGTGTGGAGCGATGAAAGCCGTGCTGGCTTCCAGTTCGAGCGGATCGTGCGGCACGATGATTTTGCCAAGATGATCAAGCAACTCCAGCCCAACACCCGCCTGCGCGGCAAGGGCTGATCGGGCGGGGGGGTGATCGGGCGCCGGCTGATCGGGGCCCGGCGCGATTGGCGCCGATCATGATTTTCTGAAACGACGACAAACAATTGTTGGCTTGGCAAAGCCCTGGGCCGCTGCCACAGACCAAGCCGTGACCGACACCCCTGCCCCGGCGCCCGATAGCCCTTCATCACCGTTCCAGATTGCCGATTTCCGGCGGTTCTGGGTGGCACGCCTGTTTTCCGTCCTGGCCACGTCCGGCATGGTCGTGGTGCTGGGGTACCAGCTTTATGACGTCGCGCGCGGCCAATATGGCATGGGCATCAAGGAAGCGGCGTTTCAGCTTGGCCTGATGGGGCTGGTGCAGTTCCTGCCGCAGTTCGTGCTTACGCCCGTCGCCGGCGTCGTCGCCGATCGGTTCGACCGGCGGGTGATCGCCGGGCTGACCATGGTACTCGACGCGCTGATCGCGCTGGTGCTGACGATCGCCACCGCCAGTGGCACGCTGTCTCTGCCGCTGCTGTTTGCCATGGCCGCAGCGCATGGCACCAGCCGCGTGTTCATCGGCCCGGCCCTGTCATCGATCGCGCCCAACATCGTGCCGGCCAAGCTCATGCCGCGGGCGGTAGCGATCAATTCCATGGCGTGGCAGATCGGCTCGATGGGCGGGCCAGCGCTGGCCGGCGTGCTCTTCGCCTTCTCTCCTGCCTTGCCCTATGGCGTTTCGGTGGCGCTGCTGGCCTTGGCCGCATTCGGCGCATTCGGCATTCGCCGCCTGCCCCCGCCAGCGGAAAATCGCCGTACGCACCCGTTTCGGCAGGTCGCCGATGGCTTTCGCTTCGTGGCGCACGATCGGTTTCTGCTGGGCTGTATCACGCTCGATCTTTTTGCCGTGCTGCTGGGCGGCGCAACCGCGCTGCTGCCGGTCTATGCCCGCGATATCCTGACATTCGATGGCCATTCCGTGGGTTCCTATGGCCTGGGCGTGATGCGGGCCATGCCGGGGCTCGGTGCGGCGCTGGTCGCGGCATTCCTGGCGCGGCGCCCGGTCGAGCGCGAGGTCGGCGCCAAGATGCTGCTGGCGGTCGCCGCCTTTGGCGTGGCGACAATCGGCTTTGGCCTGTCGCGCAACCTGTTCCTGTCGCTGGCGATGCTGGTGCTGATCGGCGCGGCGGACATGGTTTCGGTCTATATCCGCACCACCTTGGTGCAATTGCACACGCCAGACACCGTGCGCGGCCGCGTCTCGGCCATCTCGGGCCTGGCGATTTCCTGCTCCAACGAACTGGGTGACATGCAATCGGGCGTGGCTGCGGCCCTGCTTGGCGCAACCGGGGCGGTTGTGTTTGGCGGGGTGGGTGCGATAGTCGTTACTCTGGCCTGGGCGATCGGCTTTCCCGAATTGCGCCGCGCCCGGACCTTTGCTGCAAAATACCAATCCTGACCCGCTCAACACCAAGGAGCACACGCGACATGAAAGCGGATTCCATTCTCGCCACGATCGGCAACACGCCGCATGTTCGCCTGTCCCGCCTGTTTCCCGACCACGAGGTATGGGTGAAGAGCGAGCGCACCAATCCAGGTGGCTCGATCAAGGACAGGATCGCATTGGCCATGATCGAGGCGGCCGAAGCCGACGGCAGCCTCAAGCCCGGCGGCACCATCGTGGAGCCGACCTCGGGCAATACCGGCATTGGCCTCGCCATGGTGGCGGCGGTCAAGGGCTACAAACTCGTGCTCGTCATGCCCGAATCGATGTCGATCGAGCGGCGCCGGCTGATGCTTGCCTATGGGGCCACGTTCGATCTGACGCCGCGCGAAAAGGGCATGAAGGGCGCGATCGAGCGCGCCAAGGAACTGGTGGCCGAAACGCCGGGCGCCTGGATGCCCCAGCAGTTCGACAATCCCGCCAACGTGGCCGTGCACGTGCGCACCACCGCGCAGGAAATCCTGGCCGATTTCGCCGATAGCCCGATCGACGTGCTGATCACCGGGGTTGGCACCGGTGGCCACCTCACTGGTTGCGCCGAGGAACTCAAGAAGCACTGGCCCGATTTCAAGGCCTATGCCGTGGAACCGACGCTCTCGCCGGTCATTTCCGGGGGGCAGCCCGCGCCGCACCCGATCCAGGGCATCGGCGCCGGGTTCATTCCGGGCAACCTGCACACCCAGGCAATCGACGGCGCGATCCAGGTCGATCCGGCCGATGCCAAGGAATGGGCCCGCCGCTCGGCGCGCGAGGAAGGCCTTCTGGTCGGCATCTCCTCGGGCGCGACGCTGGCCGCCATCGCCGCCAAGCTGCGCGAACTGCCCGCCGGCAGCCGCGTGCTCGGCTTCAACTATGACACCGGCGAGCGCTACCTCTCGGTGCCCGATTTTCTTCCGGAGTAACCAGCCTTGAGCCTTGAACGCATCGATTATGCGCATGGTGACGTGGCGCTGACGGGGTGGCTTGCCCGCCCCGAAGGCACCCCGCGCGGCGCGATCCTGATCCTGCCCACCATCGCCAACGTCAACGCCGGAATGGAACAGCGTGCACGCATGCTGGCCGATCAAGGCTTTGTTGCCATGGTCGCAGATTTCTATGGCGAGCCGGTGGAAAGCTTTGAAGCGTCGTTCCCGCTGGGCAATGCCCTGCGTGCCGATGTCGATCACTACCGCGCCCGCATCACCGCCGGGCTCGACGCGCTGGCCAAGGCGGCGCCGGGGCTGACGCTGTCGGCGATCGGCTATTGCATGGGCGGCCAGGCGGCGCTGGAACTGGCGCGCATGGGCGCACCGATCGTGCTGGCGGCCAGCTTCCACGGCCTGCTCACCTCTGATCGCCCGGCCACGGCGGAAACCCCGATCAAGCCGCGCCTGCTGATCTGCCACGGCGATGCCGATCCGCTCGTCCCGCGCGAGCAGGTACTGGATTTCTGGAAGGAAATGGATGCCGCCAGCGGCAACTGGCACTTCCATGCCTATGCCGGGGTCAAGCACGGGTTCACCGATCCCGACAGCGAGGCGCGCGGCAAGGATTTCCTCGGCTACAACGCCAGCGCCGACCGCCAATCGTGGCTGGCGCTGACCGCGCTGCTCGACGAAATCTATAGCTGATATCCATCCGCCGCGAGGCGGTGGCCGGGCCGATCAGGCCGGGCCGCCGCCCTCGGCACCTTCCAGTTGCTGCACTTGCGCGACGAAGCCTTCCAGCTCGGCAATCGTGCTGGCGATATCGGCCTGCTGGCGCACCAGAGCAGCGATGCGTTCGCGGCACTTGGCGATCGTCACCTTGCGCTGCTGCGCACGGCCATCGCCCAGATCGTAGAGATCGATCATCTCGCGAATGTCAGCCAGGCTGAAACCGACGTTCTTGGCGCGCATGATCCACGCCAGTCGCGCCCGATCACGCCGGGAATAGATCCGCGCCGTGCCGTGCCGCGTCGGCGAAATCAGGCCCTCGTCCTCGTAGAACCGCAGCGCCCGCGCGGTTACGCCGAATTCGGCCGACAGGTCGGTGATGGTGAACTGGTCGCGGGCCAGGGCATCGGGCCGGTCGAGATGGCCAGTGTGGGAAGAGGCGGGCACGGTGTCCATGCCCGCCACGATACCGCGCAGCTTACGTAAACGTCAAACCTCAATCCGCTCCAGCGTCCCTTGCGGGGTAATCCGGCGATAGAAGCAGCTTTGCGCCAGGGTGTGGCAGGCCGGGCCAACCGGCTCGACCCGCAGTTCGAGCGCATCCTGGTCACAGTCCACGCGGATTTCGAGCACCTTGAGCACGTGGCCCGAGGTTTCGCCTTTCATCCACTGCTTCTGGCGCGAGCGCGACCAGAAGTGCGCCAGACCGGTTTCGCGCGTGCGGGTGATCGCCTCGGCATCCATGTGCGCCAGCATCAGCAACTGCCCAGTGCGGTGATCGATCGCCACGGCGGTGACCAGGCCGTGAGAATCGAAGCGCGGCATGAAGGCGGTGCCCTGTTCGCGCTGTAGCGAATCGTTATCGACCGACACGGTAGGTAATTCCCTTCTGCAAACGGGCTGCCACAGCATACATTGTTGCACGATAACCACATGGCCTGGGCAAAATCGGCGGCATACGCATGTCCCCCTTCCTTCCGGCGGCGCAATCGTCAAGAAAGAACGTGCGGTTTGAGGGAACCGCGATCTGAACCGCCGAAAGGCGGCGCGGCAAGCGCCAAAGTTCAGGGACACGCGAGGGACCGGGGGGCTGGTTCGACCTTCTGACTAGGAAGGCGCAGCCATCTGGAGATATTGAGCGACGGGGTTACGGTCAGGGCCGAGAGGGAGCCCCGTCAATCACAAGGTTTCGTCACGAAACGCCCGGGCCGCAAGGTTCCGGGCGTTTTCGGTTTGATGCCGCTTGCATCGCGCCTGTCGCCCGCGAATCAACTCTCCTTTTTTACCCCCGCACTTCGGCCTCGCGCAGCACGCGGGCAAAGCAGGCGATCTTGACCTTGGCCGCGCCGGCGCGGCGCAGCGCCCGCACGCAGGCATCGCTGGTGGCGCCGCTGGTCAGCACGTCATCGACCAGCAGCACCTGGGCACCGCGCAAAGACGCGGCGTGGCGCGGATGAGGCGCGATGGCGCCCGCCAGCGCCTGCGCGCGCGCCTTGGCACCCAGACCGCCGAGCGAAGGCGTGCGCTTGCGCCGCACCAGCGCATCGACCAGCAGGCGCTGCCCGGTCGCCCGCGCAATCTGCGTTGCCAGCAATGCTGACTGATTATAGCCGCGCTGCCACAGCCGCCAGCGGTGCAGCGGCACCGGCACGATCAGCCATTCCCCGTCGAGTGGCGGCAGGCGCGCCACCATCAGGCGTGCCATCAGCCCGGCCAGCCCCACCTTGCGGCCATGCTTGAATCGCAGCACCAGGGTGCGTGTGGCATCGCCATAGAGCGTGGCGGCAGCGATCCCATCATGCCGTGGCGGCTGCGCCATGCAGGGGGCGCACAGCGCCGCCTCATCACGCGCCAGGCTGGTTTCCAGGGGGCGCTGGCACAAGTGGCAGCTCGGCTCCCCGGGGATTTCCAGGTTGGCCCAGCACGCGGCGCACAGCCCGCCATGCGTGGCCAGGGTTTCCCCGCACAGCGGGCAGCGCGGCGGAAACAGCAGGTCAACGACCGGGGCAAGAAACGCGGGGCGCAGCATCGCTGGCCATGCTTCCACCAGCGCAAGAGGCTTGGCAAGCGCGCAGCTTGCGGGCAGGCAGCACGGCATGGCCCAAACCACGCCCCCCGCCCCGCCCGAAATCTTTGCCCGCCACCGCCGCCTGGCCCAGCGCGCGCGCATGCGCCGCCTGGCCACACGGCCCGATGCCGCGCGCTTCCTGGCCGATGACATGATTGAGGACATGCTCGATCGCCTGTCATTCCTGCGTCATGCACCGCAGACCGCGCTGATTATCGGCGATGTGGACCACAGCCTGGGCACGGCGCTGGCCGCGCAGGGCGTTGCCGTGACCCACGCCGATCCCGCCGCCCTGCCCGGCGAAACCGGGGTGGACCAGGAAGCCCCCCTGCCCTTTGCCCAGGGGTTTGATTTCATCGCCGTGCTAGGCACGCTCGACACGGTGAACGATCTGCCCGGCGCGCTGGTGCATCTGCGCCGCGCGCTGGCGCCCGATGGCCTGGCGATGGTGAGCTTTACCGCCGCCGGCAGCCTGCCGGCGCTGCGCAGCGTGATGCTGGCCGCCGACGCGGATCGGCCCGCCCCGCGCGTACACCCGCAAGTGGATGTGCGCGCTGGCGGGCAATTGCTGCAACGCGCCGGCTTTGCCGATCCGGTGATCGACAGCCGCAGCCTGGCCGTACGCTATCGCAGCCTGACCCGGCTCGTGCAGGACTTGCGCGACCAGGGCCTGTCCAACTGCCTCGCCCGCCCCGGCGCGCCGCTCGGCAAGGCCGCCCTGGCCCGCGCGCAAGAGGCCTTTGCCGCCGCTGCTGATGCGGAAGGGCGGGTTACCGAGACGTTCGAGATCCTGACGCTGAGCGGCTGGGCCAAGCCGCTGCGCGCGCCGAAGTTTTAGGCGGAACGCCCCCTCCACCACCCCTGCGCGGCGGTCCCCCTCCCCATGCCATGGGGAGGATCGCCAAGGTCCTCCCCACAGCGTGGGGAGGGGGACCAGCCGCAGGCTGGTGGAGGGGCTTTGATCCTTACGCCTTCAATGCCGCCTGCGCTGCGGCCAGGCGCGCGATCGGCACGCGGTAGGGGCTGGCCGAGACGTAATCGAGGCCGACCTTTTCGCAGAATGCGATCGAGGCGGGATCGCCGCCGTGCTCGCCGCAGATGCCCAGCTTGATATCGGGGCGGGTCTGGCGGCCGCGCTCGGCCGCCAGTTCCACCAGTTGGCCCACGCCCTCGATATCCAGGCTGACGAACGGGTCGCGCGGATAGATGCCCTGGTCGACATAGGGGTTGAGGAAGCGCGCGGCATCGTCGCGGCTTACGCCCAGGGTGGTCTGCGTCAGGTCGTTGGTGCCGAAAGAGAAGAACGTGCCTTCCTCGGCGATTTCCCCGGCCATCAGCGCGGCGCGCGGCAGTTCGATCATCGTGCCGACCAGGTAATCCAGCGTCTTGCCCTTGTCGGCAAAGACCTGTGCGGCCACGCGATCGACCAGCGCGCGCAGGATCTGCAGTTCCTTCTTGGTGGCAACCAGCGGGATCATCACCTCGGGCACGACTGCTTCGCCAGACTTGGTGGCCACTTCCACCGCAGCCTCGAAGATCGCCTGGGCCTGCATTTCATAGATTTCGGGGAACGTGATGCCCAGGCGGCAGCCGCGATGGCCGAGCATCGGGTTGAACTCGTGCAGTTCCCCGGCGCGACGCTTGAGGTGGTCGACGCCCAGGCCGGTCACTTCGGCCAGTTCCTCGAACTCTGCATCGGCATGCGGCAGGAATTCGTGCAGCGGCGGATCGAGCAGCCGGATCGTCACCGGCAGGCCGGCCATCACGTCGAAGATCGCGATGAAATCGGCGCGCTGTTCGGGCAGCAGCTTGGCCAGCGCGGCGCGGCGGCCGGCTTCGTCTTCGGCCAGGATCATCTGGCGCACGGCGGAAATGCGCCCGGCTTCGAAGAACATATGCTCGGTGCGGCACAGGCCGATGCCTTCGGCGCCGAACTGGCGCGCCACCTGGCAATCCGTCGGCGTTTCGGCGTTGGTGCGCACTTTCATGCGGCGGTGCTTGTCGGCCCAGACCATCAGCGTGGCGAAATCGCCGACAAGTTCGGGTTCCACCATCGCCACTTCGCCGGCCATGATCTCGCCGGTCGAACCGTCGAGCGTGATCACGTCGCCTTCGGCCAGGTCACGGGTGCCGATCCGCGCCTTGCGCGCGGTCATGTCGATCGACAGGCCCGACGCGCCCGAGACGCAGGGGCGGCCCATGCCGCGTGCCACCACGGCGGCGTGGCTGGTCATGCCGCCGCGCGCGGTGAGGATGCCCTTGGCCGCATGCATGCCGTGAATGTCTTCGGGCGACGTTTCCACGCGCACCAGGATCACGCTGTCGCCACGCTCGGCGCGCGCCTGGGCGGTATCGGCGTCGAACACGATCGCGCCGCTGGCCGCGCCCGGCGAGGCGGGCAGCCCCTTGGCCAGCACATCGCGCGGCGCCTTGGGATCGAGCGTGGGGTGGAGCAGCTGGTCGAGCGCCATGGGATCGACCCGGGCGATCGCGGTGGCCTCGTCGATCAGGCCCTCGCCCACCATGTCCACCGCCATCTTGAGCGCGGCCTTGGCGGTGCGCTTGCCCGAGCGGGTCTGCAGCATCCACAGCTTGTTCTTTTCAACCGTGAACTCGATGTCCTGCATGTCCTTGTAGTGCTTTTCCAGCAGCTCGAACACGCTGGCCAGCTCGGCATACGCCTGCGGCATGGCCTCTTCCATCGACAGAGGCTTGGCCCCGGCCCGCTCGCGTGCGGCCAAGGTCAGATATTGCGGGGTGCGGATGCCGGCCACCACGTCTTCACCCTGGGCGTTGACCAGCCATTCGCCGTAATAGGCCTTTTCGCCGGTCGCCGGATCGCGGGTGAAGGCAACGCCCGTGGCCGAGGTATCGCCCATGTTGCCGAACACCATGGCCTGGACGTTGACCGCCGTGCCCCATTCGGCCGGAATGTCGTTGAGCTTGCGATAGACCTTGGCGCGTTCGCTTTCCCAGCTATCGAACACCGCGCCGATCGCGCCCCACAGCTGCTCGTGCACGTCCTGCGGGAACGGACGGCCTAGCTCCTCTTCGACGATCGCCTTGTATTCGCCCACCAGCTTGCGCCAGTTGTCCGCGCTCATTTCCACATCGGCGTAATAGCCGTTGTCTTCCTTGGCGATTTCCAGCGCATCTTCAAAGCGGTGATGGTCCACGCCCAGCACCACGTCGGAATACATCTGGATGAAGCGGCGATAGCTGTCCCAGGCAAAGCGCGCGTCGCCGGAATCGGCCGAAAGCCCCTCAACCGTCACGTCGTTGAGGCCGAGGTTGAGCACGGTATCCATCATGCCCGGCATCGACACCCGCGCGCCCGAGCGCACCGAGACCAGCAGCGGATTGCCCGCATCGCCAAACACGCGGCCGGTCGCCGCTTCGATGTGCGAGAGCCCAGCGGCCACGCCGGCCTTGATGTCGGCGTCAAACTGCTTGCCGGCCGAATTGTATTGCGTGCACACTTCGGTGCTGATGGTGAAGCCGGGCGGCACCGGCAGGCCGATGCCCGCCATCTCGGCCAGGTTGGCGCCCTTGCCCCCGGTAATGGTCTTATCCTTGGCCCGAGGATCGTCGTTGCGCGCACCACCGCCGAAATGGAATACGTATGCACTCATGATTACAGTCCGTTCCTTGAGCAAAGGTCAGTCATTGCGAGGTCCAGGAAATGGACCGAGGGCGCTTAGCCCTCGATCCGCGAGAAGTCCGCTACTTTGTGCACCGCAGCACGGAATTGGTCAAGCAGGGCCAAGCGATGGGCCCGCTTTTCCGCATCTGCGTCGTTCACCGTAACGTCATCGAAAAACGCATCGATCGGCGCGCGGAGCGAGGCCAGCGCGGCCATGGCGGTGGTGAATGCCTCTTGCGCCACGGCAGTTTCCACCTGCGGCTCGGCCTGGGCGAGCGCCGCCATCAACGCCGCTTCGGCCGGTTCGGGGGGGTAGGACAGCGCCGCTTCGCCATGGGCAAATTCGGCCGCGACATCCTTGAACAGCGGATCGTCGACAAGCACCAGCGGGTCTTCCTCGCCAGTGGGCGGCACCACGCCTTCGCCCTGCGCGCCAGCCGTGGCCGCTGCTTCCTTCTTGAGGATATTGGCCGCGCGCTTGTAGCCCGCCAGCAGATTGACGCCATCCTCGGTGCCGACGAACGCCTGAAGCGCCGACACGCGCGCCAGCAGGCGCACGAGATCGCTTTCACCGCCAAGGGCAAGCACGGCATCGATCAGGTCGTGGCGCACGCCAGCTTCACGCTGCTGCACCTTGAGGCGGTCGGCAAAGAAGCCGAGCAAATCGCCTTCGGCCACGGCGAAGCGCAGATGGTTCTCGGTGATCAGGCGAATGATGCCAAGGGCGGCACGGCGCAGCGCGAAGGGGTCTTTCGACCCGGTGGGCTTTTCGTCGATCGCAAAGAAGCTGCGCAGCGTATCGAGCTTGTCCGCCAGCGCGACGCAGACCGAAACCGGCGCGGTGGGTACATCGTCACCCTGCCCCACCGGCTTGTAGTGATCGCGGATCGCGTCGGCCACGGCATCGACCAGGCCTTCGGCGCGGGCGTAATAACCGCCCATCAGGCCCTGCAGTTCGGGGAACTCGCCAACCATGTCGGTGACGAGATCGGCCTTGCACAGCTGCGCCGCCTGGCGCGCCAGGGCCGGATCGGCGCCGGGCACCACGCCTTCGCGGGCGAGCCATTCGGCAAGATCAGCCACGCGGGCCACCTTGTCGGCCACGCTGCCCAGCTTTTCGTGGAACGTGATGCGCGCCAGCTTTTCCGCCTGGACGGCGAGCGGCACCTTCTTGTCCTGCTCCCAGAAGAAGCGGGCGTCAGACAGGCGTGCGGCGAGCACCTTGCGGTTGCCCGCCACGATCGCCGCGCCGCCATCGGTGGCGGCGATGTTGGCGGTGCAGACAAAGGCATTGGCCAGCTTGCCGGCGGCATCGCGGCAGATGAAATACTTCTGGTTGACCCGCGCGGTCAGCTGAATCACTTCGGGCGGCACGTCGAGGAACGCCTCGTCAAAGCGGCCGAGCAGCGGCTGGGGCCATTCGGTGAGGCCGGCGTTTTCCACCACCAGGCCTTCATCGTCCACCAGCACGAGGCCAGCGGCCTGCGCCGCGGCGCGCGCGCCATCGCGCACCAGCGCCTCGCGCTCGGCGTGGTCGACGATCACGTAGGCTTCGCGCAAGCGGACGGCATAGTCGGCCGCGCCCGTGATGGTGATGTCACCGCGGTGATGGAAACGGTGCCCACGCGTGACCGTGCCAGAGCGGATGCCGCCCACTTCAAGGTCGATCGCCTCGTCGCCCAGGATCGCGATGATGCCCGAAAGCGGGCGCACCCAGCGCAAGGATTCCGGGCTGAACGAGGCGGCGCCCCAGCGCTGCGACTTGGGCCAGGGAAACGCGCGGACGATCGCCGGGATGGCCTGGGCCAGCACATCCTTGGTCGCGCGGCCGGGCTTTTCGGTGATGGCGAACAGCACGCCATCGCGCTCGGTCAGTTGCTCGCGGGTCAACCCGGTCTTGCGCAGGAAGCCTTCCAATGCCTGCGGCGGGGCCGAGGCGCGCGGCCCCTTCACTTCCTCACTGACAGCTTGCGTGCCCAGCGGCAGATCGCGCGCGATCAGCGCCAGCCGGCGCGGCGTGGACCACACGGTGATCGCGCCCGGCGTCAGCCCGGCGGCGGTCAGTTCCTTGACGAACAGCTTTTCCAGATCGGCGCGCGCGCCGGCCTGCATCCGCGCGGGGATTTCTTCGCTGCGCAGTTCGAGCAGGAAATCGGCGGTCATGCGGCGTCTCGCTTGGGTGTGGTCAAGGTGGTGTCAGCGCCCTTCGACAGGCTCAGGGCGAACGGAGTGTGAGAACTGATCCGGAAGTCCGTTCGGGCTGAGCTTGTCGAAGCCCCCGGCGCAACAAACCGGCTCATGCGCTCCACCCCGGGAATTTCTGCGCCCATTCGTCCTTGTACTTGTCCATATAGGCTTCGCACGAACCGCGCGCGAGGTCGCGCACCTTGCCCATGTAGCTGGCGCGTTCTTGCACCGAGATCACGCCGCGCGCCTGCAACAGGTTGAACACGTGGCTGGCCTCGATCGCCTGTTCATAGGCCGGGATCGGCAGCTTGGCATCGAGGCAGTTGCGGCATTCAGCCACCGCCTTGTTGAACAGGTCGAACAGCGCGTCGGTGTTGGCGATCTCGAAGTTCCACTTCGACATCTGGCGTTCGTTTTCCAGGAACACCTGGCCATAAGTTACGCCGTGGCTGTTATAGGCCAGGTCATAGACGTTATCGACGCCCTGGATATACATCGCCAGGCGTTCTAGGCCATAGGTCAGCTCGCCGGCCACCGGCTTGCAATCAAACCCGCCCATCTGCTGGAAATAGGTGAACTGGGTCACTTCCATCCCGTCGCACCACACTTCCCAGCCCAGGCCCCAGGCGCCCAGCGTCGGGCTTTCCCAGTCATCCTCGACAAAGCGGATATCGTGCTGCAGCGGATCGACGCCGATGGCGCGCAGGCTGTCGAGATAGAGATCCTGCATATCGGCCGGGCTCGGCTTCATGATCACCTGGTATTGGTAATAATGCTGAAGCCGGTTGGGATTTTCGCCATAGCGCCCGTCGGTTGGCCGGCGGCTGGGCTGGACATAGGCCGCTTTCCACGGCTCTGGCCCCAGCGAACGCAGCGTGGTGGCGGGGTGAAACGTACCCGCGCCCACGCGCATGTCATAGGGTTGCAGGACAAGGCAGCCCTTGTCGCTCCAATAGGCGTGGAGGCGCAGGATCATGTCCTGCAGGCTGAGCGGCTTTGGTGCAGTATCGGCCATGGTGTGCCGCCCATGGCCGATGGCGCAGCGCAAATCAACCGCCAGCAGGCGCAACATGGGGACTTCCCATTGCGCGCTGCCCTGTGCATGGGACAGGGCATGCGCCGCTTCCTTGCCCAGATCCCCGCCCGCATCGCCGCCTGCGCCGCCATCGCGCTGTTGCAGGCCCCTTTTTCTGCCCAAGCGCAGACCATCCCGCTGCCTGCACCGCAAGCGGAGCAGGCCGATGCCGCGCCCTCGCGCCCGGCGCTGTGGAAAGTGGCTGACGCCGATACCACGATCTGGCTGTTCGGCACGATCCACATGCTGCCCAAGGGCGGCACGCCGTGGCTGGTCGGCCCGGTGGCCAAGGCGCTGAACGGATCGGACACGCTGGTGACCGAGGTGACGCAGGCCGATATGCACGCCGCGATCGACACTGCGCCCGGCCTGCTGCCCAAGGGGCAGACCCTGACCGCCCTGCTGGGGCCGCAACGCGCGGCGCGTCTGGCAGCCACGCTCACCGCCTCGGGCCTGCCGGCCACGCAACTGGATGGCTACAAGCCCTGGATGGCCGCCACCGCGCTGTCGATGCTGCCGCTGGTGCAGCGTGGCTATCAGCCTTCGCACGGCGTGGAAGCCGCACTGCAGGCGGCCCACCCGCAACGGCAAGCGGGGCTGGAAACCGTGGCGTTCCAGCTTGGCCTGATCGACAGCCTGCCCCAGGATGCCCAGATCGCCTGGCTCGATAGCGTGATCGCCCAGTACGACACGATCGGCGAACAGATCGCCGGCATCGTTGCTGCCTGGCGCCAGGGCAATGCCGAGGAACTGGGCAAGCTGATGACCGCCGACATGCAAGACGATCCCCGCCTGATCGACGCGCTGCTGATCCGCCGCAATGCCACCTGGGCCAAGTGGATCGAGCAGCGGCTGAAAACGCCGGGCACGGTGTTCGTGGCCGTGGGCGCTGGGCATCTGGCCGGCAAGGGCAGCGTGCAGGAAGACCTGGCGCGCGACGGCATCACTGTGACGCGGGTGCAATGAGCATGACCATGCGCTGGAAACCGTTCCTCGTCGCTGCCCTCGCCCTGTTCGCTGCCGCGTGCCACAAGGCCGCGCCGCCGCCGCTGCCGGCCAAGGTGGCGTTGTGGGAAATCGCCGATACCAGCGGCACGCGCGGCTGGATTTTCGGCACGGTGCATGCCCTGCCCGCTGGTGTGCAATGGCGCCGCCCGGCGATCGACCGCGCGCTGGCCAATGCCGATCGCCTGGTGCTGGAAATCGCCCAGCCGCTCGATGGCAATGTCGCCGGCGTCGCCCTGGCGCGCCTCGCCTATACCCCTGGCCTGCCGCCGCCCTCGGCGCGCGTGGCGATGAAGTATCGCGATGCCCTGGCAAAGGTCTACAAAGACCTCAACCTGACCGACGCACAGTTCCAGAACGAGGAATCCTGGGCGGTCGCCCTGCAAATCGCCGCGATCGGTGGCCAGAAGGAAGGCATGGACCCAGCCAGCGGGGTGGAGCCGCAGTTGCGCAAGCTGATCGGCACCAAGCCGGTAGCGGGCCTGGAAACGCTGGATGGGCAGTTTGGCATATTCGACGCCCTACCCGATCGCGCGCAGCAGACCCTGCTGGAACAGATCGCCGTGGAAGCGGCCGATAACCGCGATGACGATGCCGACATGGTGCGCCTGTGGCTGCGCGGCGATGACCTGGGCATTGCCCGCGAAAGCCAGAAGGGGTTCCTGGCTGATCCCACGCTGCACCAGGCGCTGCTTACTGCGCGCAACGCGGCCTGGGCCAGCCAGATCGATGCCATGCTCAAGGATGGTGCTGCCCCCTTCATCGCCGTGGGCGCGGCGCACGTGGCCGGCAGCGATGGCCTGCCCGCGCTGCTCCAGGCCAAGGGCTGGCTGGTGCGCCGGGTGGAGTGATCGCGCACGCCCCTTGCTTTTTCGGCCCGATCCGCTAAGGGCCGCCGCTTCCCCGTCATGGTCATCCCTGGAGGCGTGGCGGAAGGAACATGCAACAGATTTATTTCGGAAGGTATTTCACATGAGCGAGACGCTGACCCTGTCGGCTGAGCTGCGCGAACGGGCAGGCAAGGGAGCCTCCCGTGCCCTGCGCCGCGAAGGCCGCACTCCTGCCGTGGTTTATGGCGGCAACCAGGAACCGGTTGCCATCCACCTCGAAGAAAAGGAACTGGCACGTGCCCTGGGCACCGGCCACTTCTTCAACTCGATCGTCGAACTGACCATCGGCGGCAAGAAGGTCCGCACTCTGCCCAAGGACGTGGCTTTCCACGCCGTGAGCGACCGTCCGCAGCACGCAGACTTCCTGCGCGTGAGCGCGAACGCCGAAGTGCACGTGAACGTGCCGGTGGTGTTCCAGAACGAAGAAAAGGCCCCCGGCATCAAGCAGGGCGGCGTGCTCAACGTTGTGCGCCACGAACTGGAACTGGTGTGCGAAGCCAACAAGATCCCCGATGACATCATCGTCGATCTCTCGGGCCTGGAAATCGGCGATTCGGTGCACATCAGCGCCGTGAAGCTGCCGGCCGGCGCCCGCTCGGCGATCACCGACCGCGATTTCACCATCGCTACGATCGCCACGCCGACCGTTCTGACCGAGGAAGAAGAAGCTCCCGCTGGCGAAGCCAGCGAAGGCTGATCTTTCCGGCACGGCAGCTTTCGGGCTGTCGCATCGGTTCAAGGAACCCCTCCCCAACCGGGAGGGGTTCTTTTTTGCGCCGCGCCCATGCAATAGGCACGCGCGCCCTCACCGCAAAACACCCTGCAAACTCCAACCACAACCGGAGCGTCTGCCATGCAAGTCTGGGTTGGCCTGGGAAATCCCGGCCCGCAATACGCCCTGCACCGCCACAACGTGGGCTTCATGGCGCTCGACACGATTGCCGATGTCCACGGCTTTGGCCCGGTGCAGAAGAAGTTCCAGGGCTGGGTGCAGGAAGGCCGCATCGGCGCGCAGAAGATCATCCTGCTCAAGCCCGCCACGTTCATGAACGAAAGCGGCCGCGCCGTGGGCGAGGCACTGCGCTTCTACAAGCTCGCCACCGATGCCCTCACCGTGTTTCATGACGAACTGGACCTGGCGCCGTTCAAGGTGAAAGTGAAACAGGGCGGCGGCCATGCCGGGCACAATGGCCTGCGCTCGATCGACCAGCACTGTGGCGCGGAATTCCGCCGCGTGCGCCTGGGCATCGGCCACCCCGGCCACAAGGACCGCGTGACCGGTTATGTGCTGGGCCCCTTTGCCAAGGCGGAGCACGATGACCTGGTCACCATGCTGGGCGCCGTGGCAGCAGAAGCCGATCGGCTGGCCCAAGGCGACGATACTCGCTTCATGAGCGATGTGGCCCGGCGCCAGCAGGATTGAAACGCGCCAGCAAGATTGAAATGTCCTGAAAAGGTTAACGCGAATTTCCGGAAAAACCGTCGGAATCGCTTACAACCGACACACCCGTGAAACGGCGTTAACCACCAAAAAGCGCTGATTTCTGCAATTGGCACCGCTTTTGCTTTTACCTCTGTCAACCAAGACAGTGCATTCGGATCTAATGGTTCGAACGTCTGCCTTCCAGTTTGAAACTTCAAGTTTGACAGGGGACTGACCATGAAGCGTTCGATTGCCATCCTCGCCGCCGCGCTGACCACCACCATCGCTGCTGCCCCGGCCCACGCCACCTTCTTCCACACCCACTATTGCAACTGCGGCCACTCGGCCGGCGCGGCGATGTGCGGCAGCAGCTCGTCCAGCTCGACCTCGACCTCGGGTGGCAGCACCACGTCGTCGACGACCTCGTCGACTTCGGGCGGCAGCACCACCTCGTCCACCTCGGGCGGTTCGACCACGTCGTCGACTTCGGGTGGCAGCACCACTTCGACCTCGACCGGCGGCTCGACCACCTCGTCGACCTCGGGCGGCAGCACTACCTCGTCGTCGACCGGTGGCACCGACGTGCCGGAACCGGGCATGCTGGGCCTGATGGGCGCTGGCCTGGCTGGCCTGGCGTTCGTGCGTCGTCGCCGCCGCTGATCGCGGCACGCGGGCCTGGGGGCACCAGCACAGGGACGGGCCGGCACGCCTTGCGCATGCCGCCCGGCTGGCCCAAATCCCGCCGCCACGCGATGTTTCTCCAAAAATGCCGTCCAAGCCTGGCTTGGGCGGCATTTTTGCGTTCGGAAGAGGTCTATGGCCTCAGCGTGCCTGGGCGCGGGCGAGATCGGCGCGGAACAGGCGGTTGGCCGGATCGGCATCGACCGCGCGGCGCAACAGATGCTGCGCGGCGGCCATGTCCTGCCCGGCGTTGAGCCGCACGAGGCCAGCGATATGCAGCATGTCGGGATCGCGCGGCGCCTGGGCCAAGGCGCGGTCGGCATAGGCGATCGCGTCCTGGTGGCGGCCAGCGTTGGTGCAGGCCACCGCCAGCCGCTTGAGCACTTCGGGATCGCTGCCATTGCCCAGCAACGCGGTATAGGCGGTGATTGCTGCGGCCCAATCGCGCCGGCCCAGCGCCGCCTGGCCATCGGCGGCCAGGCGCTGGTCCTGCTGCCATTGACCCGAGCGCAACCGCGCTGCCAGCGCATCGGCCGAGGGATCACCCGCTGCCCGCGCCGCGCGCAGGGCCAGATCCAGTTCGCGCTGGCCAGCCAGCAGCGAATCCGACAAGGGCCGGATCGTGCGCAGCGCCGTGCCGGGATCGCCGGTGGCCAGTTGCGCTTCGGCCAGCATCATACGCGAATAGGGATTTTGCGGCGAGAGCAGCAGCGCGCGGGCAAAGATCACGCGGGCCTGCTCGGGATGGCCCAGGCGCAGCAGCGCCTCGGCATAGGTCAGCCCATTGGGGGTGCGTGGATCGAGATCGACCTCATGCGGCGCCAAGAGCTGGCGTACCTTTTCCCAATCGCCTTTTTCGCTGGCGAACTGCACCTGCAGATCGAGCACGCGTGAATCGCCCGGCGCGAGGCGCGCGGCCTTGCCGATGAGGCCGATCGCGCGGTCGAGCTGGCTTTGCATGTCAGCCAGGTTGGCCCGCTCGATCAGCGGCTCGATCCGGCGGGGATAGGCCGCGATTGCGCGGTCATAGGCAGCGCCGGCCGCGTCTAGCTGGCCTTGCCGGACCCGCAGCGCCCCTTCGACCATCGCGGTATCGAGGCCCTTGGGATCGAGCCGCTGCATCACGGCCAGGACCTGGTCGGCCCCGGCAAAATCTTCGGCCGTGATCAGGAAGCGGGCATAGTCGCGCGCGAGTTGCACATTGTCTCCGGCGGCCATGCCCTGGCGAAATGCAGAAAGTGCCTGGGCATTGTCACCCAGAGCCTGGTGCGCTGCGGCCCGCAGGCGCCAGGCATCGGCATCGCCATCCTGGCCCAGCAGCGACAGCGCCTGGCGCGGCAGGCCGCGCAGCAGGGCTGCTTCGGCCTTCATGCGGTTGACCGCCCGCCCGCCACCGCCGGCATCTTCCAGCCGCGTCAGCGTTGCCTGCGCGCCATCGCCATCGCCCATCTGCAACTGCGCACGGGCGAGCAGCCGCAGCAGCGCCTGCGAGTCGGCGGCGGGCAGCTTGCCCGAGTCGAGCGCGCTCAGCGCTTCCATCCGCGCCGTCACGAAATCCTGCGCGGCAAAGGCGCTGCGGGCCTTGGCAGCATGGGCGGCGGGATTGTCGCCACAGCCGGCCAGCACCAGGGCCAGCGCCAATGCCGGCGTGATCAGCGCGCCGCGCGGCAGACCGGCACGGGCATGGCGGTGCAAAAACGATGGCAGGATAGCGCGCCTCATGCCGGTTGCCATGCCAGCAAGGCCTGAAACTTCGGTGAAGATTGCCGACCGGCCACGCAAAACCCCTTGCCACAGGGCGCTGCCCCCTTGACCTTGGGCCTACAAGCCACCATCGCGGCCGGCAATATGCGGCCCCGCATCGGCTTGGGGCCATAGCCAAGGACACGAAGATGGGTTTTCGTTGCGGGATCGTCGGCCTTCCCAATGTCGGCAAGTCGACGCTGTTCAACGCGCTGACCGAAACGCAGGCGGCCCAGGCCGCCAACTATCCGTTCTGCACGATCGAACCCAACGTGGGCAACGTGGGCGTGCCCGACGCGCGGCTCGATACCCTGGCCAAGATCGCCGGCAGCCAGAAGATCATCCCCACCCAGCTTGGCTTTGTCGACATCGCCGGCCTGGTGCGCGGCGCATCCAAGGGTGAAGGCCTGGGCAACCAGTTCCTGGGCAACATCCGCGAAGTGGATGCGATCATCCACGTGCTGCGCTGCTTTGAAAACGACGATATCCAGCATGTCGATAACCGCGTCGATCCGCTGTCGGACGCCGACACGGTGGAAACCGAACTGATGCTGTCCGACCTGGAAAGCCTGGAAAAGCGCGTGCCTGCCGCCGCCAAGAAGGCGACCAGCGGCGACAAGGAAGCCAAGGCCATGGCCTCGGTGCTGGGCCAGGCGCTGGAACTGCTGCGCGAAGGCAAGCCCGCCCGCCTCACCCAGCCCAAGGACGACGAGGAAGAGCGCCTGTTCAAGCAGGCGCAGTTGCTCACCGCCAAGCCCGTGCTCTACGTCTGCAACGTGGAAGAGGAAAGCGCCGCCACCGGCAATGCCCACTCCGCCCGCGTGTTTGAAAAGGCCAAGGCAGAAGGCGCCGAAGCCGTGGTGGTCTCTGCCGCGATCGAGGCCGACCTGATCGGCATGGACAGCGAGGAACGCCTGGCGTTCCTGGCCGAACTGGGCCTGCATGAAACCGGTCTCAACCGCGTGATCCGCGCCGGGTATGACCTGCTGCACCTGCTGACCTTCTTCACCGTCGGCCCCAAGGAAGCCCGCGCCTGGACCGTCCATCAGGGCGCCAAGGCCCCCGAGGCTGCCGGCGAAATCCACTCCGACATGCAGCGCGGCTTCATCCGCGCCGAAACCATCGCCTTTGACGATTTCGTCTCGCTGGGCGGCGAGGCGGGCGCGCGCGATGCCGGCAAGCTGCGCCAGGAAGGCAAGGAATACATCGTCAAGGACGGCGATGTGATGCACTTCAAGTTCAACGTCTGAACCTGTTCGATCGGATGGTTGACGCATGGGGAAAGCAGGTTCACCCTGCCCCCCATGCGACACTATGAAGATCTGGAAGTGGGCGCCGTTGCCCGGTTCGGGCAACGCCACGTCACGCGAGAGGAAGTGGTGGAATTTGCGGGCAAGTATGACCCGCAACCGTTCCACCTGTCTGACGAGGCGGCCGCCGCCACGCACTTCGGGCGGCTTTCCGCCAGTGGCTGGCACACCTGCGCCATGACCATGGCGATGATCGTGGAAGAGCAGGACCGCGCCGGCCACCAGGGCCTTGGTTCACCCGGCATTGACGAACTGCGCTGGCGCCACCCGGTCTATCCCGGCGACACGCTGCGCGTGGAAACCACGATCCTGAGCAAGCGGCGCAGCCAATCGCGCCCGGAAATGGGCCTGTTCCGCGCCGAAACCCGCGTGCTCAACCAGGATGGCGTGATCGTACTGACCATGGTGAGCAACGCCATGGTGAGCACGCGCGACCCCAACGGCACCGACTAAGCAGGCAGCGTCCATGAAAAAGGGCGCGCGTGGCATGGCCACACGCGCCCGTTTCCTTGCATCAGATGTGCGTGATCACATCTTCTGGGCAGAGGTCTGATCGGCCGTGACCGGACGATGCAGCGCCGCGTTGTGCTTGGCGTGGTGATGACGCGCGTGGTGCTTCTTGGCCTTCTTGGGGTGGGTCTTGGCCCACTTCCAACGCTCAAGCGAGCGCAGGCGCGTTTCCAGCGTATCGGCACGGCTGCCGGCCGATTGCGCCGCCATCGAGGCGGCCTGGGCGGCCGAACCGGCGCTCTGCGCCGCAGTCATAGCGTTGTTGGCCGAACCCTGTGCCTGCGCCGCAGCCTGTGCCGCGGAATCGGCCGAACCCTGCGCCCGCTGCGCCGTCATTACGCCTTCATCAGCGCGCGCCTGCGCCTGATCGGCCGCAGCCTGGGCCCGCTTAACCGATCCGGTGGTTGCACACCCTGCCAGCGCCATTGGCAGAAGTGCGGAAAGCAACACGATGTGACGACCCTTGTTCATAGGCGTTTCCCTTAGTCTTTGGCGCCCCCGCGCGATGCAAGACGCATGAGAGGGCAAAGAGTCACGCCGAAATGGACCGAAACGCGCCAGATTGGTGCTTTTGCAAGATATGGTGCGCAAACCTACATCGGCTTGCACTGCACATTGCCCTTGGCGGTATAAACCGGGCGGCTATCGGCGTCGGAAATCACCAGTTGCCCGTCAAAGCTGTCGATCACGCCCATCGTCTTGGCCTTGCCATCATCGATCCGCGTCAGCGTCAGCGCCCACTCGCGCCCGGTATAGTGCGACCAGCCGTGCTGCGGCAGCTTGGCACTGCCCTTGTCGGCGGCCAATACCACGATCTGATCCTTGATCTTGATGAGGCCGCGATCTTCCTGCGCCAGCAGCACCGCCCCCATGCCACCATTGTCAGGCACGAAGTTGCATCCCGATCCGGTCAGCTTGCCTTTGGTAATGTCGAAAAAGTCGATGACCTGCGGGCTGATCTCCTGCGCCGGTGCCCGCTCCTTCTGCGCCGCCTCAACCTGGGCAATCGCCGCATCGTCGCTTTGCTGCGGGGCCTTGTGACACGCGGCGAGCAAAACCAGAGGCAGGGCAATAGCGGCACGATGCATGGGGTCTCTCCCGTAAAGGTCTTTGATCTGGATAATCGTGGAACAGCTGGCGACCAAACGGTTCCTCGCCCCCCTCCACCACGCGCTGCGCGCGCGTTTCCCCTCCCCCGGTGGGGGAGGATCTTCTCCCTGAACAAATCCTCCCCCACCGGGGGAGGTGGCGGGCCGCAGGCCCGACGGAGGGGGCGCTATTTCCGCCCGAACAGCTTCTCGATATCGCCGTGGGCCAGCTTCACCCAAGTCGGCCGGCCATGATTGCATTGGCCAGAGCGTGGGGTCACTTCCATTTCGCGCAGCAGGGCGTTCATTTCCGGCACCGACAGCACGCGGCCGGCGCGCACCGAGCCGTGACAGGCCATCGTTGCCAGCACCAGGTCGAGCCGCTCGCCCAGGAATAGTGCGTCACCGTGCTTGGCGAGGTCATCAGCCACGTCGCGCACCAGGGCCTGGACATCGCCCTTAGCCAATGCTGCCGGCACGCTGCGCACCAGCATGGCCGCCGGGCCAAAGCGTTCGAGCGCGAGGCCGAAATCGACAAGGCGCGGGGCGGCTTCTTCAAGGCGGTCGCACGATGGTTCATCGAGGTCGACCACTTCGGGCAGCAAGAGGGCCTGGGCGGGAGCCGTGCCCTCGCCCGCGCCAGCGGCGCGCAGGCGTTCGAGGACGAGGCGTTCGTGCGCGGCGTGCTGGTCGACGATGACCAGGCCGTCGCTTGCCTCGGCCACGATATAGGTCTTGGCCACCTGGCCCCGCGCCACGCCGAGCGGATGCTCCACCGCCTCGGGCACCGGCTCGGCCGCCGTTTCGGCGCGGGCCACGGGCGGCGCCATCACGCCGGCTTCATAGCCGCGCCAGGCCTGCCCCGCCTCGCTCACGCGGGCAGGCTGATAGGATGGTGTGAAGATGCTGCCCTGGCGCGCTGGTTGGGGCGCAGGCGGCGGGGTGAAGAGCGGCGCCGGCTCGACCGATTCGGGCTGCCAGGCACGCATCGCGCCGGCATCAGGCGCCTGGGCAGAGCGGCGATCGCCGGTGGAGAGGGCCTGGCGCAGGCCGGTGACGATCAATCCGCGCACCAGCGCGCTGTCGCGGAAACGCACTTCGGTCTTGGCGGGGTGCACGTTCACGTCCACTTCCTCGGCGGGCACATCGAGGAACAGCGCCAGCACGGCATGGCGATCACGCGCCAGCATATCGGCATAGGCGCCGCGCACCGCGCCGAGTAGCAGCCGGTCCTTCACCGGCCGGCCGTTGACGAACAGGTACTGGTGATCGGCCACGCCGCGGTTGTAGGTCGGCAGGCCCGCCACGCCCATCAGGTGATAGTCGCCACGCAGCAGATCGACGGCCACGGCATTGTCGGCCAGTTCGCGCGCCACCAATTGCGCCACGCGCGCGGCCAGGGTGTCACCAGGCTGAACATGCAGCGCGCGGCGCCCGTCATGCTCCAGGGTAAAGCCGATATCGGGCCGGGCCATGGCCAGGCGCCGCACGACATCGAGGCTGGAGGCCCATTCCGAACGCGGGCTGCGCAGGAACTTGCGCCGCGCCGGGATCTTGCCAAACAGGTCTTCCACCCGCACCCGCGTGCCGGGCGGCAGCGCGGCGGGGCCTTCGTTCACCAGCGTGCCATGGTCGATGGTGCGTTTCCACGCCTCGCCATCGGCACGGCTGCGGCTTTCGATGGTGACGCGCGCGACCGAGGCGATCGAAGGCAGCGCCTCTCCGCGAAAGCCCAGTGTTGCGACCAGCTCGATCGCCTCGTCCGGCAATTTCGAGGTGGCATGGCGTTCCAGCGCCAGTGCGATCTCGTCCGCGCGCATGCCGCAGCCATCGTCGGTCACCTCGATCAGGCCGAGGCCACCTTCGGCCAGACGCACCGAAATCTGCCCCGCGCCGGCATCGATCGCGTTTTCCACCAGCTCCTTGAGCGCGCTGGCGGGCCGCTCCACCACCTCGCCTGCGGCGATGCGATTGATCAGCGTGTCGGGCAGACGGCGGATGACGCGGGGTGTGCTGGTCATGATCCTGGCAAGGTAGCGACGAACGTGCCCTTTTTCGAGACGGGCAGCATGACTTATCCCATGCCGGCAGTGCACAAAATATTGGGTTTTCCCCCCCGCTTGCGCTAATGAGCCGCCTTCCCCGGGCGCTCACTTTTGCGCATAGGCCACCCATTGCGGTTGGTACCGCGCGCGAATCACACGGATTTTCTGATGGCATCGATGTTTTCCCGATTCTTCAAGTTCGGTTCCCAGAACATTGCGATCGACCTCGGCACGGCGAATACCCTCGTCTATGTCCAGGATCGCGGCATTGTTCTCAACGAACCCTCGGTCGTTGCCATCGAAACGCTGAACGGCATCAAGAAGGTCAAGGCCGTCGGCGATGACGCCAAGATGATGATGGGCAAGACGCCCGACAGCATCGAGGCGATCCGCCCGCTGCGCGACGGCGTGATTGCCGACATCGAAGTGGCGGAAGAAATGATCAAGCATTTCATCCGCAAGGTGAACGGCAGCAAGAGCCTGCTGCGCTACCCGGAAATCGTGATCTGCGTGCCCTCGGGCTCCACCTCGGTGGAACGCCGCGCGATCCGCGACGCGGCCAGCAATGCCGGCGCCAGCCAGGTCTATCTGATCCTCGAACCGATGGCCGCCGCGATCGGCGCCGACATGCCGGTTACCGAGCCGGTCGGCTCGATGGTGGTCGACATCGGCGGTGGCACCACCGAAGTGGCCGTGCTCTCGCTGCGCGGCCTGGCTTACACCACCTCGGTGCGTGTCGGCGGGGACAAGATGGACGAGGCCATCGTCAGCTATGTGCGCCGCCATCACAACCTGCTGATCGGCGAAGCCACGGCCGAGCGGATCAAGAAGGACTATGGCATCGCGACGATGCCGGCCGATGGCATTGGTGAAACCATCCACATCAAGGGCCGCGACCTGGTCAATGGCGTGCCCAAGGAAATCACCATCACCCAGGCCAACGTGGCCGAGGCGCTGTCTGAACCGATCGGCGCCATCGTTGAAGGCGTGCGCATCGCGCTGGAAAACACCGCACCCGAACTGGCCGCCGACATCGTCGACCAGGGCATCGTGCTGACCGGTGGTGGCGCGCTGATCCGCGGGCTGGACGAGCACCTGCGCGAGGAAACCGGCCTGCCGGTGAGCGTGGCGGAAGATCCGCTGTCGTGCGTGGCGCTGGGCACTGGCCGCGCCATGGAAGATCCGATCTATCGCGGCGTGCTGATGACCGCCTGAGGAATGCCGGATTTGGAGCCAGGGACGCACGCGGTGCCAGGACGGTTCAGCCGGCCTTCATCGCGTCTCTGGCTTTGGCATAGTGTAGAGTATCAGGGGTAGAATATCATGGCGCGGTCGCCTGACCGGCGCCCGGGCTTTTCGCGCAGGGCGCAATACGGGATCTTTACTGGCTACGTGATCGCCGTTGTCGGCGTCGTGGCGGGTCTCGTCGTGCTTGGCGTCTCGATGTTCAACCCGGAAGCCTTTGCCTTTGCCCGCACCACCGCGAGCGAAGTGGCGCGCCCTCTGGGCCAGGCGGGCGCGGAAACGCGCAGCGCCAGCCAGGGTGTGTTCGCGGCGATCGGCGCCTATTTCAACGCCGGCCGCCAGAACGCCGCGCTCACCCGCGAAGTGCAGGCTGCGCGGGCCGATGCAGTGACGATGCATGCGCTGCAACAGGAAAATGCCCGGCTCAAGGCGCTGCTCGGGATTGTCGACCCCGCGTTCAAGCCGGTGACCGGCGCGCGCCTGATCGGCTCTACCGCCACCTCCACCCGACGCTTTGCCGTGCTGTCCGTCGGCACCCACCAGGGCGTGCAGACGGGCCAGCCGGTGCGCGCGGCCGGTGGCCTGATCGGCCGCGTGGTGGAAACCGGGCCGGATACCGCGCGCGTGCTGCTGGTGACCGATCCTGATAACGTGGTGCCGGTGCGCCGTGCGTCCGATGGGTTGACCGCGTTCGTCCAGGGCGGCGCCAACGGCAAGATCGAAATCCGCCTGATCAACACCGGCGTCGCCACGCTACGCACCGGGGATGTCTTTGTCACCTCTGGTTCGGGCGGGCTCTATCCCCCGGGCATCCCGGTGGCCGTGGCCACCCAGCCGCACCGCGATGGCGCCACCGGACATCTCGCCAGCGATCCGGCCGACGCTGATTTCGTGATAGTGTTGCCGGCCTGGCAGGCCAATGCCCAGACCGCGCTGGTGGCCGCGCAAAAGGCCGCGCCCCCGCCGCCGGCCGACGACAACACCCCGTAAGGCCCGCCACGATGCCGCTCCCCTTTCTGCCCGCACGGCCCGAAGACCTTGTGCGGCGACGCCTCAATCGCGGGCCATTGCCATTTCTGGCCAAGGGCTTGCCGTGGCTGTCGATCATGCTGGCATCGATGGTGACCTTCTCGCCGGTGGTCGCCTCGGCGCCGGTGCTGCCACCGCTCGGCTTCATGACGCTGCTGGGCTGGCGTCTGCTGCGGCCCACGCTGCTGCCGATCTGGGCCGGGCTGCCGCTGGGCCTGTTCGATGATCTTTACAGCGGGCAGCCCTTTGGCAGCGGCATCGTGCTGTGGTCCCTCACCATGCTGGCGATGGACGTGATCGATGAAAAGTTCCTGTGGCGCGGCTTTATCCAGGATTGGTTGACCGCTGCCACGCTGCTGAGCGCCTATGTCGTGCTCACGGCGGCCTTTGCCGGTCTGGTCACCAGCTATCCCCTGCCCGTCACGGTCGGTCCGCAGGTGCTGCTGACCGTGCTGCTTCATCCCGTGGTCACGCGCATTGTCGCGCTGCTCGATCGCATTCGCCTGCTCCCGCTCAAAAGGCTGTGACGTGAAGCAGAAGCTGCCGTTGACTTCGGCAATCCTGACCAACCGCTTTGAACGCCGCACGTTCGTGCTGGGCATGGCCCAGGCCAGCGTCGGCGTGCTGCTGGCCACGCGCCTGGCCTATCTCGCGATCTTCGAGAACGACAAGTACAAGGCGGCGTCGGAAAGCAACCGCGTCAACCTGTCGCTGATCCCGCCGCGGCGCGGCTGGGTGCTCGATCGCAATGGCGCCGCGCTGGCCTCCAACCGTGCCGATTTCCGCGTCGACGTGATCCCCGATCGCCTGGTCAATCCCGACGATACCCTGTCCAAGCTGTCGGGCCTGCTCGGGCTGACGGCGGACAAGGTCAGCGACATCAAGGACAAGCTCGACAAGGTGCGCGGATTCCAGCCGGTGGAAGTGGCCGCCAAGCTGGACTGGGACAAGTTTGCCGCCGTCAGCGTGCGCCTGCCCGAGATGCCCGGCGTGATCCCGCAGCGCGGCTATTCGCGCTATTATCCCACCGGGCCTTCGGTGGGGCATCTGGTCGGCTATGTCGGTCCCGCCTCTGCCGAGGATTACGAGCGCGAACACAATCCGCTGCTCATCACACCGGGTTTCAAGATCGGCAAGGATGGTCTTGAAAAGCATTTCGAAACCCGCCTGCGCGGGGTGCCTGGCGCGCGCCGGGTAGAGGCCACGGCAACTGGCCGCGTGGTGCGCGACCTGGGCACGCGCGAAGACGTGCCCGGCCAGCCGATCCAGCTCACCATCCTGGGCGGGCTGCAGGACTATGCGGCGCGGCGCATTGGCCTGGAATCCGGCTCGGTCGTGGTAATGGACTGCGCCACCGGTGACGTCCTCGCGATGGTGTCGATGCCGTGCTACGATCCCAACAGTTTTTCCGACGGCATTGGCCGCATCGAATGGAAAATGCTGTCGGAAGACGACCACGTGCCCTTGCGCAACAAGGTGCTGCGCGGGCTCTATCCCCCCGGCTCCACGGTCAAGCCGCTGGTGGCGCTGTCGTTTCTGGAAGCCGGGCTCGATCCCAAGGCCTCGGTCAACTGCGCCGGGGGCCTGCGCGTGGGCAACCGCGTGTTCCACTGCTGGAACCATCACGGCCACGGCCAGACCGACATGCTCAAGGGCATCTACCAGTCATGCGACGTCTATTTCTATCACTTCGCCCAGCAGATCGGCATGGACAAGATCGCCGCCATGGCGCGGCGGCTGGGCCTGGGCCAGGAATTCCCCATGCCCTATCCCGGCCAATCCTATGGCACGGTGCCCGATCCCGCGTGGAAGCTGCGCAAGTACCATAAGGAATGGGCGATCTATGACACTGTGAATGCCACTATCGGCCAAGGCTATATGCTGGTGAACCCGCTGCAGCAGGCAACGATGGTGTCGCGCATCGCCTCGGGCCTGCAACTTACCCCGCGCCTGATGCTCGACAAGCATGCCCCGTCCCCACCCTCGATGGGTTTTGCCCAGGATCACCTCGATCTGATCCATGCGGCAATGAACGAAGTGGTCAACGGGCGCGGCACGGCGGGCAAGGCGCGCATCCCCATCGATGGCGTGTTGATGGCCGGCAAGACCGGCACGGCGCAGGTCGTCGGCCTGCAACACGGCAATGGCAAGAACGTGGAATGGAAGCGGCGCGACCATGGCCACTTCATCTGCTTCGCGCCGTTCGACAAGCCGCGCTATGCCTGCGCCGTGGCGATCGAGCATGGCGGCGGCTCGCCCAGCGCCTATCCGATCGCGCGCGACGTGATGACCTATCTGTTCGATCCGGCCAAGGCGATGGCCGCGCTGGAGGAACTGGAAAAGGGCTGGGGCGGCAACGTGCAGCAGCGCATGGCCGCCCGGTACAATACCTTTGCCGCGCAATATGGCGCCAGTGCCCCGCGTGCGCCCGACGAGGCGCAAGCAAGCCAGGTGGTGGAAGACGAAAACAAGCCGCCCCCGCCGCCGGCCGCGCCGCAAACCGACGCTGCGCCCCCGGCGCCCGAACCCGATGCGCCGCAGCCGCAGCCGACGCCGAGCCCGGCCTCTGGCGGCACCCAGGCGGGCGGTGCCGCGCCCACCGGGGGGCAGTGATCGCCATGCGCCGCGCCTATGTTCCCACCGGTCTTTCCCGCCAGCCCTGGGGCGTGCTGCTGCCGCTGCTGATGCTGGTGTGCTTTGGCGGGGCCGTGCTCTATTCGGCGGCCGGCGGGCATTTCCAGCCCTGGGCGCTGATGCACGTCGCCCGCTTCTTCGTGTTCCTGACCATGGCCATGGTGCTGGCGCGCGTGCCGCAGGATTGGTTCCGGCGGGCCGCCCTGCCCCTCTATGGCCTGCTTTGCGTGCTGCTGGTGCTGGTGGAACTGATCGGCGGCATCGGCGGGGGGAGCCAGCGCTGGCTCAACCTCGGGTTCATGACGCTGCAACCCTCGGAACTGATGAAGCCGGGCATCGTGCTGGTGCTCGCCTGGTTCTACAGCGTGCTGCCGACGGGCGAAACGCGCAGCTGGCGCGCCGTAGCGCCGGCCATGGGCCTGCTTGGCTTCCCCGCCGCTTTCGTCATGCTCCAGCCTGATCTGGGTACCGCGCTTGCCATCTGCTTTGGCGGGGTGGTGGTGATGTTCCTGGCCGGCCTGCCGCTGCGCTGGTTCCTGGGTGCAGGTGGCGCGGGGGCGGTCATCGCGCCGCTGGCGTTCTTCTTTGCCCTGCACGATTACCAGCGCAAGCGCGTGCTGGTGTTCATGGACCCGGAAAGCGATCCGCTGGGGTCGGGCTATCACATCACGCAGTCCAAGATCGCGATCGGTTCGGGCGGATTTTTCGGCAAGGGTTTCGGCAATGGCTCGCAAAGCCATCTCGATTACTTGCCCGAAGCCCACACCGACTTCGTCTTTGCCACCATGGCCGAAGAATGGGGCATGCTGGGCGGCCTGTTCGTGCTGCTGGTGTTCGGTCTCATCATGCGCTGGGGCCTGAAAGTGGCGATGAACGCGCCTGACCGGTTTTCCCGCCTGCTGGCCGCGGGGATGACCGCGACGATCTTTTTCTATGCCTGCATCAACATGATGATGGTCATGGGCCTGGCGCCCGTAGTGGGCATTCCCTTGCCGTTCCTGAGCCACGGCGGCTCGTCGATGATGACCAACATGATCTGCATCGGCACGATCATGGCGGTCGATCGGTGGAGCCGGCGGAGTTCCACAGGTCTTTCCTAAAAAAGTTGAAATTGGGGCTTGGCAGGGGCGGAGAAATCGCTATTGGGGCCGCTCCCGGGCGGCGACGGTCGCTCGGGAGCCCGGACGCATAGCTCAGTTGGTAGAGCAGCTGACTCTTAATCAGCGGGTCCTAGGTTCGAGCCCTAGTGCGTCCACCATCCTACTTCCGGTGCACCAACACCGGCCTGCCCGAACAGCAGGTGTGGACGCATAGCTCAGTTGGTAGAGCAGCTGACTCTTAATCAGCGGGTCCTAGGTTCGAGCCCTAGTGCGTCCACCATCCCTTCTTCCGGTGCCACCCACCGGCCTGCCACAACCGGCACGGACGCATAGCTCAGTTGGTAGAGCAGCTGACTCTTAATCAGCGGGTCCTAGGTTCGAGCCCTAGTGCGTCCACCACCGTTACTTGGCAGCAGACGCACCAGCGTCATCCCCCTTATCGCAGATCGAGCACCACGCGCCCTTCGATGGTGCCGGCGGTCATCCGTTCGAATGTGGCGTTGATATCCTCCAGCTTCACCGTTTCCACCGTCGCGCGCACCTTGCCTGCGGCGGCAAAGTCCAGCGCCTCGATCAGGTCGAGCCGCGTGCCCACGATCGAGCCGCGCACGGTGATGCCGCCCAGCACGGTATTGAAGATCGACAGCGGAAAATCGCCCGGTGGCAAGCCCGTCAACACCACGGTGCCGCCGCGCGCGGCCATGCCCAGGGCCTGTTCGAACGCCTTGCGCGATACGGCCGTAACCAGCACGCCTTGCGCGCCGCCACAATGCGCCTGAACGAACGCAGCGGCATCGTCCTGCACGGCGTTGACGGTAAGCTCTGCGCCCAGCCGGCGGGCAAGATCGAGCTTCGCCTCGTCCACATCCACCGCGATCACCTTGCGGCCCATGGCCTTGGCATATTGCACCGCCATGTGGCCCAGCCCGCCGATGCCCGAAATGGCCACCCAGTCACCCGGCTTGGTATCGGTCATCTTGAGGCCCTTGTAGACCGTGACCCCGGCGCACAGGATCGGGGCGACCTCGACGAGATCGAGCCCGGCAGGAATGTGGCCGACATAGGCGGCATCGGCCAGGGCATATTCGGCAAAGCCGCCGTTGACCGAATAGCCGGTGTTCTGCTGCTCGTGGCACAGCGTTTCCCAGCCACCCAGGCAATGCGGGCAATGGCCGCAGGCCGAATGCAGCCAGGGCACGCCCACGCAATCGCCTTCCTTCACACCCACCACGCCCGGCCCCACGGCCACGACGTGGCCCACGCCCTCGTGCCCGGGAATGAACGGAGGCTGGGGCTTGACCGGCCAATCGCCACAGGCGGCGTGCAAATCGGTGTGGCACACCCCGCAGGTCGCAATCCGCACCAGCACCTGGCCAGGGCCGGGCTGCGGGATGGGCACGCGCTCGATCGTCAGCGGTTGCCCAAAGGCATGCACCACGGCGGCTTTCATCGTTTCGGCCATTGCCATTCTCCATGTTTCGCCAATGACATGGAGAATGGCATGAACTGCCAGGGGCGGCTTTGGCCTCGATCAAGGATGGCCATGTGTCAGCGTAAAGGCACTGACGGCACGGCGTAGCGCAGAGCCCTTCGACAGGCTCAGGGCGAACGGGGAATTTGCGGATTTCCCCTGCTCCGAAGAAGGATAGTGAGCCGTTCGGGCTGAGCTTGTCGAAGCCCCGTACCTAGCCGAGCGTTTCAGCCCATCGTGCCGAACTTGCCAGCCTGCAAATCGGCATAGGCCTGGTGGATTTCGGCCACGCTGTTCATCACGAAGGGCCCGTGCGACACGATCGGCTCGTCGATCGGATCGGCATGACCCAGCAGGATCACACTGTCCTCCTGCGCCACCAGTTCGAGGCGGTCGCCCGGCGTCAATTCCACCAGGTTGAAGGCTGGCGCCACCGTACCGGCCACGGCCACGCTGCCGCGCACGACATAGAGGAACACGTCGCGCCCCTGCAGCCCCTCGGCCACCAGCGTGCCGCCAGCATCGAGCGCGGCAAAGCTCATGAACACGCCGGTCAACGATGCGACTGGCCCTGTGGCTCCACCGCGTGTGCCCGAAACCAGATGCACGCGCACGCGCCCGGCGTCTTCGGTCAACGCCGGCACGCCATCGGCCTGCACCCCGGTATAGCGCGGCGCGGTCATCTTGAGGCGGGCCGGCAGATTGACCCACAACTGTAGGATTTCCACCGCCCCGCCCCGGCGCTTGAAATCGTCTGACGAGATTTCGGCATGGATCAGGCCGCTGCCGGCCGTCATCCACTGCACCCCGCCGGCGTGGATCGTGCTTTCGTGGCCGCCGGTGTCGCGGTGGGTCAACTCGCCGGTGAGGATGAAGGTGATCGTTTCGAAGCCGCGATGCGGATGCGGCCCGAATGGCAGGCCCCGGTTGGGCGAAGGATAGACCTGCGGCCCATGGTGGTTGAGGAACAGGAACGCGCCGAGATGATCGAGCGCGGGCCCCGGCAGAGGGCGGCGGGTGACAAGATCGCCGATGTCATCCCGATGGGCGGGATGCAGGCGGTGAATGGTGCAGGCTTTCTCGGTCATACCCCATGATACGACCAAGCGCCGGAAAAGACGCAAGGAAAAAGGGGTGGCGTGCCCTCCCCGGCGCGCCACCCCTTCCCTTTTCAGCCGCGTGGCTGATCAGTAAGCCAGAACCAGCGTGGCAATCGCGGCGCGCGGGGCACCGATCTGCACATTGGTATAGCTACCGGTATAGCTCACCTGGTTGTTGAACGTGCCCGAGAACCCGCCCGCGTAATACTGGTTGAATAGGTTGGTCACGTTGAGCTGGAGATAGGACCGGTCGTTGAGACCGACCGCGCCCAGCGCCACGCGCACATCGAGATCGACAAGGGTGTAGGACGGCGTCTTGGCGCCATAGGCCACCGTGGTCGTACCCGCGAGGTAATAGGGCGTGTTCTGATCGTTGACATAGCGCGGACCGGTGCGCTTGACCTGAACGCCCAGGGTGAAGGGCTGGAAATTGCCCGCCAGGCGCGCGCCAACCGTGGTGATCGGCACGGCGGATTCGAACTTGCCAGCGGTGGCCAGTTCGCCGGTGGGCGAATCGACATTGTCCTTGATCCGCGAATGCAGCCACGAGCCAAAGACATAGCCGCTCACGTGCGAGGTGAAGCGGTACGACACGTTGGCATCGATACCATAGCGATCGACGGTGCCCAGGTTGGTGTAGATCGCGGTGTTGGCGTCAGGCTGATAGGCCGTGCCCAGGCGGTTGGTGAAGTGGGTGTACCACAGGTCTGCCTGTGCCTGGAGCGGGCCGCTGGTGCGGCGGAAGCCCAGGTCGAAGTTGTCGGTCTTTTCCGGGTCCACCAGGCCGGCATTGCTGCCATTGGCAAAGTAGAACGACTGATAGAGCGAGGTCGTCTGCGGGACGGACATGCCCTTGGAGTAATTGAAGAAGATCTGGCCGGCGCTGGGCAGGTCATAGGTCACGCCCAGGCTGGGCAGCACGGCATTGTAGTTATAGGTGCGGCGTTGCGGCGAAACCGCGCTGGGGTTGGCTGCGGCATAGGTTGCCGCCGATGCGCCGAACACGCAGCTTACGCCGCCGCTGCTGCTGCGGGTGAAGCAGTCGTTGGTCAGGTCGCGGTGCATGAACGGCGCGCGCAGGCCAGCATTCACTTTCAGGCGGTTGCCCATGAAGCTGCCGCGATATTCGGCCGAAACCTGGTTGAGCAACGCGATCGAGCGCGTGTCGCGCTTTTCCACCACGTTGCCCGCGCCATCGGTGAGCGGATCGTTGACCGGCGAGATCAGCACGGGCGAGCCATCGCTGTTGAGCATGCCGAGTTCGCCGGTCTGCGAAATGACCGAGCGGGCAAAGGCATAGGCAATGCGCACGGCCTGGCGGCTGTCGATGTCATAGCGCATTGAGGTGGTCAGCGCGATGCGGTGGGTGGTCGTCTGGCTGGGCGCCAGCAGGCGCACCTTGTCCAGCGTATCGCCGTCGCCGTTGAGATCCTCACCCAGGTAATAGCTGCCGTTGACATAGCCGGTCATCCCGGCCGACGTGCCTTCGGAAGCGACCACAGTGCCGCCGCCATTGGCCTTGGTCCACTGATAGCTGGGGTCGATCGTCCACACCAGGCCCGGCGCCAGCGTCAGGCGCGCGCTGCCGCGCAGGTTGAGCAACTGCGCCGGGTTGACGCGATAGTCATAGGCCGAACCGCAGGTGTTGGCATTGTCGGCCGTGCCGGCATTGGCCGCCGCCGTGGTGCACGGCGCATAGTGGTAATAGCCGTTCTTGAAGCTGGTCGGGAAATAGGTGAAACCAACGCCGGTGTCGGCCGTCAGCGGCACGTTCGACAGCGGGACCGAGCCCGAGAAGTTGTTTTCGGTGCCCACATACGTGCCGGTCAGCGACAGGAAATCGCCATTGGCGCCAAGCGGCTGATAGATCCCGCCGTTGGCCTGCTCGCGCCGCACCTTGCCATAGTTGTTGAACGGCGAATCGTTGTGCGAGTGGCTGTATTCGCCATAGAGGCGCGTGCCAGCCGGCCCGATCGCGCCGCTATCGACCATGCCCATCACGCGATAGTAATTGTCGGTGCCCATCGCGCCCGATGCCTTGAGGTGGAAATCCTCGGTCGGCTTGTGCGAACGGATGTTGATGGTCGAGCCTGAGGCCGACGAGGTCGGGCTATCGACGTCGGTCGTGCCGAAATTGACCGCGACCTGATCGATCACTTCGGAATCGAGCAGCTCACCCGAATAGAGCGCATAGTTGCCATCATCGTTCAGCGTCACGCCATCGATGGTTTCGGAAATGCGCGTGGCATCAAAGCCGCGGATCATCAGCGTGCCGCCGCTGCCGCCATAGGGATCGTTGTTCTGGAAGCTGACGCCGGGCAGGTAATTGATCATGTCGTTGATCGACTGGCCGGGCGTCTGCCGTTCGATCCAGGCCTGGCTGAGAATGGCCGAGGCCTTGCTGGTATCGGGATTGGCGACGCCGACGATGCCCTTCTGGGCCGTGCCGGTCACCACGATCTGGTTGCCGAAGTCCATGCTGCCGGTGGACTGGGCCAGCGCCGGCGCGGCCAGGCCCAAGCTTGCCAGGGCAAGCACGGTGGCGCTGGCGTGGGCCGCCAGGCGGTATTTTTGTTCGGTCATATTGCCTCCTTGAAACCGTGGCCGGATAAGGCGCAAATATGCCAGATTTGCTACAGCTATTCGGTATATACCGTTGATTTATTGTGATATTTTTGAATACAAAAGAAACATATGCAACGATCTTGGTTGCATATTGCAATGCGGCGAAATGGTCATCGCATTGCAACAGTTTCACACGAATCCCGTCAATCAATCGTCATTCTTTTCTGCCAGCCAATCGGCATAGCGCGGCCGCGTCAGCTGGAACGAGGTATCGCTGCGGCTGTACCACGCCCCGTGCATGCGCGCGATCAGCCCCATGGCCATGGTATCGACGTAGAGACGATCGGCGTCGATGAAGTGGTCCTGGATATGGAAACGCACCACTTCGCCCAGCACGATCGTGCTCTGTCCCGCCTCGATCGCCTGATAGAGCCGGCATTCCATCGACACCGGGGCCGTGGCGATGCGATCGGGCGCAACCACGCTCGACGGCGCCAGCGACAGGGCGGCGTGGGCGGCCTCATCGAATTCGGGCGGGGCATCGATGCAGGTAAAGTTCATCGCTTCTGCGTCATGTTCTGACACCAGGTTTACAACGAATTCCTTCGTTTCCAGGATATTGGCAGGTGTATCCTTGTGGCGGCCATCGGCCTGGCGCAGGAACCCGATCGTCAGGAGCGGCGGATCGGCGGCGACCATGTTGAAAAAGCTGAACGGCGCGGCATTGGTCACTCCGGCGGCAGAGCGGCTGGTAATCCAGGCGATCGGGCGCGGCGTGATCGAGGCGCTCATGAGCTTGTAGCGATCGCCCGCCGCGACCTGGGAAAAATCGAACTCCATCACCTGCCTCCATCACGCGCCATGCCGTGGGCGCTCTTTGGGCCGCACGCCAAGCACTGTCCATATGCCCGCGCGGCCACAACGCGCGAAGACCGCAAGCGGCACCATGGCCATCTCCGTCTGCCGCATGCTATGCATGCAGAAACATCATCATAAGCGAGGATCTTTATGCGCGCGTCCAGCCTTCCGTTCCGCCGCCTGGCCGCTTCGGCGCTGGCCGTCCTCGCCGCCTCATCGGCAGGCAGCGCGTTCGCGCAGCAGCCCATGGCGCCAAGCAGCGCGCCTGCCTGCCCCGCCACACCAGCCGCCCTGCCCCCGGCCTTTGCCGCATGGAGCAATGCCACGACGCTGGAAAGCGCCACCGATCGCCCTGGCCTCGCCATGACCAAGATTGCGCCGGGGGAAGCGGAAGCGCTGACGCTGCACCCCATGGCGGAAGTGCACTATGCCTTGCCGCCGCAAAAGCCTGCGGCTCCGGGCACCTTCGGCGGAATGGTTGCCCTGCACGTCACCACTGCGGGCACCTATCGCGTTGCACTCAGTTCCGCCGCCTGGGTCGATCTGGTCTCGGCCGGGGCTGCACTGCCCACCACCGCGCACGGGCATGGGCCGGATTGCAGCGGCATTCGCAAGATCATCGATTTCGCGCTGCAACCGGGCGACCATGTCGTCCAGATCGTTGGCAACGCCACCAGCACCATCACGGTTCTGGTCGTGCCGCAAGGCTGACCAATACTCACACAGCAATGTGATACACCCTCTTGCATATCACATTTCGATGTGACAATGCAGGTGCATGTCAAACGAACTCATCGAACGCGTCCGCAAGCTGGTGACCGAAGGCGGCATGTCGCGCGCAGGGCTTGCCCGCGCCGCCGGCCTGCACGCCAACACCCTGCGCGAATGCACCTCGTCCAGTTGGAATCCCACTGCCGACACGCTGGCCAAGCTGGAGCGGGTGTTGACCGAGGGCGACGACAGCCCCGCCATCGTGCCGATCGAAGAGATTATCGAGGAAGCGCGCAACGGGCGCATGTTCATTCTGGTGGATGATGAAGACCGTGAAAACGAAGGCGATCTGGTCATCCCCGGCCAGATGGCCACGCCCGACGCAATCAACTTCATGGCCACCCACGGGCGCGGGCTGATCTGCCTGACGCTGACCCGCGCGCGCGTCGAGGAACTTGGCCTCGAACTGATGAGCCGCAACAACGGCACGCGCCACGAAACCGCGTTCACCGTTTCGATCGAGGCGCGCGAAGGCGTGACCACGGGCATTTCCGCGCATGATCGCGCCCGCACCGTTACCGTGGCGATCGATCCGGCCAAGGGCCGCCATGACATCGTCACGCCCGGCCATGTCTTTCCGCTGATCGCACGCGATGGAGGCGTGCTGGTGCGCACCGGCCATACCGAAGCGGCGGTCGATATCTCGCGGCTGGCCGGCCTCAACCCCTCGGGTGTGATCTGCGAGATCATGAAGGACGATGGCACCATGGCCAGAATGGACGATCTCGTTCCATTTGCCCGGCGCCACGGCCTCAAGATCGGCACGATCCGCGATCTGATCGAATATCGCCGCCGGCATGACCATCTGGTGCAGAAGGTGGCCGAAGTGCCGTTCACGTCTGACTATGGCGGCGACTGGCGCGTGCTGACCTATCGCAACAAGGTGGATGGCACCGAAAGCCTGGTCCTGCAGAAAGGCCAGGTCATTCCCGGCACGCCCACGCTGGCGCGCGTCCATGCCTTTTCGGCCTTTGACGATCTGCTGGGCCGGGCCGGCGCGCGCAAGCGCACCCTGCAGCGCGCAATGACCGAAATCGGCCGCGCTGGGGCCGGCGTGATCGTGCTGCTGTTCCCGACCGCAGACAGCGATCCCGTGCGCGGCGCTACGCCGGGCCAGGACATGGACCTGCGCGCCTATGGTATCGGCGCCCAGATCCTGGCCGATCTTGGCATCCACGACCTGGTCTTGCTGTCCAATTCCCACCACACGCCGATCGCGATCGAAGGCTATGGCCTCAACATCGTGGGCGAGCGTCCGATTCCAGCGGAGTAAGTTTCTTGGCCAAGTTCCTCATCGTTGAAGCCCGGTTCTACGCGCATCTCAACGACCAGCTCATCGCCGGCGCCCGCGCCGCGCTCAAGGCCGCCGGCCACAAGGCCGATGTCGTCACCGTTCCCGGTGCGCTGGAAATCCCCGCAGCCATTGCGCTGGCCGACCAGGACGGCAGCTATGATGGCTATATCGCCATCGGCGTCGTGATCCGCGGCGAGACCTATCACTTTGAAATCGTGGCGGGTGAAAGCGCGCGCGGTATCATGGCGCTGACCATGGACGGCCTGCCGATCGGCAATGGCATCCTGACGGTCGAGAACGAAGCGCAGGCCCTGGTGCGCGCCGATCCGGCGCAGAAGGACAAAGGTGGCGAAGCGGCCAAGGCGGCTATCGCGCTATACGATCTCAAGAAGAAGTGGGGTGACTGATCACACCTGATCTCCCCTCCCGCTTGCGGGAGGGGCTGGGGGAGGGAATGTTCCGAACGACAT